>CAZHAK010000005.1:0-16581 GCA_964530625.1 uncultured Alphaproteobacteria bacterium | reverse complement strand
CCAAAATTAGTCAAGCGAATCGCATCAGTCGTAAACAGCGTCAGCAACGCTCGCCGAATCGAAACCGATTTGTCACCCGACGGAGCAATCTGAGCAAACAGCGGCGCGGTCGCCCTCGTCACGCGCACAGCTCGCGAGCTACTGCCCACGTCGCGTCAACGTCCGTCCCATAATCGGAGCCAGCCGCGCAAGATCACTAATCAACTCACCGAATTCTTCCGGATCGAGTGACTGATAACCATCGGACAGCGCCTTCTCAGGATCGGGATGCATTTCAATCAGCACACCATCCGCTCCGGCGGCAATGGATGCCCGCGACATCGGCGCAACCAAATCAGCCCGGCCCGTGCCGTGTGACGGATCGGTAATCACCGGCAAATGCGTCATCTGCTTCAGTGCAGGCACGATGTTCAAGTCCAGGGTATTGCGAGTAAAATCTGAAAAAGTCCGAATCCCGCGCTCGCATAACACAACCTGTGAGTTACCCGCCGCAAGAATATATTCCGCCGCATGAAGAAACTCGTCGAGCGTCGCCGACATCCCTCGCTTCAGCAAAATCGGTTTGCCCGTTGCCGCCGCTTGCTTGAGCAAAACATAATTGTGCATATTGCGCGTCCCGATCTGCAGCATGTCGGCGTGGGCCGCGGAGAGTAGCACACTCTCCTCATCCACAACTTCCGTAACAATCGGCAAACCCGAGATGCGCCGCGCTTCGCTAAGCAGTTTCAGCCCAGCTTCACCCAAACCGGAAAACGCGTAAGGCGATGTACGTAATTTGAACGCGCCGCCGCGAAGCAGATGCGCTCCGTGCGCCGCCGCTCGTTCAGCGGCCGCCATCAATTGCTGCGGAGACTCCACCGCACAAGGTCCGGCGATAACCGTCAATTCCTGTCCACCTATTGCCACGCCGCGAACTCCCACGATTGTATCAGCAGGATGTGCCCGCCGCAAGACGCGATGAAAAGTCATCGAGCCTTGGCTGTCGGTCAAAAGGTCCAGCGAAGATGTATTGGGTGCCCCTTGTTTGGTGAAAGGGTCAGCCAAGCGATTTTTCGTGTCTTGGGGCATGGGCGGAGGTTGTTTCAGGCGTAAATAGTTGCTAATTATACGGAAAATAGCGGTCTCATTCAAGATTCTGAGTACTTGAATTCTTGTCGCCTTTTCCAGCAATCTATAATTGCCTTTGTTTTTACTATACTTGAACATACTGCTCCGGGAACATTGGAACTTTTTCGTGACCGATTCGTCTTTGAGATAAGCCCTCGCACCATCCCTCTCCCATTCCCTCCTAAGAATCAAATGAAAACCTGTTCGAATCGCCTGCTATTTGGCCTGATTATAATGCTGACGGGAGCCGTGATCGCCTCATGCTCGGGGCCGCCTCCGGCTACACGTCTACCCTTTCCTTTCAAGACTGCTTCGCAAGCCGTCGCCAACCAAACCACATCGGAGTCAACCTCAATGCCACGTCCGCAACTTCCCACCTCTCGCGTCCGTGCGCCGGAGTTTCCGCGCGACTTCGCTTGGGTAAACACGGATCGCCCGTTATACTTTCAGGATGAACTCAAAGGGCGCATCGTCGTGCTGGATTTTTGGACGTATTGCTGTATCAACTGCATGCACGTTCTTCCCGATCTCGAGTATATCGAGCATAAATACGCCGACCAACCCGTCGTCGTCATCGGCGTGCATTCAGCGAAGTTTGACAATGAGAGTGACAAGGAAAACATTCTCACCGCCTGCCATCGTTACAATATCGCGCATCCGGTTATCGTGGATGAACAGCACCGCATCTGGACAGAGTATGGCGTCCGCGCTTGGCCCACTCTGGCCGTCGTGGATGGCGAAGGTCGCGTAGTCGGGCAGTTATCCGGAGAGGGCAACCTCGAAGTTCTGGACGGCATCATTGAGGCGCTTCTGGAGGAAGGCCGTGAAAAAGGCGTGCTGGCCTCGGGCCCGCCGGAGTTCAATCGAGACTCCCGTGTCCCCGCAGCCTCAGGTTTGTCCTTTCCCGGAAAAGTCTTGGCCGTCAAAGACCGCGTCTTCATCGCCGATTCAAATCACGATCGCATCGTCATCGCCGACAGCGCCGGAAAGGTCTCGGCCATTGCAGGCTCCGGCAAAAAAGGCAGCGCGTCAGGCGCGTTCGAATCGGCAGAATTCGACAACCCGCAAGGTATGGCCTTTGACGACAAAAATAATGTACTCTACGTCGCGGACACGGACAACCACGTGATTCGCAAACTCGACTTGACCGCAAAAACCGTCGAAACCATCAGCGGAACGGGCGAGCAAGTCTATGATCGGCTCGGCGGAGGAATTGGAACAGCGCAAGGTCTGAACAGCCCCTGGGACGTGGCTCTGGACGGAAACACGCTATATATAGCAATGGCAGGTCCGCATCAACTCTGGACGCTCGATCTGCCCACAGGTCTTGCCAGGGCGTGGGCTGGGTCAGGCCGCGAAGATCTTATTGACGGAACCGGAACGCGCTCGGCGGCACTGGCGCAACCCTCAGGGCTTGCTCTGACCGGCGACTGGCTCTACTTTGCCGACAGCGAAGTCAGCGCCGTGCGACGCGCCAACCTTAAGACCGCGGTGGTGGAAACAATGATCGGCAGCGGTCTTTTCGATTTCGGTGATCGTACCGGTAAATTCGACCGCACACTTCTACAGCATCCGCTCGGAGTCACCGTTCACAACAACGACATTCTTGTTGCCGACACATACAATCACAAAATCAAACGACTGAACATCGACAAACGTGAGTCAAGTGATTTGATTGGCTCAGGCTCGTCCGATTTAGCCACGGAATCACCTGCTAAACTTTCCCTCTATGAACCCGGCGGAATCTCGGTCAACGGTGACTGGCTCTATATTGCCGACACCAATCACGACCGGATTATTCGTGTCTCCCTTAAAGACAACTCATGGATAGAATTTGCGTTGTCCGGCCTGCGCACGTTAGAAAGCATGACCACGGACTTCGATGCGACGGCCGAAGCTACCGTCGCCTTCCGCAAGGAACAGGACTTGACTCTGTCGCTCGGCGCAGTGCTTCCCCATGGCGTTCACTTAAACAAGGACGCCCCGCTGAGCTATGCCGTCCGCACAAAAAACGGCTCACCTTTAGAAGGACTTGCCGCAAGACCCGAGCTCCCGGTGAAAGTGGTAATCCCCGCCGTACAGTTGCCCCCCGGTAATCTCGATGTGATGTTGAGCTTCGCTTATTGCACGGACAAAAATGCCGGACTGTGCGTCCCCGTTTCCGTCGGCTACAAGATTCACCTCAAGGAAGACTCGAACGCGCAAGGCATCGCCGAAATTTCAGCCAAGATCGATTCTCTTCCTCAATAGATACTTAATCAACGAAAAACAAAAGTGGGCGGCCCAAAAGGTCGCCCGCTTCTTTATGGTAAGCCCTCCAAGCTCCGCTTAGTGGCTAAGAGGGTCAATCTACAATTCAAGTTCCCTCACAATCGCCAACCCGCTCGAAGTGCCGATCCTCTCAGCACCCGCATCCACCATTTTCGTCAGCGCCGCAAGCGTCCGCACACCACCCGATGCCTTGACCTTTAGTCCATGTGCCACAACTTCACGATGCATGAGCCGGACAGCCTCAACAGTTGCGCCTCCGGGTCCGAAGCCCGTGGATGTCTTCACCCATTGCGCTCCCGCATTGACCGATAACTTGCAGGCGGTCACGATTTGCTCATCGCTTAGCATCGCCGTCTCAAAAATAACTTTAAGTTGTGTGCCCATTCTGCGACAAGCGTCGGAAACCGCGCGAATATCGTGCTCGACGGTCTTATCCTCGCCGCTTAACAGTCCTCCGATCCACAACACCATATCAACTTCCGTCGCACCGTCAGAAACCGCCTGCAAGCACTCCGCGACCTTGGCCTGTGTGCTCATCGCTCCCAAGGGAAACCCCACGACGCTGCACACCTCGACCCCGCTCCCGGCTAACTCACGCTTGCATTGCGCCACAAATCTTGAATTCACACAAACCGTCTTAAAGGAATACTCTCTCGCCTCATCACACAACGTCACGACTTGCGCAGGCGTCGCGTCGGGCTTCAACAGTGTGTGGTCAATCAAGGAAACAACAAGTTCTCTGGTCATCGTGTTCACTTTGTAGGGAGTTTCCGCCAATATAAGGCTTGTTCACGACTTCTGCAACCAACAAAAAAACCGCGCGAGTTGACGCGGTTTCGGATTCAATATGGAATTTCTACGGAAGTCCAACGGCCTCTTGCTCGGCTTTCTTCTTTGCCCAAAAGGCCTCTTCCATCGGCTTCACTTTGCTCTCATAACAGCTCGGGCAGATTGAGTGGGAGAACTGGACATTTTCCTGATGATCGCAGATATACTCTTCAATTTGCGACCAGAGATTCTCATCATCTCGAATCTTTTTACAATAGGAGCAAATCGGCAGAAATCCCTGCAGCGTTTGCACATGCTGTCTTTCCTGCTCGAGTTCCCGCACTCGGCTGGCAAGCGAATCCTGCAATAGCATAATGCGCTTCCCGACCCTTAGCCGCGCGCGCAATTGATCTGGATCGATCGGCTTTGTGATAAACTCGTCCACACCCGCAAGCATTCCCGCCATCATGTCATCCTTGTCTTGCCGCGACGTTAGCATGATGATATAAGTGTATTCCGACTCCGCGAACGCGCGAATCGTCTTTACCACCGTCGGCCCTTCCATCTCCGGCATCATCCAATCCGTGACCAGAATCTTGGGCCGATGTTCAAGGAACAACTGCAAAGCCATTGTTCCGCTACTTGCTGTCAGCGGCTCGTACCCGAACTTGGACAACAGCCGTTCGAGTGTCAAGAGTGTAACACGATCGTCGTCAACGGCAAGCACTTTCATGCGGTTATTTCACTCTTGATTTGCTTAAGTTCTTCCACAACACTGGTAAATTCCGCCTCAACCAGCGCGACTTGTTCAGGTGTAATCGCCTCAGACAGTGATCTGATAGTTTCGTCAATCTCCGCACAGAGCTGCGCCAATGTCATCGCCCCGACGTTCAGCGCCGCACCCTTAAGTGAATGGGCAATCTTCCCGACTTCTTCAAAGTGCTGAAGATTGTGGGCGGTACGGAGCTTCTGTACCCGTTGACTGCCGTCTTCAATCATGATATCAATCAGTTCGACGGTGAAGTTCGGGTCGCCCATACCGATGTCATCGAGCCTGCCTCGACTGACATGAGTTGTTAAGAGTGTTATAGAGTTTTTCATAAGGTTTCCACGCAAGAGTTCAACGTCCTCTGCTTACCAGAATTCATTACGCAATAAGCACGCCGTGATATTTAAGCCCTTTGGATGACCACTTGTGGAATGAGGTTTGCTCTGATTATTCTTTATCCTTGTGGACTTTAACGATTTCGGAGAATGACATGAGAGTAGTGATTAGCTTGTTGATCGCGTTTACCGCTTCAATCGCCGGCGATCACACACAGGTTTGGTCTGTGGATCAGGCCATGACCAAGTTGCAAAATGGCAACCAAAGATTCGTCATAGGCAAGCCCAACGTCTGGGACAGTGGTTCAGCCAGGCGCGAAACCTTGACCGCCGGCCAGACCCCCTATGCTTGTGTTATCACCTGTGCCGACTCGCGGGTTCCCCCGGAACAAATTTTCGACTCCGGTTTGGGTGAACTATTTGTCATTCGCGTCGCAGGCAATGTTACCCCCGTGGAGGTTCTGGCTTCGGCAGATTATGCCGTGGGACATTTCGGTTGTCCGGTCGTTGTCGTCATGGGTCACACGAAGTGCGGCGCAGTCAGTGCAGCGCTGTCAGACACTGACTTCCCTGAACCGCTAAACACCTTGGTGAATGAAATTCGCCCGAGCGTCGACGCTTGCCTTTCGAAAGGCTACACTGACGACGAAATCTATGACGGAGCGATAAAAGAGAATGCCCGCGCGGGAGCCGCCTCGCTGATTTCTGGTTCTCGCAGCATAGAGCAGGCTGTTGCGGCGGGCAACTGCGTAGTCTTGTCGGCTGTTTACGATATGGGCACCGGAGCGGTCATCTGGCAATCACAAACCGGTGCCGTGGCATTTAACCGGCCCGTAGCAACACCGGCCAAACATGTC
This sequence comes from uncultured Alphaproteobacteria bacterium, assembly GCA_964530625.1. Lineage (GTDB taxonomy): Bacteria > Electryoneota > RPQS01 > RPQS01 > RPQS01 > JABWCQ01. The sequence continues at coordinate 10,474 of CAZHAK010000005.1, read as the reverse complement.
GCCGAGGCCCCGGCACCAAAACAACCACTTGACGAGAGATCGCATAAGTCAGTTGCCAAGACAGAAAAATCGTACACAGACGATTCCTCGTCTGACAAGACTCAATCGAATCGCAAGTTGAAGCATCATTACTGAGCAAGGCGAGATAGCATAGCAAAAGCGGCAGACCAAACCGGTCTGCCGCTTTTTCTTGCCTAAGAATATCGAGCCTAAGCTGTTACTCCGGTCTTCAACTTGTTTTGAATTGCGGCTAGCATTGTTTCAAACGAATGCGTGAACTTTACCACGCCGTCTTCAATCAAGTCGAAGGCGATTTGATCAATATCAGCGCCTGCGTTCTTTAACTCAGCCAGCGTCTTTTCTCCAGAGTCCATATTCTTTACAAGCTTTGCGGAAGGCTTGCCATGATCCATGAACGCGGATAAAGTGTGCGGTGGTACTGTATTGACCGTATGCTCAGCAATCAACTCATCAACATACAATACGTCGGAGTAGTCGGGATTCTTCGTTGACGTAGAAGCCCACAACGGGCGCTGCACGCGCGCACCGGCCGCAGCCAGTTTCTGCCAGCGCGGCGACCCGGTTACGCTCAGGAAGTGCTTGTAGGCCATATAGGCGTTGGCAATTGCTCCCTTTGCCATTAAGTCCTTTCGTCCCGATTTTTCAAGCTGCGCATCGGCTACCGAGTCAATTCGACTGACAAAAAAGCTCGCGACAGACGCGATCTTCGACAAATCCTCGCCCTTCGTATGTCGCGCTTCCAGCGCCTTGAGATATGTCTCCAAGACGTTCCGGTACTGATCAAGCGTGAACAGCAGCGTGATGTTCACATTGATGCCGCGCGTAAGCAGCTCAAGAACTGCAGGCATTCCCTCCACCGTTCCCGGCACCTTAATCATCAGATTCGGGCGATTCACTCGCTCCCACAAACGCATCGCTTCATGGATCGTTCCCTTCGTATCGTACGCCGTCGTTGGGGACACTTCCAAACTCACATAGCCGTCAACACCCTTGGAGTCATGATAAACTCCCGATAGAATTGTGCAGGCCCGCGCCACGTCGCTGACGGCAAGATTCTCAAACACTTCCTGCGGTGTAAGATCGGTGGCGATACCCTTTCGAATGTCGGCATCATAGTCCGTGCTGCTGGCAAACGCTTTTTCAAAAATCGTCGGATTTGAGGTCATCCCACGTATTCCTTCGGTAACGTAGCGCTCCAGCGCGCCGGAGTCCATTAACTCACGGCTGAGGTTGTCAAGCCACAGGGATTGCCCTAAATCGAGTGTGGCCTTAATGATCGGATGGCTCATCTATTTCTCCTTGTTAGATTGTCCAGTTACTTCCCCGCGGCTTCAATCTCAAGCACTTTGTTGAGCCGCCGCTGATGCCGCTCAAGTCCCGAAAACTTCGCGGCCAAAAATGCTTTCAAAACTTCGCGCGCAAGTTCGCTGCCGATAACCCGCGATCCCAGACACAACATATTCATATCATCGTCTTCGACGCCCTGCCGCGCGGAAAACGTGTCATGACAAACCCCGGCGCGAATCCCCTTGATCTTATTCGCCGCCACGCAAGCTCCCACGCCACTGCCGCAAACCATCAGCCCGCGATCCGCGCGCCCTTCAATAATTTCTCGCCCGACAGCGCGCGCATAATCCGGATAGTCCGATGCGTCTGTCGAATGCGACCCTACATCCACAATCTGATGTTCATGTTTGGTCAGCCACTCAATCAATTCCTTCTTCAGAGCGAATCCAGCGTGATCGCTACCAACGGCAAGTCTCATTTGAGCGCTCCTGCAGCAGCGCGAGCCTTTTCGCGCACCGACATCACGCGCCGTGCCACGTTGTCGGGAGTCAATCCTAACTTTTCATAAATTATCTTTGCCGGAGCCGATGCGCCAAAGCGATCCAGCCCGACGACATCACCGTCTAAGCCAACGTACTTCCACCAGCCGAGCGTCGCGCCCGCTTCCACAGCGACACGCGCGCGAATCTTCGGCGGCAAAACTTGATCCCGGTAGGCTTGCGGCTGCTGATCAAACAATTCAACACAGGGAACGGAGACCACGCGAGTGGAGATGCCTTCTTTCTCGAGCATCGCTTTCGCGCCGAGCGCAATTTCCACTTCACTTCCGCTCGCAAGAATAATCGTTTCCGGAGAGTCGTTCATTCCCTCTGATAGAATATACGCGCCCAGTTCTACCGGCATATGATCGCCTGAGTATTCAAGATTCGGCAACGCTTGCCGTGTCAAACACAGCGCCACGGGTCCGTTTGTCCTCTCAATGGCGACTCGATAGCACTGCGCGGTTTCGTTGGCGTCGGCGGGCCGCATCGTCCAAAGATTCGGCGTCGCCCGCATGTGAGTCAAATGCTCAATCGGTTGATGCGTCGGCCCGTCTTCTCCCAATCCGATGCTGTCATGCGTAAAGATATACAGCACCGGCAGATGCGACAGCGCGGCAATACGCACCGACGGTTTCATGTAGTCCAAAAAGTTCAAGAACGTCGCGCCGAAAGCAATAAACGGCCCTGAACTCGCGATACCGTTCAAAATCGCGCCCATTCCGTGTTCACGAATTCCGAATCGTATGTTTCTGCCGCCGCGATTGTCTCGCTGAAAATCTCCCTTGCCTTCAAGATATGTCAAGTTTGATTCAACCAAATCAGCACTGCCGCCCACAATCCACGGAAGCTCGGTCACAGCATGTAAACACATCTCAGAAGCTTTTCGCGTCGCCAGTGACTTATCGGTCGGCTTCCAGGTTGGCAGCTTGTTTGCCCAGTTTTCGGGCAATCTGCGCGACCAGAACTGTTGCCAGGTCGCCTGCAATCCGGGTTTTGCCTGAAATGCCTTTTCTAGTAAACTCTGCCAAGCCGCCTGACGTTCCGCGCCCACCTGCCGTGCCGCTCCCATGTGCTTAAACACCTCCGACGGCACATAAAACTTCTTATCTTCAGGAAGTCCCAAAGCACGCTTGGTCAATGCAACCTCCTCGTCACCCAGAGGAGAACCATGCACCTTAGATGTTCCAGCCTTGTTAGGCGATCCGAAGCCAATCTGCGTGCGACAGCAAATCAACGTCGGTTTATCCGTCTCCGAAATGCCTTCGCGTATAGCCTGATCAACCTCGCCAAGCTCCATCCCGTCGCACTCCAGCACTTGCCAGCCATAGCTCTCAAACCGCGCACCCACGTCTTCCGTAAACGCGATCTTGGTCGAACCGTCAATCGTGATCATGTTGTCGTCATACAGCATCACAATGGAGCCTAGTCCAAGATGTCCGGCCAGTGATGCGACTTCAGACGCGACACCTTCCATCAAGTCACCGTCCGAGCAGATTCCAAAGACGCGAAAATCAATAACATCATGTTTGTCTTGATTAAACATCGCGGCCAACATGTCGCGCGCAATCGCTATCCCGACGATGTTGCCGACGCCCTGACCCAGCGGTCCGGTCGTCGCATCAACACCGGGCGTCAGCCCCAATTCAGGATGTCCCGGTGTAATACTATCCCACTGACGAAACTGCTTCAACTGCTCCATCGGCAGGTCATATCCCGTCATATACAAGAGAGAATAAAGCAACGCACAACCGTGACCAGCCGATAACACAAACCGATCCCGGTTCACCCATGCCGGATCAAGTGGATTGTGGCGCAGATGCTTTTGAAAAATCGCATACCCCATTGCCGCCGCGCCCAACGGCAAACCGGGATGACCCGAGTTAGCGGCTTGTATCGTGTCAATCGCCAATCCGCGAACGGTGTTAATACTCAAACGATCCAGTGTTTCAGACATGTAGTTCTCCGGTTAAGCCGGTTGTTAATTGCAAAGTGGGGACCACAGAGACTTCAAGCACAAAGCGACGGAGTATTCCGTCGCTTTGTGATTTTCAGATGCTAATCGTTGAGTGGCTTCGCATTACTTCATCAAAATCATCTTACGGCTGGCCACAAACTCTCCGGCCACGATGCGATAAAGATACACACCGCTTGCCATCGCGCTTGCGTCAAACGTCACCGTATGATAGCCTGCTCCGAATGTACCGTCAACAAGTCGCGTAACTTCTCGACCCGTCACGTCATACACCGTCAACTGAACGGTTTGCGCTTCCGGCAATCCAAAGCGAATCTGCGTCATCGGATTGAACGGATTCGGATAGTTGTCGGCAAGTTCGTAATTGACCGGCACGACAGGCTGACCAAAAGCAGGCTTATCGCGGTCGTCGTCATTTCCGGGCGGCAAGAGCAATTCACTGGCAAACCGGTCATCCGCAAGTGTCGAGAGCCACAATTTAATTGTGCCTTCACCCGCGCCAATCACATCCGTGTCACCATCGTTATCAAAGTCAGACCCGTGGACCACGGAAGCCTGCCACATCGTGGAAGTGATCACATTGCGATAGAAACGGTTATCCGTATTGCGCCACCATGAGATTTCCTGATTCTCGTTGGCCGCGAGCAACAGATCCGCGCGTCCGTCTTCGTCCATATCCACGGCGTCCATTTCACGCGGGAACGGAATCAGCGATGTCACATAATTTTGTTGATTCGTCGCACCGTCCCACCAACCGACCAGCGGTTGCTGTGCGACGCAGAAGTAGATGTCAAGAACGTTGTCGTTATTCAAGTGAGCCGCATTGATATAGGACGCTCCGAAGACCCCGCTCATCAACACCGTTCGCGTGAAGGCTTCGCTGCCGTTGTTTGACCACCAGGCCAACATGCCGCCTTCATATGCCGCACCCAAAATGTCCCAGTCACCGTCGTTGCCGATGTCCGCGACTTCAATCGAACGCGCGCCGGTGAAGTTGTTGTCAATCACGAATCGCGTAAACGTTTCGCTGCCGTTGTTGCGCCACCACGAGACGTCGTTTGCGTCACAAGCAGCCGTCACAAGGTCTTCGTCGCCGTCACCGTCGAGGTCAACGATCAAGACATCACGAGCGCCGTCATAGTTTGAAGCGATCACAAACTGAGTAAACGTGCCGTTGGCGTTCTGGCGGAACCAGACCAATTGATCGGCGAACTGCGCGACTGCGGCGATGTCAATATCACCATCGTCGTCAATATCACCGACCGTGATCGAACGGGCGCCGTCCCAGTTTTCGGCGATCACGTGAGGCACGTAATCCCATGTGCCGGTATTCTCATACCACATCACCTTATCGGCAAACATACCGCAAGCGACCACGTCAGCATCACCGTCGTCGTCAACATCGACCACTTCGGCGGACATACAGCCGTAGAGGTCTGTTGTCACGGTGATTACGCCAAACGGAATCGGATTCACCGGAACACGATAACCATACGCCACCACCGACAATTCGCCTCCGCCGCAATCGTTATACGCGCGAACACGATATTCGTATTCAACTCCTGGCGCCGCCGAGAAATCGTTATAAGAAGTAATGTTGGCGGCAACCGTGGCAATCACAACCGCCGGGAAACCGCGCAGAATTTCAAACCCGGTTTCGCCGTTCACGTTGTTCCACGTCACTCGGACACGGTCGTCCAGATCCGTTGAGGCCACAACGTTTGCCACAATCGGCACAGGTTGTGCGGAGTTACCCGCATTCACAGGGGAGAGTAAACCAAGTCCGCACTGATTGACGCCGCGCACCTGATATTGATACACGACTCCAGGCAAAACGTTTGGATCATTATAGAATTCAAGACCGGCGGGCACCGTTGCCAGCAGGACATTGTTCTTCCAAACCTGATACTCGGTCGCGACCGGGATTTCGTTCCAGGTCACAACCACCACGTTACACAAACCGTCCGAAGCGCTGAAACCCGTAGGCATCGGCGGCAGCGGAATCGTCGAACCCTGCACCGACGGCGTCTGTGGCCCGCTTCCGCAAGCGTTCGTCGCGGCAACCGTGTAGCTGAACACGACACCCGTTGCAACGTTGTCCGTGTACGTAAACTGGCCCTGCGGCACCGTAGCCAGCAGATTGCCGTTGCGGCGAATCTGATAGTTCAGCGCGTGCTGAGTGCCTGTCCACGTCAAGATAATCGACGTACAGCGGTCGTTCGTCGCGGCAAGGTTAGTCACCGTGCCCGCCGTCGGAGCAGCCGTCCCTACGTCACTTCCGCACGCGCCTTCACCGCACAGATTCGACTTCGGACAAACGTCATAGTTCGCAGCTTGCGGCAGCGGATTCGCGTCAACATAAGTGCGCTGCGCGTTGACAATACCACCGGCCAGTCTCGCCAGAATGATTCCGTTGCGCTTGATATAAACTGAGTCCTGTCCGTCCACATTGTTGAACGTGAACGAAACCGTCACGATACCACAGCCGTCGTCCGAAGCAGCCATCTGCGACGGAGCCACAGGTGTCGGAGCCGTGCGGCCCGGATCACTCGCAATCGCTGATTCAATCGTGTCACCCGCAGCGCAAACCCGCAGAGCGGTGATGCTGTAGGTGCTGACCGGCCAGATTCCAAGATGCGTGAAGCTCGTGTTAGAGGAAGGCACAGTCATCAACGCCACTCCGTTGCGACGAATCTTAAGATGCATTACGCCCGGTTGGTTGTAGCCGTTCCAATTCAACACCACGCGGTCACAAACGTTCTCGCTGGCCGCAAATCCTGTCACTGCGACCGGATAAGTAAACGGCGTCACGGAGACTCCTGTTGACAAGGGTCCAATCTCGCAACCATTGAACGCGGCAACTTGCATCAGACAAGTGCTCGTATCCGCCGGGCAGAATTCAGAGCTCGTCACATTCGCGCCGACCGTATCAACAATCACGCCGTTACAATAGATATAGTAGCCATCCTCGTTCGCCACGTTGCCCCAGCTCAAATCAATGCAGAAGCACGGGCTGGCGACCGCCGTAAAGCCCGTCACTTGCACCAGTGCTGGAATCACCGTCACGCTGTTGCTGGCGACCGACTGCGCACCGTCACCACACTGATTAGAGGTGATAATGCGGTAGGTATACGTTCCCGCAGGAACGTTGCTATTTACATAAGTCGTCGTGCCCGCCGGAACCGTTGCGATCTGCGTACCGTTCCGCAGCACCTTGTATTCAGTAATCGGAGTCGTAGCAGGAGCCGTCCACATCACAGTGACCGTGCCACAGTTTTCCGATGCCGTCACACCGCTCGCCAAACCCGGAACAGTAAACCCAAGTCCGTTCGCAACCGCGCTGACCGGACCGTTTCCGCAAGCATTGGAGCCGCGTACCTGATAGGTGTGCGCGCCAATCGCGCCAACGTCTGAATAACTGGTCACGTTCGCACCGACCGTAGCAATTGGAGTCACGAGGTTGCCATCACGGTAAATCGCGTACCCCGTTTCCAGCAGCAGATCTGTCCAGGTCAAATCAATCCGCGCACAAATGTTATTCGTGGCAGTCACATTCGTTACCTGACCGGGCACCGTGGCAATGGCGCCGGGGGCCGTGTTGCTGACCGGGCCGCTGCCGCAAGCGTTCACAGCCACCAGCCAGTAGTTGTAAAGGACACCGGGGGTCGCTGTGTTGTCAATATATTGAACGGAACCAGTAGCGATTGTGGCAATCATCGTCCCACTGCGCCAAACCTGATAGCCTTCTTCATTTCCAATATCTTCCCAGGACAACGTCACGACGTCGCAAGCGGTGGTCGTGGCGAAAAGATCATCAACTGCGCCTGGCACCGCTCTGCGGCAGCCATCAGCCGCGTCAGACAGTGACCCGGAACCGCCTTCGTTATAGCCACGCACACTGTAACTGAAGCACTCACCCGCTGCAGGCGTCACGTCGCAATAAGAGACGACATCTGCGCCCACTGAGTCAATCACAACGCCGTCACGCAGAATCTCGTATCCTGTTTCATTGGCGATATCCGTCCACGTCAGACAGATCTGATTACAATCCGTCGTCGTCGCGACGAGTCCGGTGACTTGATTCAGGCTGAAGACCGCAAGACCGAGGGCGGCGGCCGATTCGTCACCTTCCCCGCAGACATTGTAAGCGGCGATGGTATAAGAGTATTCCGTGCCGGGAACCGCCGTCTGATCACAATAGGACGTGTCATCCGCGCTATTCGTCGCAATCAAGCTGCCGTTTCGATAAACAAAGAAACCTAATTCGCCGTCCACGTCTTCCCACGACAAGCAAACTTCATTTACCAAGTTTTGCGTCGCGGTTAAGCCTGTCACTTGACCCGGCGTTTCTGCGCGTTGTCCGACAGCCGCTGCCGACTGTGCGCCTTCATTACAAGGATTGACCGCCGACACCGTATAGCTTCGTGACTCACCCATTACAACGCCAAAATCAAAGAATGACGTTGCAGGAGCATTAACCGACATTAGTGAGTCACCATCTCTGTAAACAGTGTATCTAACAGCACCGGGAAACTCTGTCCACGATATAAGCACGCCTTCACAGCTGTCCACGGAAGCCGTTACTCCCGTAACCTGTCCCATTTGCGGCAGGCGAGTACCGACGGTCGAATCCGAGGGGCTCGTTTCTCCGCAGAACTCACTAAAAGCACGCACACGATAAGTATAAGAGCCTGCCGCCGGTGTATCAGAAAACGTGGTATCCGGAGCCGGAACCGTGCCGACCTGCACGCCATTCCGGAAAACGCGATACTCAGTCACATCACCCGCAGAAGTATTCCAGCCGACAAAAATCGTATCACAGTTCGTCGTCGATGCGGTCACGTTGGCCGGCGCGTTTGGTCCTTGCAAACGAGTTCCATCGTCTGCCGTTGACGGATCTGAAATCCCACAGACATCGTCGTAAGCCTTGACCGTGTAAGCCGCAGTCGCGCCTCCGGCGATGCCCGTATCCGTAAACTCTGTTATCGGGGCGGTAACAAATGCGATCGAATCACCGTCACGATAAACGATGTAGCCGTCAAACTCGCCCGTGGAAACTGTCCACGTCACATATACGTCAGAACACGAAGTATCCGAGGCCACGACATTCGTTGGAGCGGTAGGCAGAGGAAGAATCGTTCCCGTAGTAACGGACGCCTCTGATGAATCACAACCTTCCTCAGACGGAATCGCGTAAATCGTATAGTTATTCACGCCCAAAACCGCGTTGCTGTCAACAAATGAGGTTCCGGCGATGTCGCCACCGATTTGAGTTGCGCCTCGATAGACATGGTAGATGACTGCCGCCGTATTCTCCGGCTGAGCGTCCCACGTCAAGACCACAACGTCGCAACGATCATCTGACCCGACGAAATTCGCAGGAGCCACAGGCGAAGCCAAATAGCCGCCAACGGCTTCAACGCTTAAAACTCCTTCACCGCAAGCCACTGAATAGGCGCTAACAGTGTAGGCAAAAGCTCCGAACTCTGTCGGAACATACGCATAGCACGTGTCGGAAGTAGAATCAATCAGAGTTTGATCTTCATAGATGTAATATCCGTCCACGTCACCCGAAGCCGGAGTCCAGCAGAAGGATATCGAGTCGCAACGATCCGGCATCGCATAGATAACCGGCGTGCCAACCTGTTCAAGCTGGCGGCCCGTTGTGCCTGAGCTTGTATCAGAATCCGCGCAAGTCGCACTCGTAGCCGCGACATTGTAGGTATGCTCGTCGGTGTCGCCCGGGTCGTCGTGGTAGGATAGGGTAGCGCCTCCGACAGAAGCTGCAAACGCTCCGTCTCGGTAAACATGATATTCGTCAACATCACCGCTCGAAGCGTCCCAAGTGACAAGTACCTCAGAACACGAGGTATCTGAGGCCTGCACATTTTCAGGCACCGTCGGCGACTGCAAAACATCCACCGTAATCGTATCAGAGGAGGCTGATGCGCCGCACTCATTGCAAGCGACAAGATAATAATCAAATGACTGCGGCCCGTTGCCGACGTTGTCGGTGTAAGTTTGAATTCCTGTCGCAACCGTGTCAATAACGACGCCGTCGCGATAAATTTTGATCGAGTCCGCACCGACAGGATCAGTCCACGCAAGGATCACGTCGTCACAATTAACACTTTCGCCAGCAAAAATCGTCACGACGGCAGGAACCGGCACGCGCCGTCCACTATCCGGCTGACTGGCCGCCGGGCCACCAACACCTAAAGCTCGCACGAGATAAGAATAGGTCGTGCCAGCGACAGCCGAGTTGTCGTCATAGGCAGTCACGTCCGCACCAAGGGTCGCGATGACACTGCCGTTCCGCACAACCTCATGCCCAGTCTCGTTCGGATTACTGTTGTTATCCGTCCAGGTCACTCGCACATGCGTACAAAGTGTATCAGATGCCACAACGTTGGTCGGCGCATTCAAGCTTGCTAAGACCTGGCCCGTCGCTGCAGCCGACATCGGGCCGTTTCCGCATTCGTTAAACGCCTCGACTGTATAGTTGTAAGACGTATTCGGCGTGGCTGTGAAGTCGTTATAAGTTGTCACATTTGCGCCCACCGAGTCAAGCACAACCAACAACACGGCGTCGCGATGAATCCTGTAACCCGTTTCACGAATCACATTAGTCCAGTTCAAGGTCACCCGATCC
>CAZHAK010000004.1:18095-159784 GCA_964530625.1 uncultured Alphaproteobacteria bacterium | reverse complement strand
TTGATGAAGTAAGTGCGTAGTTTGCCAATGCGGGTCTGGAGACCCACAACGGCGAAATTATCCTTGATAGTGAGCGGGCCGGACACAGTGATGTCCGGCCCGCTTGTTGTTATACTTGCTTCTGGCGCGGACTCTTGCTAACTTGGAGTATTAATTCATTAGGAGAATCAATAGATGCTGTTTGGCGCGCATACTTCGACGGCAGGTGGATTGCACAAGGCTTTTGAGTGGGGCACGAAATTCAAGTGTGAATCCATCCAGATCTTCACGAAGAGCCAGTTGCAATGGAAGGGCAAGGAGATTACTCCGGACGCGGTGACGAAGTGGTTTGAGGCCTGGGAAGAAGCGGGGGAGCCGCCGGTGTTTGTGCACGACAGTTATTTGATCAATCTTTCATCCCCGGAGCCTGAGCTTCGGCGGAAATCCATAGACGCGTTTGTGGATGAGCTTGCGCGCGCGGCGGTGCTGGGGATTCCGTGGGTGAATACTCATCCGGGGTCGCACAAGGGCGCGGGCGAGGAAGTCGGGTTGAATAATTGTGCGGCCTCGCTGCGGGAAGTGCTCTTGCGGACGGAGGATATTGGAGTGGGGATTTTGCTTGAGACGACAGCCGGGCAGGGGGATCATCTGGGAGCGAAGTTTGAGCACTTGGGAAGATTGATTCAGGAATGCCGCAAGGATGAGCGCATGGGAGTATGTGTGGATACCTGCCATATTTTTTCGGCGGGGTATGATTTGCGGACTCCGGAAGTTTACGCGGCAACGTGGAAGGAGTTTGAGGAGAAGGTGGGGCTAAAATATCTGCGCGCATTTCATATGAATGATTCAAAGTTCGACTGCGGGCAAAAGAAGGATCGTCATGCGGCCATTGGTAAGGGGTTCATCGGGTTGAGTGGGTTTAAGATGCTGGCGACGGATCCGAGGTTCAAGGATTTTCCGGCGACGACGGAGTTGCCGGATGAGGACACGCCCTCGAGTATCGCGACTTTGAAACGGTTGCGGGACGAATAAAAAATCAGGGCCACTCTTGCGAGCGGCCCTGTTCAGTTTTGCTAAAAGGTGTCTTAGTTGGCGCAGTTTTGGATGACGACGTAGAAGAGTCCGTCTTCGGTTTGCCCGGCGACAACCAGTGAGGCCATGCCTTGACCTCCGACGACCGTGGAACCCTCAAGAGTCCAGCCGGCTCCGGGGGGTGAGGTGTTTAGGAAAGCGTCCGGTGTGGAGTAGATTTCGTATTGGCCGGGCTGCGGCGCCAGCCAATGGAATTCGCGCGCATTCGCATTTCCGGCAAGTTGAATCGTCAACTCGCTGGGACTCAGACAGGGCGCGGGTGCGTTGACGGTTACAGTTCCGGTCATTCCGAGCGAGAAGTGCGCATCGCATTGGTAGCTGTATGCTCCGGCGAGCGGGGCGCTGAAGACGAAATCGTAGGTAAACGCGCTTGAGGTCGGATCGCCGCTGCGAAAGACCGGGACTCCTGAAGTTTCAGCGACATTGTGAAATCCGGTGGTTTTTACCCAGCGAACGGTGTCGCCTTGCTGAACGGTGATACTTGCCGGGCTAAAACTGAAACCGGATAGTGTTACGACATGAATCGTCGCGAAACCCGGCACAGCCCACACGGCCACCCAACACAGTATCCATACTCTTTTCATCATTGCCTCCTTACGGGATGATACTCACGAAAATGTACAAGAAGGCTCTCCCATGTGCGACAAGCACATAGCAATAACTTGCAATAGTTGACTCAAAATGTCAAGTTTTTTACATAGAGAAATGAAAAAGCCCGCCGGTGTGGCGGGCTTTCAACATAACGGACCTATTCGATTAGAAAAACACGTGCATTTGTGCTTCAATTTGCTTCTTGTTGCGGGCTTGCGCTCGCATGTTTTCGGGAACAAATCTACTTGGATTCTCTTCGGAGGAGTAAAGTCTGTGTTTTAGCGACACTTCAACCCACGGCAGGACGTAAGAGGCGACACCGACAGAGGTGCGTTCAGCTTCTCCGGCAATTGTGGATGTTTCCGCGTTATTCATCCAGTCATAGGCACATTGCAGCCAAACTCCTTGGTAGGCCATGACTTCAAGCTGTGCTGTGGCGAAAGCGCTTGTTACCATGAACGGATTGGTCGTCCACGAGGACGGAGTATTCCAATTTTTCCGGTCATACTCGAAGAGCAGTGAGGTAGCCAGCCAGCCGAAATTCGAGGCGCCGTTTCCGCTCCCCATGCGGTTGTGAATTCCTTCGAAGGCGATGCCGCCGAAGCCGCCCCAGGCGACGGTCTTGTTGGCTTGGCCGGGGAAACCGGTTTCAGGATCGGCGGGTTTACCGGGGGCATGGAACCAGCTTGCTCCGCCGGAGACGACCCATTTCTGGGCAAAAGGCACTCGCCTCTGACCGAAGGCGCGAGCCATCCAGCGCTTTTGCTGGTCGCGATCCGTCGGGATGTTGGACTGCGCGCTGGTATAGGACGCGCTGATGTCAAAAGTGGCGATGCGGGTTCCAGCTTCGATGCCGACTCCATAGTGGGGAGGAGTGGGAGAACTGAAGGCTCCTCCGTCGTAGCCGCTCCATAGTCCGGTACGAGTGAAGGCCGTGTGGTCGGCAAATCTGTAGCCGTAGTTTTCTTGAAATTGACCGCCCTTTATCCAAGCTTTATAACCCTTTAGGTTGGCGAGTCCGTAGGCTTCCATGCGGCCACTGACGTCCGCTACACCACGCGACAGATAGATCATCATCTGCTCGGTGGGACGGATTTGCAGGTAGAGATTTCCCTCCATTTGCGAGGTGGTACCGGTGTTGGTCGAAAAGGGCGCGGAGAGTCCAGCCTCGGTGGTATCATTCAAAGTGCTGGTTGCAAGCCAGATCGTGCGCAAATCAGCGCCAATGGTGACACTTTCAGAGAGCTGCGGCTTGATTTTGTTCAGGGTTTCATAATTGACGGGCCGGACGGGCAGGTATTGCGGGCCGAAGAACTGACTGCCGTAGAGTTCGCGCATGCCGTTTCCGGTGGGATTGGCATGGCAGAGAAAGCAGCTTTGGCCGAAAATCGCGCTATATTGAGGGCGCGCAAAGGCTGTAGTTGTGACGAACGCGCAGAGGAGAAGCAGAAAAATTGGCGACTTGCGCATGAGGCGGGCCCTTCCGGAGCGAAAATAACCTGAAATTGCAGATAACTTAGGCAATATACGTAACCTGACCACTCGGCGCAAGATGGTTTGCCTCGTTGCCGAAAAGCCGCTATATTATGGTTTCTTCTCGAATTGGCGCACGGAGTCGCGAAATTGGGGGGCGGCGAACTCCGGGGCACTCCCGCCTGTGTGACTTTTCCCGCACATTATTGTAGTTTCTTTAGGACATGCTGAAGTTTTCCAAGTATCACGGACTCGGTAACGACTTTTTGCTGCTCGACGCGCGGGCGGGATGGGGGCCGGAGCACTTGACGGCGGATCGGGTGCGCGCGCTGTGTCACCGGCACACGGGGATTGGGGCGGACGGAATTTTGCTGCGGACGACCAGCGAAGAAGCGGATCACCGGATGTGGCTGTGGAACGCGGACGGCTCGCCGGCGGAGATATCGGGCAACGGGCTGCGCTGTTTTGTGTTGTTCTTGCAGGACTCGGGCTACGATGTTTCGCGCGAGATTACGGTGGAAACCGGCGGTGGGATTTTGAAAGCGAAGTATCTTGGCGACAACGTAGTTGAGACGACGATGCCCGCGCCGGATTTTGCGAAGGCGGGCGCGCCGAAGATGTTGAAACTTACTTCGCTTGATAAATCGTTTGACGTGCTCGCTGTGAATGTGGGTAATCCGCACGGCGTTATTTTTGGTGAGAAGCGCGAGATTGCTTTTGCTGAAAAGTACGGGCCGAGTTTGGAAAAAAATCCGGCATTTCCGTTGGGCGCGAATATCGAGTTTGTGAATGTGCTCTCGAAAGAGTCGTGCAACTTGGTGGTATGGGAGCGCGGCGCGGGGATTACGCTTGCATGCGGCTCAGGCTCTGTGGCGACCGCGTGCGCGGGTTGCGCGGTGGGACATTTTGAATTTGACAAACCGATTGCTGTGCATCAGCCGGGCGGGGCGTTGGATATCACTGTTGCTTCGGGGTTTGGAGAGATTCGGCAGCGCTCGATTGCTGAGCGGGTGTTTGAGGGGGAGGTGTAAGTGGGTGAAACGTCAAGAGAATCGCTACGCTTACAGGAATTCGATTACAGCAGCAATAGAGCATACTTCTTGACGTGTTGCACTAAGTGGCGAGCGTATCTATTCGGCGAAGTTCGGAATAGCGCGATGGTACTCAATATGGCAGGCAAAATGATTGAGGCGACGTGGATCTCCATCAAGGAGCAAACACATTCAGTCAGATTTGATTGCCATGTGGTCATGCCAAATCATTTTCATGCCTTAGTGTGGGTTCAAAGTAGTGTAGCGGCTGCCCCTGTGGCTGCCGAAGACAACGAGATTCCGTTTCGACGGGGAATTCAGAACGAAGAAATTCTTCGCTTAATGCACGAGTTTAAGAGTCGGACTACATCTGAGTACATTAAGGGTGTTAGGCGCGGCGAGTATGAACCCTTTAACATCGCAGTCTGGCAACGAAGCTATTACGATCAAATTGTGCGCAAGACAGAGTTGATTCAAAAAGTACGCAACTATATTGATCACAATCCTGCTAAATGGACAGAAGACCGATTTCATCCGAACTACAAGGAAAGATTGTGATATAATCGGCAGCCACAGGGGCAGCCGCTACAAGCTAACTACGCTATCGTGGTAGATCGGCTTGTAGTGTGATTGATTGGTATAATCGGCAGCCACAGGGGCAGCCGCTACAAGCTAACTACGCTATCGTGCTAGATCGGCTTGTAGTGTGATTGATTGGTATTATCGGCAGCCACAGGGGCAGCCGCTACACATGTAACTACTACCACATTGTCAGCACCAGCACAACGTTTAACGCGATTACCTGAATATCTTTTCGCTGATCTTGAGAAGAAGATTGCCGAGAAGACGGCTGCCGGACGGGATGTTATTAATCTCGGGATCGGTGATCCTGATTTGATGCCGCCGGATTCGTTTACGAAAAGTTTGCAGCAGCACGCGGCTGATCCGGACGCGCATTTTTATTCGTCGTCGCGCGGTGATGCGGGAGTGCGCAAGGCGATTGCAAAATATTTTAAGGGACGATTCGGAGTCGAACTGAATCCCGACACGCAGATTTGTGTGGTGCTGGGAGGGAAAGAGGGACTCTCGTCGCTCGGGCGCGCGTTTGTGAATCCGGGGGATAGTGTCGCGTGTCCGTCGCCGGCTTATCCGGTGTATGCGCAGGGTGTGGCGATATTGTGTGACGGGAAAGTGAAGACGATGCCGCTCTTGCAGGAGAATGGTTTCCTGCCGGACTTGAGTTTGGCGGAAGGTTCGAAGATGCTCTTTTGCAACTATCCAAATAATCCGACTGGCGCGATTGCGACGGAATTCTTCTGGCAGAGCTTGCAGGATTTCGCCGACACACATCCGGAGACGGTGGTGTGTCACGATCACGCGTACAGCGAAATGACGTTCGGGGACTATGTCGCGCCGTCATTTTTGCAATACACGGAGAACGCGGTGGAGATGCATTCGCTGTCGAAAGTGTTTAACGCGACGGGGTTTCGTATCGGGTTTTGCGTAGGGCGAGCGGATTTGATTTCGGCGTTGGTGAAGGCGAAGTCACAGATTGATTCGGGCGCGCCGTTGCTGATTCAGCGCGCGATGGCGGACGGGCTGGCGGGTTATCGCGGGGCGGAGCCGCCGAAAGAAGTTGTGGAGATTCGCAAGATTTACGGCGAGCGCAGGGCGTATGCGGAAAAGGCCTTGCGCGAACTCGGGTTGGACGTGATTGAAAGTCCGGCGACGTTTTATGTGTGGGCGCGAGTCGGCGACGACGAATTGCCGTTTGTGCAGAGTGCTTTGAATCGAGACGTCGTGGTGACGCCGGGTCGCGGATTCGGCAGTGAAGGCACGGGCTACATTCGTTTGGCGCTCACGCAGCCCTTGGACAGAATAAAATTAGCCATGCAGAGAATCGCTTGAAGAGTCATCCCGCATTCCCCATCCCTCATCGTCTCTGCAATGGCTGATCGCTTTCGACAGATATTGAGCGGCCGTCCCGTAATTTTGGGGCATCGCGGCTCGCCTAAGGGCGCGCAGGAAAATACGATTGCGTCATTTCGTTTGGCGCTCGACGAAGGCGCGGACGGGGTGGAACTGGACGTGCAGATTACGTTCGACGGAATTCCGGTCGTGTTTCACGACGAGAAGTTTGCGACAGGCGAGAAACTTTCGGAATTGACATATGCCGAGATGCGCGAAGTGGCACACGGATTGCGCGCGCATGTTCACACGCTGGAAGAAGTGCTGCGCGAATTGTCGGGCAAGGGATTTGTAAATATCGAACTCAAAGTTGCGGGCCACGAGGCGGCCGTGATCGAGATCGCGCGCAAGAGTTTGGTGAAGGACACTTTCCTGTTTTCGAGCTTTTTGCCCGGAACAGTTGCGGTTTATCGCAAACTTGCTCCCGACGTGCCAGCGATCTGGATCGTCGCGCAGGAGATGAGCATGGCAGACGCACTGGCGACGGTGCAGAAGATTGAAGCACGGGGGATTGCGTTTTTTCACAAAATGATCACGCCGGACATAGCCGGATTTTTCAAGAGCCACAACGTGCCGTTGTTTACGTGGACGGTGAATGATCCTGTGGAAGCAAAGCGATTGATAGAAATGGGCGTGAGCGGGATTATCACCGACGAGCCGAAGAAAATCGCCGAGTCGCTGTGATCGGCTTGGCGACGTGCCGTGATCTTCCGGAACTTACCGGCGGCGAACAACTGCACTTTCAAGAATTATCCAAACGCACGGAGTGTTCTATTGTAGTTTGGAATGATCCGCAGGAGAGTTGGCGCAAGTGTTCACAGATCATTGTGCGCTGCACATGGGATTACAGCAGTAACGTGCTGGAGTTTTTGAAATGGATTGACCGGGTTGAGGCGGCGGGAATTCGGCTCCACAATCCGCCGAACATTTTGCGCTGGAACAGCGACAAACTTTACCTGCGTGATTTGGTTGCGCGTGGGGTTTTGATTCCTGAGACGGTGTGGATTCCGCGAGGGAAGTTGACGGAAGAGCTGTTGGCTGAGTCGGTTCATGGCCCGAGTGTTTTGAAGCCAACGGTTTCGGCGGGGGCGTACGACACGCATCGTGTGTCGCCGGAAAATGTCGGCAACGTGTTTGAATTGCTGCGCGAGGTGAATCTTCACAAGGGATTGATGCTGCAGCCTTTTATCGAAGAAGTCGTAAGTCCCGGCGAATATTCGCTGATGTATTTTGCAAACGAGTACTCGCATGCTGTTTTGAAGACTCCACGGCCGGGTGATTTTCGCGTGCAGCCAAGGTACGGCGGCGAACAGGTTACGGCTACGGTCGCGCCGGAGATTGTAACGCAGGCTCGCGGAGTTTTGGAGAAGATTCCGTTTGCAGAAAAACCACTCTACGCTCGCGTGGACGGCGTGATACGCGAGGGTCAGTTTGTGCTCATGGAGCTTGAACTCATCGAGCCCTATTTGTTTTTGGAGTTTGGGGACGGGGCGGACTCCGCTCTCGCTAAATTAGTTTATCCTTCATAAATTATTCTTATACATCGCATGAACGCATCTAAACCACACAACAGATTGAACGACATTACCGAAGCTATCGGCAATACGCCGCTGGTTCGGTTGAACAAAATGGGCAAAGGACTTGGCTCGGAAATTTGGGTCAAGTGCGAACATCTTAATCCGTCCGGCTCGATTAAGGATCGAATCGCGATTTACATGATCGAGAAAGCCGCGGAGAGTGGCGAACTGAAACCCGGCGGGTTGATTGTCGAAAACACGAGCGGCAACACGGGGCAGGGCGTGGCGATGGTGGCGGCAGTGAAAGGGTATCGCTGTATTTTCACGATGCCGGATAAGATGTCGCAGGAAAAAGCTGACGGGATGAAAGCTTACGGCGCGAAAGTTGTGGTGACGCCGACCAATGTGCCTGCCGAATCGCCGCAAAGTTATTACGAAACGGCGAAGCGCATTCACCGCGAAACGCCGGGAAGTTATTACGTCAACCAGTACCACAATCCGGTGAACACGGAAGCGCACTATCATCTGACGGGCAAGGAGATTTGGGAGCAGACTGAAGGACAGGTCACGCACATCGTCGCGGGTGTGGGAACGTTCGGGACGTTTGCCGGAATCGCGAAGTATCTCAAGGAAAAGAATCCGAAGATAAAATGTATCGCGGTGGATCCGCACGGCTCGATTTTTTACAGCATGTGGAAAACGGGCAAGATGAGCGAACCGTTCGTGTATAAAGTCGAAGGCATGGGCGAAGACATGATCACGGGCAACATGGACTTGTCGCTTGTTGACGACATGTTCCAAGTGGATGACAACATGTGTTTTTCCAACGCGCGCAGAATGTGCCGCGAAGAAGGCATCATGGCCGGTGGTTCGTCGGGTGGCGCGGTGCATGCGGCGATAGAAGTCGCGAAGACGGCGCCGAAAGGCTCGGTGATTGTGACCATACTTCCTGACAGCGGCACGCGCTATCTTTCAAAAATGTACAACGACGAATGGATGCGCGACAACGGATTGCTCAGCGAGCCGTCCAAGCTCGGCACGGTGCGCGAACTGCTCGCGAGCCGCGTACCGCATACTCTAATTTTTGTGCGCAGCGAAGAAAAGGTTGGCGACGTGATTACGTGCATGAAGAACAACGGAATCTCGCAATTGCCGGTGATGGACAACGACAAGGTGCTCGGATTGATACATGAAGCGGACATGCTGAAGTTTATGCTTTCGGGCATCGGCACCGCGCATTCGAGTATTGAGCCGATAGTGCAAAGCGACTTTCCGTGTGTCGCTGAAGACGAAAGTCTTGATTCACTCAGTCAGATCTTCACGCGCATGAAGCACGAAGCGGTGATGGTGTTAAGGGACGACGTGCCGCGCGATATTATCACGAAGATTGATTTGATCGATTACCTCTTGCACAAGAGCTCATCGAACGGCAAAGCCTGAAAAGGGAAAAGACGGCCTGCGCCGTCTTTTTTCAATGGATCGCCATTGCGGGATCCTTACGGGGACAGGCTGGAGGCCTACAGCGGCGAACAAAATTAGTATTCTTCTTCCAGTTCGCTGAGTAGTCTGTTGAAGCTCCGGTATCTTGACTGCGCCAGAGTCTTTTCGTCTAGCGCCTCAAGCACTGCACAGTCCGGTTCGGCGACGTGCTTGCAATTTCGAAACCTGCACAGTCCGGCGAGAGTCTGAATTTCTGGAAACAGCGATGTTAAGTTTTCACGGGTCAATCCGTAGGGCACAAAACTTTTCATGCCCGGAGTGTCAATCAGCATCGCGCGCTCACCGAAGGGAACCAGCAGTGCGGCGGTGGTCGTGTGTACGCCTTTCCCGGACCAGGAGCTGACTTCGCGGACACGCAGTTCAAGTTCAGGGATTAAGGAATTGGTTAAAGAACTTTTGCCGACACCGGAGTTGCCGATGATGGCGCTGACTCCTTGGGAGAGTAAGTGGCGCAAGGTTTCGATTCCCTCGCCGTTGACATTGCTGACGGAGTGAATCGGAAAATCAAAAGTCTCGAACACGTCGCGTATTTCGCGTAAGCGTTGGCCGTCCGAGTCTAAATCACTTTTGGTTAGTATCAGAACGGGCGGCACTTTTCCAAAGAGTGCAGCAACAAGAAAGCGATCGACCGCAGCAATTTTTGTTTGCGGTCTGGCTAACGACGCGACGATTAACACCCGGTCGGCATTTGAGAACATGACCTGACGCTCTTTGCGCAGGCCTTTTCTTATATAAGCGTTCGCGCGAGGGAAGACCTCTTCTACCGCCCACTTGTCGTCTTCGCGCGTCGCCTGAACCCAATCACCGACTGCCACACCGCCACTGCTCTCGTCGAACAGTTTCCCGCGCAACACGGCTTCCGTCTGCTCGCCAGTGTTGAAGTGCAACAGGCACGTGCGGCGGGCCAATGAGGCGATGCGGGCGTTCGCGGCGGCAGGCAGAGACAACATAGAGAGAGTCAATCGAAACTTAAATGAATTCCGAATCAAACAATTCGAGGCGCAACGCGGCGTTTACTGCGGCGCTGAAATTCGTGCGTATTATTCTGGGTTTCAGCGTGTTAGCGCTGGGATTAATCATGGTTGTGCTGCCCGGCCCTGCAATCATCGTGATTCCGATCGGGCTTGCGATTTTGGCGACACAGTACGCGTGGGCGCGGCGCTATTTGAAGAAGTTCAAGGATAGCGGAGAAAAGCTCGGATCAATTTTCTTTCGAAAGAAACAGAAATCCTCTGGTTAAACGGTTTGACTCAGTCTTGCTACGCCTTGATCCAGCCCGGCATGGTCGCCATAGAGGACGACAAGATCATTGGATTCAAGTTCGGTGTTTAACAGATCACCGGCATAGGCACAGCCGTCGCGCAGCAGCGCAACCACTTGACAGCGGCTTTCGTTCGAATATCCCAGCGCGCTCAAGGTCATTTTGCGCGCTTTGCTGTTTTCATGAATCGGGACGGCTTCGACGAGTCGCTGCATCAGGAGTTGCGCCAGCCGCTCGCCGTTATGGCTCTCGCCACGAAGTGTCAGGTAACTCTGACTGCGCACAAGGTCCACTTGCGCGGCGATGATGTGCGGCGGAACGTGATAATACGTAAGTAACTCGACAAAAATGCGGAGCGAGGTTTCAAATTCCTCGGGAACAACGAGATTTGCTCCGAGGATTTGAAGCCCTTCGACTTCCGCGACGTAGCGGGTGCGGACAATCAAGTGCAACTCCGGATTCAGCTGCTTAATTGTGGCAACGGCGCGGCGCGTAGCGGCGGGGTCGGAGATTGCGATAACGGCGCTGTCGAATTCATTCAAGCCGAGATGGCTAAGAAAATCGGAGTGCGTGACGTCACCGTAGTGAATGACCTCGCCTTCGAGTCTTGCTTCGCGCACAGTCTTGGGATTGAACTCGAGTACCTCGTAGTAGATGCCGGACTCGCGCAGCACTTTGGCGACGTTGTGACCGTTCAGTCCGAAGCCAACAATCAAAACGGCGGGTTTTGGGCGCGCGACAGGTTTTTCGAACTCGTTGTCGTTAGCGATTTCTCTATTTGCGATTCTTCGTCCGGCATGATAGGCGACGTGCGGCGCAAGCTGCATCACGAGCGGCGTGACGGCCAGGGTTAGGCTCGATGCGGCGATTAGATATTGAAACTCGACGGTAGTCAGAAGATTCCCCGCCATCGCGGCGCTTAAGAGGAGGAACGAGAACTCGCCGATTTGCGCGAGATAAAATCCACCCTGGACTCGTCCGCGCAAGGAGAGTCCCAGCGGATAACTGACGGCGATAACGACGAGCGCTTTCAGCAGCAAGACGGCGATGGCCACGGCCAAGACGGTGTCAAGGTGCATGACGACGAAACGCAAGTCAAGCAACATGCCGATGGAGACGAAGAAGAGCGACGAGAAGAGCGAGCTGAAGACATGAAACTGCGAATAGATGTGCGCGCTGAATTCGTTTTCGGAAAGAACCACTCCGGCGGCAAAGGCTCCGAGCGCGATGGAGAGTCCCGCGAGTGAACTGATAGCGCCGATGACCAACATGACCAAAATAGCAAAGAGTAAAATTGCTTCCGCCATTTGAATCCGCACAAGCCAGCGCATCATCATCGGCAAAACCCACCGGCCCAAGACATAGAGCGAAGCCAACCAGAGCACAACAAGGACTCCGCGCACGCCGATTTCATAACTTGTGATTTCACCCTGTGCCATGACGCTGACGGTCATCATCATGGGGACGATGGCGAGGTCCTGCACGACACAGATGGTAACGACCATGCGTCCGAGCGGAGAATTCAGCTCACCTTTATCGGCCAAGCCTTTCAGCACCAATGCCGACGAAGAAACTGCGACGACAAATCCCGCGATGATCGCAGTGGAAATCGACAGTCCAAGCAACAAGGCGATGCCAGCGACGATGGCGCTGGTGCCCGTGACTTGCAGAATCGCCATGAGATATGTTTTTAGCGGTGTGCTCTTCAGGCCGGAGAGCGATAACTCAAGTCCGACAATAAAGAGCAGAAGAATCACGCCGACTTCGGCGGAGCTTTCGACGTGATCCATGTTTTCAATGAAGGCGAGTCCGGAGGGGCCGATGATGATACCCGTGAGCACGAATCCTGCAATCGGCGGCAGCCCGATGTGGCGCGACAAAAAGAGCACCGGCAGCACGCAGGCTAAGATGATCGCAAGATCGTAGAACATGGGTATTTCATGACTCACGGGGCCACCAGACTGCAAAGGTAAGCGGACGCGAACGCGCCGTAGTTACCGATGGCGTAACCGATCATGGCCATGAGAATCGAAACGGGGACGAGTCGCTCGTCGTGACAGGCCGCGACGACGGGCGCGGAGGCGGCTCCTCCGATGTTCGCGGCGGAGGCAATCGCGGCGGTGTGGACATCCACTTTGAAAATTTTTGCGGCGGCGAGCAGGAAGGCGCCGTGAATGGAAATCCAAACGGCGGCGCCGAGCAGGAACCAGGGAGCCTGTCCGGCGAGTCCTTCGAGACTTGCTTTGGCTCCCATGTTGGCGACGAAGAGATAGATTAGCGCCATCGCCAACTCGTGCGAGCCGGGAATTCTGCGGGCGGCAGTTTGCGAGAGGATGAGCCCGAATGTCGTGATCAGAAGAATGCGGTAGATCTTCTCGGTCATGATGGGTTCAACCGCAGGGATGAATGGAGCGAGGAACTCTGCCAGGGCCGTTACCGCGAAACCGATGGCGAACAGATAGAGTATGTGCCGCATGGCAACGGGTTCTTTATCGGAACGCAATTCTTCGGCGGCTTTTTTCATCTCATCCACTCGCGAGCTGGAGACTCCGGTGAATTTGTGAAAGCGCTTGGCGAAGTTCTTTGACGCAAGCAGAATCGGGAGCCAAATCAGATAGATGCCGTTATCGGCAATGACGGCGAGACCGAAATCGGTGCCGGAGGTTCCCAGGCCTTCGGCGACGGCGGCCATGTTGCCCGTGCCTCCGATCCAGCTTCCGGCCAGCGCGCCGAATCCTTTCCAGGATTCCGGTCCGAGATGTTGTGCGACCAGCGCATAGCCGATGGGAGCGCCGATTATCACGCCCGCTGTTCCGGCCAACATCACGAAGACACCCTTACCCATCACGCGAAACGTCGCGGCCACGTCCACATTCATGAGCAGGAGCACGAGGAACATCGGCAGGGCGAGATCCGAAAGCTGAGTATAAACAGGCGATTTGGTAGGGATGACGCCTGTATTCGAGAACAAAACGGGAATCAGATAGATGAACAGAAGCGGGGGGACGAACTCAAAGAGCCGCCACTTGGTCTTCCGTTCAAGCCAGAAGAAGAATCCGGCGATGATCGCCAGCGAGGCTAAGACGGCGGAAGGTGTGTTTAGAAGTGCTTCGGACATGCGGCCTCATGATTCAGTGCGCTTGTTCTTAATTTAGGCTTTTATCTTCTGAATGCAAGTCAGCTCGCGAATGGTTGCCCTTTCAGATGAATTTCCCTATTTTCAAGAAAGCAAGCTGAAAGAAAACCCGAATGCCCCATTATCCTCTTATGATTCCCGGCGCGCGACCCTCCGGCAAAATCGAGGTTGTCGCGCCCTACGATTTGAAACCGATTGCGACGGTGGACACCGCTGGCGCGGATGCGATTGAAGTGGCGCTGAACACCGCCCATAATCTGTACAATCATCGCGACGGCTGGATTCCTCTCCCGAAGCGATTGCAGGTTTTGGAGAATCTTCAGAAACTGATTCTCGATAACGCAGAATCACTCGCACTTGAAGCGGCACGGGAAGGCGGCAAACCGCTCTTAGATTCGCGCGTCGAGGTGGCGCGGGCGGCGGACAGCATTCGGGTTTGTATCGAGACAATGCGCACGGGCTCAGGCCGCGAGATTCCAATGAATTTGAACGCGGCTTCGTCGGGCAAACTTGCGGTGACTCGGCGGGAGCCGATTGGTCTGGTGGTGGCGATTAGCGCGTTTAATCATCCGCTGAATTTGATCGCGCATCAGGTCGGCCCGGCGATTGCGGCGGGATGTCCGGTGATTGTGAAACCTGCCGATGACACGCCCTTGTCATGTTTTAGATTTGTGGAAATGCTCTATGCCGCAGGGCTGCCCGAAGAGTGGTGTCAGGCTTGTGTTACGAGCGATCTCTCGATTGCTGAGACCCTCGCAACGGATCCACGTGTAGCATTTTTGACGTTTATCGGCAGTTTCAAGGTGGGTTGGAAGCTGCGGTCGAAAATCTCGCCGGGAACACGCTGTGCGCTCGAACATGGCGGTACGGCTCCGGTGATTGTCGCGGAGGATGCGGATTGGGAAGCGGCGGTGGCGCCATTGGCCAAGGCGGGATTTTATCACGCGGGACAAGTTTGTGTTTCGGCACAGAGGATTTATGTGCACGAGTCGTTCGCGTTTGAGTTGGCGAATAAACTTGCCGAAGCCGGAACGAAAATGAAAATCGGCGATCCGACATTAGCTGAAACGGAAATCGGCCCGCTGATTCGTCCACAGGAAGTGACACGGGTAAATATGTGGGTCAAGGAAGCGGTGGCGGAGGGCGCGGTACCGTTGTGCGGAGCCGAGCAGTTGTCCGACACTTGCTACAAGACGACGGTATTGTGGAACGTGGATGAGAATTCCAAAGTCACGGCGCAGGAGATTTTCGGCCCCGTGGTTTGTGTGTACTTGTATAAAGACCTTGACGAAGCTATCGCGCGCGCGAATCAATCTCCGTTCGCGTTTCAGGCCGCGGTTTACACGAAGAGTCTTGAGACGGCGGCCAGATGTTATTCGAGACTGAACGCGTCGGCCGTGATGGTCAATGAGCATACGGCCTTTCGCGTGGATTGGATGCCGTTTGCAGGCTTGAAGCAGTCGGGTTACGGCATTGGCGGGATTCCCTACTCGATTCGCGATATGCAAGTTGAGAAAATGCTGGTGGTGAAGTCTCCGAATTTTTAGTCCCCGGTAACGCCCTCAATACACAAAAGCCCGCTCGATTGAGCGGGCTTTTGTCATAGATGCAAACGGACTACGGCAGGTAAATCAGTTTTTGTGTCTGCGTAACACCAGCGCATTCACATCTGAGGAAGTAGAGTCCGGCGGATTGCCCGGCGGC
Organism: uncultured Alphaproteobacteria bacterium; assembly: GCA_964530625.1. Lineage (GTDB taxonomy): Bacteria > Electryoneota > RPQS01 > RPQS01 > RPQS01 > JABWCQ01. Next base: position 144,532 of record CAZHAK010000004.1, on the reverse strand, counting down.
ATTCCATTCGAGTGTGTGCTGTCCAGCGGTCAAGCGCGAGTCCACGAGTTTGGAAACTTCCTGCCCGAGAATATCGAAGATGCGGACACTGGTTTGACTCTCTTGCGCGACGTTCAACGCGATTCTCACCGAGCTGTTAAACGGATTGGGATAGGCTTGGCCGAGCGAGAAACTGACCGGAACGATTGCGTCGTCTGCGGCGGAGCCAGCTTCGGTTGTGAAACTCCATGTCATTCCGGTTGTGGTTCCGGCATCGTTGATTGAGTTAACGCGCCATTGATAAGTCGTTTCATGCAGCAGGTCTTCTGACAGCGAGAGGGTCGTCTCTGAGGTGACTCCGACAGAGCCGAGTGGCTCTCCTGTGCCGATAAACACTTCGTAGCTGGCCGCGCCGTCCGCGGCGTCCCATCCGAGAATCGTGGTGATCGGAACATTGGTTGCGCCGTTTGCGGGGAACGGATTAGTCGCCTGCGCAGGCGGAGTGATTGTGGTGAAGCTCCAGACGTTTCCCTCAGCCTGCCCGAACTCGTTCTCAGAAATCGCTTGCCAAAAGTATTGCGTGCCGGGAGTCAGGTTTGTATAGTTGTAAACGGTGCCGGAAAACATATTGTCCACAATCGCGGGAGGATTAGAAGTCCCCAGTCGAACAATGTAGTGGTCTGCTCCGGATGCAGGGTTCCAGGACAATGTGCCGTTGAGCGGGCGGCCAGTTGACCCGTTCTGCGGACCAAGATATGTCGGCGCGTCAGGCGGATTTCCCGCTGCTTGCACGGTGACGGTGCCGGCCATAGACGGGGCGTGTACTTCGCAGATGTAGCTGTATGCACCAATCAACGGAGCGGCAAAGACAAATTGATAGGTGAAATTTGTGCCAGACGGATCTCCGCTTCTGAAGACCGGAGGATTGGACACTTCCGCGACATTGTGGAACCCTCCCTGATTCGTCCAGCGCACGGTGTCGCCTTGCTGAATCGTCAAACTTGCCGGATTGAACGAAATGCCGGACAGCGTGACGTTGTGGATTGTGGCGAAGCTCACGCTTGCCATCATCATCGTCAATAGAATAAAAAATCTCTTCATCAAACCTTCCCTTTCAACGAAAATACTTGCTGATTATCAAACCTGTTGTTGTGGTGCATGTGTGAGTCTTGTGGTTTGTTGCGGAACTATTTCAAAAAGAGTGTTTTGAAAACGGTCGGCAGGTAATTCACTTCGGCGCGAATAAAATAGACACCCGCGCCGCCTCGAGCTTGCCAGACGAATTCATTCAGGCCATGCCGAGAAAGCCCGTCGTAAAGAGTTTCCACCAGTCTGCCCTGCACGTCATAGACTTGAATCGCGAGGGGAACATTGCCGAGTAAGTCCATACGGATCGAAGTCGAGCCGTTGAACGGATTGGGATAAGGCGGATAGAGTGTGAAGTCGCCGACAAGTGACGGCGACACGGACACGAATTGCCCGGTCGTGAAACTCCACTCGGGACCCGAGGTTGTGCCGACATCATTGAAGGCTTCAATTCGCCAGAAGTATTGTGTGTCGAACAACAGTGTATCGGGCGAATAGGAAATCAAAGTTTGCGTGGCCACCAACGGCGGCACTGACATTGTTCCGAAAAAGACCCGGAATGAATCGGCTCGCGCAACTTCGTCCCAGTGCAGTTGTGTCGTGACGCTTATGTCTGTCGCGCTGTCCGCTGGAAACGGACGCCCCGGGATGTCCGGTGGCCGCGGGACGATTGTTTCGGATGCCGCCAGCATGATTTGGGTATTAGGTCCTGTGTCCTGACCCTGATGCGCGGCGACGTACATTCTGACTTGTCCTGTGCCGAAGGTCGGCGCTCTCCAGCGATACTCGAGCGTATCCTGATACAACGTCGTGGCATGAACTCCATTAGTTTCATTGGGCACGGAATAGGTGGCAGTCATGCCTTGGCCGAATATGACTCCGGCATTCAGGGACGAAGTTCCGACACGGCAGGACGCATTGAAATTGGCAATCGTCAGGCCTGTACTCGTGAGCTGAACAATGTAGCTCGAATCAGGCACATAGCTTTCGGGAAAGCCGTGGACCTCAACAGTTCCGGTGCCGTCACCGTGACAGGAAGATGCGCAGGATTGTGTGCCGGGCGCGCCGGAGGCTCCGACGATCCACGGTGCGGCAGATAATATCAGCGGACAGAGTAACAGAGAGAATAGGCGCATGAAATGAACATTACCCTGCAAGTAATGCTTACGAGAGTTGAGTTTCGTTTTTTTCCGGCGGGGAACCGCGCTGACGCGCTCACTCCCCGCCTGGCGAGGGGCGGTTTGCCATTGCGGGTCTTGGAGACCCACAACGTCGGCTTAGGGCCTGGTTACTTGCGGAATTTTATGGTGCAGCCGAAGGCTTTGGTGACTTTGGGGTCGATGGATGCTGCGTTGCCTTCGACAAGTTTGGCAAGAGCGTTGCTCAGGCTGTGCTCTTTGACTTCCGAGGCCTCGGTGTTGTCGTCAATTCGTCCAGCATAGACAACTTTCATGCTCTTGTCGAGCAGAAAGACTTCGGGCGTGCGGCTGGCGCCGTAGGCCGTGGCAATTTTGCTGTCTTCGTTAATCAGGTAAGGGAAGGGGAAATTCTTTTCTTTGGCTCGCTTCTGCATTTCCTCGAAACTGTCTTCGGGTTTTATCTTGGGATCGTTGGGGCTGATGGCAATGAAGTTCACGCCTTTGGTCTGATACTCGTTGGCCAGCGCAATCAATCTGTCTTCATAGGCGATCGCAAAGGGGCAATGATTGCACGTGAAGAGAACCAGTGTGCCGAGCTTGCCTGCGGAGCCTGACAATGAAGTCATGCTGCCATTGACATTTTTCAGTTCAAACGGGGGCGCGGTGGCTCCGATTTGGAGGGCAGCCGCGGCAATTTGTTTGGGCAGAAGAAACGCGACGGCTAAGAAGCCAGCAACGATAAATCCAAGAGCTGCGAAGCGAGTGAGTTTTTTTGACATACGTCTCCAGAGGGTTTGACGTGACCGAAGTCACAATACAAATTTTGGTGAAAATACAACGGATTCATTGCGATTGTCCGCCAAAAGCTCTATTCTGTACGAGTACAGCACTTAATTTTCACCACTTCAATTAAGCAAGCATGGGCGAAACTATCAACCCCGGAGGTGAACTATGACAACTTTCTGCCATATCGAGTTGACCACAACGGATTTGGACAAGGCGGCTGATTTTTACCGGAAACTATTCGGATGGAAGATTGAGCCGATGCTGGAAGGCTACTATATGATCAGCCTGACCGACGATCCGGAGGGGATGAGCGGCGGCTTGGTCAAGGTGGCAAGTGTTATTGACAGCGGGGCGCAGAACTATGTCTTCGTGGACTCCGTGGACTCGGTGCTCAAGCAAGCCGTTTCCATGGGAGCGAAAGTTGTGGACGAGAAGCGCGCCTTGCCGAATGACATGGGCTTTATCGGGATGTTCGAGCTGCCCGACGGATTCAAACTGGGAGTGTATTCTAAACAGTGAGTGTGATTCGTTTACAAGATTGCGATGAGTTTGTCGCGGGTGACCAAACTCGTCTGCGTGAAATGCTGCATCCGGACAAAAAACCTTTGGCTATCGGCTATTCATTAGCACACGCGTGTCTGGATCCCGGTCATTCTTCTCTGCTGCTGCGGTTGGCCACGTCGGTGGTCTATTACCTCGTGACGGGCCGGGGGAGGGTGGAGCTTGATGGCCAAACTTCGGAAGTCGGGCCGGGGGACACGGTGTACATCGCTCCCTCTTCAACTCAACGAATCACCTGTTTGGGTCCCGAGATTCTGGAATTTCTTTGTATTGTTGACCCGGCCTGGCGGGAAGAGGACGAGGAGATTTTGTAGCTCTCCGCGCGGAGTTCTAAGGGCATAAAAACAAGACCTGCCCTTGAAAGGCAGGTCTTGTGTGGAAGCAAGTCGCTTGCTTACCAGTTGTTGTCGCGACGCGGGCGTGGCGGGCGGCGTTCTGTACGCTCACGAGCTTCATTGACGCTCAGGGCGCGACCGCCCATTTGCTGACCATCAAGCTTTTGGATTGCCGCAGCGGCGCCTTCGGCGTCCATCTGCACAAATCCGAACCCACGGGGGCGGCCGGTATCACGGTCCTTGACCATTTCGACCATTTCGACCGTACCGAACTCACCGAACAGCTCTTTCAGCTCTTCTTCCGTCGCACTGAACGGAAGGTTACCGACATAAAGACGAGTTGCCATCGTCTATTCTCCTTATACGTCCCTCTTAAGATACTGCGAAAAAACAACTTAAAGTTCTCGCATGAACACTGATGAGAGCACAAGACCCTCGAACGACTTCCGTGGATACTGGCATTCGGAATCGACGAGGGACGTAATCGGCGAAACGACGGACAGGAACACTAACTGAAATCGATCTGCAGAGGATGGTTGCAGCAAAGGCCGTTCCACCATACGTACTCAAATATACGCACAATTCCTATTTTCTCCAAATCAATCCAGCGAGAAAAAAACGGGCACCGATTGCTCGGTACCCGTTTTAACTGTAAGTACTATCCTCTTCGGGCCGCCGAGGCGGACAAAGAGGCAGCAAATTTACCAGTTGCGTTCGCGGCGGGGGCGGGCAGTCCGCTCCTTGGCCTCATTCACGTTCAGCGCGCGGCCATTCATATCCTTGCCGTCAAGGGTCTTGATTGCATTCGCGGCGCCATCGCTGTCCATCTGGACGAAACCGAAGCCACGGGGGCGACCAGTGTCGCGATCCATGACCAATTCCGCCGTTTCCACGGTACCAAATTCGCTGAACATGGTGCGAACTTCATCTTCCGTTGCGCTGAACGGAAGGTTTCCTACATAAAGACGTGTTGCCATCGTCATTTCTCCTGTGTCCCTCACAGTGTTTCTTGCAGCAGTGTCCTATCGGACACACTGCTCTTGTAAAAACAGTACTTTAGAAGAGCAAAAAGCCCTCAATCGACTTCCGTGAACTCTGTTTTCGGAATCGCTGAGGGACTACTGCGAGACAACGTACAGGCATACACAAACTGAAATCGCGAACTGTGAAAGGTGATGGCGAATCGTCTTCACTCACCTTTCGAAGGCTAATATAAGCAATAATAATGACATTTCCAAATGGGGTCACTTTTCATGGTTTCGCAGGGCCGCGGCAAAGGAAAGCGGGCAACGATTGCTCGCTGCCCGCTCTTCCTTGGGTCCTGAGTCAAGACTCAGACAATGTGAGTGCCTGAGTGCGAAGGTGTCTTAGCTTCGACCGCGGGCCTGCGCACGCGGCGTCCGTTCTTAGCCGGCGTAGCCGACTCATTGCTTTCGACGGTCATGCCCTTTTCCACCCATTCTTGCAATGCTTCCTGAGTGAATTTAATTTGCCCGCCGAGCCTGAAGTGTGGAACCCCCCACCGCTTGTAGCCGTTACGCAGAGCGGCCGGGGTCTTGCCGAGAAACTTCGCAGCCTCTTGTACGCTGAGAATTACCATGATCTACTCCTTCTTGGTTAGATGACTGCTTGCAGACGGAAGACCCTATTCTACCGGCTGCACTTATATTACTACCCAGCTTTCACGATTGTTCCCGGATTCTCACCGCCCGTCAAAGTAAGTGGATATAAAGCAGTTTAAAGTCAAATTACTCCTATAACCGACTTGTTAAGAGAATGTTATAAATTAGTTTACAAATTTAAACATAAGAGGCCCATGTGGACCCGCTGAGTTTTTGGAAGATGGTGGCCGGGATTGCGTTTGTCGCGGCTGTATTCTGGTTTTACTATTTTAGAGGCAAATCGAGGCCGTCCAAGCCTCGAGAGGCGAGGACTTTGCAGCAGATAGAGTGCAAATTGAAGAATGGCAAGCTCGAACCTGAGGAGGTTGAGCTTAAGCGGAATCACCCGGTCCAGTGGCTGATTCACCGCTATGATTCGGAACCGGCCGACGAAATCTTCGAAATCGAGGAATTGGAACTCTATGAACTTCTTCCTGCCGGACACACGACGATCATCGCTTTTCTGCCAGAGAAAAGGGGAGAGTTCAAGATAGTGCTTGGAGCGGAACGGGAGGGGGGTGTGGTGAGAATTGTGTAGAATGTTGAAAGAGCAGTTCATTTGACGGCGGCCGTGGAGCCGCCGTTTTTTATTGACTTGAGATGCGCTATAGCAGCGATTGGCTCACGTTTGCGGCAGGAAAATTGTTTTGTCTCTGAGAAACCTTGCACCGTCAGTGAGAAATCGATAACTTGATTAATAGATCAAAGTTTTGATAAATCATGTAAAAGACCCAGTATAAGTGGTCTTTCGGAAAAGGAGAAGGATGAAAAGCAAAATAGTACTCATTTGTCTTACGGTCACGATGCTTAGCGCGTTAGTCATTGCTGAAGTGCTCACGCCGACGAAGAATATCGACAGGATTCCTGCGTCGCAGCAGACAGTGGAGTCACTCCATCAGATGTCAGTTCGGGCAACTCTTCGGCCGGCAGATGGCAGCGAGGATTTATCGCAATTGCCGGTTATTGAGACTCCACGCACGCGGATCGAAGCTCTGGACGTTGTGGGCAATCTGTACGAAGCGGGCACGACATACTACGATTTACAGCACAATGGTACGGCAGGACGAATGGCCGGGGTTGATCAAAACGGTCGCGTCCATGTGACATGGATGAAGGCGGATTCAACGTTTTCGTCGCGACACATCTCCTACAATTGGTTCAATCCGGGCACAGGTGCATTTACATTTGCAGGTGGAGTCCAAATTGATTCGAGCTTGAGATCCGGCTATGTGAGCATGGCGGTTCATCAGCAAACAGGCTGGGTTTTCCCTGCTTACCATGAGTTACAGTTAAGCGATCCCAATATTCATGCGACAGCCGCGATGAGCGGGGCGATCGGCGCGAGTTGGTTTCTCTCGACTCAGCCTGACTATCTGTACGATAGCCTTGGCTCGCTCTCCATAATTTGGCCGAAAGTCGCCCTGGGCCGCGATAGTATTGTGCACATGGTCAGCACGCTTGCTAATTCACCGGATGGGCAGCTTCCGTTCTACTATTCGCGCGGTGTTAGTGAATGGTCGGGAGGGTTCGGAACGGGCATACAGTGGCAAACCGTTGATACGATAGATGGACAACCCTCTGAGTTTATGCTAGTAGATACTGAGTTGACAGAAGTCAGCGCGAACATCGCTGCTTCTCCCTACTCTGACCGTGTGGTTATGGTATGGAATAGATTGTTGCGAGATCCGTTAACCGGAAATCCAGTTCCTGAACTCAGCAATATCTTTGTTCAAATCTCTGAAGACAATGGACTGAATTGGTCGGCTCCGTTCAATGTAACGGGGTTTTGCGAACCGGATGTGAATTGCCCGAACGAAGATTGGCAAGCCTGCAACGGCGACACGTTGCGTGCATGGATTGACAATTCCGTATTGATTGACAGTTACGACGATATTCATGTCGCGTTCACGGTTGTCAGCTATCACTATTGGAATGAAACCGGTCAACCGACACAAGACACGAGGTTTCCCAGATCCGCGATTTGGCATTGGAATAGCGGCACTGATGAAGTAAGTCCCATCGCTACGGGCTTTGGAGAATCTTCGATACCTGGTGGTTGGACCAATGCAGGGAGCCGTCATCGAGCGGTGTGCAAGCCGAGCCTTGCGGAGGACACAACGAGTGTAGGGGAAGTGTATTGTTCTTATTGGCGGGCGATGCCGGATCAGTGGAGCGCCAGTGGGTACCCAATGGGTGATGTTTACATCTCGAAGTCAACGGATTTCGGTGCGACATGGAGTGTCGGGAAAAATGTCACACAGACGGACGGAGGTCAGAACGCTCCGGCGGGCAGTAGTTTGAGCGAACGTGATCCGACCCTTGCCGAGTTCGTTGCAAATTCCGGAGGAGTCCACTCTGTTCATTTGTTTTACGAAATGGATCATGACGCGGGGACGGCCATTCTAAGCGAAGGCACGTTAACGAGGAACGAACTTTATTATCAAGCCGTGCCGGTTGATTCAATCCCGAATTCGCCGACCGTGTCTTGGCTGCCACTGCATGTTGCGCCCGTTACCGGTGCGTGCTGTTATACGAGTGAGCTGAATGAGCCTGTATGTGAGCAACGCTTGGTTTGCGAGTGCGTCGCATTAGGCGGAGAATTTCAGGGCGTCGGCACATCTACTTGTGCCCCTGAAAACGACCAATGTCCGGGATTTACGATAGAGTGTTTGCCGTTCACGGCCAGTGGGAACAACTGTTGTGCGGCATTGGATTGGGAAGATTGTGGAATATCAGCGAAGGATATATTTTTCAATTTTACTCCGTTTGCCACAACAACCGCGCGTCTGTCTCTCTGTGACTCGCCGGAATCGTGGAACACATACATGTCGATTTACATTGCGGGCGCCAACGGGAGTTGCACAGACAGTTTCCGGGTCGGGTGTTTAGACGACGGCTGTGTTGATTCGCTGCATATTGACCAGCTGTTTACATTTGAAGGCGGAGTCACCTATTATCTCGTCTTAAGCGGATACTTTCCTGAAGATTGCGGAAGCTATGTCCTCAACGTAACGGATGAGACGGATTATTCGCAGCCGGACACACTTCTGTATGATAACGAAGAGTCTGTTAGCGCTTATACTGACAGCATCTGGGCGAGTGTGAGATTTACGGCACCGGGTGAATTTGAGCTTCACAGCGCCTATGCCAAGACAGCATTCAGCGGCGGCGACGCGGTCTGCAATTTCTTTGTGTATCTCGCTCCTCCTGCAATCGGCGGCGAGGTGGCCGAGGCGCATTCCTGTGTGCCATTCTCTGCGGACTGGTTTGATCCTGCCTGGGTGAATGCAAAAATAGATAGCTTTGTGTCGATTCCGGCGGGAACAGATTTCTGGGTCGTGGCCGGACCACACTCTTTAGGTCCGGTCTACACAAGCGGCTGGAAGTTTTTGAACGCGTCGTCTTCATCTGGTCGCAGTGCGCTATCTTCGACCGGGCTTTACGGAAGTTATGAAACATCCAGTACCGATTTTATGCTAAGAGTCGGCGGAGTGCTGGGTCTTGGTTCGCCTGACTCTCTGGTGATTCGCCGTGCAAACAATGGAGAAGATGTTGAATTGAGATGGAGTCCTGCGGTTAACGCGACCGAATACGATGTGTATCGGAGTGTGTCAGAAGACATACAACCTGTGCCGGAGAATTTCCTTGGCACGACGCTCGCCACGTCATTTGTGGACTTTGGAGTATTGCTGGATCCCGAAGCGCAGTACTATTACATTGTGACGGCCACGGGTGGTGTCAGTTGGTTAAGTGGCGACATGGCGATCCCGACAGAGACTTCAAGTGCTATGTTTTCGAGACCGATGCAGTTTAAGATCCGATAGTCCTGAATGGCTCAAACAAAAACGGCGACCGAATGGCCGCCGTTTTCTTGTTCAAACATTTGATATAACTACTTTGTCTCACGGGTGGCTGCAGGCAGTCTATACCTTGACAAGGCTCCGTTGTTGGTGGTGGTGATGTGATACGTTTGTCTGTCCTGGGTATTGAGGATGCCGAAATCCGTATAGGTCAGCCCCGTGGACGTTCCGATTTCCACGTAGGGACCCTGCACACCGGGCGCGCGATAGATATGAAACGGGATATTGTCAGGATTCGCACTCCAGTTCAATACGATGTTGCTGCCGGACAAGGAAATGACCAGGACCGGGCCGACGACAAAGGTATCGGCAAGAGTCGGACTCCAATTGCCGACCTCATCACGGAAACGGATACCAAAGCGATGCAAGCCCACGGGCAAACCGGTCAGAACAGCGTAACCGTCTTCAATTCCCTCGTCCCACGAGCCATCCAGCGGAAAATCAATTTGCACGCCGTTGCCGACGCCGGGATCAACGTTCAGAAAATATTCGGCACCGGCAAGATAGGCGGGATCGCTGGGGCCGGCTCCTGTCCAGACGAAAAACGGAAGTTTCTCCGTGTTGCCGAGCAAGCCATCTTCACTGACATAGCGAAGATAAAAGTCGTGCGGCCCCGGGCCGGCGTTGTGCGGAACCAGACTCGCAAAGGAGATATTTTGCGCATCGGCAACATCCACGGACAGCGGCACGCCGCCGTCAATCCAGTACTGGAGCGAAACGATATTCAATAAGTTCTGCGCGCCATTCGGACTTTCGTGAACAAACACATAGCGAGACTCAAAGTTGCTCCATAAGCCGCGCACGTCCTTGAAACGCAGGGACAGTTTATGCGACTGATTGAGCTGCAATCCAAGTGAAGCGATTAGCGCAGCGTAGTCTACCGTTTGACCGTCCGTGACATCCACTACGACTGGATTGACGTCATCGTAAGAATATTCAACATGTGTAATGTCCACATATTCGGCCCCGCCGTTTTCCAATTCAATCGCAAAGAAGTAGCGGGCTTCAGGATTGCTCCATTTGCCGTCTTCATCGAGATAGCGGACAGTAAACTTGTGCTCCAAGTTGGGAGTCAGTCCCGCGGCGGGAATCAAGTCGTAGTAATCCACTTCGAAGTTGTTGCCGAGGTCCACGACGACCGGAGTCAGATTGTCGAAGCGATACTCGACGTGAGTGATGTCGCGGCTGATCCAGATTCCGGGATCCGGTTCGTGCAGAAAGAAGTAGCGTGATTCCACTGAGCCGATCTGGCCGTGCGAACCAAAGTAGCGAACAGAAAGTTTGTGTGCGCGGTTGGTCAGCAGCCCCGAAGTCGGCAATAGCACAGTGTGAATCAGGAATGGATCGTCGTCCAGATCGAACCACGTCGGTGCTCCGTCATCAAACCAATATTCGGCGGCAATGACGTCGCGCCCGGCGTAGCCGTGCGGGATGGACTCAAAGCGGAAGAAATTCCGGCTTTCGGCATTGCTCCACAACCCTTCATCTGACTTGTAACGAAGATACAGTTCGTGAGATTGATTGGTGTCTAAAACCGCGGCGGAGACCTGCAGATTTAGAATCGAGATGTCCTGGCCGGGCGAAATCGGAATATTGATTCCGTTTCCCGGGCCGGGATCGGTGTTGAAATAGTACTCTGCTTCCGTGATGGTCAACCCAAACACCGTGACCGACCACAAGCCTAGCAAAGCCCATGTTAGACAAGTTCTCATAGGTTCAGCAGCCCCGCTTAGTAGCGCGGACCAATGCGACCCGAGGAGACGACATTGACGCTGTCGCCGACTTCGACGAGGTTATCGATATTCAGTGAAACCGCAAACGGGAACGCGGGAACACCGTGGTCCACAAACGGCTTGGGGCCGCCGTAGATACCGAGGTCAGAAGCCGTGCTGTCCAAATCGAGAATGGTTGGATAGCCCGCGTCAACACACATCAATCCACCTGTGAGTGCGTTTAAGTGCAGATTTGAGACGCCGTATTCGTAGTAGTCGGTAGCATAGTTAACGAAGGGATTGTTGCCGCCAAGATTGATGTTGTTGGTAAAGTTCGCGGGCCAGGCGGGCGCGTCGCTTCCGGCGGCGGAATATTCAAACACGGAGCCCACGGGGAGTGTACCGAACGACGGCGAGGCCCCCCAATCCCAGAAGATGTTGTTCAATCCGATGACTTGCGGGATACCGGTGACATTAAATATCGTTGAGAAATTCAAGAATACACAGTTGTAGATTTCTACGGTGGCCCCGTTGGGTCCATACATGGAAGAGTATGCAGTGGACGGGGTCGTCAGATTGAAAACAGTGTTCCTAAAGATTACGTTACCATTGGCGAGAGTTCCAATGTATGCACAGCTGTTGTAGACCGCGCTTAGTACGCAGTCACTGACAAATACTTTGCCCGCATTTAGATAAAGCGGAGAGTAGCCGGACGCACCGCTTACGTTACAGCGGCGAACAGTCACCGAGTCCACATCGGAATAGGGATAAATCGTGAAATAGCCGCCGCCGGGGAATCGAATTCCTTCGAAAACCGTTCCGGTCGATCCGGCATAGTAGATTGACACGTAGCCGTTCCACGTGCAAACATCCCAGCCCGCTCCGATAAAGTGAATTTTTTTGCCAGCTATGCCAAACGATTCGGTATAGGTACCGGGTCCCAAGACGATGGTATCACCACTGACGGCGGTATTGTAAGCCGTAGCGATGCTGGTGAAGGGCGCTGATCCGGGGTTCGGGGAGACGAAGCGGATGGTTGCGTGCGAAATTGCGGCCGTGCTCAGGAGCGCGGCGATGAGACAGGAGAAGAACTTGGCCGTCATGTTTTTTCCGTTAGTTGGATTGCTTAAAAACCTGAAAAGATTTCGATTTAGAAGTCTGAATATAATGACGAAATGAATACAAATCAATAGATTAACGGGTCAACGGAATTAATTTACAGAAAACAACAAACCCTCGAAAAAAATCGAGGGTTTGTGTCGCCATCCGCCGAGGCATGCGATTGTAAATCCATAGCAATCAAAACATTGTATCAAGTATTCCGACTTCTCACTCCAATTATTCGTCCCTATCTTCGCTGCACGGCTGAATGCATCCGAATAGTAATATGGCAACTTCCGGATGTAGTGTCAAGATTGTTCGACACACAACTGCAAAATGTTAGATGCCACTTTGCGGTTGCAATTGCTCGATAATACAGCAAATGAACACAACTGACACGCCCGGTTTGAGTTTCTGACGCCTCTCAAGCCTCTAAGTTTGATAGCAGCTCAAAAGACTAAAGCTCTAATAAACAATAAAGAGATATGGCAACTCTTAGAAATCTGTAGAACAGGCTTGCAACTCTGCCACAAAGGGCTTAAAATGCAGTCTTTATAAGAGTACTGAAGTCAGCTTTATCTAACATACTTCCTCTAAGGAGCGAATAGCGCATGAACCGTTGGACTGCACGTATGACCGGGGTTTTAGTAGCCGTCATTGCTTTGGGATGGGTCGCCCAAGCATCGGATATTCCGGAGCGATCGACTATCGCCGACAAGGACAAGTGGGACTTGACCGCCATGTATCCCAACAATGAGGCCTGGGATCAAGACTACGATTGGATAGAGGGAAAGATCCCGGAGCTTACTGCTTACAAGGGTAAAGTCAGCAAATCCGGCAAGGATTTGAAGGCTTATCTTGACCTGATGGTTGAAGTCGGCGGTCATAACGAGAATCTCTACACCTACGCGAACATGTCGCACCATCTGGACACGCGCGACGCCACCTACATTAACTTGCGGGATCGCGCGGACGTACTGGCGGCGAAGTTTGGCCAAGCGAATTCCTGGTTCTCGCCGGAGCTGACCTCGATTCCTCAAGCTACGATTGACAAATGGTTTAAGGAAGTCCCGGGCTTCGATCTTTACAAGCAATATATTGCCGACGCCATGCGCCAGAAGCAGTATGTGCTGTCCACCGCGGAAGAGCGTCTGATGGCGATGACTAATGAAATGGTCACGCAATCCGAATCCGCCGCAGAAGCCTTGCGCAACACGGATATTCAATTTCCTGAAGTCGAGGATCCTGACGGGAACATGGTGAAACTTTCTGAGGGCCGCTACCGTGCTCTTTTGGAGTCCACCAATCCCGAAGTTCGCCGCAACGCCTCGATTACTTTGCACGACGAGTACGCGAAGTATAAGAACACGTTCGCGAGTTTGATGGGCGCGAACGTGGCCGCCGAAGTCTTTCAGGCGCGCGCGCGCGGCTACAGTTCGGCGCTGCATATGGCCGTGGACAACGACAACGTGGACACGACGGTTTATCTGAATTTGATTACAACGGTCAAGGCGCATCTTGCTCCGCTTCAGAAATACTCCAACCTGCGCAAGGAAGCGCTCGGCTTGGACGAACTTCACTTTTATGATTTCAGCGCTCCGATCGTCGGCGACGCTCCTGAGTGGAGTTACGAAGACGGAGTAGCGGCGATTAAGACCGCTCTGCAGCCGTTGGGCGATGAATACGGCACGGCGCTGGCTTACGCGTATGATAATCGCTGGGTGGATGTCTATGAAACTCCGGCGAAGCGCAGCGGTGCTTATTCGTGGGGCAGCTATAAGAGCCATCCCTACATGCTGTTGAACTATCACGGCACGTTGGACGACGTGTTTACAAACGCGCACGAAATCGGCCACACGATGCACACGTGGTACACCTATAAGTATCAGCCGCAGATTTACGCGGAGTACGCGATTTTTGTCGCGGAAGTGGCTTCGACGTTTAACGAAGCGCTGTTGATGGACTACTTGCTCAAAACGGAGACGGATCCAGCGAAGCGTTTGGTGTATGTCAATCAGTATATTGACAACATTCACGGCACGGTGATTCGTCAGACGGTGTTTGCGGAGTTTGAGCTTGAGATGCACCGCAAGTATGAGCGCGGCGAACCATTGACGGCGGAATCTTTGAATGAGTTGTATCACAATGTTTTGGCCCAATACTATGCTCCGGCAGTGACGATTGATCCGCAGTATGACTACACATGGCTGAGGATTCCGCACTTCTACTCGAATTTCTATGTCTATAAGTACGCGACCTCGATGTCAGCGGCGCTGGCTTTGTCGGAGCGCGTGCTGGACGGCGGCGAGCAGGAACTTGCGGACTATCTCGGATTTTTGGGCGGCGGATCGTCAAAGTATCCGTTGGATTTGTTGAAGGGTGCGGGCGTGGATATGTCGTCACCGGCTCCGATTGAAGCGGCGATGAAGAAGTTTGAAGAATTGGTGGACGAGCTTGAAGTTCTGTTGGCTGAGCACAGAGTTTCCAATCCGCCGAGCAACGCGAAGGGCAACACGAAGGACAACAAGAAAGCCAAGAGCGACAAGAAGAAAAAGAGCAAGTAGCTCGATTCTCTAAATGAATGATTAAAGCCCCCGGCGCGTTGCCGGGGGCTTTTATAATCTGATACAGCGTTGCGAAACTACTCGGCGGAGTCAAGCACTCCTACGATTTCAAGAAAATCCGTGTCATGCCATAAACCAGTCCAACAGCTTTCGGTGCGCACTCCAATCGCGTAGTTTGAATCGAGTGCGACGACTGTGCGGAGTTGACGAAGCGCCTGCTCTTTTTTACCGGCTTTGGCATACATGCAGCCCAGATGCCAAATCGCTTGCTTGTTGTGCGGGTTGAACTTTTCTGCGTTTTGATAGGCTATTTCGGCTTCTGAATCACGGTCGAGATTGTCCAGCATGAGTGCGCGTCCGTGCCAGGCTTGCGAGTGTTTGGGATTGTATTTCAACGCGGAGTCAAACAGCACTAAGCCTGAATCGTAGTCTTCATAGGAGTATTGATCCCATCCCAACTCTTCATAGTCGTCGGCCAAGAAAAGCGAATCATCCGCTTGAGTCGCGGGAATATGCTGCACACCCGGCTGCGAATGGTCCGCCTTTCCGCACGACAAAATCAAGAATGCAAACAATGTAATCAACGGAATCATTTTACTCTCCAATCAGCCTTTTCACGACGCGCGGCCCCTGATAGATGAACGGCGTGTAGAGCTGCACAAGATTCGCGCCTGAAGCAAGAGCCTCTTCTACACGCTGTGCCGAATCAATTCCCCCGACGGCGATAACGGTTGCCTCTTCCGCAAGCTCCTGTCGAGCAAGTTTGACGCATTCGATCATCCGCGGATAAATCGGATATCCGGACAGCCCGCCGCGATTCAATGGGGACGCTCTTGAAACAAGGTTGCGGCGGATAGATGTGTTCGCGCACACCATTCCCGACAACCTCAATTCCTTCACGACTCGCGCAGCAATCACAATATCATCATCCGCCAAGTCCGGCGAAATTTTTAAGAGCAAAGGTTTTTGACCACGTGAAATCTCCTGCAAAGGAGAGAGCAGTGCTCGCAGCGTGTCGGGTTCCTGCAAAGTTCTGAGGCCCGGTGTGTTGGGCGAGGAGACGTTGACGACAAAGTATTCTCCGAAGGGAAGCAGCTCGCGCAGCACAGCCGCATAATCGTCGAGCGCATTCTCCAAAGGCGTTGCGGCGTTCTTGCCGATGTTGATACCGACAGGACGGGAGAGAAGTTCCCGCTCGCGTAATCGCTCCAATCGCTTGCGCACGGCAAGCATGCCTTCGCCAGGAAAACCCAATGCGTTGACCAGCGCGTGTGCTTCGGGAAATCGCCAGATGCGCGGTTTGGGATTTCCGTTTTGCGCGCGGGGGGTGACGGTGCCGATCTCCACGAAGGCAAAATTCAAGGCGAACAAAGCAGGCAACGCGCGCGCGTCTTTGTCGAATCCCGCGGCCAGACCCAAAGGATGATTGAACGATATGCCCATCGCGCGAACCGGAACAACTTTTGATTTCCCTGCGATACGCGAGAGCAGCGAGCGCCCACGCGGACTCTCGCCAGCAAGTTCCAGCCAATTGAGCATGCGATCATGCACGCGCTCGGGATCGCCTGAAAACAACAGCGGTCTAAGAAAGTCGTACATCGGTTTAGAATCTTACTCCGGTTTCAAACACGATATCAAGTTCATTCTCACGATTATACGCGGTGCTCATCTCAATAACTTGCACATAAGGGAAGCGCACGTGCAGCGCGGCGCCATAGGCGTAAATATCGTTGCGTGTTCCGTCAAGCTGCGTTTGCGCGCGCTCAAAAAACAGCGCGCCGCCCAGCCAGAAAGGAATATCTTCGCCGTAGCGTCCGACGAGCGGCACGTCGTAGGTGACTTCGCGGGTGATGGGGAAACGTAACTCAAGCTCACCGGCCAAGAAATTGGCGGCTTCGATTTGCGTGCTTGCGTAGCCGCGAAATTTATCACTGAATCCAAAGTAGTAGCGGGCCCAGGGAGGAGTCGCGTCCTGCAATGTTCCGCCATAGGCGCGCGCGGCCAGCACGAACGGTCGCAGACCTTTTGTGAACGGAAGATAAGTTGAGGCGGACAATCGGGAGCGCACGAACTGCACCGAGCCGAAGGCTTGGTCCACATCGCCGCGCATAAACATCCCGTTCGTCGGATACCATTCCAAATCGCGTCGGTCTAAAATAAAATACGGCGACACCCATCCGACGTCATGACGATAGCCAGCAGCGGGCGCAGTGTCCCGCTCTTCGACGTGATCAAAGCGCAGTTGAATGCCGAGGCGTGAAGCGGCTCCACGCCTTGTCGCGACATCTACATACGCGCCGTTGTTTCGCAGTCTGCGCGAGAGTCCGTTCACGGACGCATGACGGTCGGAAATTTTCAGCGAGTATACTCCCATGAGCAAAGCGACAGGCTTGTTGCGCGCCAACCAGCGCGTGCGATACTGCACACTCAGTCCTGTGCGCGCGCCGAACTCCGTCAACACACCAACCATGCCGGCGTTTCCACGGTGGTTAATGTCCGCGACTCCCGCAGTGAACACAACGATATCCATGAGACTTCCAGGGTCTTTGAGCGCGTCGTTGAGCGATCCTTCAACGGGATCAGCATTTAAGATCGGAATAAAACGGAACTGCTCGGAAACATGCACAGTAACAACGCCGTTCGCGTCGTTTTCGACGCGCACATTATTGAAAATCGCCAACGACAACAACCGCAGCTTCGCCTTTTCGAGGTCGGCAGTCGAGATACTATCATTAACTTGAAAACGCAATTCGCGCTCGATGACCCACGGTTTGGTCACACGATTGCCGCTCAGAACGATTTTCGAGACGCGAAAAGGCGTCTCAGCATTAGCAACCAGCGATGAACACAACAGCAGAATCAGCAGAACAATTTTCATCGCCACTCAAATTGAAGATAAACCGTAAACGAACTGCTGGTGGAACTCTGTCCTTGCGACTCCTGCTCGGCAGTGATTTTCATCCAATCCAGTAAACGATAATCAATCGACACTTTTTGCCCTGAGCGCGGATCCTCGATGGGTTGAAAGACGCGCACAAACAATCGATCCGTGACATACGTTCCCAATTCAAGCTGGCCGCTCGAAAGATCACTTAGTCCGCCCGGCCCCGGTCGAAACTCGAACACGTCAAGGCCTGAAGCTTTTGAAACGATATCGGAGACTTGACCACTCGCGGCATCCACGACGGATTGTTCGGCACTGAATCCGCTGCCGTCACCGGTGCTTGCAAACGGCAAAAGTCTTTGGATCGCTTCATCTTCGGACATTACCGAGCCGTCGTCGAAGCGTCCGCTGAATTCGGCGGCTGATTTGTCGGGCGTACCGGTCAATTTGACGGTGACTTCATAACCACGTTCGCGCTCGACTCCTTTGTAGATTGCGGAGATATTCAATTCAGGAGTGGTCGGTGGTCCGTCAAATCGCAACGACGAGTTATCCTCGATGCGCAACTCTTGCCCATAGAATTTGACTGTGCCGTTGCGAATCGTAATCTCACCATTTGCCGACGGTTCAAGCCGATGGTCCTTTTCAAGCCTGAGTTCTCCGGCAAGCTCGATGTTCAAACCCGCTCCGCGAATCCAGAAGTTACCCGGAATAGAAATAACGAGATCATGTGACATGGAGCGATAAAATTTATCCGAATCAAATCCTTTAGCGAGTGTGTCGCCGCGCAATCCGGCCAGGACACTATCGAGGTCTACGTGTTCAATCGTTTTGGTGGCGGCTTGTGTCAGACGATAGAGTCCTTCCTGAATAGTTAGCTTGCCTTCGGCATTCAGCGAATTGAACGGGCCGCTCAAAGTCACTTCGCCGTCCAGCCGCGCTTTTTGCCGCCGCGAGGAAACTGCTTCGAACTTATCAAAGTGTAGTTTCAAATCGAGTTCTTCGGGCCACGGCACGCCGAGTCGCGCGAATCCCGTTCCGGTAATCGTGCCGCGGCTGGTTGCGCGAAACGTGTGAATCACGAGCGAATCGCGGCGCAAGTCAGCGTCCAACACAATCCACTTGTAGGCGATGCCGTAGCGGGAGTCGCGATAGAAGCCGTCGTCGAGTTCCAAATCACCTCTCCAATCCGGCCTTTGAATCGTGCCTTGCAAGGCGAGATCGGTGGTGAAGAATCCGTCCAACTGAGTTCCGGCTGACATCCACGGTTTAAATCTTCCAATCGGAAGCGAGTCCACGCGCAGGGCGCCTGCAAGCTGTTCGTCTTTTGAGATGACGAATCCTTTTTGCATCGAGAACGTAGCGGGAATATCGGCATGGGCGGACAGTACGGTGTCTGCAAACCAAACGTAAATCGCATCGGCAAAAAGTTTTCCGGTTGCGTCAAGCGACGCGCTGAACTTCATCCTGTCAGCCAGCGCGGACTTCATGTACGACACGCTGTCCAGCACCACTTCAAAGTCTCCGGTCATGGCGGAGTCTGAGCCTGAGAGCTGCAGGCGCAAGTTCAGATCGCCGTCGGGCAACTCCATTCTTAGGATCGGTGCGAGCCGGCCAGTTTCCAATCCGGAGAACTCCACCACCAAATCCTGCTGACCGGGATTTTCAAGATAACCTGTGGCGCGCAGCACACCATAGTCGGAGCGCAGAATCAACGCCTCAATTTCATAGTGCAGACTGTCAAATGAAACTACAACGGGAAAATCGTTGCGCCACTGTGTGCCGAAAAGATTCAGCGCAAGCTGCATGATTTCGACAGAATGCGGCTCACGGGAAACATCCAGCGTTCCCGACGCGTCAACTTCCAATGTATCCCCGCGCGCGGCAAAGAAGCAGGCGAACTCCGGCGACATCCATGAACCGCTCAAGGATAAGGTAATGGGCGTGATGGTTTCTTCTGCGATTACTAAGGAGTCGCAGGTCAACTCGGCCTCCATTTGTTCTGTCGAAAGCGCAACCGTGTCAATTTGGACTTCGATGGTGTGCGCTGTGATTTCGCCGAAAGTAAGCTGCTTGCTCTTTAGTTTGCCCTTCAGGGAGACATCCGAAAGGGAGTCCTGAGCTAAGGTCAAGAGTGTTGCAAGTTCCAGCGAAACATCGCCGGACAAAGAATCTACATGCGGAAAATAAGGAGTAATGAGACCGCGTAACTCCTCGATATAGGGAATATCCGCAGAGATTTCGGAGGCGATGTGCTGCGTGTAGTCTCCGCGCGCGAACAGCCAAGCGGATGCGCTGCCCATTTTGATTCTCGTGGAATCCAGCGTGAAAGTGGTGCCATCCAGAGTCGCGGCAAACGTCAGGCTGTCGAGCTTGTAACGACCCAAAGAAACGGCGCCGAGTTGCACACGCGCCTCTGCCGCGTGTTCTTTGTGCGGGTAACTGTGGTAGGAAAACTCCGCAGTACCGGAGAGCGGCGAAAGTGAATCCGGAATTTCGGGAACGAAGGCGTGCAGAGTCGCGTCCTTCAAAGTCGCGTGACCTGATAGGCTCAGTGAATCGGGGCTTAAACCTTCCGAACGCACACTCAAGTTAATGGAACCGGCATTCGTGCGAATCTCTCCCGAGAGTGTGGCCGCTTGCGCGAAGAGTTCAGCTTCGACGTCGGCATCAAGCTTTATGTGGTCCCAGTAAGAATTGTCCAATTCGATGCGCCCCGACCAATCGTTTGTCCACTCAGGAGACTTCGATTTGGTCAGCGACGCCCTGCCGCTGAATTGATGAGCAATGGAATCGCCGATCCACGCGGACAAATCAATATCGCGGAACGACGCGCCCAGCGAGACACTCGGAGTGTCCGCATAGTCGTCAATTTCAATCTCACCGCGAAGCTCTCCGAGTATCTCCGACGCAATATCAAAGACCGATGTGATACGGGATGGCTCTACAAGCACTCTTGAAGTAACGCTCAACTTTCCTATATCAGGAAACTCAGGACTCCAGTTGGACTTCACGTACTGTGACGATCCGGTGAAGTGAATATCTGTGGAGAGCAGCGAGTCTGAGTAGTGCCGCACAACACCGGCGCTTTGCAGTTCAAAGGCGTTTGTGACGGCAACGGTGAGATCATAGGTAATCACGGAGTCGGTTATCAGCGCGTCGCCGATCACGCGATGATCGCTGAACACTTTGGCGAACGAACTGTCCACTGAGACGGCCAGCGAGTCGAGAGTGAAGGACAGACGATCCAATCTTACCCACGCCGAGGCGGGTGTCGCGGAGGTATCATCTGCGACGGGATGCGCAGGTTCAAAGGCGCGCGCAATGTTGATCTCACCATTGTTCATGACGAACGATCCGCGCAGACCGTGCAAATCCGCCTGCAAGACATGCACTCGTCCACGCAGCAAATCCCACGGCGCCAGTCGCACTTGCACGCGATCGGCGGTCAAAATCGTCACGTCTGCCTCATCCCGCAAGACGAAACCGCGCACTTGCACGCTGCCGTTCAAGCTGACCGAAACATGCTCAACATGCATGCTGCCGACAAAGTCACGGTTTACAATTTCCAAAGCGTGTCGGATGATGTATTGCTGCGCGAAGTCTTGTTGAAGCAAGAAAAACGCTGCGACAACCAACACACAAATCAAGGCGATGGGCCACAGTAGCAGTCTTGTCATCCACTTCAGCATCAGAACGCCGATCCCAATAGAATGTGAATCGCCCACGGCCTTTCGCCGAAACCACTTTGTCTCAATTGGTACCCGAAGTCCACACGGATTGGCCCGATCAATGTCAAAAACCGCATGCCCAATCCGGCGGTGGTGTAGAGGTCGCTGAAGCTCGCGTCGCTTGTCTCGTTCCACACATTCCCGGCGTCGGTGAAGATGATGGCTCCGACAGGTCCCCAGACTTCGCGCTGAATTTCCAATGTGCCGTAGGCCGAGTGGTTGCCGCCCAAGACGACTTTGCCGTCTTCGGAACGCGGCCCGATTAAATTTCGTCCCCACCCGCGAACATTCGAGACGCCGCCCAATCGAAAGCGCTCTTGGATTGGAGTCACTTTCGAATCATACAACACACCCATGAATCCCACTTCGCCGCGCATAGCGAATACAGTGCTGCGATTAACGGGAATCAGCACACGCCCGCCGACCGTGGTGCGCCACCAACGATCTTTGATAGGCCAGAGTAAACCGGACTCCGCTAAAGTCATGCTGAGCACGTGCCCCTGCCTTGGCACAAGCGGATTATCGCGAGTGTCCCAACCTATCGCGAAACTTTCAATCGAAATCGAATTGATTGCGCTCTCTGCGCCGACCGAATCCACCTTGACGTATTGGCGGCCAAATTCGTTGGCGACGGTTACGGCGACCTTCGGCATGGGCATCGAAGAGATGCTCGTTTGTGCGGACGTCGTGCGGACAATCGTCCCCACGTCGTACTTATATTCCCACGAGGGAGCTATGAGGATGTCCGTGGAATTTAAGGGAGCATGTGGCCAGAAAAGCGAGAAGCCGATTTTACGATCAATTTGCTTGAACTCATTGATGACTCCCGCCGTGTCTAATCTTTGAGGGTTGCTGATCAGGTCGGAGCCTGCGGTCTCCAGCGTGAAGCGGCGCCCGCGTCCGAAGAAATTCAAGTCGCGCATCTCGCCGGAGAGATGTACACCCTCTTCCGTGTCATAGCCCGCGCCGGTTCGGACAATATAGCGGTTTCCTTCTTCAGTGCGAATCAGCACGTCGAGCGTATCGGACTCCTGACTCAGATCAACGTCGGCTCGCACCATGCGGAAAGTTTCCAGTCGAAGCAGGCGCTTACGGGTTTCGTCAAGAGCAATGGGTTTATAGGGGCTGAATTCCTTGTAAGTCAACTCTCGCCGCGCCGTTTGTTCGGTCACTTGTTTTAATCCGGTGAAGCGAGTTTGTCCAAACCAGCAAAACGGACCGGGAGTCAGATTCATCACGACGTCCGCCGAGTCCTGAGTGACGAGCAGTGTATCAAAACTAACTTCAGCGCGCGCATGGCCGATAACTCGCAGTTTGTAGCGCAGCGTATCAGCAGAGATTTGCAAGTCGGTCAGTGAGAGTCTCTTGCCGATGCGAATGGGAAGCTGCGCGGACCAGCGCGCCGAATCCACACCGGCTCTCTGTCCTTCCGGCAATTTTATTTGCCAATGCCGCAGGAACAACGGTTTGCCTTCATCAATCTGGACGATTAAACGCAAATCCTCTTTGCGTTCCCTTGGCAGGACTTTTCCGATAACGGTCGCGCGCGGGAATCCTTCGCGCGCATAAAAATTCTGCACACGCAGCAAATCCGCAGCAAAATCTTCCGCATAGAACGTGGATCTGCTGCCGATGGGCAGATAGCGGCGCAGCCAGGTCGGTTTCTCCGTGGCCATGATGTCGAGAATATCTGCTCTCGCGAACGAATGAATACCCGGAAACTCGATCACTCGAATCGGCCAGCCCGTATAACGCTGCCATTCCTCAAATTCTTCCAAGGTAAAATCGGCACGCGCGAGCAACGGCGTGAGCAGGACGCACAGCAAAAGCAGGAGGCTCGGGTGATGTCGAAACAGATTACACATGGAATCTCAAAATTAGGTGAAATTCAAGCGGAAAAGCAAGGCGGGCAGACGCCAAACGACCCGCTTGGGAGCGGGTCGTTAGGAAATTCAGACGATAAGGAGGACTAAGCCGCCGGAGCAAAGCGCCGAATCCAGCTTCGCTGGCTCCATCCGCGCAGTAATTGTGCGACACGTTTGACGGGCTCCTGTCGCGTGCCTTCACGATTTCCTTCGAGCATGGCGGTCAATCTGTCAATACCGGTCAAGCCCATGCGCAGGTTTTCGATATCGGGCAGTCCTTGGTTGACCTGCGCGGCGGCAATCTGGACGCGCACACGCTGCTCGACGGCGTGCATCAGCTGGTCGCACCATTGCAAAAAACCCTGCTCGATGACGGATTGCGCGGATTTGTTCGCGCGCAGAATTTGAGCTTTGCGGGTTGAGATGATGTCATCTTTTTTCCCCATCAGCGAACCCACCAGACCGGAGCGCTCGCCGCCGCCTTCGGGAAAGATTCTCTTGGCAATCAGCTCTTCTTCAATTTGCTGCGCGAGTGAAGCAGGGTTCCAGCGCATATCCATTTCCTTAAGCGAAATGGTGCGCAAGTCAACGCGGTTCGCCAGCGCGCCCAGCCCTTGCACAAATTCTCCCAAGCGCTCATTCAGCAATTCATCGAGCCGCTTCCACAACGACGGCAGAGCCAGCGCTTGCAGATAAGTTCCGGTTTGCGGGCCGGGTTGCCGCGGATCCAACAGCGCCGCCATCGCGTTGCCGGTGGCTTTCTTGCTATAATAATCGTCGAGGATATTGCGCATGCCGTTCGTCCAGTTGCTGCGGTATTCTCCCAGGGTTTGCCGCGTCGTCTGGAGCTTCATGTTCTGGCGATCAATGTCGAGCGTGTATTGCTGCCTCAACGCGTCCAATTGACTGACAAAGAGTGGAAGCAGGAATTGCCACGTGGCGGCATGTACGGCCAATTGCTCGTCATACGAGTGATCCTGCATCGCGCTCAATTCGCTGAGCAGTTTGGGTCTCACGTCGTCACGGACAATTTCGGTAGCGGCGAACTGCCGCAAAATCATTCCGGGTCTCGACAACCACGGTTGAAACGGCGCCGGCACATCGTCGCCGACAACCACCAGCATGTGAGCGCCGATCAAGGCTTCCAATACGCCGGGAGAAGCTGCCTGCAGAGCCAAAGCATCGGCATCAGGCAGCCACGCGAAACGCCATTGAGATTTGGACTTTACTTCGCATTTGACAACGGTTAATCTATCGGGGGGCAGGGGTGCGCCAAGCAAAGCGGTCAAAGCCGTCCGCGACAACTCGCGTTCTGCCATACCGACTTGGATCAGCGAGCGCGACTTTGCGGCAGGTTCAATCCACCACATGATCGGAGCGTCGGGTGCCTCGAGAAGTTCCGCTTCAAGTTTCATGCTGCGGGCAACGTCCATGGCAGTCTCTGCGTCGCCGCCCAGGAGCGTCAGCACGGGAGCTTCATCGCAGGCTTTGCTATAGGCTTCCAGCATCGGCAGCCGCAAGTTCGTCTCACGGCAGAGCGTAAGCAGTTCAAGCAGTTGCGGAGCGGCTAATTTGCCGGAGTCAAACTCCGCGTTTTCGAACAGAGTGGAAAGAATCGCGTAGGCTCCGACCGCCGACTTATGAAATCGTTCAGACATGAAGAAGTCTCCGCTTAGGGCGCCAGAAATGTGAAGAAACGGAAGTGCAGCGCGAACTGAACGAAGACTCCGAGCGCAATCAACGCCGCCACCAAGGTGACATTCTTTTTCGCGAGTTTTTCCTGCTGCTCAAGCTTGGTTTGCAGCTCTGCTCTAAGGGCGGATTGCCGTTCGGCTTGCGTGTTTTCGATAAACTCGAACTTCGACTGCACGAGCTGAATCACTTCACGGCGAAACGCGGGTAAATCGTTCTTTTGCAGCTTTTCAAGCTCGGCATAGGTGGTGATATGCATCTGATTCAGCTCAGTGAGCTTGGTTTGCTCAACACCCTCCACCCGGCGGATTTCGCCCTTGAGATCAATCATGAAGCGCGTCAGTTCGTCGCGGGACTCCTGCACGGCCTTGCTGGTCTGGCTGAAGTTCTTGTCATGATCAGTTTGGGATTTACGGACGGCGTCGAGCATTTGCCCGTGTTTGTCCAGCGCCTTGTTCAGGAGCGGATAGAACTTCTTCTGAGCTTCAGCGTCGGATTTGATTTCGCTGACCACGGTCAGAACGTTCTCGGTGTCTCCGGCGATACCCTGCAGCGCAAGTTGATTACTCTGGTTCATCGTTTCGATGAATTTCGAGTAGCGCTCCAGTGACTGCGGAATCGCGTGAATGGCTTCCAAGAACCGGTCGTAGGCGTTGTCGATAACGTCCTTCAGTCGCGCGGCGTTGTCGTCGTAGTTGGCGCGCACGGCTTCTTTCAGGACTTCGAGCGACTCCTGCTGCTTGGAGCGCAGCGAGGTGACTTCGGTGGCGACGACTTTGACATGCCCCTCAATCGCTCGCGTGAACCGTTCATTTTCCTCGTGCTTGGTTTCAAATCCTGAGAGTTTTTCGTCAATCAGGTTCGCGGCGCGGGAGACTTCACCGGTCAAGTCGCGGGAGACGCTCTCCTGCTGTTTGTTTGTCTCGCGCATTTGCGTGTCGAAGCGCAGGAGGTCGGCGCGCACGGCTTCGCCCATGAGATGAAGCTGTGATTCAATCTCATGTTTGAGCGAGCCCAAGTGCTCATGAAACTCTCCGCTCATCTTGCCGGTGAGTTCTTCGGACTTCTGCGCAATTTGCTCAAAACGGCTGTCCCATCGTCCGCGCAGATCGTTCAGTCCCGCTTCGATCTTTTCGCGGGTGGCCCGCTGTTCGTTGGACTGCTGTTCGAGCAGCTTACCGGCCTGCTCTTCGGTGCGGCTCAGGAGTGTCTTGAGTTGAGCAAAGCGGGCTTCTTCGCTTTCGTTTAGCGAATTCATCAGCTCAGCCTGCGATGACATTTGCTCGGCGCTCGACTCAATCTGTTGCGCCACCTGACCGGACACGTTCGTCAAATGCGTGTGCAGGCTGTCGAAGTGCTGCTTGTATTCGAAATTCTGTTTGGAGAGCGTCGTCAGCGAGGCGGTGCGTTCTTTGCTCATGCGCTCGATTTTGAGCAGCAGCTCCTTGACGTTCTGCTGTTCGCGCTCGACGCGCTCGGTCTGCTTTTCGGTGACATCAGAAAGATCAAGCGCGATGTCGGCCAGACCCTTTTGGATTTCCGCAAGTTCGTTCACGCCGGATTTCCGGATTTCGTCAAACTCGCGCAGCACGCGATTTTCGATCGCGCCCAAAGCTGACACAAAGGCTGACGAGTCCACGACCGCCGGCGCGGAGTGCGATTCGTTCTGCTCTTTTTGTGTAACTTCACGCTCGACGCGCACCATCGCATCCATCTGATCACGCAAACGACTCAGCGCGCTGTCGAGTTCGGCCTGCACTTTCGGCGCGACCATGCGCAAGGCTTCGTCAATGGTCTTGTCTATTTTCGACAGACGCTCGCCGTGGTCACGGGTGTTGGACGAGAGAAATTCGCGCAACTCAGACGAGTGCCGAGCTAATTCTTCCGCGACCGTTGATTCGGTGCGGGTAATCAGTTCGGTCAGTTCATCAAGATTGGGCGCTACCATAACTTGTTGCGGCGCGGCTTCGGCGTGGGACTGTGGAGCGAAGGCTTGATGTTCCGCCGCTCGAGTTGTAAGCTGGCCAAGCTGCGTGATTTCATGCTCGGCCTTGCGGCAGAGCGCATCGAGCTTCGAGGAAAACGTCTTAAGCTGGTCATCAATATCGTTCGAAATGCGGGTAAGCGCTTCGCGGCTGACCGAGCTTTGGTCATTCAGGAGACCTGCTTCGGTACGCAGCGCTTGCTCCAGCTCGCGGTGGGATTGGCTTAACTGTTCAAGCACTTCCTCAGCTCTGATGCGCATTTGCTCGCCGCCGGAGCGCATCTGGGTCTCGATTTCTTTGACACCTTCAAGCATCCGGGTGCCTGCCGGGGCAAAAACATCGCGTAGACGATCCACACCCCGTGCAATTTGTTGGAGAGTTTCGCCGGACTGTTGTATATTGTCCAGACCCTCAGCGAGTTTACCCAGCTCGCCTCGGAAGGCTGGTATAAACTGCTGTTCTGTAAGTTCTTGCGTGAAATTTTCGAGAAATTGGCGCAGCGGCTCAACAAGTTCAGCGCCCGGAGTGGGCTTGGCAGGGGTCATACTATAGGCTCCAGATTGCACTCATAATGAATTATCCGATACTACCTGTGCAAGCTTGGGACCAGCAAATGACGCGGGTTTGCAACATTTTACCAAGTCCATCTCTCATAATTTACAGAACCGCCGGGGCGGTTTGGTGTGCCCGTTCAAACAATGTGGCAGTTTACAGCAACTTGATGAGTAGTTGGTTACAGCATGTCAAAAAAATCAAAAAGAATCTTGTGGGTCGTCATTCTGCTTGTGGTGGTGGGTGGTGGCGTGGCCGCAATTCAGCAGCAAAAAAACAAAGATAAACCGGCAACCGAAGTGACCGTCGAGACAGCCGGTCTCCGTCAACTGGTGGCGACGGTTTCCGCTGAAGGCAGGATAGAACCTGTCACACAGGTGAAAGTCTCAGCAGAAATTCCGGGCCGCATCATTCGCCTGACGGTGAAAGAAGGCGACATGGTGGAAAAGGGAGATTTTCTGGTCGAACTCGATCCGGAAATCTACAAATCCACTTTGGATGCAGCGAAGTCATCACTGAAGTCCGCGCGCGCGAGCAAACTGAAAGCTGACGCCGACTATAAACGCGCATCCGAGTTGGTTTCACGCGGCATGTCTTCACAGGCGGAATTGGATGCGATGTTGGCCTTGGCGCAGCTTGCTGAAGCGGATCTTGAACGCGCGGAAGCGCAAGAGCGTCAGGCTCGTGACAACATGAGCAAGACACGCCTGTCCGCCCCGATGTCCGGCACGATCTCCGTCTTGAACAAGGAAGTTGGCGAATTGACCTTGGGCTCGCAGTTTCAAGAGGACGTTATCTTAGTTGTCGCGGATCTCAGCAAAATGGAAGTGACTGCGAACGTGGACGAGAACGATATCGTCACGGTCACGTTGAATGACACGGCGCGAATCGAGATTGACGCGTTTCCGGATACGACCTTTAGAGGGTTGGTAACGGAAATTGCGCAGTCGGCCAGTAATCTTTCTGGCGCGGGGGACTTCGGGGCTGAAGTCGCGGCCACGAATTTCGCAGTCAGTGTGGTGATGATTGACGACGTGCCCGGTGTTCGCCCGGGGATGTCTTCGACGGTGGACATTGAAACGGATTACCGGACGAACGCTTTGGCCGTGCCGATTCAGTCGGTGGCGGTGCGCAAAAAAGGCGAAGGCGACGCGGTGACGTTGACCCGGGACACGGAGGAAGTCTCTTCGCGGCAGAAGGCCGAGCAGGTCAGGTCCGGCACGATTGACACGACCAAGCTGACCACAAAGGACGAACTTGAAACGGGTGTATTTTTATTCGTCAACGGCGTGGCAACGTGGGCGCCGGTCAAGACGGGCATCGCGGCGGATCGTTACATTGAGATATTGAGCGGAATCAGCGACGGCGACTCGATTATCACCGGACCGTATCGCGCCTTAGCGCGCGATATGAAGAATGAGGACAGGGTGGCCATCGAAGAGAAGAAGGACAAGAAGGACGACAAGGACAAGGGCTAAGGCACGGTCCTAACGTTTGCGGGTACCCGGGAAAATTGAAAGTTTCTGTTACATGACAAATCGCAGCACAATCATAGATATTCAGGACATGAGCAAGGTGTACGACTTGGGGACGGTCAAAGTCGAAGCTTTGCGCGGAGTCAACATCGTGATTCACGAGAACGACTATGTGGCCATCATGGGTCCGTCGGGATCGGGTAAATCAACCTTGATGAATCTGATCGGTTGTCTGGACACGCCGTCCACCGGTGAGTATTATCTTGCCGGTGAACGTGTCGGTGGTCTGACCGATCGCCAGCTTGCTGAAATTCGTAATCGGCGGATTGGATTTGTTTTCCAGACCTTCAACCTCCTCCCTCGCGCGTCTGCGCTGCAAAACGTGGAACTCCCTCTCGTCTATGCAGGTGAATCCCCCTCGGAGCGGCGCAGGCGCGCGAAGGAGGCCTTGGAGGCGGTCGGTCTGGCAGACAGAATGAAACATAAGCCCAACGAAATGTCGGGTGGTCAGAGACAGCGTGTGGCGATTGCGCGCGCGTTGGTCACGAATCCTTCGATTATTTTGGCTGACGAGCCGACGGGAAACCTCGATTCGAAGACCGGTCAGGAGATTATGCAGTTGCTGGAAACGATCCACAAAGGCGGCAACACGATTATTCTGGTTACGCACGAAGAAGACATTGCCCGCCACGCGCACCGCATCGTGCGCTTGCGGGACGGCATAATCGAGTCCGATCAAATGGTTCACAAAGCGGCCTAACAATCAACAGTTTCGCCGTTGTGGGTCTCCGGACTCGCAATAGCAACACGAAATTTATGCGATTTCTCACCGACGTCTTAAACGGCTTAAGAATAGCCTTCGGAGCCTTGCGCGCGAATAAATTGCGCGCCGGGCTGACGACGCTCGGGATTGTGATCGGGGTGATGACCGTGATCATGATGGTCGTGATTGTCATGGGTTTGAATAAAGCGCTGAAGAGTCAGCTTGATTTTTTGGGCGCGGAAACGGTGTTCGTGTCGCGCTGGGATTGGCAGAGCAATAACTGGCGGGACATGATCAAGCGGCGCGATATGGAAGTCGAGTATATTGACGTGCTGCGACACGAGTCACGCGAGATCGAAGCGATATCGCCGTTCTATGATCAGCAAATGACGGTGTCGTATCGCGGGGCACAGCTATCGCGCATCAACGTGCAGGGCGTGTCCGAGGAATTTTTCATCACGAATCCCAAAGATCTCGCGGAGGGCAGGGTGTTCACGGCCTCAGAGGTGGGCCGCAATGCGCATGTGGTCGTGATCGGGCCGGACGTCGCCAATCAGCTCTTTCCGGATCAGTCGCCGTTAGGTAAAGAGATCAAGATCGGGAATTGGAGTTTTGAGATCATTGGCGTGACCACGAAGTACGGCAAAGTGTTCGGGCAAAGCTGGGACAACTTCGCGGTAATCCCTTATGGAGTGTTTCAGAAGCGGTTTGCGGGTCGGAGCTTTGACGGATTGACGATTGTCGCGAAAGGCTGGAGCGAAGATCGCATCGAGGAGCTTCAATGGGAAGTCACCGGAATCATGCGCAGGCTCAGGCATCTTGATCCGCGCGAAGTGAATGATTTCGGTATCAACACGCAATCGGCGATTCTTGAACAGTTCAATGCCATGACCGCCGGAGTTTACGCGGGCGGCATCATCATCGGATTTATCTCTCTGATCGTCGGCGGCATCGGGATTATGAATATCATGCTGGTCTCTGTAACGGAACGCACGGCGGAAATCGGATTACGCAAAGCGCTCGGGGCCAAGCGCTGGAACATTGCGTGGCAGTTCCTGATCGAGTCTGCGGTGATTTGCGCGATTGGAGGCATTATCGGAGTGATTCTCGCGGCGGCGGTGTCGCAGGCGATCAGCAATTTCCTGCCGACCTACATGCCGTTGTGGGTGGTGTTGATGGGTGTGATTTTTTCCGCCGTGGTCGGCATCTTCTTCGGGTTGTATCCGAGTTTGAAAGCCGCGCAGCTTTCACCGATTGAAGCGTTGAGGGCCGAGTAGTCATGGGTCGCAAAATTTTCCGCTCTCTCACTTCTTATTGGGAATCCTTCCGCATGGCGTTGGAAGCGATGCGCGCTCACAAGATGCGCGCGTTTCTGACGCTGGTCGGCGTGGTGATCGGAGTGGCGACGATTATCTCCATGATGACGGTGCTGGGCGGGATCAAGTATAAGATAGACGACGCGATGCTCAATTCGCTCGGCGCGAACGTGTTTCAGGTGCAGCGTTACGACAATGAAGGCGGCATTTCCTTCGGTCCGCGCCGTCGCAAATGGCGGCCCAAGATTGAAGCGTCATACGCGCAAGAGATTCGTCAGCGTTGTCCGAGCGTCAGAGCGGTGGGCGTGGAAGCGTGGAGTTTTGGCCGCAGAGTGACACGCGGCGGATTGGAAACGAACGCGGATCAGCAAATCGTCGGCGGCTCCGTGGAATACGGCGCCAACAATTCACGTTACGTGACATTGGGCCGTCCGATTACTCAACAGGACATAAACTCGGCGCGCCGTGTCGTGGTGCTGGGATTTGACGGTTACAAGACGCTGTTCGCTGGTTCGGATCCGCTGGGCCAATTTATTCGCGTGGACGGTCAGAAGTTTGAAGTCGTCGGAGTCTTTGAAGAGCGCGGCGAGATGTTCGGCGAATCGCAGGATCGTGAAAACTGGATTCCGATTTCGACGTTTAATCGTGTGTACGGTGAGAAGTCCGTGAATCTGACGATACAAGCGTGGGATCCGACGGCCTATCGCAAGGCGCAGGCTGAAGTGATTGAAGCGATGCGCGTGGTGCGCGGCTTGCGGCCCGGTGAAGAGAACAATTTCGGGATGTGGACTCCCGATGTGCTGAATAAGCAGTTCACGGAGCAAACGGCCTGGATCGGCATCGCGGCATTCGGGATTTGCGGCATCTCGCTCCTGGTTGCGGGCATCGGCATTATGAACATCATGTTGGTGTCCGTGACGGAGCGCACACGCGAAATCGGAGTGCGCAAGGCCTTGGGTGGAACACGCTCTTCGATTCTGCGGCAATTCCTGATTGAAGCGACGACGCTGTCGTTGGTCGGCGGCGCGATCGGTATCGCCTTGGGTTACGGTGTAGCGATATTTATCAACAGCTATTTCAATTTTCCCGCTCCCGTTCCCGTCTGGGCGGTATTTCTGGCGACGATCTTTTGCACGTTTGTCGGTGTTGGATTCGGCATGTGGCCGGCGATGAAGGCGTCCCGTCTTGATCCGATTGACGCGCTGAGGTACGAGTGAATAGTCTGAACGTTTTGGTGTCAACAAGTTTCAGAAGGATACGATGTTTAAGTTTATTGGAAGCGCCCTCGCGGCGCTTGTGCTTGTTATGAACGCGAGTGCCGCAAAGACCGCGAGCGACTTGCCGCTTGAGGAGTTCTTCAAGACATACAAAGTCGGGAGTTTGTCCTTTTCGCCGGACGAAACGCAATTCGTGTTCGTGTCGGACAAGTTCGGCCACTTTCAGCCTTATATGATGCCCGTGCGCGGCGGCGAGTGGAGGCGTTTGATTGAAACCGAAGACGCGATTTATTCCGTTTTGTGGTGCCCCACTGACGAAAGCAAGATTTTCTTCACCATGGACAGCGGCGGGGACGAGAATTTCAAGCTCTATTTGTTGGACGTGTCCGAAAGCAAGTCCAAGGTGCTGACGCAAGAGGGCAGCCGCACGAACGTGCTCGGCTGGTCGCACAATGGACGCTACTTGTATTACAACACGAACGAGCGCAAGCCGCAGTATATGGACACGTACAGGCTTGACGTGCAGACGATGAACGCTGTGCGCGTGTTTGAAAACAACACGACGTTTTTCGTGGCCGGGATTTCGCGGGATGACAAGACGTTGATTCTCTCGGAGTTCATCAACGTGACGTCGTCCAATTTGTACGTTTACGACGTGGGATCGGGGAACATGACGCCGTTGACGTCGCAGGACGAGGGTGAAGCCAACTACGAGTTCGCGGATTTTTCGCCCGACGGCAAGAAGCTCTACATCCTGACGGATCATGAGGCTGAGTTCATGCGGCTGATGGTCTATGACACGGAGGAGGATGAGTGGGAGGTCGAGTATGAAACGGATTGGGACGTGGTCAGCGCGGGGTTCAGCCACCACAACAAGTACTACTATGTTCGCGTGAATGAAGACGGGATTTCGCGGGTCGAGATTGAGAACGTGGAGACGGGGGACGAGCTTGAATTGCCGCCGCTGCCGAACGCGGAGGTTGTGCCGGTGGGATTTTCGCGGAGTGAACGCTATCTGCGGATTTATGTCAACGCCGACAACATTCCGGGTGATCAGTACATCTACGATTTGGAAACCTATGAGCTGATCAAGCTGACGAATCTGTTTGACACGAGTGAACTGAAACCGGACATGCTGGTGAAGTCTGAACTCGTGCGCTATGAATCATTTGACGGGATGGAGATTCCGTCCTGGATTTACCGGCCCAAGGATTTGTCGTGGGGCCAGAAGGCTCCGGTGGTGATTGAGATTCACGGCGGGCCGATGGCGCAGCAGAAGACGGGCTATTCTCCGTGGATTCAGTTTTTGGTCAGCCGCGGATTCATCGTTGCCGCGCCGAACGTGCGCGGGTCGTATGGATACGGCAAGTCGTTCTATTTGGCTGATGATCAGAAGTGGGGTGAGGATCCGCTGCAGGACGTGGTTTATCTGAAGCGCTATATCGCGGAGGAGTATCCCGAAGCGGACACGTCGCGGACGGTGATTTGGGGCGGATCGTACGGGGGATATATGGTGCTGGCGGCGCTGACGTTTACGCCTGAGGAGTTTGCGGTGGGATTGGATTGGGTCGGTCCGTCGAATCTGTTCACGCTGTTGGAATCCGTTCCGCCGTATTGGGAGCCGTACAAGAAGTACTTCCATCGCGAGATCGGTGATCCGAGTTTGCCAGAGGACAGTGCGCGCATGTATCGGCAGTCACCTGTGAATTTCGCCGACCGGATTGTGCGACCGTTGTTGATTGTGCAGGGCCGCAACGATCCGCGAGTGAAGGTTGCCGAGTCGGATCAGATCGTCGAAGCCGCGCGCAAGAACGGCAAGGAAGTCGAGTACCTGATTTTTGAAGACGAGGGCCACGGCTTACGGAAGCGCGACAACAAGCTCAAGGCTTACCACGCGATGTACGATTTCATGCGCGCGAATTTGGGAATGAAGAAGACGGATTAGTTTCGTTGCTCTCTCCTTTGACTTGAAAGGCAGACTGTTTGGTCTGCCTTTGTTATTTTGTAGCGCGGGTGGCTCATAGTTTTAGTCTGCGGTCGAGGAATCCTAAGGTGGTGCGGAAGGCGTCGGCAGTGGCGGCGGCGCTGTAGGCGGCGCCGTTGGAGGGGGAGGCGAAACCTGCGTCGCCTTTGATCAGGAGGGTTTCGGCTCGGACTCCGTTTTGGACGAGTCGCTGGGACATGGTTTCGGCTTGCGGGGTGGGTTTGTCGAGCGCGGGTGCCGCGTGGATGATCATCAACGGGGAGGCGATGCGGGTCAGGAGGGAATCGGGGGGAGCCTGATCGGGATACCACGCGACGGCGGCTCGCAGTGAGCTTTCGGCGGCCAGAGTCCTGATGGCCATGTTACCGCCGTAGCCGATGCCCATGACGCCGATCTTTTGACTGTTGACGTTCGAACTTGCCAAGAGCCAGCGCCAGGCGGCGCCGATGGACATGAGCGCGTTGTCTTCCTGAACCAATGCGATGTAGTTGCTGGCTTGGGTGATATCAGAGGTGCGGTCTCCTCGGAACATATCGACGGCCAGCACGACGTATCCGCGCAGGGCGAGCGAATCGGCGATGTCGCGGAGATTGGTGGTGAGCCCGAAGCGGTCATGCAGCAGCAGGACAGCGGGGTAGCTTCCGTCTCCTCTTGGTGCGGCCAGATAGGAGTTGGCGCGCTGGTCGAGGTAGGCTTTGAGGTGGCGAAAGCGTGCTTCCCAGGTTTCGCCGGCGACCATTGCGGATTTGAGCGGCCTGCCTCCGGAGCCGGGGATGGTGTGAGTCAGTTTGACGGTGGTGCCGCCGTTATTGGGTAGAAAGTCGAAGTGCACGACTTCGATTTCGTATTCGCCGAAGTAGGAGTATTCGAGCACGACGCCCGGCTGCATGACACGCATGATGCCTTCTTCGATGGTGCCGTCTTCGAGGGTGACGCGCCAGATGGTTTCGGGAGCTTTCCCTAGGGCAACGGTTTTGACGGGATTCCACTGTGTGTAAATCCACTCTTCAGAGAGCGCGCGATAGCATTGCAGGGGCGCGGCGGAGGTTTCAAAGGAGCGGAGCACGGTTTCGTCGGCACGGGCGAGGGTGGCCAAGCAGACGAGCGAGAGTAGGAGTCTGGTGATCATGAGTTTCCCCGATTTGTTTCGTGCTCGAATATAGGTGTTTTTGGGGGGATTTTCCAGTTAAGCTCTGAGCAGTAGCGCGGAGGCATGGGCGGGGTGTAAGGGCTTGATTATTGGAAAAACGCTAATAATTGGCGGAACGGGAGTAGTTGATAAGAAAGAAGTTAAGTTTTGGTCATGTGAAGGATAGTGCGAGGGGTTGGAGGGGTGCTTGGGTGTATTTGAACGCTTGGGCAGGAGGTTGGGTTCCTGCGGACTATCTCAGGAGCAGAAGCTTTGGCCCCCATCCCTTCGCTACGCTCAGGGCAGGCTCCTAGCCCTTCCCCCGTGAGCGGAGGCAGGGAACCTGAAGAGTTTTGCGCTAACGCAGCAGAAGCAGCTTTGTTGTTTTGGAATGGTGTGGAGTTTTCAGAGTTGCGATATAGATTCCTGAGGCCCAGTTGGAGTTGCCGATTTGTTGTTGGTGTGCTCCGGCGGTTAGGCGACCGAAATCTATACGCTCGACTTGTTGGCCGAGGATGTTGTGGATGAGTAGCTCGGTGTATGCGGCTTTGGGTAATCTGAAGCTTAGTGTTGTTGTGGGGTTGAAAGGGTTGGGGAAAACGGTCAAAGCAAACTCATTCGGGACGGAGATGTCGTTCGCCGCACTGGTCGTGTCTGACGTTGTGTCAATCGCGAAATGTTGCACGAAGCCGCTGGTCAATCCATTGTCGCCGGGTTGGATGGCGTCTGGAGTTGTGGGTAAATCAATGGATAACGTTCCTCCAACGATCCATAAGCTGTCTGCATTTTCAACGTAAGCTGCATTGTAATTGTCGACGTGCGTGCCACCGATGTATGAGCCGTATAATAAGATAGAAAGATCTCTACTGAGTTTCACGATAAATCCATCCCAAATCCCGCGAAGAGTGGACTGATAGGCATCTACTGTCACTGGAAAATCGAGGCTTCCCGTGCCGCCAAGCAAGGTCACCGACTCTTGAGTTGTTCGGACATTGCTCTTCGCGATAAGTTCACCTCCACTACCTCCAAGATATGTTCCCCGGTAGTCTCCCGTCTGCCAAGTGATACTTGAAACAAAGGCATCGAAGTAATCTTGATCAACCTGCGTCGGACCGGTAGTATCATAGGCGTTGAGTGATACCGGTAAATTTCTTGAAGCGGTCCGCCCCGCTATATACAAAAGGGAATCTGTGGCTGAAAACGCAAACGGCTCTTCCCCCCCCCCCCGAGGTAGCTGCAGTATACTAGGGTCGGTGGATCGAGTGTTATCCCAGCTATCATGACGTCACCATTCTGTATTGCCGTATCAGCAAGTGTGTGCTGATACGCATTGTCCGTAACAGGAATGTCAGGGCACTCTGTTCGGGCGGCAAACCAAAAAACACCGTTGTCGTCGAGTCGTACTGCAACGGGTGGAAAGTCAGTTCCGTTACCACCGAAATAGCTCGAAAAGACTGTTTCTCTGCTTTCCGGATCAAAAACCCAAACGAAACAGTCTGTACCCAACATGTCTTCAAGAAAAGCATCAGGTGTGACAGGGAATGCAGATGAGGCAGTATAACCGACGATATGCAATCTCCCTGCCAGGTCAATATCAATCGCAGAAGCTATTTCTGCACCTCCGTCTCCACCAAGATAACTGCTGTAGATCAATTCTGTCATTTCATCGTCAAACTGCATAAAATACGCGTCGCCGAAATTGTCCACTATTGTATCTATTGCGTTCCATGTAAGGGGCCAGTCGCCACTTGCCTTCCCAACTATCCACAGTGTCGCGTTGTCTGCATCGAACTTAAGGTCATTAACGGTTCCATCCGTGTTTGGGTCTTGAACTGATTGCATCTCCCCATACAACGTAGAAGCGATAAACTCGCCATTCAGTCCAAAATGACTGCAAAACAAGCGACTACCCGGATACAATCCTGTTTCATCATACGCTCCGGGTGTTGTCGGAAAACCTGACTGCGCGTTAGAGTAGCCGGCAACATATACACTGCCGTCCGGAGCAGGGGTTATCACTTTGCATTCGTCTTCCGCCCCGCCTCCTAAGTACGTCCCATACAATAGCGGATCCACCACGAGTTCCTTGTTTGCGTCAAACCCCTCAAACTCAAACGTCAAAAGGTTGTGATCCAACACGCGATAGCCCGATTCCACTCTCTTCTGCACTCTCGCTTCCTGCTGAAACGCGAAAGGCGCGGTTTCTTTCATCTCGCCGAGTGATGTTGCGAGAATGAGATTGCGTTGTGAGTCAATTTGCAATGGCGCATCAAGGCCGAGGTACTCCATTTGGATTTGGGTGGGGTCGGCGCCGGGTTTTATGTGGTAGATGGTTTCTACGCCTTGTTTGTCGGCGCGGTATTCTATGTCTATGCCGGGCCAGACCTCGGGGACTGTTACCGATTGGTAGTGGGAGACTCGGCTGCGCCAGTTGGTGGAATCGCGGCCTAGGAAGTAGTTGCTGTAGTGGGGGAGTTTGTCACCCCCCCTTGCCCCCCCGCTAAAGCGAGGGGGAATTTCGGATTCCGGCGGGGCGGGGACGCCCACGCTCGGCGAAGAAGGCCTCGTGCCGTCTGAAATCTCGGTGGGCGGGGTGGGTGAAGACACCCACCGCCGCGACGCGTTGGAGTAGTGGATTTGGATGACGTGGCCGCGGAGGGTGGTCGAGTTGGGGACATGGCGCTCGAAAGGATCGAATCGCCTGGGTGCTTGACCCCCCTTTATCCCCCCGGAAGACCGGGGGGAAATCAGACGGAAGTCAATTGTCATTCCTTGGGGAGTGACGTAGTAGATTGTGGTGCCTACTTCGCATTTGAATTGGAAGTTGGCTGGCCATTGGCCTTGGTTGGCTATCCAGAATACCCCCCCTTGCCCCCCCGCTGAAGCGAGGGGGGATGAGAATAAGACAGTGAAGATTATTGCGATGAAAAGAGGCATGTGTTCAAGTTACGGGGAGTGGCGTGGATTGTCAAGCAATGGGGTGTATGTCACTGACTCAGAGTTCAGGGGGTTACTTGCAACTCGGTGCAGAAAAGTGTAATTTTACAGTCTATCGGAATCCCGCTTAGAAATTCTAACATATTGTTTATAATAACCTTTTGATTCAGAAATAGGAGTCAGACCAGATGAAGACACCCAGCACCGCCTCTCGGAGGTACTTCGCACTGCTGCTTGGCACGGTAGGATTGCTGTGGAGCATGAGTAGTTACGCCGAAGATCCACGCAGATGGGATCCGCCCGGCAGGCCGATTCGCCAAGGCCATCACATCGAATGGCAGCGCGCGGCTTACACAGACGCGAACGGTTACACCATTTTGGTATGGTCGGATACGCGGACGGGTGACCGCGATGTATTTGCGCAATTGATCGAACCGGACGGCGATTTGGCTCCGGGTTGGCCTGTTCATGTCATCAATCATCCGTATCGTCAGGAAGACCCGGAACCCATCGTGACGGACGGCGGATTTATTATAACTTGGATTGATTTTCGATATGACAGCACGGGCGACGTGTTTGCTCAAAAGCTGAACTATGCCGGCGAGCTGCTCTGGACTCCGGGGGGAAAGGTCGTAGACACGAACATGACGTCGATGACGCTTGAAGCAACTTTGCGCGGGGCCAGTGACGGCGCAGGCGGCGCGGTAATCGCCTGGGAAGACGACCGTTTGGGCAGCGTGGATATTTTCGCTCGGCGGATTGACTCAAACGGCAACCGGATGTGGCCGGGCGCATTGGAAGTAACGAACAGTCAGGGTGATCAAACCGGTATCACGGCGGATACAGACGGGCAAGGCGGTCTGATCGTCGGCTGGGGTGACGCTCGTGACGGCGGCAACGTGTTTACGGCAAAGATTACGAACGCGGGCACGTTGCCGTGGGGCAGCGGTGTGAACGGGATTCCGGTGTGCAACGCCGAGGGCCGTCAATTAGGACTGAAGCTCTGCCCGGATTACACAACGGGCGGCGCTTACTATGTTTGGCGAGACGAACGCACGGGGATCTCGAACGATCTTTACATGCAGCGATTCGACGGGAACGGATCGGCGACGTGGGCGGTGAACGGCATCATTTTGTGCGACGCACCGGACAATCAGGACGGGCCGCGCATCACCCCGAGTTTTAACAATGACGCTCAGGACGGCGCGCTGACGTGCTGGCAGGATACGCGCGTGAACGGCTCGGTTGAAGAAGTGTATGCTCAGAAGACACTTCCTGCCGGGACTCACTCGTGGACCGTGAACGGCGTGCGAGTATGCGGTGACGCAGGCGGCGGCGGAACGGGCGCAACGCGCGACAACAGCCGTTTGACGACGGATCTTTCGGGCGGCGGATTGTACGCGTGGGATGACACGCGTCAGGAACCGGGGAATATCAATCAGTACGATCTCTATAGCGGGCATTTGAACGCTTCGGGTAATCACGTTTGCGGCGAGTGCGGTGTGGCGATCAGCACGAACGGGAACCAGCAACAGGAAGCTGTGCTTCGGGCCGGCGGCGACGGAGATTTTTATTTGGCGATGTACTCGGACTTTTATCGGGGATCGCGGACGTTGTCGGTCGCGAAGATAGGCATCGCAGATTGCACGGTGGACAACAATTATGAGATCATTTTCGGTTTGGACGGGAACGCTCGGAATCCGACGAGCATTCGGATGTTCCACGGGAACGTGGCCTTCGTTTGGGAGGACGCTCGCGGGGGCAATCTTGGTGTTCAGATCATGTATCAGGTATTGGATACGACGTATGAGCGCACGTTTAGTCATATTCCGGAGAACGGCACGACGATGGCTCCGGTGAGCGCATCGGGTAACCGCTTTGAGCAGAGCAATCCTGAGGTATGTGAAGACGGGAACAACGGATTTTTCTGTTCATTTGAGAACTTGACGGACGGCGTGAACCAGATTCGTTTGCAGCAGGTTGGATCGGACGGGCATCTGCGCTGTGATCAAGCCGGTGCGGTGGTTGCGCTATCGAACGTGGATCAGCGGGACGCGAAGGTCGTGCCGGACGGAGCGGGCGGCTGTTTTGTGGTTTGGTCGGGTTTTGATTTGAGTTTTCAGTTGGATGTTTATGCGATGCGGATGGGTCCGAACTGCGAGCCGTTGTGGCAGAATCCTGTCCTGATGTCAGATAATTTAGATAATGACGACTTGCTTCATAGTGTTGCCGCGGACGAAAGCGGTTGCGTGGTGGCTGTGTGG
Source organism: uncultured Alphaproteobacteria bacterium (assembly GCA_964530625.1). Classification (GTDB taxonomy): domain Bacteria; phylum Electryoneota; class RPQS01; order RPQS01; family RPQS01; genus JABWCQ01. The sequence goes on along the minus strand of CAZHAK010000004.1, from coordinate 103,954 downwards.
CAAACGGGCGAGTTTGGCGAGTATGATATTGCGGCGGCGAAGGTTTGCTCGGACGGATCAGTGGCTTGGCGGGAGACGGTATCGTCGGCACCCCGGGTGCAGGCGGAAGCACAAGTTGCCTATGACGGTCAAGGCGGGATGTATTTCGTTTGGTCGGATTCCCGTGTTGAGCAGCAGAACAGCGACATCTATGGGCAGCGGTTTAACGCGAACGGTGAAGCGCAGTGGACGAGTAACGGGCGCTTAATCGTCACGGCGCCGCATCTTCAGAAGATTCCGCGGCTCGCGGTGGACAGTCAGAGCCGCGTGTTCGTGGTCTGGCAGGACTTCCGCAATGGAGCTCACTTGGATCTTTACGCGCAGAAATTGAATCCGGACGGATCGCGGATTTGGCCGGAGGCGACGGGCCGTGCTATTTGTCAGGGCGCGAGCGACCAGTCGGATCAGCAGCTGTTGGTTGAGTGGGACGACGGAATTTATATGGCTTGGGAAGATGGCCGTACAAATCCTTACAAGGATATTTACGGTGTTCACATCAAGGAAGACGGAGAATTCGCTGAATCATGGTGGCATCTGACTGATAACGACTCCGCTGTATTTGGCGGCATGATAAACGTCGAATACCAGAATCAGACCCAGCCGGCGTTGGCGCATGATTATCATGGCGGCACGGTGGCGGTGTGGGTGGATTGGCGTTCATCGGGTAAGGAGCCTTTGGAAAATCTGTGGGGCAACTGGGTGAATGATTTCACGGTGGGAGTGACGGAGGTTCCGGCTCCGCTGCCGAAGGAATACACGTTGACGCAGAACTATCCCAATCCGTTTAACCCGACGACGGATTTCCGTTTCACGATTCCGGCGACGGAAGCGGTGAAGGTTGCGATTTACAATACGCTTGGCCAGCAGGTTGACGTATTGGTCGACAAAGTGATGCACGCGGGCACGTATCACGTGCGGTTTGACGCGGCGGCTTTGGCTTCGGGCGTGTATTTCTACCGTTTGGAAACTCCGAGCTTCCAGTCGGTGAAGAAGATGACATTGATCAGATAGCGCGATTTACGGCGCGGGGCGAGAGCGTCCCGCGCCGTAAGTATTTTGCCTTGAATTTTGGAACGTTTGTTACAGCCAACCGAACGAGGGAGTGGATTTGAAGACGATTTTACACATGAAGAAGAGCATCATGCGCGGTATCTTGTGTATGTTAGGGATGATTTTGTTGGCGGGCGGAGTGTTCGCACAGCCTCTTGGCGAGTGCTATCACACGCGGGAAGAACTTTATCAGTTTATTTTTGACCTGCAAGCCGCGAATCCGACATTTGTGCGGGTGGATTCCATTGGGCATTCTCGCGGCGATCAGTTGGCTCAGCAGTACCCGCTTTATGCGGTGAAAATTTCGGACAATGTAGATGACTTTGAGGATGAGCCGACGGTATTGATAATCGCTCATATTCATGCTGAGGAAGTGGCGGGTATGGAGGCGACGATTAGATTCATGCAAAGACTTGTGGCGCCGCCTCTGAATCAAGAACCGTTCCGGACGCTGCGCAATCAGACACAGATTTATGTTATTCCGACGATGAATCCGGATGGGCTTGAGGTGATTTCGCGGGGCTGGGACAACACTTGGCGAAAGAACGGCTATCGCCCGCCGGAGTATACCGGGGACAGTTGCAATATCTGGCCGGGTTCGGGCTGGGATTCTTGCGGCGTGGATTTGAATCGTAATTTTGATTTGAATTGGATATACGGGGATTCAATTTGGGTGCGGGGCAGTGAAGAGCCGTTTGATTATTATCGCGGACCTGGTCCGTTTTCGGAGCCTGAGGCACGCGCGGTTCGGGACTTTGCGCGACAGATTAAACCGACGACGTCAATTGTTTGGCATTCGTCTCGTTCGGGGCGCGTGGCAGACCGATGTATCGTAGCTTGGCAGTGGGGGCCGGACGGAGCGGCGAAGTTCTCTCCGGACAGCGCCGCGATTCACCGAGTGATGCAAGGCTATATTTCGAAAACCGCCAGATATGAAAGCGATGTTATCGGCCCATATCTGGACGTATTTGGTGCGACGCGCAACGGAGATTTGCAGGATTGGTTTTATCGTGACTTGGGAACGATTCAGATTTTGACGGAAACAAGTCCGAACACAACGGTGATTCAACCTCCGTGTGATTCCACAAATCATCCAAACTACTACGGTCTAACGAATTCTTTGCTTCCTCCGATGCAGTGGTTGTGCCGTCGGGTGATTAATTACCCGGTCAGCGGAGATATGGACAATCAAGGTGCTCCGTTGAAGATTTACACGCGAAACAGCGCGACGAGCGAACCGATTTCGGCGGAGTGGCGGATATTGAATACGTGGTCACCGATATTGAATCCGTGGTACACGAACGAGGAGTTCGGGCGCGCGACATTTTTGCCGCCGGCTGGACAGGTGACGGTGTTGGCGCGCAAGGAAGGATATCGGAACGATACGACAACCGTAACGATTAATCCGGGCGACCTTCCTACCAGCGCGATTCTTGAGTTGGATCCGCTGCCGTGGTACAATCTGACAATCAATGTAGTCAATGAGAGCAGTCAGGCTGTTCCGGCGAAGATTTATTTTGACAACGGATTTCCGCAGACCTACGACGTGAACAGTCCTCTGCAGCTGTCGAAACCGCAAGGCACGTGTCATTTGCGAATTGAACCACAGCAAGTAAACCAAGTAGCGCGCTGGGTACATTTCTATCTGGATCGTGACACGAGTTTTACATTTACGCTGCCGAGCGGAAACACACTTTTCAGCGAAGATTTTGAGGACGGCTTGGGTGATTGGACGGCGGGGGGAACAGGCGGCGAATGGCGACAGGACGTGGATACGACGTCGCTAAATTTCGGGATGGTTGTTTACACGAACGGAGAAGGCTATCGCTCGCAGTACGGGAGCAATTGGAACACGACGTTTACGCTCAATCAGACTCTTGATTTGACGGGCGGCAACGCGTATCATCTGGTTTTTGACCGCCGCGGCAGATTGGATATGCCTGCTGACAGTTTCTTTATGGAAGTATCCGTGAACAACTCGGATTGGCAAGTCGTGCGCGGATTTTCGGATTTACAGGTGCCGTGGACGCGCTCGTACTGTGATTTGAGCGGCTGGGCCGGAAACAACGTGTACATTCGCTTCCGCTTGCAGACGGACGCTCTGTTGGGTGATTTGGGAATTCACTTTGACAATGTTGAGGTTGTGGGCGGCGTGGACCTGGCTTCACCGGAGCGGCCTTCGCCGTTTCCGACGGAATACCGGATGACAAAGATTTATCCGAATCCGTTCAATCCGGCGACGACGATTGCGTATGACGCGCCGGGTTCGGGGCCGATTCAATTTGCGATTCACAATCTTTTGGGTCAGCTTGTTTGGTCGAGCACGGAAGCTCCGCCGGCACCGGGCCGTTATGAATTGCGCTGGAATGGCACGAGCAACGGCGGCGCGCAGTTGACCTCGGGTATCTACTTTGTGCGGATGACCGCCAAAGGCAATTTCTACGGAACACAGAAGCTCATGTTTTTGAAGTAGTTGACACGCTGAGTTTTGAATAATTCGGACAATAATTTAAGTTAATCAGCATTTATGCGACCACATCGCGATTTTTTAGCCGTGACCGACTTCAATCGGGACGAAATCATTGAAACAATTGCGCTTGCCTGCGAGTTGAAAGAGCGTAGGAACACCAATCAAGAGGTTCGTCCTTTGGGGGGGCAGACTTGGGGATTGATCTTTCACAAGGCAAGTTTGCGGACGAGAATTTCCTTTGAGGTGGGCATTGCTGAGCTTGGCGGCAATGCGATTTACATCACGGAAAAGGAGATTGAACTCGGCAAACGTGAGACGATTGCGGACGCGGCGAAGGTTTTGTCGCGCTATTTGGGCGGGATCATGATTCGCACGTTCAGCCACGCGGACGTCGAGGAGCTTGCGAGATACGCGGACATTCCGATTATCAACGGCTTGACGGATTATTCGCATCCGTGTCAGATTATGGCTGATATTCAGACGGTCTATGAGAAGTTAAACCGATTTGATGATTTCCGTATCACCTATTTAGGGGACGGGAATAATATCACGAATAGCTGGCTGGAATTGGCGCAGCGGCTGAATTTTGAATTGGTGATTGGCACGGCGGAAGATACGCTGCCGGACATGACGCTTGTGGACGCGGCGAATAAGTCGGGCGGTTCGCGAGTGACAATTGAACATGATCCGGTGAAGGCTGTGACGGGCTCGCACGTGATCTATACGGATGTTTGGGCCTCGATGGGCCAAAAAGAGCAGGCAGACGAAAAGGCGCGCAAGTTGCAACCGTTTCAGGTGAACGAGAAGCTAGTTTCGCATGCTGACAAGAATTGCATTATTTTGCATTGTTTACCGGCTGAACGCGGCAAAGAGATAACCGATGGTGTTATGGACGGTCCGCACAGTGTGGTCTTTGATCAAGCCGAGAATCGTCTGCATGCGCAAAAGGCCGTGATGATGGTGTTGATGGAGACGAAGTAGCCAGCCAGCTAATTTGCCATCGCGGGTCTGGAGACCCACAACGGCGAGTTGGCGCTGGACTCGGTGAGAAATATTTGGAGTTGTTTGATCACGCGGCTGCACGAAGCGAAACGATTATGCAGTCCTGCAATAGATAGACAGAGGTTAGAATGAGAACCCGCTTACTACTTTTGACGGCGACGCTTGGGCTGATGATATTGTCCACGGGTTGCTACACGAAACTTTATCGTCCGGGGATGGAGGATAACGGTCCTTTTTCGTCGAATTCGCTTTATAATCGCTATGATTCGACGGCGATTGATACGACGTTGACGAAACCTGAGACGGTGGACGTGTATCCGAGTTACGATCCGTATTACAATGATTCGTGGTCGTATTGGGGTCGTCCGCGCGGGTACACGAGGTGGGGTTTTGATTTTGACAGATTCTCGCCGAATTATTATAGAAGTTACTACGGCTATTACGATTATTACAGCCGTCCGTGGTGGCACGATTGGCATCATCGTTATCCGCATTGGGGACCGGGCACTCCGGGCGCACCGGGAGAACCACCGTCACAACGACCGGGCCGCAGATCGTCTGAAGCTACCGCGCCTCCGCCAGTGATTGGGAATGGTGGCATGGGTGGCGGAGCGACCTATGCACAGCCTGCTCCTCCTCCGCCGGCAGCACCGCCGACGGTGAAGGATCCTGCACCGCAGGACGACAGTTCACAGAAGCGCAACGGCAAACGGCGTAGATAACCTGCACAGGCGCGGATTTGCCATTGCGGGTCTGGAGACCCACAACGGCGCGGCTTATCCATTGTCGCTGTCGCGGCTAACGCAAAAAATAATTATCATGAAACGCATATCATTTCTCGCACTGCTACTTTTCGCAACTTTCGTTTTTGCTCAGGATGAGATTCCCGAGCGCTTGCTCTTGACGGGTGGTCAACAGCTTGGCTCCGGCGCACGCGCGTTGGGATTAGGCGGCACGTACACGGGAATCGCCGATGATTATTCGGCGATCTGGTGGAATCCGGCGGGACTCGCGCAAGTGAAGCGGATTGAAGTTCAGGGGACGCTGTTGCGCACGGGATTTTCGAATGACGCGAACTATTTCGGCTTAGGCCGAGAAGGCACCACGGACGCGCTGCGACTCAATAATTTGGGTGTTGTGTTCCCTGTTCCGGTGTACCAGGGCGCGCTGAGTTTTGCATTTGGCTACTCACAGATCACGGACTACGATCGGCGGACGCAGGTGGTGAGCGGTCTGGCGGGAATGGATTGGGAAAACTTTGACGAACTTGAGAGCGGGCGATTAGGTCAGTGGTCTTTTGCGACCGCTGTGGATATTTCGCCGAATCTTTCGGTGGGAGCGGGGGTCAACTATTGGACCGGGTCAAGCGATTATTCGCTCTTAGGGGATTATACGGAAAGCGGCGAACGGCTGCACACGGAGCAGTCGCTGTTTACTGATTTAGGCGGCTGGAATTTCAACATGGGCGGAATGTATCGTCCGGGTCGGTTGGTGCGCATTGGTGTGTCCACTTCGACTCCGTTCTCGATGTCAATCAATGAGGAGTGGAGTTTCGACGGGGACGACGGCTATTTCGATTACAAGATGTCTTATCCGTGGATTTGGCGAATCGGCGGCAGTGTCGCGCCGGGGCGCTGGCTGGCGGCGATGGATATTGAGTATCGTGATTGGCAAGCGCTCGAGTTTCGCGGCGAGACTCCGTTCCAAGGCGTGAGCCGCGCGGAAGCCAATCGGCAGATACGCGACACCTACGAGAGCACGACGCGGGTTTCATTTGGCGGTGAGTATCTCTTCCCGGCTTACGGTCTTCGCGGCCGCGCGGGCTATAGCATTGAACCGTCCAATTTCAAGAATGCCGGCAGTGACGCGGACAAGGGTGTGTTGTCACTCGGTTTCGGTGTTTTGATTGACCGTTCGGTGATGCTTGACGCGACGTGGCGGACGGCTTCGTACACGGAGCAAGTCACGAGCGGCTTGAAAGAAGACATTCGCAGTTCACAGACCTTGTTGACGATAAGTTACCGCATGTAACCTCTGCAGAAAATACTCCATGATCATTTGGGGACTGATTTTTTTGTTGACGACAACTGCTTGGGCCGGTAGACCGCAGGGATTGCTGGAAGGCCATCCGTGGGCCAAGCGTGCTCAGGAAGCTATAGACAATGAGCGCTTCGATGAAGCGCTCGTTTCGTTGCGGGTGGATTTGAAGACCCCGTCCGATTTCGTCTGGCACGGATATTTGCAGGGGCTGGTGGCGATCGGTCAGGGGAAACTGGACTCCGCCGAAGCGACGCTTACGAAGGCCGCAGCGAAGGCAAAAGAGATAAGCAATGAAGCGGAAGCGGGCCGGCTTTTGTCGCGTGTTGAGCGCAAACTTGGATTGATTGATCGCAAGCGCGGACACTATAACGATTCTCGCAAGAAACACTTCATCGCGCTTGATCTTGCGCAACGGTTTGGATCGGCCGAAGAAGAGCATGATTGTTTGATCAGTATTGACGTAGACTGCTATTTCTTGAAAGACTGGGCAGAGTCGGAGCGTACGCTTCGGCAAAGTATACAGGTGGCCGATCAGATTGTTGATCCGGTGGCCCGCACGAGAGCGCAGGCGACCAGCAATAATAACTTGGCGGGGACATTATCCGAACTGCGCAACTTTGATGAAGCGCAGGAAAGAGCGCAAGCCGCGCTGGCCGCTTGGGAAGAGTGGGAGAATATGACCGGCGAGAAAAAGGATTTTCGCGCGGGTTGGGCGCATTATACACTGGCCGATGTGTATTTGCAGTGGGCAAGTCATTTAGCGGAAGCGAACGCTTTGGAAGCTTCGAACAAGCGCGGGATGGCGAAGTATGAATTGATGATTATGTCGGTGCTGGCGCGTGAAGCGGGTCGTCCGCAAGCGGATTTCGATGAGATTGACAAGCGGCTGAAAGAGTGCGAATAGCATGACGATCACACTGGCCACGACTCCCGATTTGAAAGTGGTTCGCAACTACTCGGCGAACGATCATGTGCAAGGGTTTTATCTCTTGGCGAAGATCGAAACCCGTCCGAAGAAGAACGGGGAGCTTTTTCTCATCGTAGAGCTTCTGGACAGCACGGCCAAGCTGGACGGCAAGATGTGGGAAGGATTTGAGGACGCGCTGGAATCGCTTCAAGCCGGCGACGCGGTGTTTGTGGATGGCCGCTTGGATATTTACAATAACACTCCGGGGCTGGTAATTTCGGTGCTGCGCAAAGCGACGGAGCAAGAGGTACCGGATCGCCGCAATTTTTTGCCGCACTCGGCTTTGTCTGCCACGAAAGCCAACGAGCAATTGATGGAGCTTGTGGAGACGGTCAAGGAGCCGTATCTGCATCAGTTGCTGTTGAGCGTGTTCGACGATTTAGGACTGCGCAAGAAATTTCTGGAAACACCGGGCGGCAAGAACTGGCATCATTCGACCGTGGGCGGACTGGCTGAGCACACGCTCTCGATGGCGAAACTTGCGGAGAACGCCTGCCTGCGCTATCCGCAGTTACATCGGGACTTGTTGATTGCGGGAACGCTGCTGCACGACATCGGGAAAGTTTTCGAACTGGAGTTTAATCCGGCTCCCGACTACACCAGCGAAGGCCGTTTGCTGGGCCATATCACGCAGGGCACGCTGCTGATTGAAGAGCGAATTCGCGGAATTGAGGGCTTTCCCGCAGAGCTTAGAAAGCAGCTTTTGCATTTGGTGCTTTCGCATCAGGGTGAACCGGAGAAGGGTTCTCCGATTAAGCCGATGACGCTGGAAGCGCTGGTGCTGCACTATTTGGACGAACTGGACAGCCGCGTGAGTGCCTTTGAACAGGTTCGCGCGCGGACTCCGGAGACGCAGGAGTTTTCGGATTATCAGCGATTGATGGAGCGATTTTTTTATTTTCGATCACCGGACGAAATTAACAAGGGGAATGAGTATGAGTGACGACGTAAAATCCTACGGAAGCTGGCAACCTTTGCCCGCGCTGGCCGGTGGAGTGTGGGTAGCGATGGTGACGGAAGTCTTGGACAAAGAGGGAATTCCGAATCTTGTCAAGACGGATCTTTCCAGCGGCGGACTTGGTGTGGTGACGGGAACGGAAACGCTCGGGAAATCCTGGCGGGTTCAGGTGCCGGAGGAATTTTATAGCCGCGCGCTTGAGATTTATGAATCCATCCTGGGCGATACGGAGAGCGGCGAACCGGTTGAAGAGGCAGATGATCCGGCGCTTTAGCCTTGCGACTTCAGAAAAGGCTTCGTATATTCAATTTCACATCACTTAACGCATCTACATCAGCATGTCAGAAATATCCAGCATCTACGCTCGCGAGGTTTTAGACTCGCGCGGCAATCCCACCATAGAAGTAGAGGTCATATTAGAAGACGGAGCGTTCGGTCGCGCCATCGTGCCGTCGGGAGCGTCCACGGGCGAGCATGAAGCGCTTGAGCTTAGAGACGGCGACGAGAATCGCTATATGGGCAAGGGTGTGCTTGACGCGGTGGCGATTGTGAACGAGAAGATCGCGGAAGAATTGATCGGAATGGACGCGATCTATCAGCAGGAAGTGGATACGATGCTGTTGGAGATGGACGGCACGGCGAACAAAGAAAAATTGGGTGCGAACACGATATTAGCCGTCAGTTTGGCGAATGCTCACGCGGCGGCGGATTCGGTGAATTTGCCGTTTTACATGTATCTTGGCGGTGTGGGGGCAAAGATTTTGCCGGTGCCGTTTATGAATGTGATCAACGGCGGCGCACATGCGGACAATCCGCTCGACTTTCAGGAGTTCATGATAGTGCCGCGTGGATTTGACGAGTTCCGTGAAGGCTTGCGGGCGGGAGTGGAGACCTTTCATCATTTGAAGAAAGTGCTGAAGAAGAAGGGGCACTCGACCAACGTCGGCGACGAGGGCGGGTTTGCTCCGAATTTGGAATCACATCGCGCCGCACTGGATGCCATCTTGTCGGCGATTGAGGCGGCGGGATATAAGCCGGGCGAGCATATTTCCATTGCTTTGGATTGCGCGGCGTCGGAATTTTTTGACAAGAAGACGGGCAAGTATAATCTTACTTGTGAAGGCAAAGTTTTGACGGCAGCTGAGATAACGGATTATTACGCGCAGCTTTGCCGCGACTATCCGATTATTTCGATTGAAGACGGATTAGGTGAAAACGATTGGGACGGCTGGAAGCATTTGACGAAGACGCTGGGCAAGCAGGTGCAATTAGTCGGCGACGATTTGTTTGTGACGCAGGTAGGTTTGCTGGCTAAAGGGATTCAGCAGAATGTCGGCAACTCAATTTTGATTAAGCTGAATCAAGTTGGCTCGCTTTCGGAAACAATGGACACGATTGATTTGGCGCGCCGGCATGGCTATACGCAAATGGTGTCGCATCGCAGCGGCGAGAGCGAAGACACGACCATCGCCGACTTGGCCGTGGCTTGCGGCTGCGGGATGATCAAGACGGGCAGCGCGTCGCGAACTGATCGCATGGCGAAATACAATCAACTGCTGCGCATCGAAGACGACCTCGGAGACGAGGCACTGTACTTCGGCGCGATGCGGAGGTAACCTGATGGCAAACTGGCGCAAAGTTCGCCGCATCACCGCTTACTCTTTGTTGGGCGCGACCGTCCTGAGTTTCGGGTTGTGGTATTATTTCGGTGAGGGCGGAGTGCGCGAGGCCAACGGGATTCGCGACACATACAATCGCCAGAAGCTTGAGATTGCCGAGCGCGAGATTCTCAAAGAGGAATTGAGCACGTATTTAGCGGCGGTGGAGCGCAAAGACGAGGCGGCGCTTGAGCTTGCGGCACGTCGCTACGGTCTGGTCGGTGAAGACGAATATTTGTGGAAGGTAAAGACGGTCCCGGTGGACTCAGTAAGTCACTAAGAACCTTTAGCGCCCGAGAAGTCTGAATTCCGGGCGCAGTTATTTATGGCAAATCCAACGCAACCACAAGAAAAAGTTTCGCGCGCAAGAAAATTCCGTCGGGCATTCACGACGGGATTGTTCATTTTGGCTCCGCTTTGGCTGACGGTCTATATCATTTTGTTGATTGTGCGGTTGTTGGGCGGGATGCTGTCGCCTTACGTGCGCTATGGAGCGGTCGAGGTCTTGAAGATGGACGAAGCCTCGAGGCTCGTGGGGATCATGTCCGACCTTGTGGCGTTTGTCGTGACGGTTCTGCTGATCGCTTTGATCGGATTTATCGTGCAGCGCGTGCTCGGGCAGCGGCTCTACAGCTTAGTGGACAGGATTTTGAATCGCATTCCGGTCGTCAGCGATATCTATGGATCGGTTCGCAAACTTTTAGAAGCGTTTTTCGGGGACAAGAAGAGTTTTCGCGGCGTGGTGGCGACGCAGTTTCCGATTGCGAATTCGTGGGCCATCGGGTTTGTAACGGCGGAAAGCACGATGCTGAAGAGGGACGTCAAGATGCTGCACATTTTTTTGCCGACAACGCCCAATCCGACTTCAGGATATTTGTTATTCGTGCCGGAAGAGGATACCATCAAGTTGGATTTGACGACGGATGAGGCGTTCAAGCTGATTGTATCGGGTGGGACGATATTTCCAGAGAGACATCAGTAGCAGAGACAGACTGCGAAAAAACGCCCGGCTTTGCGCCGGGCGTTTTTTGTTTACGTTTGTACCGTTTGTGGCGGCGGGGCGTTGGACTCGATATAGAGTTCCGCCAGGACTTTCAAGAGCGATGCGATGACGGGGCCGATCAGGAAACCCCAGAAGCCGAAGGCCACAAGTCCGCCGAAGGTGGTTAAGAAAACAATCAGTTCGTGAAGCTGCACCGCACGTCCGACAAGATAGGGTCGCAATAAGTTATCGATGTTGGCGATGACCACACCGCTCCAGAGCAGCAATCCAATTCCATAGGCGACATCGCCAAACAGCATGAGTGCGATGCTGGCTGGAACGATGATAATTTGTGCGCCGACGACGGGAATAACCGTGGCAAAGACGAGCAGAACAGTCCAGAAGAAGGGCGAGGGAATTCCGCAGACCCAGAACGCGAAGCCGCCCAGCGCTCCTTGAACAACGCCGATGATGCCGAGGGCTTTCAGTGTCGTGATGGAAGTATCAAAGAATTTAGTAAAGAGTCTGTCCGTCTCGTGAGGAGACAGAGGGACAAGTTCTTTCAGCCAATCGATAAAACGCTGTCCATCGGTGTAGCAGAAGAACAGCGTGTAGAGCATGACAAAGATTTGCACGAAGGCGCTGGCTACGCCTCCGGCGGTTTTCTGCATGGCCATGACGATGAACTGCACGGCGGTGCCGGAAAATTCCTGCATTTTTTCGACGGCCACTTCAATATCAAGTTCGAAACCCAAGAAGCTTGGAGATTGTCCGTTTACGAGTTCGCTCAACAGGGAATCAATGCGCGGTTTCAATTTGTTGAAGAACACAATTGCTTGCTCGGTCAGGTTGACAGCGTCATTGACCATCAGAGTCAGAATCGAGACGACGGGGCCAATGACGAGAAAGAGGATCGCGACGACGGACAATCCTGCGGCGAGATTTTTTCGTCCGTGGGTCCACTTCAGAATGCGCTCATACATGCCACGTGACATGGCCCAGAGCAAGAGTCCGCCGACGGCCCCTAAGAGCATTGACGAGACGACATACAGGAACGCGCCGATCAGCACAAGCATGGCAACGGCAATAAACCGTTTGCGCAAGTTATGAATGCCGTTGTGATGCGAGGATGCGTTGCTCATAACCGATAGGTCTTTAACAAGTCGCCCCGTCTCTTCAGGACGGGGCGATGACATTCCAACTCAAAACAGAACTCAGCGGCCCATTTCATTGAGTCGCTGGCTGGCTACTTTTGCTTCTTCGCTTTTCGGGAAATCACGCACCAACTGATTCCAGATGGTGCGGGCTTCCTGAATACGAGTCAATTGCCGATAACACAACCCGAGCTTAAGCATGGCGGCAGGGGCTTTCCAGCCCATCGGATCCATGTCAATCACGCGGGTGTATTCAGCAGCGGCTTCTTCGTACATTTTACGCGCATAGAAACTTTCTGCGAGTCCGTATCGCGCGTCGTCAGCCAGCTCCGACCTCGGGTTCTTGGACAAGAACGAAAGGAATCCCACTTCCGCCAAGTCATAATTTCCGAGGCTTAGGTCCTGCATCGCGGCATCGTAAACATCCACGCCCATAGCAGGCTGGGGTCCGGTGCCGGGTCCGGCAGGGCCGCCGGACTGACTGCGCAGGAAAACCTCCAACGGAGCCAGAGAGCGGTCGAGCCTGCCCAGAATTTCATCCAGACGCGATGTGAGCGTTTCGACACGTTCCTGCAGGTCTGAAGAACCGTACTCCGAATTCGCGCGCATTTCGCGCACATCGGCGGTCAGGTCTTTGATCTGTGCTTGTGCTGTCTTTTGTGCGACCGCGATCGAATCCACACGTTCACGAATGTAGCGTGTGTCTTCCTGAAAGCGAACGACTTCACCTCTCGTGGCGCACCCTGAGAGCGCGGCGAGAAGAATCAGAGCCGGGAAAGCCAGTCGAAAATAATGCACGAGCAGAAGTTAGTTGCCGGTGGCGACGCGGAATTCAGCGCGGCGGTTGCGTGACCAAGCCGTCTCGGTGTGACCCGGATCAGCGGGGCGTTCCTCACCATAGCTAATCGTGCGAATTCGATCGGATCCGATACCTTCCGCTTCGAGCGCGCGTTGCGCGGCACGGGCGCGGCGTTCGCCAAGTGCAAGGTTGTACTCGTTGGTACCGCGTTCATCGCAATGACCTTCGATGGTAACGGTCCAATCCATCCACTTGCGAAGGATTTCGGCGTTGCCACGAATCTTTTCGCGGCCCTCGGAACGGATTTCGGCTTTGTCATACTCGAAGTAGACGATCTGAATGCGAGCCAAGTCGCGTTCCATTTCGGCGCGGAGTTCGCGTTCAGCATTGCCTGTGGTGTCTTCCACGACGGGTTCAACGGCGGGAACTTCCTTGGGGGGCGGCGGGGTTTCTTTAGGCATTTTCTTCTTGCAACCGGGGGCCACTGCGAGTGCGACAGCCAGCATAAGAAGTAAAGCGATCAAACCAAGTTTCTTCGTCATCATGTTCTCTCCTGAGAGCGGGATAGTAAATTGTCTTATTTTATTATGGTGAAACAAAGGGAACCACGGGGCCCCATTGTGGTTGTGAAGCTTCGAGCCCGAAAGTTAGCTGACGGGCGTTGCTGCCGTCCCAATTGCAAGTCCAGATGGACGTGCGGCCCTCGATCGAGGCGGTGTAGACGATCTTCATACCATCGGGAGACCAGGAGCAGTCGAACTTATTACCGCCTTCGGTTAACCTGCGTTCGCGGCCTCCGGCAGGATCAACGGTGAAGATTTGAAACTTCGGGTAGGCATCGCTTTCACGACTGCAATAGGCGATTAAGTCGCCGCGAGGTGACCAGCGCGCGGTCTCGTTATAGACGCCGGCGTGAGTCAGTTTGCGGACATTGATGCCGTCGAAATCCATGATATAGATTTGGGGACTGCCGCTCCGGTCTGAGGTAAAGACAATTTCGCGTCCGGTGGGTGACCACGAGGGCGAAGTGTCGTCTCTGCCGCTGAAGGTTAACTGGGTTTTTTGCGACCCATCGGGCTTCATACGATAGACTTCAAAGTTGCCGGACTCGCTCGAGGCATAGGCGACCCACTCTCCGTCGAGTGAGACTGCCGGGGCGCTGTCGGTGCGGGGAGTCTTTACATACGGCGAAACTTTGCCAGTTTCCAGCGTATAGCGATAGATGTCAGCATCGCCGTTGCGGAAGCTCGTGAAGTAGAGCGATTTTCCGTCCGGCGACCAAGTCGGCGACATATTCAAGGTTTGATCGCGGGTCAGGCTGCGCGCGCCAGCGCCGTCCCAATCCATGATCCAAAGATCTTTGTTTTGTCCGGTCTTGACGACAAAGGCGATGCGCGACAAGAACGCGCCTTCTTCACCGGTCAACATGCGAGTCACCCAAGCGGCTATTTCGTGAGCCACGTCACGGACTTTATCCGACTGAAAGGTGAAGTCCGACATATGAATCGGATCGCGCAACGGCGGCTGAAAGATAGCAATCGAGGCGACTGATTTATCCCAACTGACAGAAACGGAACCACGCACCCTTGCCGCACTCGAACCCGAAAACGTTAGCAGCGTGTCGAAGGTCGAGCCGACCTTCCGGACCTGAATTGAGGTGTCGGGCGGCAGATCGGCGGGATCAATGATATTAAAGAACCCGGAGTAGGCCAAATCGCCCTTGACCAAGTCAGACAACTGAACGGGCAACTCGCCAATGAAGGCGGCGTCGCCGTTCGGTGTGAAGGGATAGACCACTAAATCGAGTCTGCCGACAGAAGCAGTCTCGGTGCGCAGAGTAAACTGCTGAGACCAAGCCGAGACTGCGCAAACGAACGAAAGAATGAGAAAACTAAAAACGCGTACTCGGATTGACAACAAACTCAAAGTGTATCCCTAATTCGCCCTGCTCGTATTGAGGTGGAAGCGGGGGCAGATTGCCCGCCGCACGTACGGCCCGTTCGGCCGCTTGATCTATCAAAAGATTTTCGGAAGACTGCACCAACGTAATCGAAGAAATGGTGCCGTCCCGCAAAATTCTAAACCCGATGGTGGCCATAATCTCGCCGCGCACACCGGGCGGCGGCCGGAAGTTGCGCTCGATTTTCGATTGAATCAGCGCCAGATAAAAATCGTATTCAAAGCCCGGCTGCTGAAGCTTCAGAGTTCCGGCTTCCCCCTTGAGTTCCTTGGGAACGGGCTCTTTGGAACGCGGCTTCTTTTCTTTGGGCGGCTCGATTACCTTTTCTTTTTTCGGCTCCGGCTTTTTCTCTTTTTTGGGCGGCTGAACCAAGGGCGGCGCGGTTTCCGGGATTTTCAGTTCCCGTTGCTGAGGCACGATATTTTGCACATTCGGCATCTTGGGCCGGATGAGCTTGACCTTGGTGACTTCGGGCAGCGGCTGCTTGACTTCAGTTTTGGCATAGCTTGCCACGATCAGCACGACCACAAACAGCACATGCAGTGCGATGGATCCGATAAAGGACTTGCCCACGAAACTATCCTCTGCGGCCGGTGGCAGATTGCAGCGGATCGGCGATTAGGCCGAGATCCGTAACGCCCACTTGCCGCAAAACGTCAATGACATGCAAAACCTTTTGATACGGCACTTCCTTATCGGCCTGTAGGAAGACAGGTTCTTTGGAACTGCCGTAAGTTTGCTCGAAAGCGATATCAAAACTCGATTCATCGACCTTGGTCTGGTCAATCAGAATCGTACCGTCTTTTTTGATGGTGATGGTGATGCCTTCGTCACTCTTGGACTCGGCGGTTGAGGCCTGCGGAACGGCAACGTCCACGGTGTTTTTCAGCATCGGCGCGGCAATCATGAAGATGATCAGCAGGACCAGAACGACGTCCACGAGCGCGGTGATATTAATATCCGCAAGCGGACGATAGGTGACTTTGGTCAACTGGCGGCCCTTGCCTTTATGGGCGCGGTGTTCTTGCGGTAATCCCCCAGTTCCAGCCATGTTACGCCACCGCCGGGGTGCGGTTTTGCGTCAAGGCATTGCGACCGACTAACTGACGATCCACGGCAAAGGCCAAGTCATCACCGAAGGCTTCCGCTTTTTCAGCCTCTTTGCGCAGCCAGTTGGAAAAGAAGTTATAGGCGACCAGCGCGGGAATCGCGACGAACAGGCCGAGGGCCGTGGCGACCAAGGCTTCGGCGATACCGGGGGCGACGACCGCGATACTGGCATTGCCCCAGATTCCGATCCTCTGGAAGGCGGAAATGATGCCCCAGACGGTGCCCAGGAGGCCCAGAAAGGGCGCGGCGGCTGAGCAGGTAGCCAAGAACGGCAGAAAGCGCTCAGCGCGATTCAGGTGATGCGCGGCGGCGCGGGCGTATTCGCGCGCGACCAGCTCACCATCCAAATCATCGGGGACTCCGCGGTCGAAGATTTCACGATGGGCGAACATGTAGGCCCGAGCGGTGAATGCCTGTCCATAGCGGCGGGCTTCGCCGAAAAGTCCACGCGGTTCGAAATGCCGCCAGCTGTAGCCTTCAAATCCTTTGGAATCTTTGCGGACTCTCATCCACATAATCACCTTGTCAAGGATCACTGTCCACGACAAAACGGACATGACGGCAAGAATCATTAGGACGAACTTGGCAAAAGGTGACGCGACCGTCAATAATTGCCAAATGCTCTCAGTACCTGTCCCCATTATGCAACCCTTTGTTCATCCTGAAGCTAAAAGTTCCCGCGGGGCATATGATGTTATGCCCTATTCCATAAATTACAAAGATATGAAAATCAAGACGGATTGTCAAGAATTGGTTTTTTGTCAGAACCGATGCGCTTGTTCTGAGACAGAACGACGGGGCTGCAGGGTTCTCCAAAAGAGAGGACACCTGCGACCGGCGCAAGCTTAGCCACTGCCATGAGATACACCCACACAGGCAGCTCCTGTCCGTGAATCCAGGGGATCATGACGGGCTTGTCCCGATATAGATTCAGGTCAACGTTGTTCAGCTTCTGACGGTAGTTCGTTTCACGAACAATGCCGTTTTCCAGCAGGTCTTCTAAAGGGAAGCGAATAATTTCCACGATGTCAAGTTATGTTTTTCGAATGAGGGAGAGCGAATAGTCGCGCTCTCCGGTTTTTTCGATACGGATGACGTCACCTACGGTGAGTCCGTGTTCGGCCGCAAAGCGGGTCCAGCCATGCAGTTTGGAACGGTTGCGAAGCTGCATTTTAGCCCGGTCAATATCGGACTCTATGATAAACCCCAGATCAGTATGTAGTTTAACCGGAATTCCCGGTGAACCGTCTGATTTTGAGACCGCGTCAAACGGAAAAAGTTCCAGAAAGTCGAAGACGTTCAGGTATCTTTCGAGAAACCAGAGGGATTCCGAGGTTACGGGGATGTCGTGTTGAGTTTTGGGCATGGGGAAATAGCTCACCCCCCGGGCTGGCCCGGAGGGTGAGGATTTGTCATGTCGTCATTCTGAACGAAGGCTTGGCGAAGTGAAGAACCTCTCCGGAGATTCCCAGAGGGGTCCTTCACTTCTTTCAGGATGACGAGTGCTAGATGTTAGGCTGAAAACGATTGGCCGCAGCCGCAGGAGCGCTTGGCGTTGGGGTTCTTGAACACGAAGCCAGAGCCGTTCAAGCCGTCTTCGTAGTCAATTTCGGTGCCGTTCAGATAAAGATAACTTTTCATGTCGCAGACGAGTTTGACGCCGTCCTGCTCGAAGACTTGATCGTCTTCGGAGAGCTGGTTATCGAATCCCAGCACGTAGTTCATGCCGCTGCATCCGCCGCCGCGAATGCCCATGCGGAGGTTCCAGTCCGCTTTTTGTTCTTGCTCCATGATGGTCTTGACCTTCGTGTGAGCGGTGCCTGACAGTGTAATCATTGTGTGTCTCCTTCTCTGGTCTCCCCCCAGTCCTCTGGGGGGAATAAGGGGGGTAAAATGTAAATGAAAATTAAGTTCTTTGAAAGTACGATATCCCATTGCGGGTCTGGAGACCCGCAACGGCGGAATCTGAAAGACTACGCGAGGGCGAGTTTGCCGTCACGCATTAGCTGCTCCTGCGTCTCCGCCTTGTAGGAACTTCTCACCAACGGGCCGCTTTCGACGTGTCTTAATCCCAGCGATTCACCGAGTTCTTTGTACTCGCGGAATTGATCGGGATGCACATACTCGATGACGGGCAAGTGCCTGCGCGAGGGCTGCATGTACTGTCCGATGGTCAACAGGTCGCAACCTGCGTCCACTAAGTCGCGCATGACCAGTTTGACTTCTTCGGGTTTCTCGCCCAAGCCGACCATGATGCCGGATTTGACAATCATGCCGTGCCGCTTGGCTTGCGCCAAGGTGTCGAGGCTGCGCCAATACTTTGCTTGCGGACGAACCTGCAAGTGCAGGCTGGCCACGGTCTCCATGTTGTGCGCATAGACTGCCGGCCCCGCGTCG
Organism: uncultured Alphaproteobacteria bacterium; assembly: GCA_964530625.1. Taxonomy (GTDB): domain Bacteria; phylum Electryoneota; class RPQS01; order RPQS01; family RPQS01; genus JABWCQ01. The sequence goes on along the minus strand of CAZHAK010000004.1, from coordinate 85,368 downwards.
CAGACCATTTTGACGCACTCGGGTTTGCCTTTGAAGTCGGGCACCAGCACTTCCAACCGCGTGTCAGGCGAGATTTCTTTGCAGACGCGAATGGTTTCGGCGAAATGTCCGGCTCCGCAATCCTCTAGTTCGTCTCTGTCGACCGACGTGATGACGATGTATTTCAGGCCGAACTCTTTCAGCGCTTCGGCGACGCGGCGCGGTTCGCCGGGATCGAGCGGCAGCGGTTTACCGGTTTTGACATTGCAGAATCCGCACGAGCGCGTGCAGGTGTCGCCCATTATCATAATCGTGGCGGTGCCGCGCGACCAGCACTCGGCCATATTGGGACAGGCGGCTTCTTCACAGACGGTGAAAAGTTTGGAGCCGTGAATCAGCTCGCGCACGCCGTGAAACTTCTTCGTATGCCCGATGCGAATTTTAAGCCAATCGGGTTTACGGGGCGAAGTCGGGGCGGTATCGGTTAGGACGGGTAGGGCTTGCAAACGAAATCTCTATAGTTTAGACGGTTACTTCAAGAGCACCATCTTCTGTGTCGTGTGAAACTCTCCTGCGGCAAGTCTGGCAAAATACAAACCACTGGCGAGGTTGTTTCCGTCAAAAGTGACGGAATGTCTTCCTGCGGGAGTTGCTTCGTCAACGAGAGTTTGAACCAGTCTGCCGTTGACGTCAAAGACTTGCAATGAAATCGTAGCTGTAGTTGGTAACTCGAACTCGATTTTTGTTGTGGCGTTGAATGGGTTGGGGTAGCTGCCGAGGAGCCGAGCGGAAGTCGGAATCAATTTGTCGGGCACATCTGTATTCACCGTAGCCCAAGGCAAGTAAGCGCGCATATCCGGGTAACGCAGAGAGTCTTCGGCAACCTGAACAAGCGTGTACCACTTGTAGTGGGTTTCCACGTTCTCCTCGAGATACTCGTATGCCGCGCCTTCCGGATTATCCAATGCAGGAACATCCGAGACATGTCTAAACCACATTGGACCTGCAGCATGATTGCTCCATATCTCAAAATGACTAAGGGAAGTTTCGGCGAGCGTATTCCAGCGAATGCGGACGGATGTACCTTCGCGCTCGACGGTGAATGTGTCCACACTGCCGCAAGGCGGGCTGTCCAGATAGCTTAGTTCTATATACCCGCGATCAAGTGAGACGTACTCCACGAGGTAGCCGAACCAATCACTCCACCAAAGATCCGAAAGCCTCGGCTCCGCTCTGGCTGGAAGCGATCCGTCACAACCTTGAAGCAGTTGAAGTGGTTGAATTCGGTAGGGAGTATTGATCCCAAGGCCGTCCACTACTCTGACCAAAAAATAGGCGCCGGGACAAGATCGAATACAGACAGGGTTAGGCCACTCTTCGGCATTGTTCGCGCTGATGTAGCTCGGCGACGGCGAACATGGTGGTCTGGCGAATTGAGGGCTGCCGCACGTCCAATCGGCAAACGGTAAAGAGATGTGTTGCGGATTCTCTAAGTCTGAGGGAACCAGAACAATGTTCGGACTGACCCACTCAATGTTTTCACTTGGCCAAGGATACAAGCAGAGGTAGAAGTCAGGCGACTCAGTGAACAGAATCACTTCGAATAGTGGACTTGCGAATCCGTTTGTACTGTCCACATAAAACTCATAGAAGTTTGCCATTGATTCCTCGGGAATGCAAAACCCTGCGCAAATTGGCCGATCACCGACGGAGCGGCCATTCTGATCCCAATCATGGAATATAACTACCCGCGCCACATGCTCAATCGGCTGCTGCCTTTCACAATCGCTTGTTATCGTACCACTGCATTCAAAGATCGCGGTGTACCACTGGGCAATCGCAGTATTGCACATGGACACCAATAGAATCAAACATAAACTCTTACCCATAGCGACTTCCCTCCAGGGTGTCATTTTGGGGTGATAAAAGAACTGCCTAGTTATTGTGCAATCGCCGTCACCACATAAAACCGTTCGTCATCCGTGGCGAAGGCATTTGTATCTACGAAAAACGTATCTGCTGTCGTGCCGACTAAGGTGGCGTAAGGGCCAAGGGGATTTTCGGCGCGGAAGACTTCATAGGTGACCGATTCGCCGGGCTGCCAGTCGAGGCGCGCGTCGTCGCCGGAAACTGAAATCACTAATCCTTCGGGCGCGGGCGGCTTTAAGCTGAACCAGTTGGAAAAGGCGTCGCCCGGATCATTTCTGGTGTCCACCCACCCATAGTAGAACCCTTCGTTGTGGCGAAAGGTTGCGCCGTTGTAGTCGCCCAGAAAATTAGTCACCGTCGGATCGGACATAGCTTCGGTCAAGGGGAAGCTGGGCGCGAAGGTGGCTCCGCCGTCGGTTGAGACGGTCGCATAGGGGCGATAGAAACAACCTGTGGGATCATCGCGGCGATCCAGCCAGCCGAAACCCAATTCACCAGTTTGCGGGTGCACGCTCATCCATTGCCACCACTGCCACGTCCCGACCGGGCCGTCATCCACGCGCACCGGAGCGCTCCACGTCGCGCCGTTGTCCGACGAATGACTCAGCATCACGTCGGGATCGGTGCCGTTGTAATTCACCCAGCAGACATAAACCCAGCCGTGTCGCGGACCGCCGGAAATGTCGCAGGCGATCATCGGATAGGACGGTGTGCGAAACGTGCCGCAGGGATTTGGTTCACCCCACAGTTCGTTAAAGGTCGAAACCGACACATCCGCTCCCCACGTCACGCCGCCGTCGAACGATCTGTCCACGCGTACGCGGCCGGTTGAGTAATCAAAGAAAGTGACGTAGACTTCGCCGTTCGGTCCCGTGGCCGGACAGGAAAACTGGCACGAACTCGAAGTTGAAATCCGGAGCGGCGCGGAAAACGTCGCGCCGCCGTCCGAAGATCGCGAGACAAAAATCGGAGAACCGCCGCTCGCCTGAAATCTCGTCCACGAAACATAGAAGTTGTTCACGTAGGGCGAGGTGGCGGACATGTCGCAGCAGGTGTAGGGCTTGTCTTCAAAGTCCGCACCGGGCTCGTTGATGTGCGCGGCCACGGGCACCGGAGCCGACCAAGTGATGCCGCTGTCAATCGAAGTTTGCACATACAATCCGCCGTCATCCGTCGTGCGGTCAAAAGAGATGTAGTTTGCGTAAAGGCGGCCCGTGCGATCCACCGCCGCCACGGGATCTCCGGCCGCTTCATACACTCCCGCCGGGCCGCGGGTGACGAGCGCGTCATAGAACGTCGCGCCGCCGTCAATACTGACATAAAAACCACCGGACGCGTCGCCGTTACGGTAGTCGTTGGAGCCGCCCATGACTAAGCGCGGGTTAAGAATCCACGCGGCCATGGTGATTTCATTTTGGCGATTGGTTGTCAAGTCCTGATTCATCTTGACCTCCGTGCCGACAATGTCCAAGGGCGAGTACACGCCGCGTGTTTCTTCCGGGCCGAATTCAACGACGCCGGAGCGCGGGACAACGGGGTTGTCTTTCGCGAAGGCCAAACAGGAGACGATAAAGAGCAAAAATAAAAGTTTCACAAATCCTCACGTGTCGGAACATTTTCATACAATCACTCGGCTGGGATACAGCCGTTTTACTTCTTATGATTCGATAGCAGGCACACTCACGCGCTTGCAGGGGTACTTGTTGCCGTCATCAGCGACGGCGACTATAGTGGCTTGATAAGAATACTCAGTTTGCAAACTTGGAGCGTTGAAAACATAGTCCGCGCCTTGCGACGAGACAGAGGCTGGCAGATCTCCAAGCAACTCAGGAACGAAGTTCCGATTCCTTATCTCAAGCAACCAGATTTCAAAGTTCAATAAATTCTGTTCAAAAGTCGTGTTCCATTCAACGACGGAGTTTGAATCCGTCCGCGTGACGGTCAAAGTGTCAACGTTTGTGCAGGGTACAGAGTCGAGCCATGAAATCGTGATTTTGCCGTAGCGATTCCCAATGATGGACGGCAACACCCATGATTCGTGAAATCCAGTCGGTTGCCATGCAGCTGGACTGAATGAAACTTCGCCGTCAGGGGTATCATCGCAACTGCCGGAAATTTTCATTATCGGCATTTGGCCAGCATTGCTAGTATCGCAATGTGAGAAGTAAACCACAGACTCTGATCCTGCACAAGTTTCAAAACAGGACGGAGCATCAAACTGATTCACATAATACATATCCAATAAGCTGGGCGCAAAACTGCATTGCGGAGGATCAACATCGGATAACTCACACGTCCATTCGCTTGCGGTCAAGTCAATTGTATCTGGCGGCCCAGAGTGCGGGTGCATTGAGAACATTGGACTCGTCCAAACTGTGCGACCGGAATCACCCGTATAAGCGCGGAGATAGAAGGTATTGAAAGAATTCGTGTAGCCAGTGCCGAAATTACGGAACACAAGCGCCGGACTTGTAAACGACGAGCCATTAAAATAGAAGTCGGCGAAGTTAGCAAACCACGCTTCAGGAGTAGCTACATAGCCGGCCGGAATAGGGCTGAAGTCATGGACATCCGGGCCATTTTCATTCCAATCATAAAAGATGCGGACTTGCGTGTACTCGGTTATCGGGATTTCACCCTCGCAATCGGCTGATAACGGGCCGTCGCAGTGGAAGACGGAGCGAAACTCGAAATCCGCAGGGAGTTCGCCGTTGTCATCCTCATCGTCATTACACGATACGACCAGACTCAATACTATGCCAAAGACCAAGAGACTCCAAGATGCCTTCTTCATAAGACCTCCTGAATGATAAGAAGATAAATATACAAACAGTCGCGGCTACGTGCCCACTCTAATCAACAGTCGCAGTCGTCTTTCATTTCTTCGAGTTCGCGTTCTTGCTGTTTTGATTCCCATTCGGTGGTGTCGCTCAGGACTTGCGCACCGGTTTTTTCGCCGATGACGTCACAGACTTTTTCCAATAGCCAGTGCGGCGTCGAAGCGGAGCCTGTGACGCCGATGGTGTCGCCGTCGCGGAACCACGACAAATCCAAATCGTTTTCGTCCACCATCAAATAAGCGCGGTCATTCATGCGCTTGCAGACGCCGTAGAGCGCTTTGGTGTTGGAACTTTTCGTGCCGCCGACCATCAGAATCACATCAACTTGCGTGGCGAATTGCTCCAAATCTCCGTCACGTCCGACGACGAAACGGCAGAGCGTGTTTTCAACCTGCACCTCGACGTCCTGCGCGTACTCTTTAATCCATCCGATGCGCTCTTCAAACCACTCTTTGGAAACCGTGGTCTGTGCGAGAATGAAAACTTTGTTTTTCGGATCAAGCTGTTTGACGTCTTCGCGCTCATAGACGACGAAGGCTTTGTTGTCGCAATGACCTTTGATGCCGATGGTTTCGGGATGGTAGGGCTTGCCGATAATCACGACCTGCTCGCCGGCTTCGTAGTGCTTGCGCGCGATATTTTGCGAGCGCGTCACCACAGGACAAGTGCCGTCAATCAGTTCGACGCCGAGCTCTTTAGCTTTGGCGTAGGTTTCCGGCGGCTCACCGTGCGCGCGAATCAAAACTTTTTGCGGACGACTTTCAGTAGCCATGCCGCCATGATCAATCGAGGACAAACCGCTTTTTTCAAGCCGCGAAATTTCGACTTCGTTATGAATAATATCACCCAGCGAGACCAGCGGCAAGCCGGTATCGCTCATGACTTTTTCGGCCATCTTCACGACTCTGCGCACACCGCCGCAAAAACCCGCGCGCGGATCTACCAACACTTTCATACTCATGAACTGATCTCTTGTTTTTGCTTTCTTGCCGCGAAGGTCTGCGGCAACTCAGCTTTCAGCAAGCCGTCAATCGCGTCGCTAATATGGCGCGGTGACAGTCCGGCGATTTCCAACAGTTGCGCGCGCGTGCCGTGCTCGATGAAACCGTCGGGCAAATGCAGCGCGTGGAACAGATGCTCGTGACCGTTGGCTTTCAGGTACATGGCGACCTGCGAACCGAATCCGCCGTGACCCGTGCCTTCTTCGAGAGTTAATACGGCTTCGTGTGAATCGAGCAGCTGCGAGAGCAGCATTTCATCCATCGGCTTGATGAAGCGCGCATTGATTAACGTGACATTGTATTCTTCCGCGGCAATGACTTTGCGCGCGGCTTCCACCATCGTGCCCGTGGCCAAGACAGCGACGCGCTTGCCTTCGCGCAAAACTTCCCAACTGCCGACTTTTAAGAGGGCGGGCGTTTCGTCCCAGTTGATTTGGTCGGGTGCTTTTTCCCGCGGATAGCGCACGCCGAACGGGCCATCTGCCCAATGCAATCCGGTGTAAATCAAGTTGCGTAACTCTTGACCGTCACGCGGCGCGCAGACGACCATGCCGGGAATCGTTGAGAGATAACCCAAGTCGAAACAGCCGTGATGCGTGGGGCCGTCTTCGCCGACCAGTCCCGCGCGATCCATGCAGAACAGGACGGGCAAATGCTGAATGCCGCAATCATGCAAGACGTGATCGAAGGCACGCTGGAGAAACGACGAGTAGATTGCCGCAACAGGCTTCATGCCTTCGGCGGCAAGCCCGGCGGCGAAGGTCACAGCGTGACCTTCAGCAATCCCGACATCGAAAAATTGATCGGGACACTCTTGCGAGAATTCGACTAAACCTGTGCCTTCTTTCATGGCGGCGGTGATGACGCAGACGCGGGGGTCGCGCTTGGCTTCCTGAATCATCGCCTTGCCGAAGATGTTCATATAGGCTTCGGTTTCGACGGCCAGCTTGGCATCGGTTTTCGGTTCGACTTTCGCCGGAGCTTTAACCGCGTGCCACGTCACGGAATCTGCTTCAGCCACGTCATAGCCTTTGCCCTTGCGGGTCAGGAAGTGGACGATAACCGGATGCTTGTGACTGCTCTTGATATTTTTCAGAATCTCAACGGATTCGCGGACATTGTGACCGTCGAACGGACCGAAGTACTGGAATCCGAATTCTTCAAACAACATACCGGGCGAAACGAGCCCCTTCAGCGAGGCTTCAAACCGCCCGGCAAAATCGCGCATGGTCTTCGCGCCGACGGGCGACTTTCCCATCATGTTCCACATCTCGTCTTTGATTTTGGAAAGCAGCGGATTGGTTTCCATCTTGGCCAGGAACTTTGGCACGGCTCCTACGTTGGGCGAGATGGACATCTGATTATCGTTCAGAATAATCGTGATGTCCCGTCCCGAATGTCCGGCGTTGTTCAGCGCTTCAAAGGCCAAGCCTCCGGTCATACCGCCGTCTCCAATGACCGCCACGACGCTGTGCTCTTCTTTTTTCATGTCCCGCGCGACAGCCATGCCGTAGGCCGCAGATAATGACGTGGACGCATGTCCCGCACCGAAGGCGTCGTACTCGCTTTCGTTTCTTTTCAGAAATCCCGATAGGCCACCTTTCCGGCGAATCGTGTCAAGCTGATCGCGGCGGCCCGTGAGGATTTTGTGAATATAGCCTTGATGGCCGACATCCCAGACGATGCGGTCTTCGGGAGTGTTGTAGACATAGTGCAACGCCGCGGATAGTTCAACCACGCCAAGCGAAGCGGCCAAATGTCCCCCGACGGCGTTAATCGTGTCCCACAGGTAGCGGCGCAATTCGGCACACACGAGTTCCAATTCATCCAGACTCAGCTTTCGCAAATCTTCAGGCGAATCCACGCGCGCGAGCAGAGGATATTTCTCAGTCATGTTATTACTCAAGAGCTTGCTCCCGCAGGTTGACTCATTAGGGCGCTGGTGTTTGACGCATTTGGATTTTTAGGTGTGTTTCCCCATTTGCCTTTGAGTTTAATCACCACCCAAGTCAGGAATCCGGCTTCGATAAACAAATAGCCGAAGGCTTCGCTGGGAATACCGGGGGACGAACCCGCGCCGTAGCTATGCAAACCGGACAGATAAAAATTCACACCGTAATAGGTCATCACGACGACCGGGAAGGCGGCAACGGAGGCGAAGGCGAGGCTCTTCCAATTCAGCCAGCCCGCGCTGCGGCCGTGCAGGAACGCGATATAGACGAACCATGTGATGAGCGCCCAGGTTTCTTTCGGATCCCAGCCCCAGAAGCGGCCCCAACTTGAATCGGCCCAGACTGCTCCAAGCAGGATTCCAAAAATTAGAATCACACAGCCGACTTGCATGACGTGCAGATTGGCGGATGCCATGCGCGCTTGCGGCGGAGTGATTTGACCTTTATTCCTGACCGCGCTAATCAGCACGATGTGTCCGATCACCATCGCGATGGCCAGACAGGCGTAGCTCGTGAGAATAGTGATGACGTGATAAATCAGCCAGTAGCTTTGCAAGGCGGGCACGAGCGGATTGATGCCGCGATCGAGACTTGCATAATGCGCCAGCCACAGCACGATGCCGCCCATCAGTGATCCGGACAGGCCAAAAATACGATCCCGCCTGACGAGTTCATAAATCAGAGCAATAATCACGAGTGTCCAGCCGATGGCCATCAATGACTCGTACATATTCGACCATGGCGCGCGGCCACCAATGTACCAGCGCATAATCATGCCGGTGGAATAGAAGGCCAACCCTCCGAGCATACCGATCATTGCGGATGTGCGCAGATTGGCAAATTTTGCTTTGTAGCTAAAAGCGAACACAAGCGCGGCAGCGAGCAGCATCAATCTGGCCCAGAAGAACGGATCGAGCTTGTTGTAGAAAATTTCTAAGCCGATGGTGGATTCAATTTGGGGCTGATCAGCCAGTATCGCTCGCTGTGTACCGACAAACAACTCGGCAGACGTATTGAAAATATCCGGGCGGTTGTCCGTAAGCGCGTTGTACATTCCGGCGAAGCCTAAGCCCAGCGCGGCCATTTCTTCACTGGTGCCCATGACGTGCATCGAATCGCGCTCCAAACGAGCTAACACTTCGGGCATGGTGGACCACGTTGTGGTAATCGCGTCGCCTTCAAGCGGCGGCACGAAAGAGGGAAGTTCATGGCTGAAGACCATTGAGAGCATATTCAGCTTGTGCAGAATCTCGTTGGCTTTGCTCATCGTGAAGGACAGTTTCTTGCCAGCCTCTTGCGCAGTGCGAGCTTCCATCACGATCTGCATCAAGCGCGGCTTGGAATGCAGCGCCTGAATGGAATACATGCTGCCGGGCTGATCCTGCAAACCGAGTTCTTCGCGCAGGCCGCCCTTGGGCAGATAGACGAGCGGCATATCGGACCAGCGGCTGCCGTCAGACATCCAACGGAAGTAAGTTTCAACGGGGTTTTGCCCTTCATAACGGTCCTTACCGTGCACGTCGCTGACCAGCTCACGGGCAAACGTATCCAGCGGTTTCAAGCGGCCGCCGTCTTGGACGATGATTTGACCAGCCAGATTCCAATTGAAATCTTCAGAGGCGTTTGCCCACGACAGCGTAAGCAGCGAGACAAGGATTAGCACTACAAATTTTGTCATACAGTAGCTCCCTCTCGGGGCTTGGGAGTTTCAGCCATTAGCTCTTCCGTCATTTCGGTTTCTTCGAGGAGCGGCAGGCGCGGCCCTCTTGGAACGGGTGGAAACTTCTTTTTCAGCCACGGCTTCAGAAAAATAATCCCGACCATGGACAACACGAGCAGAATACCACCTACGTACATGTAGGGAATTCCGGGATCATATGAGACGCCAAGGACGGTAGCTTGTCTGCCGTCGGGCAAATCAATCCACGATGCTTGACTTATCTTATAGCCTTTATATGAGAGCGGATGGTTTAGGATGACGTCCCACTCGATAGTCTCAGGATTGCCGGGATCATCGACGATGACGTGCGACTTGAAGAGCGACGTCATTCCTGTGCCGGGATACATCACCTGACTGAACTCCACGCAATGTACGCCGAAGGGCAGGACGCGCTCTTCGCCAATTATAGTTTCCCAGTTCTCCAAATCGAGTTGTTCGAGACCGAAGCGATTTTCCGTCTCACCTTCAAGAATCACCATCTGCCCCTGCATGCCGAAGCGGTGTGTGATCATGGAGGCGGCCATAATCAGTAGCAAAGAGACGTGCGTCAGAAGCCACGGATATTGATGAACGTTGTAGGGCGCGCGCCGGAGCGTGCAGCCGATCAGGTTCAGCGCGAGAGTTATAGTGAGGAGGTCGAACCACCAGGTGCGATAGACGAGAATCCGGGCGGCGCCGTTTGAATAAACAGTTTCAATCCACGTGCCGTAACCCATCGCGATGCCGAACAAAAGTAACAGCACAATCGTCAGCTTGACCGATGAAAAGAACAGCCATATCCGGTCGAGAATTTTTTCCAAATCAGAGTCCTTGTTTAGATGAACTCATCGTTCATCAGTCCCAGTGTTCTAATCGTTCGTTACTGAACGATGACAACGTCCTTCAATCCCTCTACTTTTTCAAGCAGAGTGCGCTGTACGCCGCCTTCCATTTCGGTAAGCGATCCGCCGCATCCGTCGCATCCGCCGCCCATGGAAACTGTGGCGACACCTTCTTTTAGTGAGACCAAGCGCGCGTCGCCGCCTTCGGACTGAAAGATCGGTCGGAACATATCCAGTAGTTTATTGACCTTCTGGGACAATTCCAGATCGAGGTCCGTTGTCGTTTCGATTGTGCTCATTCAACTTCTCCATGCTGGGTCGGGCTTCCAAGCCCGACATCTGTTTTCATGTCGAGCCTAGAGGCTCGACCTGGTGTTCAATCAATCGTATAACTCAATCTTGACGCTGTGCCGATCGTAGCCCAACTCAGTCAGATGCCCGCGCGCGTCGTCGAGCATGGCGCGCCAGCCGCACAGATAAAATGTCGCGGGGCGCTTGTCAGCGTAGTGTTTGGTGTAGTGCGGGTGCACGTGACCTTGCGGGCCGTGCCAGTCTTTTTGCCGCGACAGCACAGGATAGAAGTGTAAACCATGATCACGGCGCATGGTTTCAAAATCTTCACGGTAGAGAATATCCGACTCGTAGCGATTACCGAAAAACAAACTGATGGGAGCTTTGATAATTCCGCGCGCGTAACCATCCATCAGCATCGAGCGGAACGGCGCGATACCGACTCCCGTAGAGATTAAACAGGTCTCCTGCTCAACAATGTCTGGCAACACAAACCGGCCAAGCGCTTCGGAGCCTTTCAGAATCGAACCGGGCCGCACTTCTTCAAACATGTAGCGGGTGGCCAGCCCCTCGGGAACACGGCCAATGCAAAGTTGAAACTCATTCTTGCCGTTCGGCGGTGAGGCAATCGAATAACTACGGCGCGTGACTTTCGCGTCAATCGGAAAATCAATTTGAATAAATTGTCCGGCTTGAAACTTGTATTCTTCGCGGTCGGGGACTCGCAAGTCAAACAGTTTGACGTTCGGCGTCGTGTCTATGATGCGCGTCACTTCAATGTCAAAGAAAGTATACTTCGGCCCCTTACGCGGCGTCACTTGGATGTTTTCGACTAAGCTGCTCATTCTGGTCTGCCCCCAGTCCTCTGGGGGGACTAAGGGGGTAAAAATTTATAGGTTTTCTAACGTAACTTTCGTCTTCTTGTTCACGACGTTGCCGGTGTTGACCGTGGACGCGTGTTCAAACAAAATCAACTGCACTTCATCATAGGCGACCGGGCAGTGCTCCGTGCCACGTGGAATTAGAATCATTTCGCCTTCGTTGACGGTCACGTCGCCGTCACGAAGTTTCATCAAGAGCGAACCTTTCACGACCCAAAAGAGTTCATCTTCTTCGTCGTGATGATGCCACACGAAATCGCCCATTAACTTGACAAACTTTACGGCGCACTCGTTGACCATGGCCGCGACACGAGGATTTTCGTAGTCGATAATTTTGGCGAATGACTCGGCGACGTTAATTTTAGACAGCATCGGCTATTTCAAATAGAGAATCTTTTGTGTCTCAGACTTGTCCGCTGTGCTCAATCTCACAAAGTAGATTCCGCCAGCGAGATTGTCAGGCTGCCAAACGGTTTCGTGGGTGCCTTGTCGAAAGACCCCGTCTTGAATCACTGCGGTAGTTCGACCGAGCAAATCATAGGCGGCCACGCGCACATGTTCGGGCGAGGTCAGCGAGTAGCGAATCGTTACAGCCGGATTAAACGGATTGGGATAGACCGCAAGTGCGAACTCCGTGGCCAACACCTCAGGCTCGCGTGCATCGCTTGTGATGTCGGCGTGCGCTTCTTCGGAAAACGGAGACGGATGTCCTTCGGAGTTCACGACGGACAACGCAAACCAGACGGACGCTCCGCTGTGATCGGGTCCGTAAACAAACTCACGCGACGCTCCCAAGTCGAAAATCTCGTCCCAGTAGTGATTCGTTATGTCGCGCTTCGACAGAAGAAATCTTCCACCTGCGGGTAACTCTATGGATTCCGGAACGGTGATGATAGCATAGCCGCTGTCTGTTCCACTCACGACGGGCGCGGCAGGAGTCAGCGGCGCATTTAACATCGTGAGCAGTCCGGCCATCGCGCATATCGCGTTGCGGCGGGCGTAAGTCGGTACAAGCTCTTCTACGACATCGGTGGTGTCATGCTGAAAGGCGGTGTCTTCGTTGCGCTCGATGAATCGCACGCCGGGAAATCCGCGATTGGAAAAACTTAAATGATCACTGCCGCGTCCGGGCCGATCGCTCGCTGCGATGATAACCATTTCAAAACCGGGCACGTAGGCTTCGCCTATCCATCTCAAATAGCGCTGCAGCCTGCGAGACGGGCTGGTGGAGCTTCCCTGCGCGTTCGTGCCAGATGCATAGAGCCTCAGTGACATCGAGTCAATGTCCCCGTTCGGCGCGCGCACACGACTGTTCATGTCCATCGCAATCATGCCGTCCACACGCTCGTCTTCGGCGTCCAAGTGATTCGCGTAGGCCGCGCTGCCCAACAACCCCTGCTCTTCACCCGTAAACCAGATGATTTCGAGATCATGAGCGGTAGTTGTGTTAGAAAAGAGCCGCGCCATTTCCAGAAACGCGCCGCACGAAGAACCGTTGTCGTTCGCCCCGGGCGCAAAGCCCGTGTTGTCGTTGCCGTTGACGTTGCGCGAATCAATGTGCCCGCCGATGATGTAACGGCCCCGCTCGCTCGCCGCGCCGGATTTACGCGCGATTAGATTATGCCGCGTCTGTCCCTGCGTCCATGGAAACCACTCGAACGAAAAAGAACTCGCGTTGTCATTGCTGTCCACTTTCGCTTGCATCCACCTGAGCGCCGCGCCGATGCCGACGGTGTTGGACGTGGTGTCGCTGAACGTGTGCCGCGTATGAAACGCTTGCAGCCGCTCGACGCTCGCATAAATCGAATCCGGGCTGATTTGGTTGACGATAGCTTGTATCGCCGGATCAGCGGGGTGGGGGAGCGGCTGCGAATGAACACTAACCGAAGTAATGCAAAGAACAAGAAAGAAAGCCAATGCTTTCATGCTATGCACTCGCCACAAACCTCGCCTTACCCGCAGGTCTTAGCGATACGTCATAAAGCTCCGCTTCACGGAGCAACGCCGGAATCAATTGATCTTCGGGCAATGTGGCGATGACTTTGCCGTCTTTCATGATCAGGCCTTTGCCTTTTCCTCCTACGACGGCTAAGTCGGCTTCACGGGCTTCGCCGGGGCCGTTGACGACGCAACCCATGACGGCGATGTGCAACGGCTTGTCAATGGTGGAGACGGCCAGCTCGACTCGCGCTGTCAAATCCAACAAGTCCACTTCGCATCTGCCGCAGGACGGACAGGCGACGAGGTTAACGCCTTTTGTGCGTAAGCCCAGCGCCTTCAAAATTTCCCACGCGACTTTGACTTCTTCCACAGGATCAGCGGTAAGTGAGACACGCAGTGTCTCGCCGATGCCGTTTTGCAACAGATAACCGATTCCGAGCGCGGACTTAATCGACCCGGAAAACATCGGTCCCGCTTCGGTGACGCCCAAATGCAAGGGATAGTCACTGCGCTCGCGGAAGAGCGTGTAGGCTTCAATCATGCGCGGAACGTTGGAGGCTTTCAGCGACACAGCAAGATTGGTGAAGCCTTCGTCTTCCAACCACTGAACGTGACGAATCGCCGACTCCACCATTCCCATTGGCGTCGGCCCTTCGTACTTGTCAATCAAATCTTTTTCGAGCGAACCGGAATTTACTCCGACGCGCATTGCGATGCCCGCGTCCAGCGCGGCTTTGGTGACGACTTTCGCTCGGCCCTCGCCGCCCAGATTGCCGGGATTGATGCGAATCTTGTCCACACCCGCGTCAATGGCTTTCAGCGCGAGCTTGTAGTGGAAGTGAATATCAGCCACCAAGGGGACGCGCATGTTCCTCTTGATTTCGGACAAAGCTGCCGCCGCCTCGTCATCGGGCACGGCCACACGAATGATTTCACAGCCCGCCTCTTCCAAACGATGAATCTGCTCGAGCGTGGCCTTGGCATCGCGGGTATCGGTCAGGGTCATGGACTGAATCGCGACCGGATTATTGCCGCCGATAGTCACCGAGCCGATTTTGCACTCGCGGACGCGCTTGTGTCTGAAGGATTGCGGCGCAAATTCGCCCATCATCGGCAAAGCGAATCCATTGGTCGGCTTTTCCAAACATTTCCCCAAAAGCTGAAGTTCAATCACGCAGAATCCCTAATAAGACAATTTTTATCGACTTTCCAAATCCACCAATCAATCAATATACGGCTCATGGCTGGGAATGTCAATTATTGCCCAGTGCTCGACCTCTTGTTTTTTCAACGATTTGATAAGCGCAAAGTTTCACAAACCGGATGTTCTGCGGCCTCTATTATCGAGATTTTTCAGCGCGTGGGGCAACTTGATTGCACATTCCAACCTGATTTCGTAAACTATGTGTTATCAAAACTTAGGAGCAAACGTGCAAGTAATCTGGTTAGGTTTGATTCTAATCGGTGTGGTCACCGCCATGTTTACGGGCCGGATGGCGGAGGTGACCAAAGCCGCAATTGACGCAGCCAAGACCTCGGTAGAGCTATCCATTGGCTTGATTGGGATAATGGCTTTGTGGTTGGGATTTATGAAGTTAGCAGAGGGTGCTGGGCTGGTACAAGGCCTCTCGCGACTACTTCGGCCCATTATGAAGCGGCTTTTCCCCGACGTGCCTCCCGAGCACCCGGCCATGGGCTCGATGATCTCGAACATCGCGGCCAATATGTTGGGTCTGGGCAACTCCGCGACGGCCCTCGGGTTGAAGGCGATGCAGGACCTGAAGTCGCTCAGTAAACTGGGTGACACGGCGACCAATGCGATGGCCACTTTCTTGACAATCAATACCACCTCCGTGACGCTGATTCCAGCGACGGTGATTGCCATGCGCGCCTCGGCAGGTTCTGAAAATGCCACGGGCATTATCGGCGCGACGCTTTTGGCGACCATTTGCTCAACTGTTGTCGGAATTTCAGCGGCAAAACTGCTTGAAAAGCGCAAGGCGTATCGTCTGCCCAGCGAGGAGAAATCCTGATGAAAGAATGGATTCTACTGGCCGCACAGACGGCCTCTGATTGGGCGATTCCGATTTTGTTCTTGATCATCGTGCTGGCGGCAGCATTCAAGAAAGTCAAAATCTACGAAGAGTTTATTGAGGGGGCGAAAGACGGTTTTCACGTAGGAGTCCGCATCATTCCCTATCTGGTGGCGATTTTGTGTGCGATTGCTATTTTCAGAGCATCGGGCGCACTGGACTTTGCAGTGCAAGGATTGGGAACGATTCTCGGACCGTTAGGAATTCCGCCTGAAGTTCTGCCGATGGCGTTTGTTCGTCCGCTCTCGGGTTCAGGCGCGCTTGGAGTGCTTTCGGAGGGTTTGGATACCTATGGCCCCGATTCACTGATCGGCAACACGATGTCGGTGATGATGGGCTCGACGGAAACCACGTTTTATGTTTTAGCCGTTTACTTTGGCTCCGTTTCCGTCCGCGCAACACGCCACACTCTGGCCGCCTGCCTGATCGGTGATGCGGCAGGATTGATCGCGGCGATATATGCCAGTCAATTTTTCTTTAACTAAGAGTGTCGTAGAGAGTCTTATGTTTCGAGTGATGTTTGTGCTGTTGTGGGCGACAACCTTACTCGCCACAGAAACGAAAATTTCCGAGTGGAAAACTGCACCGGTTACGACTTTACCGCCGGTTGCTTTTGGCGATTCGACCGTGAAAACTGCGGACTTGCTCGGACAAGTTAAGATCGAGTGGAGCAGGTTAAACCTGATCAACTTGAATCAGAAACCATTAAGAGGCGCCGAGCTTTCGTTTCCTACAGACGCTCAACGCGCCTACGGACTGGCCGCGACGTCATTGACCACAGACGGCAACACGATGGCAACGCTGGAAGTCACGGGTTCTCGTCCTCTGATAGTTTATGCCAATGGAAAAGAACTCACCAAAGCCACGGCTGCCGACAGCGGAGCGTACAAGGCAAGAAGCGAGATCACTCTCGACCGCACTCGCACGGATGTTTTGGTGGCGACGGTTTCGCAAAATTCCGATAGCGGAGCATGGAGCATTTCCGCTATCGTTACGCAAGACTCGGCATCTGTTGCAACCATCACATCAGGCGCAAGCATGCTCAAGCGGCCTGCGCATATGCGCTATGATGCTGAGCTGGAAAATTTGAGTTCTCTTTTGCTTTCTCCCGACGGGAAATATCTGATTTTCCAGCGCACGATCCGCGAAGGGGAAGAGTACAAATCAAAGTCGTGGTACGAAATCTGGGACACGGACCAGAGCAAACTCTTTCATGTTTTCGATAAGTCCGGTGTGTCGGATTTTGATTTTTCAAAAGATGGAAGGAAGTTGTACTATCGCGCCAGCACGGATGACGGCAGCGAAGTTTGGTCCTTTGGAATGGGGAACCGCCAAACCACCCGCCTTGCCAAAGCGGTCAAGAATCTCGACGGGTTCAAAGTGCAGACGGGCGAAGGAAGCATAGTCTACTCGGTCACAAAGGAAAAGCCCGAGAATAAATCCGGCTATGATTTGTTTCGCGAGCTAGAAGACCGGGTCACGACATATAACGACCGCCGTGAGTTGTTCGTCGCCGATCTTAAGTCGGGACTAACCCGGCAACTGACGAAGGCAGGAGAATTTGAGCTTGACAAATGGTCGGTATCGCCGAGTGGCGAGCGAGTGCTGTTGATCAAACATATTCCAAAGTTCGGTCGGCCCTATGTCACACAGGAATTCTGGACGGTTGAATTGGCATCGGGAGTCATCAAGAAAGTCTTGACTCGAAATCTAATTGAGTATCCGCAGAACATCTGTTGGATTGACGAGAACCGGATTGCCTACAGCGCAGGATCGCACGATGCAGCCCCCGAGGACACGGTCTATCACAACGTCGCTCAACTTGTCGTGTGCGTAGTTGATTTGCGGACAGGTGAAAACAAGATTCTCACAGCGGACCAGAAGTTTTCAGTAGCGGACGAAGAGGGCGGCTCGAATATTTTTTACAATCCGCGCGATAAGTCTCTCTACTGTTATGTGATACAAAACGGCGGGCGGCACTTTGCCAAAGTTTCATTGGACAGCAAGAGCGTGACCTTCCGGCCGTATAAGAGTGATTTTGAATATACGGATGAGCCGACGTTTGCCGACAACGGTTCAAAGGTCGCCTATATCGCCTCCGATTACAACACTCCCAAAGCCGTTTTTGTCAATAGCACGGCAGAGAAGAAGCTCTTCGACCCCAACCAAGACGTTGTTGCGGACTGGGAGTTCGGCTCGATGGAGCCGTGGAGTTTCACGAATCGTCTGGGTGAAGAGATTGACGGCTGGTTTTATAAACCGGCAGACTACACGCCTACCAAAAAGTGGCCGCTGATCGTTTACTACTACGCAGGGGTGACACCGCGCGACGTGCGATTTAGTGTGCAATATCAGTTGTGGCTGGCCAACGGCTATTGTGTGTATGTGCTAAATCCCGTGGGCGCACTGGGCAAGGGACAAAAGTTCGCGGATTATCATGCCGGTGACTGGGGAACCGAAGCGACACAAGATGTCATCGAAGGCACGGAAAAGGTTCTGGCCGCGCATCCATTTATTGACGGTGTGCGCGTGGGTTGCTACGGTGGAAGTTATGGCGGGTTCATTACTTTGGACTTGGTGACCAAAACCGACATGTTCAAGACGGCGATTGACATGTACGGTATCTCCAATATCACGAATTATTTCGGCGGAGGAATCTGGGGCTACTGGTATGCCGACATTGCTTCGCCCGGAAAATTTCCGTGGAGCGACAAGGATGTTTACGTGGACAAGTCACCCATCTACAATGCAGACAAGATCAAGACTCCGATGCTTATCTTGCACGGCGGAATTGACGACAACGTCCCCTGGATCGAATCGGATCAGATGTTCGTCGCGCTGAAGCTACTGGGGCAGGACGTGGTTTACGCGCGCTTTCAGGACGAAACTCATAATATCAACACGAAATACAAGAACTTGATTGAGCATCGGCAGATGATGCTCGAATGGTTTGATAAGTATCTGAAAGACCAGCCGGGAGCCTGGGACTCACGGATGTCGAGCTACGGGGAATGAGACATTCTCACCCATAGGCACTTTTTTTCACAAAGTAGCCATTGGCAGAACATGAGCCACAGAGCAAAACGAGGCATATGCCATATAATTGTGGCCCCTTTTGTCCACAACGAGTCTTAGCTATTGTAAAACAGTCTATTAGAATGAGGATTTGGCGCAAGTTGAGTCGAGCGTGACGCTCAAAAAATTGAATTCAGGACTTGACGGACTTGCATGACCCCGCGTGATTCGTTAATTTAACATGAATTAGCCCAGCCGGATACTGCCGGCTTTTATTTGCATCCCAACGGACGTTTGAAGGAGCCTCATATGGCAAGTAGTAAAGGACTGTTTCTTCGCGCAATCACCTTACTTGCTTTCTCGTGCGTCGTTTTTGCGGCGCAGGAGAATAGCGCACCGATATTTTCGACTTATCAGGGGAAGGGAGCCGCACTCGAGGTCAGCAAGACCGGCCCCGAGTATACCTCCATTCGCTTCGATGGGTCGGCTCTGGAGCGCCGCACGATAGTCCAAGACTTCGAGGAGTTTGATTTCATCGGAATCGACGGCGAAGCTATTGTCACGGAGGACGGATCGCCGGCGGTGCCGCATGTTTCTCGCTACTACCGGATTCCGGCCACAGGCGGTGCCAATTTGGTCGTGATGAGCGCGGATTTCGAGCTGGTTGAGGATTACAATGCCATGCCTTATTACGAGGAAGAGCGTCTGCGTCAACAGAATACGAAGAATCCGATGATTTATGGTCAGGACGCCTGGTTTCCTGAGAACATTGCCGAGATGTCAGAACCGATGATCATGCGCGACTTCCGAGTTGTGATTGTGCGCCTGAATCCGGTGCAGGTCAATCCTGTGACCCGTCAGGCTCGCATCTACCACAACATTCAAGTGGACATCGTGCCCAACAACGAGCCGTCTGTCAATGAGATGACTCGGGTTCGCAGGCCGTCAGGTATGTGGTCCTCGATGTATCAGCATCTGATCGAGAATCTCGATGAGCATGCTTTGGACGATGCGACGACCACTCCGGGAACGTACATCATATTGGCAAAAGACCATGCGACGGTCAATCAGTGGACAGACAGTCTCTATCTTTGGAAAAAGCGTTCAGGTCATGATGTGATTCTTGAGAAACGCACATCGTGGAGTGCACCGCAAATGACGACGTTTATTCGGAGCGCTTACGCGAACGCAGATGAAGACAGTCCGGTGGAGTTCGTGTGTATCATGGGCGATCCGGCAAACGAAGGTACGTACGGTATGCCGACGGACGGCAGTAACTACGATCACACTTTTGCACTGGCAACAACCGGTGACGATATAGAGGATATCGGAGTAGGCCGTATATGCGCCACGAACACCAGCGAGTTTGCGACGATTAATGCTAAGATTGCAGCATACGAGCGGACTCCGAATCTCACGGATCCAGGCTGGTTTCGCCGCGCTTTCCTTTATGCAGGAGTGGCCAATCAGATTGCTTCAAATTATACCACGATGCAGTGGGTGGGCCAGCAGCTTCGCCTTCACACGGATATTGATTCCAGCTTCGTGGCCTCCCACCCGGGCGCGGTGAACAACAATACAATTTGGCAGCAGTTCAATGGCGGTGTGGGCATTTTTCTGTGGCGCGGCACTTGGCTGAACCAAATGGACGCAAGTTCTGCCAATGGGTGCAACAACGGCACGAAGCTGCCGGTATGTATGACCGTGACGTGCAACACAGGAAATTTTACCAACGGACTTGCGACCTCGGAGTCCTGGGTTGTTGCAGGAACGGCAACGAGTCCTAAGGGTGGTGTTGCCTGTGTCGGCATGGCGACAACCAGTACCCACCATCCTGAAAACATTTGTGTGACGGGTGGATTAGGATATGCAATCGCCAATCTCAGAACTGAACATTTTGGCCATTGCGTCAACTCGGCGAAGGCATGGCTGCATACGACCTTTGGTTGGAACGCACCGACCGCGCAGAATTTTTCCAAGTGGTTTAATTTGATGGGTGACCCAGGGCTTTCCATTTGGTCGGACTCTCCGCAGGTTGTCGAAGTCACTCATACGGGATCGTTGATCGTGGGGTCTCGTTCGTTGACAGTTCACGTCGCGGACGACATCACGGGTAATCCGGTTGAGGGCGCACTGGTGACGGCCTGGAAAGGCACTGAGTGCTATGTCAAGGGATTGACCAATGCGAACGGCGATTTAGTGCTTCCTGTGACAGTGGATTCACCCGGTACGCTGCTCTTGACGGCGACCAAGCGGAACATGAATCCCTATTTGGCGGATGTTGCGTGCGCCGCCGGGACGGAATACGTAGCCTTCAGCTCAATGACCGTTGACGACGATAACGCGGGCGGTACTCAAGGCAACGGTGACGGAATCATGAATCCCGGTGAAATCGTAGACCTTGCGGTCGTCCTGCGCAACTCAGGTTCGTCAGTAATCGTCACCGGCATCACGGCAGCTTTGACCACGACCTCGCCGCGGGCAACTGTGGTTCAAGGCAGCTCGACTTTTAGTAATCTTGCGCCGGGTGCGCAAGCAATGGGTGCGACGGCCTTTCGCCTGAACCTGAGCAATGATTTGCAGTTTAGGGAGGTGGTGCCGCTGAGGTTCGCGGTGACGTCATCGGGAACGCCGACGACCAGCACGGTGGAAGCAGTGATTTCCGCTGCCAGACCGCAGTACATCAGTCACTCCTTTTCATCGGCGTTCGGTCCCGGGTTGACGCGCGACATGACGGTCACGGTCAAAAACACAGGTGTTGTTCCGCTGACAGGTGTCACAGCGACGCTGATTTCAGGAAGCCCGTTTGTTTCCGCGACCACGGCGAATGCGACCTATCCGAACATTCCGGTCAACTCCCAAGTGACAAACACCGCCAGTCCGTTTACTTTGAACGCCAATAGCTTGACTTTCCCGGGACATCAGGCTCCCATGACGTTGATTCTAACGGGCAATAACGGATTTGTGGACACGACGTATTTTAACGTACCAGTGGGCACGGCGGCAAGCGACGATCCGTGCGGGCCCGATGGCTTTGGATACTATGCCTACGACAATATTGACAATGACTACGAACTGCATCCGCAGTATTCGTATGTGAATATCAGTTCCGGTTTAGGAACAGACTTGAACATTGACGACGTTGGTGAAAAGACGGAAATCACACAAGTCTGGGCAGTGGCTCGTGCCTTACCATTCCCGTTTACGTACTATGGCGTGGAGTATGATTCCATTACGATATGCGCGAACGGCTGGGTGGCTTTCGGCGCACAGGCTTTTGGGGATCACTTCCGAAACTATCCTATTCCGGCACAGGCGGCTCCGATGGCCATGGTGGCGCCGTACTGGGATGACCTGAAGACCAGCGGCGCGGGACAAGGTGTGTGGTGGTATCATGACGTGGATGCTGATCGTCTGATCATCCAGTGGAAAGCCTCGGGCGGCGGATCGAGTTACAACACGGCAAACCTCGACTTCGAAGTGATTCTGCTTGGGCAAACGCTGACACCAACCTTGGACGGCAACGGCAGAATATTGTTCCAGTACAACGATGTAACCATGAACATGCCCGGGAACGGCGGCGAGAATCCAGGATGTACCATTGGCATTCAGGATAGCTGGGGCACAAGCGGCCTCGCGCTTGCCTACATCAATACCCTTTCATCGGGTTGCGCAAGTCTTATGGATGGTCGAGCGATTCTGATCACGACCGACGCGCGCAACCTGTTTGGGACGGTTGTCGGCACGGTGACGGACGAAGAGACCGGCCAGCCGATGGAGAACGTGAATGTTACGGCGGACGGCTTCAACTATTCAGCTCTGACGAACGCGCAAGGGCAATACACGCTGGACAATGTTCTCATCGGAGAGTATGTCTTCCGTGCTCATGCGGAAGGTTATAACGACGCGCTTTCGGTGACAACCCTCGTGGAGTTGGACAGCACGGAAACCGTGAACTTCAGCATGTTCCACCCAGAGCTTGAGCTTTCGACTGACGAGTTGACGATTGCCTATCCGGCGCAAAGTTCGGCAACCTTCGAGATCATCAATGACGGCAACGGCCCTCTCGCCTACAATATCCGCATGGCATTCATGAATAATGGTGAAGAAACCCAGAACTGGGACGCGATCGACCACGTGGGCTTGTCCGAACAAACCGGTGACTTCCAGATGCTGGGTTGTGAATTCGCGGGTGACTACTGGTACGTCAGTGGCGGCGCAGGTCCGACCGGCACGAACTGGATTTATCGTTTTGACCGTGCGGGCCAACTTGTGCCTCCGGCGATTCCTCAGCCGTCCACCTCAGCCTTTGGCTGGTATGACCTTGCTTATGACGGTCAATACCTCTATGGATCCGAAGACGGGACAGGCGTAATCAACGGGATTGACCTGAACGGCGTCATCCGCGCGGAGATTCAGAGTCCGCTGAACCCGACTCGTGCGATTGCGCATGATCCCGCCCTGGATCATTTCTGGGTCGGAGACTTCACACAAAACATTTATCAGATTGATCGCGACGGCAATGTTTTCGCAGAGGTTGAAAACGACGGCGCGAATGAACTCGCGATTACTGGTTTAGCATGGTGGGCACAGGATCCCAACGGCTACAAGCTCTACATCTTCAGCCGGGACGGCGAAACAAACCAAACGCGCGTCACACGGATGCATCCGATCACTTATGACCGCCAAACGGTTGCGGTGCTTGAAGGCACCGAGTATGCCTCGGGCGGCTGCGGCATTACGTCCCGGTATAACGACATGCTGGTGACGTTTGGCGGGGTCTTGCAGAGCAACACGGGTGACCAACTGGGAATCTACCAAATGATGTTCGATCAAAGCTGGGCGACGATAACGCCTGCTGTAGGCACTGTTCCGGGCTTCCAGCGGCGCGAGATCACGATGAACTGCAATTTCACGAACTTCCGTTCGGCGCATCACACCGTCTCGCTCTTCCTCTCCAATGACGTGTTAAACACGACCATCGAATTGCCGGTAACGATTGATGTGCTCACCGCGATTGGTGACCATCCGGGTGACGACTTGATTCCGCGTGCATATTCGTTGTCGCAGAACTACCCGAATCCGTTCAATCCGAGCACGACGATTCATTATACTTTGAAGGAGGCCGCACTGACCACTCTGTCTGTTTACAACATCCGTGGTCAGCAAGTGGCCCAGCTTGTGAACGGTCAGCAGTCGGCTGGAGCGTATAATGTAAACTTTGACGCATCCGGTCTTCCCTCCGGAATGTATTTTTACCGTTTGGAAAGCGGCGATTTTTCGCAGGCAGCCAAGATGATCCTGCTGAAGTAAAGAGTTAGACACGTTGGCAACATGAAGCGGGATGCGCCGGGCGGCCATCCCGCTTTCGTTTGGCCGGAATTTGCGGATAGCCTGCTAAATCACTACCTTTGACACATTCCTTCCCTTTCTCTTCGGAATCGTATTTGAGAATCGCTTACGTTCACAGTCGGGCCTTTCCGTCGGTTGATGCCAATGTCGTGCAAGTAGTGCAGATGTGCCGCGCCTTTCGGACATTGGGGCACGCGGTGACTCTGTTTATTCCGCGTCATGCAGAGTTCACGACGGATGCTGCGGCAATTGTGCGGGCGCAGGAGCTGTTTGGCGCGCCGTTGGGGTTTGAGGTGGTTTTTGTCCCTCGAAAAAAGATTTTGGGCAGGCTGGAAGTTCTGGGCAGCGTCAGCGGCACACTGAAAGCGTTGCGGGATCACCCGCAGGATTTGATCTACAGCCGTAACCCGTGGTCGGTGACGTTTTTGCCGCGTATGGGCGCGCCGTTTATTTGGGAAGCGCACGAAGCACACGTTCACAAGAGCTCGAAGTTTCTGGGAGCGATATTGAGAATGCTCATTGTGCGCGCGTCCAAGAAACCGCAAATGGTCAAGTTGGTGGCGATCTCCGATGCACTGGCGCGAGTATGGC
This sequence comes from uncultured Alphaproteobacteria bacterium, assembly GCA_964530625.1. Lineage (GTDB taxonomy): Bacteria > Electryoneota > RPQS01 > RPQS01 > RPQS01 > JABWCQ01. The sequence continues at coordinate 60,962 of CAZHAK010000004.1, read as the reverse complement.
AAAGCTACGGCGTGCCGCAAGAAAAACTTCTGACGGCTCACGACGCCGTTGATCTCGCTCTGTTCGGCAAGCCGCAGGACAAGATTTCGGCGCGCGCGGCTCTTGGTGTTTCTGGCAACCGGAAAATCGTTGTGTACACCGGCGCGCTGAAGAGCGACCGGGGAATTGATCTGATTCTCGAGTCCGCGCGGCGAATTCCCGAAGCGGAGTTCTACGTCGTCGGGGGCAACAGGGACGAGATTGCCTTTTGGCAATCTGAAATCAACCGCATGAAGCTTTCGAACGCGCACATGGTCGGGCGCATTCCGCATCAGGATGTCCCGCGCTGGCTTGCGGCGGCCGACGTGTTGCTGATGATGTGGACGTGGCGAGTGCCGACGATTCGAGTCTGTTCTCCGATGAAGCTGTTTGAATACATGGCGGTCAAACGATTAATTGTCGGGCCGGCTTTCCCGACAGTATTGGAAGTTTTGGAAAATCGTAAGGACGCGATCTTATTTGAGCCGGACAATATCGACGCGATGGAAGCATCGTTGCGCGAAGGACTTGCTCGCGCCGATGAAACGGAGTTGCCCGATCAAGCGTATGAAAAGGTGGCACGCGAGTATACATGGGAAGCGCGCTGCCGATTAATTTTAGAAAACCTTTCGTAGTAGGGAATTATATGGAAAAAGTTTCGATCCTGGATCAATTCAAACTCATCACGACTGAAGAGTGGTTGATGGCAGCCGGCGCGGTGCTGGGGGGATGGGTGCTGAAGAAGATCGCCATCATGGTCATCAAGAGATTGATGAAGCTTGCAGAAAAGTCGGAAAGCGATTTCGACGACATCTTGCTGGAGGCGGTGCGCCGCCCGACTGGCTGGATGTGTTTTATGTTAGGTTTGTGGACGGCGTTGACCATTTTGCCATTGCCGATTGAACCCGTGGATCTCGACAGGTTCGCGTTTTCATTTATGAAAGCCGTGACGATCTTCATCGGCTTTTGGTTTATGGTCAGACTCACCAGCGGGTTCATTCGTTCGGCTGAGGCGCGAGTCAAAGATACGAATCCGCAGCTTGCCGGAATACTCCCCTTGGGTCGCAAGACAATTGTGGTCACGATGTGGCTTTTAGCGATCCTGATCGCACTGCAGAATATCGGGTATTCGGTTGCGTCACTGCTTGCAGGTATCGGAATTGGTGGTGCGGCACTGGCCTTCGCCGCCAAGGACACCTTGGCGAACCTTTTCGGCAGCTTGGTTATCTTCGTGGACAAACCCTTTGCTATTGGGGAGTGGGTAAAAGTCGGTGATATTGAAGGAGTCGTGGAAGACGTGAGTCTGCGAGTGACTCGTGTGCGGACGTTTGAGAGAAGTTTAATCACGGTTCCCAACTCAGACTTGACGACCAAGCCGATTGAAAACTTTACACGCCGCGAAAGACGACGAATCAAGATTGAAGTAGGAGTGACCTACGATACTTCAATTGAGAAATTGGAAGAGGCGGTCCGCCGTATTCGCAAATTAGTTGCGGACAATGAGGGGCTGGATACGGATGAACAGCACGTCTATTTCGCGCAGTTTGCGAACTCAAGTTTGAATATTCTCGTGCAGTGCTATTCGCTTAGCACGGCCTATCAGGATTTTCTCATTGCCCGTCACAACTTACTGATTGGGATTAAGCGCGAGTTTGAGAGCATGGGTATCGAATTCGCCTTTCCAACACAGACGCTGCATATCGCGAATCCGCAAAGCACTCAGGAGCTTCCGCCCAAGCAAAGTTAAGCGGCAGTCGGATAAAAATAGCGCGGGCCACTCAATTGAGTGGCCCGCGCTGTATTGTAGTCGTTGCGTCGCGCTGACTATTTCATCAACACGATTTTCTGCACGGCCGTGTTGGAACCGGACACCAGCCGCGCGAAGTAAACACCCGACGCGAAGGCCGTGCCGTCAAAGCGTACGGTATGCGTTCCGGCGACCATGTTCTCATCAAACAGCGTCGCAACGACACGGCCCAAAGTGTCATAGACTTTGAGACTTGCTGCTCCATTCGCGGCCAAGTCAAACTTCAACTCAGTCGAAGGGTTGAACGGATTCGGATAGGCAGGATGCAGCGCAAATTGAACGGGAAGAATATCACGTGGATTGTCGGCGTCAAGGAAGCCATCAGGCGGCGTCGTGGTGAAACGAATAGCGCGCCCGGCAACGAGCGTCGCCGCGGAAGGGATGTATTCATTGGCAAAGGTCAATCCCAAACCACGCAAATGCAGTTTGTCCTGAATACCGACGGACGCATAGTTGTTGTTTGCGTCGCTGTTTGTAATCTGATTATACAGGAACAGAATCGAGCCGTCCCCAGAAGCGGGATACTCGAGAATACACTGGAAAATGCAGTGGTCACGATTGACCTCACCTGCTACGAGTCCTGCCCGGTTCAAGGCACGCCACTCGATAATGAAGCGGCTGCCATCGTTCCGGGTCCAAACTTCATGCTGCTGATTGTCGTTAGGAAACAGCGAATCCGTATTGGCAATCAAGTCATCCCAAAATGGGCAGACCATTGCAGGCGGTCCAATGGCGGACGGAATCTCCCAGTTGCGGAACTCGGGGAGTGTGGTCGGCCCAAAGGAAACCCAACCGTTCGAGCAGATGGAAAGCGTATCATACGTCTCGCCATAATAGGAAAACGGAGCGGGCAGCGCGATGATTACATGCGTGTCGTCTCGCATCAAATGCGGCGTCGCACCGCTGCCACCGAAATCGGGATCGAGTTCGGTCCAAGAGTAGGTCGGCGTGGCGGCATAGCCCGCGTCAATGTCTTCGTAGGCATAGTAGCCGTATTCATCCGGCCCCGTCGGCACATTAGGCGTAACGGCCCCGGCAGTCAGGAAAACTTGCCGCCATGTAAACGGCGCGCCGTTCCAAGTGAATACAAAACGCAGCGCGATTTGGCGACCAGGGGTAACGCCTGCGGGCACGGATGCTGAGAAGGTGGTGGTGCTGGTGACTTCCTGTCCGATCTCAACATTCGTCCACGTTAAGTTGTCATCCGGAAAACTGATCGCGTTGTCCCAGCTATGTACGGTGGCCGAAAGCTCAGCGGCGGAAGCGGTGCCGGTATTGCGAATCGTGACTGCGATATTCGCCGTTTCACCGGGGGAGAGAATCCCGTCGGCATCTTGCACATCTAAATCTATCACAAACGGATCCGGCGCGGCGACCGCAAAGCGAATATCACGAGTAACGGAGTTTGCGCCATCCGTAAAGGTCAGTGCCAGCACGGGATGCGAGAGTCCCCATGCGCGGGGATTGATTTGTACGGTAATCGCAGAAGACAGTCCCGTTGCACCCGACGCGAGGAACGGCACGGATGCTGTGCCACTAGTCACGGTGGTCAAAGTATCCAAGGAGACAGCGGTAATCGTCCAGGTCGCGTCCGAGGTGCCCGCATTGACCACCCCGAAAGTGATGTCCACTGTCTGCCCCGGGTTCGGTTCGTCATCGGTGCCGTCAAAGTGAATGCTCCCGACAAACGGATCATACGCTTCAGTGGTGATAGACAGGTCTTCCCAGTGCATGAAATAGGTGTGCTTCCAGACGGTTAACTGAGCGCTGGCATCACCCAGGAAATTCACGGGCACCCACGCTTCACCGGCGGCATTGGTCATGACGGTGGTGGAGACCTGATCTGCGCGGTTGCGAACTCCAACCAACGCACGATCCACAGGCAGACCTGTGTTTTGATCGGTCACGGTCACGTTGAGGAATCGGGATCCGCGTGTTAAGCCGCTTTGCCCAGTAACTTCGAGGTGATGGGGTTCGCAAAAGTAAAGTGGTGTTTCGGGATCACCTAAGACGTTGAAGACATGGAAACCGTAGAAGTGAACTTCTTCGCCGGGCGCGCGCTCAAGAGGGTATTGACGATAAACTTCGAGCTTGCCAGCCAGCGACAATGCACCGGAGCTGCGATTGCCTTCAATGATCATGCCTTCCGCCATCGCGGCCAGCATGGCGTTATTGTGTTTGGTGTTGGTATGGAGATCGCTGGCACCGAAATACACGATGGCGCCATTGGGTGCTGACGGGGTGCCCAAGCCGGTCGTCCATTTCTCACCAAAACAGGGACCGCTACCGAAGGCGAAATTGCCGCTGCCGCAAACGATGCCCCACACAGCGGGAAACTTTGTGCCCACATTGATACCGGCTTGAATGTCTGAATTAAACAGAACGGGATATTGCCAGCCCTGCGAACTGGCCCAACCTCTGTACCAAACTGCGCATACGCCCTGATTAATATCCTGAATAATTTCTTCGGTCCACTCACCCGGGTCTTCGGTTTGATCATGGAAGTAAAACGTGTCCGCGTCGGTAATGCAACCATTTTCCATCACATAGTCACGCGCCCAGTTCATATTCCAAACGGGCGTGACGGGATAGGTACCGCCGTCGGCATAGTTGCCGGCGACAGCGCACAAGCTTCGATACCACTGCAGATTCGTGGTGAACGGCGTGACTTCGTAGAGATAGTCCTTGCGGAAGTACTGCAAAAATTCGGGGACAGTCTGTGCAGAAATTCTGCCGTGGAACACGTCACTGATGTAATCATCACCATCTACGGCGAAAAAGAAGTTATCCCCGAACGATGACTCAGAAGTGATTTCCGGATTTGTCAAATCTTTTGAGGCGACCGCATATGTTCCAGTCACGTCTCCGATGATTACGGCATAAACCAACGGCGGGCGAGACTGATCCATGTAGCTGTTCTGAATGAAACTTCTGATGCTCGCGGCCGATGAATCGCCGTGTGCAGCCACGACTTGCGACAGTGTGGCGATTTCGATATCAAAACCCTTGCGACGCTTAATCTCCAGCCAAGCGTTGTACTGGTTTTGTGTAGCCAAATCGGTGTTCAGGAGCCGGGTGGAGCCTAAGACCATATATCGCGCCGGGCCGCCCAGAGCGACGTTCGGATTCAGATCATCCAGATTGCTGACGGTGCGGCGCAACGCGTCATAGAACGCCCAATGGAGCGGCCTTTGATTCATAGTTTCATTGATGCCGCCTGTTCCCTGAGTCACTACTTCGTACTCGATGCTGCGGACAGCGCGCAGGCCGTCGGTCGTGGCCAGAATAGGCGACGCTGAAACTCCGACGATGCGCACACCGTGGACAATGGCAGGCTTACCGAGCGACACCAGTTCGTCCGTGGAATGTGGCAAGTCATTCACATCAAGTGTTGATGTGAGTGATTCACCCAACTCGACGTTCACGACGCGGACAACCGGCGTTCCCATGCCGTTGATGGCAAGCAAGGTGGTGCCGGATTCCATGTCGCGGACATGCGGTGAGAATCCGGCTTGCGCCGCGACAATATTTTGATCGAACTCAACACTCATTACTGTGCGCGAAAGCGACGCATTCAACACTGAATTGCGTGCAATCGCCACGGTACTTTCAGAACTCGCGAACGCGGACGCGACGCAGCTCAAAGTTAGCAACAAGACCCAAGCCCGTGCCAAGCGTGTTCTCTTCATTTCTGGGACCTCACTCTATATCTATTGACTATAAAAAAATGCAAACCATGCAACGAGCGCAAAGCTTGCGCAGGGTCAAAACTCGTAAGTCATTCCCTAACAAGCGCTTTCGCAAGTATCACTCTTCTAATTTGCGAGAACTGTGCCTCAATCAAAGAATGAACCTTGAGAGATCTTCGTCCTCGACAATATCCTTCAAACGGCTTTCAACAAATCGCTTCGTAATCTTGACGTCCTTCTTGGTCAACTCGGCGGCATCGAAGAGAATGTCTTCCAATAGCGTCGTCAAAATTGTATGCAGTCTGCGCGCGCCGATGTCTTCAGTGCGGTCGTTCACGTCGCGCGCCGTGCGAGCCAATTCGCGCAGTGCGTCGCGCGTAAACACGAGTCGCAATCCTTCCGTTGCCAAGAGCGCCTGATACTGTTTGATCAGCGCGTTTCGCGGCTCGGTCAAAATTCGATAGAATTCTTCTTCACCCAGACGATCCATTTCAACGCGAATCGGAAACCGGCCCTGCAATTCAGGAATCAAATCCGAGGGCTTGACGTTTGAGAACGCACCCGCCGCGATGAACAAAATGTGATCAGTCTTGACCGGGCCGTATTTCGTGGTTACCGTCGTGCCTTCAACAACCGGAAGAATATCCCGCTGCACACCCGAGCGTGAGACGTCCGGTCCGCCGCTTTCACCGTCCGACGACGAAACAATTTTATCAATCTCGTCGAAGAACACGATTCCCAAGGCTTCCGTGCGGCGAATGGCTTCGCGCACGACGCGATCCATGTCAATCTCGCGGTCGAACTCATCTTCAAACAACAGTTCGCGTGCTTCAGGCAGCGTGGCATCCACAAGTTTGCGCCGGGTGGATCCCTCGCCCATCGCTTCGGGCAGATTGAACCCCATCTCTTCGATTCCCTGCGCGGAAAAAATCTGCATCAAGGGCATTGAGGATTCGTTTACTTCCACTTCGACGCTTTCTTGGTCGAGTTTGCCGTCGCGCAAGTCCGTGCGAAGTTCTTCACGGCGCTTTTTCCATGCCTCAAGTTTCTCTGGTTTTTCGGCTTTGGCTTCGTCGGTTAACTCATCTTCATCCGAAAACGGCGGCGGTTGCACCAGATCAAGGAGTCTTTCTTCGATCAGCGCATCAAGTTTGCCGTGCGCGGCCTCCATATGTTCAGAACGAACTCTGGCCACAGCCAAATCCGTCAAATCACGTATCATGGACTCCACGTCGCGCCCGACGTAACCGACTTCGGTATATTTCGAGGCTTCGACTTTGATGAACGGCGCGCCCGCAAGATTAGCCAACCTGCGCGCGAGTTCCGTCTTGCCGATACCCGTCGAGCCGATCAGGATAATATTGTTAGGATAAATCTCATCACGTAGATCGCCTTCGACCTGTTGCCGTCTCCAGCGATTGCGCAGGGCAATCGCCACGGCCTTCTTGGCGGCACCCTGTCCGATGATGTAATAATCCAGCTCTCGAACAATTTCTCGCGGCGAAAGCTGTGGGATGTGCAAAGGTGTATTAAGTGCAGTCATATTCTCTGATTTCCCCCCGGTCCTCTGGGGGGATAAAAGGGGGGCAAACTGATGAGACAAATGAAGAAACTAACTTAGCTCTTCCACCGTGATGTTCGAATTAGTATAAACACAAATTTCCGAAGCAATCGCCAATCCAGCCTTGACGATTTCAGCGGCGCTCATCTCAGTGTGCTGCATGAGCGCGCGTCCGGCAGAAAGAGCGAAGGAGCCGCCCGAACCCAGGGCAAGGATATTATCATCTGGTTCAATGATTTCTCCCAGCCCCGAGATCAAATACATTCTCTGTTTATCCATCACGACCATGTCCGCTTCAAGCCTGCGCAGATTGCGATCCATGCGCCACTCTTTGGCCATGTCAAGCGCGCTCATAGTCAGATTGCCGTTGTGCTGCTTCAGCTTGCCTTCGAAAAAATCCAGCAAGGCCAGCGCATCCGCCGCCGCTCCCGCATAGCCGACGAGCACCTGTTCTTCGAAAATCTTGCGGACTTTCTTGCCCTTGCTCTTGATTATTGTATCTTCGAGCGTCAATTGTCCGTCACCGCCGATGGCAACGTTGCCGTTTCTGCGGACGGCTAATATGGTCGTACCGTGATAATTACTCATGTCAGGAAGGTTGTTCAGGAGTAATCGCGCGCAAAGTTTTCTCGCGGGCGATCAGATCCATTAGTTGTCGCGACAGCTCGACGTTGTCAGGCTCCTGCCGGATTCGTATTTTGATGTCATCAATTTCTCGTCGGACCGTTTCCACTTGCAACGCGCGCAAACAATCGAGCGCCGTCCTACGGTCAATCTCCAGTCGTTTGTCGTCTTCGATTTCGTCGGCGTCGGAAGCCGCGATGAAATCGCGTTCGGGAGGTTCGGGGAACACATTCAGGAGGTGCGCCGCATCAGGGAAACGATGTCCGGTATGGCTGTCGTAGAGATAGACCAAAATTTTCTTCAGCCGTTCGTCGCGCACACTTTCCGGCGACCAGTGCGGAAAGATTTCGTCGCGGATCTCAGGCGAGCGCATCAGTGCGCGAGTCAGAAAAGTCTCGATTCCCTTTGGAGGCCAAGCCACTTTCTGCGGCGTCTGTGGTCTGGCCGATTGTGGTCGCTTGATCTGGTTAAGCTCTGAGAGCAGAGCATCCATCGAAAGTCCGGTTCGCTGCGAAATCTGCTGCACGAAGGCTTCGCGCTCAATACTTGACGGAATCAGCGCCGCGCTGGCAATCAGTTCACGTGCCAGCTGCGCAGTCGTCGCGCCGCTCGCTTGACCGCGCGCGACGTGAAAGTCAACTACGGGCCGTGCCGCATTAACGAGTTCCCATGTTGCTTCCGCACCATGCGCGCGTACATAGGAATCGGGATCGTTCCCGCCTGGGATCTCCACAATACGCGCCTGCGCACCGCAAGTCATCAGGACGTCGGATGCGCGCCGGGCTGCGGTCATTCCCGCCTCATCGCCGTCATAGAGGATAAACACATTCGGCGCAAAGCGCAAGAGCAATCGCGCCTGCTGTTCTGTCAGTGCCGTCCCCAAACTTGCACATACGCAGCGAATTCCCGCCGCCGCAAGCGCAATCGCATCGGTGTAACCCTCGACCAGAAGCACACGATCCTGCCTGCGAATCTCATTGCGAGCCTCCCACAAGCCGAACAGCTCGCGGCCCTTGGTGTAGGCCGCAGTCTCCGGGGAGTTAATATACTTCGCAGCAGGCTCTCCGGGTTCCGGCTCACTTAATCTGCGCCCACCGAAGGCAATCACTCGCCCGGCCAGATTCCGGATCGGAAACATGATTCGATCCCGAAAGGCGTCGTAGGGCCGTCCCTGCTGCTGACCGATTTTTAACAGCCCCGCTTTGACAAAAATCTCAGTCGGAACGGCACTCCCCTGCGCCCGATTCGCCAACCCGTCCCAGCCGTCCGGTGCGTAGCCAATCATGTACCCCCGGATAATCTCGTCGTCAAAGCCGCGCTTCAGCAGATAGGTCATAGCCTTCTTCGCGCCCTCACCGTTCTGATTCATCAGATTCGTATGAAAGTAGTCCCGTGCGATCTGATTGGCTTCGACTATCTGCTCGCTTTCAGACGGGCCATCGCCCTCCCGTCGGGAAAAGGCCGGAAGTTCGACATGACCCCGTTCAGCCAGCATCTTGACCGCCTCAATGAAAGAGACCCTCTCCATCTCCATCACGAATCCGAAGACATTCCCGCCTCTCCCGCAGCCGAAACACTTAAAGCTCCCGCGGCCGGGGTTAACTGCAAAGCTGGGCGAGTTTTCCTCATGGAAGGGACAGAGTCCAAAATGATTCTGACCCCGTCGTTTCAGCGCAACATATTCGCTTACAACCCCAACAATATCGTTGGCTAAACGCACCTCCTCAAGTTTATCTTCCGGTATCACTTTGAAATAATTAGGCTTACGTCCGTGGCATCTTTGTTGCCATTTCCGGAGTTAAAAGGGGGAGTGAACAAAAGAGGACTATGATGAAATACGATGAAAAACACCCCCACTGGCTTGTTTTTGTGGAAGCTGCACCGGAACAGGACGATTGGTATCGATTGATGGTAGAAAATCCCTGCAATGGGCAGATTTCCACGATTTCAACCAAAATTATTGATTTAGAGGCCCCAGCCCGAGTAGAGGATAGTCCTCAATTGGTGCCTCCGCCCGCTCCGTAGCCGTGCAGGCACGCAGATCGTGCGTGTGTTAATATAACGTTTAGAAATTCAAAAACCGCATCTCACACAGTGCGGTTTTTCTATCTCCCTACAGTCCTCTGGGGGATTCATGCGGACAGCCGGAGGCCGCCCATAGGGATGGTGTTGTCCCTACTCCGGAATCAGGGGCTTGGGTGGGACAGTGAACAACAACGCGATCAACTTGCCGGAAAACGAGTCCAGTATGTTGTTGTACGCTCTAACCGCTGAGTTGTATCCTGTTCTCGCGCCGTCAGCGGCAATCTGATTTCTCAAGTAGCCGGTCTCCCATTCTCGGAACAGGTCGGACTCCCGCAACTGCGGATATCGTATCGCGAGTCCATGCAAGCTGGCCAGCGCATTTTCCAGAATTGTGTACATGGCAATCCGGGCTTGGGGACCTGATCCACCGGGAGCTTCGGCCAAAATCCGATCGGCTTCGTCTTGAGCTTGGGTTGCCCTGTGATCATAAGGCTCAGTGATTTCCGCAAGGTCGCGGAGCATGGTCACACGCGGTGCCATCGCCGCTTCCCACGCCGTGAAATGCGTCTTAATTCGACTGTTTTGTTCAGCCAGAGCCGTATAATTCTGGTAAACGGAAAAAGCCAGCGCAAAGCCGGCCAGAAGGAACACGATAAAGACGATTGCTGCGAAACGCAAAGATTTCAATCGAGTAAAAAAGGGCTAGGTAATCCAACGGATTAAGTTGTGTGGCAAAACTTCCTGTAACGGCCGCGCCACTTGCGGCGAAAAACATCTCCAAAAATGACCGTGGCTCGCGCCATTTTGCTTTCCAATCTGGCCATACCGACCATGAAAATCAGCAGGGGCACAAACAACAGCAATTCCGATGGGCCATTGGCTGAAGCCGTGGCGGGCCGATGCACGGCAGGCTGGAGCTTCAGATACCCGGGCACGGAATAGAGCGCCACTCGCTCCTGCATGGCGATGGCAGCAGAAAGTTCGAGTACGGCCAGCAGATAGGCCGGGCCCCGCTCCCCACGAGCCAGATGCGGCAGAATGACTTGCTGCTGAACTCTTTGACTGACCTCGTCTGACACCAGATGAGGAATATCAGAGCCAAGCTCGATCCGAATCTTCTTTTCAGCCATGGCGTCAATGACCAAAATCGAGCGAGCTGCAACCTCTGGGGTTTCGGACCAGGCGGCCATTAACTGCTTGGCCACGAGATCAAGGTTCTGCCCACCAAGGTCCGGAACGGTCAAGACGCGGATTCTGACTCCTGTCTTGCGCTCGAGTTCGCTGCTGATCGAAGCCAGCTTTCTTTCGATGCCGGGCTCGATCACGCGACCATAGTCTGTGACATAGCCGATCGGCTCCGGAATCGGAGGCGCGACCCCCTCAGTCGCCCATCCTGTGTTCAGTAGAATGAACAAACTGGCAATCTGCAATGGTCCATGCAATATACCCAAGGTGTGGTTCAAAGTCAACGCGCCTTTCCCGTGAAAAACAATAACATAGGTCGTTAGCGTCCCGTGACAGCTCCCTGACTTACAAAAAGGATGACACGTCCTAAAAGCTTGCATATTCGCAAGAAAGTCAATAGATTGTGATTTGACTAACCACGGAAAAGCTCAGTTTTGACATGATTCGCGGGATTCTGTTCGACCTTGACAACACCCTGCTGGACTTCATGCGGATGAAGCGGGCCGCCGTGGATGCCGCGGCGACGGCTATGATTGACAGCGGGATGCCCATGCTGCGCGACGACGCCGTGAAACTGATCTATGACATATACGATGAAGTAGGTATTGAAAATCAGGAAATTTTTGATATTTTCCTGCAAAAGCACTTCCGGGTGGTGGACTATAAGTGGCTAGCCGCCGGAGTGGTGGCCTATCGCCGCGCGCGCAACCACTATTTGGTGACCTACCCCCATGTGCGCTCAACCGCGGCTGAGTTGCTCAGGCGGGGACTAAGGCTTGCGGTGATTTCTGATGCTCCGCGCTTGGGCGCGTGGCTCAGACTGGCGCAGTTGGATTTGCATCACATGTTTGATCCGGTCGTCACGTTCGACGACACGGGGCATCGCAAGCCGTCTCCCATTCCCTTCGAGCGCGCTCTGGCTATAATGGGAATGTCCCCCAAAGAGGTTTTGATGATCGGGGATTGGCCGGAACGCGATATGGTTGGAGCCAAGCAATTGGGCATCACCACGGTTTTCGCCCGCTACGGCGACACCAAAAACACGATAGAGAGCGGCGCCGATTACGACATTGACGACATCAGCCAGCTCATCCAAGTCCTGAACCTGATGGAGATTGACGAAGACCAGACCTCGTTGTTTTAGCGAGCCAGCGGTACATACGTTTTAGATGCCCGATAAATCCCCTCCGACACCGATCCTGCCTTCACTTGGAATTGACTTAGTCGAAGTCGAGCGGATAGCCAAGCATCTTGACGATGCGGCATTTTTGGAGCGAATTTTCACGGAATCTGAGCGCGCGGAGTGTTTGAAGCGCGCTAAACCCGAAGAGTGTCTGGCCGCCCGCTGGGCCACGAAAGAAGCCGTGGCAAAGGCTCTCGGCACGGGCATCGGCGAATTCCTGGCCTTCCGCGACGTTGAAGTCCTGACGGTTCCGGGGAAAGGGCCGCGAGTGCGGATTCACGGATCCTATTCAAGATTTCCGATGCGCGTATCGGTGTCATTAACACATACAAGAACCACTGCCGGAGCGGTAGTGATGATCTTTCCGGATGAACCCGGACAGCAGTACGACGACGAACCTTAAACAATAAACTTTTTTTATACGACTCCCGGTGGTCCCGGGTGTCCCGCAGCCTTAAAGGAGCAAAAACATGAAACGTTGGTTTCTACTTTCACTACTGATAGCCGGTCTGTCGATTGGCTATGCAAAGAGCGGATCCAGCCCCAGCGACGTCTGGGATGACCGTGATCATCAAAGCCTCGACACGCAATGGGGCCCGGACAGCTACGGCTACATTGCAAAGGATTCCAATGAGCCGGGCGGCCCGGTCTTTGGTTGGATTGACATCACTGAAGAAGGCACCGAAGTCACGGGCTTGACTGACGACAACGTTGTCGGGCCGTTTTCACTCGGCTGGAACTTCCGTTTCTACTGGTACAACGTGTCGCAATTCTGGATCGGTTCAAACGGTTACATCAAATTCTCGACCGCGGGCCAGCTTGCGCAACCGATTCCGCAATTCCCGACGGCGACCACTCCGAATGACGTGATCGCTCCATATGCGGCCGACTGGTTCTTTAGCAGTGCGGATCCGAGCGAGTGCTACTGGTGGAGCAATGACGACGATACGTTGATTGTTTCATGGGTGAATGTCACCGCATGGGCGCAGGGTGGCAACCTCGGCAATCACAACTTCCAATTGATTCTGTCAGGCGCCGACTCCTCTATCAAGTTCCAATACGGAACAAGCACGACTGGCGATGTTTCGAACAACAATATCTCAATCGGAATCGAGAACTTGACCGGCCAAATCGGTATCTCAAATTTCTTCGGTACCTATCCGCCAAATAACACGGCGATTAAATACGAGTATCCCGATGTCGTCACGTTCCAGGTGCATGATCTTGCCATGGCAGACGTGCAAAATTTGGGATCAAAGGGAATCTTCAAACTGAACGGTGACACGTTGGATGCGTGGATGCGCATTCGCAACTCCGGCAATCAGAACGAAACTGCTTACATGGCGAACTATTCTGTGCGCCAGATAAACAACTCAGTGATCACGCAAAGTGACTATACAGGTGGCGCACTCAATGCGGGTGCGACGCAGGAAGTCAGTTTCGCGGATCTCTGGATACCGAATACTGATGGTGTTTATCGTTTACAAGGTACCGTTACTCTTGCCGGTGACTTATTTGCAGGCAACAACAGCGTCCGTACTGAATTGCATGTCGTGACGCTGCCGGGCGAGTTAGCTTATGACGATGGAACATCCGAGCGTCCGTGGGGTTGGGCTGGCGGCGAAGGTGGTATGGCGATGGAATTCGTCCCGCCGATCTATCCTTGTGAAGTCTTCAGCGCCCGCGTTTTTGTGGTGGCGGTTGGCCCCTTCGATGTTCAGATCCTTGATGACAACGGAGCCAATGGCGCTCCCGGCGATATCATTTGGAGTTCGACGATTGCAGCACCCATTGTGGGCTGGAATAGTGTCACCATTCCGAATGAAGAGGTCGTGATCAATAATGGCAGCTTCTATGTCGCGTGGTACACGAGCAACGGATCAGCGGCACAATTCGGTATGGACACGACTTCCGCTCCCGGCATCTCGCGCCGTTCGTGGGAAGCTGCTGGCGGGTGGGCCGAGAATCGTCTCTTGAATGAAGGCGACGTGATGGTGCGCGCCACGATTCGTACTCCGGGCCAAACCAACAACCCGCCGGTGATTACGGGCGCGACTCCGGATCCAGACGATCTTGACAGCGTGATTTTTAACACGACAATCAATTTCGCGGTTCTGGCGGAAGATCCGGACGGCCAACAGCTGACCTACCAGTGGTTCGCCAATGGCAACGCGGTCGGCACGAACAGCGCCTCGTATTCTCACCGTTTCATCGCGATCAATCAGAATACGATTAAGTGCCGCGTCTGTGACTTCGAGTTCTGCGATTCTGTTTCGTGGACGCCGATTGTGTACATTCCGAGTGCCTTGGGCGATCTGCCTGGCTTCGTGCCGGAAGATTTCCTCATTGAAGCGTTCCCGAACCCGTTCAACCCGCTTTCGACGATTGACTTCGCTCTGCCGCAGCATACGACTGCGCGCGTGGTGATTCACAATCTGGCGGGTCAGGAAGTCGCGGTCTTGCATGACGGCCCGCTGTCGGCGGGTGTGCATCGCGTACAGTGGAATGCCGCAGATATGGCGACTGGAACGTACTTTGCAGTGCTCCGCACTCCGACTGCCGAGCGGATTACGAAACTTCTGCTTCTGAAATAAAACAGCTAAGTCTGCCTATGCCCGACCAGCATATTGGCTTTGGCACGAGCTTTCAGCGCCGTCTTTGGACGGCAAGCTGGAAGCTCGTGCTGTTTGTCGGACTCTTTCTGGCGCTTTATATTCCGTTTGTTTTGCCGTATTTTAGGTTCCCGGAAACAGAATATGAGACCTTGGCATCAGCCTTCGGGCGGACTCAGATTGAGTTCCTGGCGATGGTTACCGTGATCTTGGCCGCATTGGCGATGGTTCGATATGTTGATCGCCAGCCATTCTCGATGATAGGCCTAACTTGCGAGAAAGCGCTCTCGCACGTTGTCGGTGGCACACTGGTTGGAGCGGCGTTGGTGTTGTTGGTCTTAGGGGTGCTTGCTCTCCTCGGCATGGTCGGTACAGGTACCGGAAACGGCCCATTTGAGCGCGATCTTGTTTGGTCAACGCTGGCGTTGATGTTCAACGTGGTGACTCAAGAGGTCATGGTGCATGGTTATGTTCAGCAAATGGTGCGCGGAAAGTTCGGCTCGACCACGGGCGTACTTGTCTCGTCGTGTCTGTTTGTGCTGATTCACTACGCCTTTTTTAACCTCCAATCGATCTTGCTGCTGACCAACTTGTTTGTCGCCGGCGCGCTGCTCGGTATCGTATTCTTAAAGGCGCGCTCGCTTTGGCTTCCAATTGGTATTCACTTCGGATGGAATTTTATTCAAGGCCCGATTCTGGGTTTGCCGATAACCACGATAGATCTTTGGAATTCTGATTTGGTGGAACTGAATGGCCCCGACTTTTGGACGGGCGGTATGATGGGAATAGAAGGTGGAATCATCGCAAGCGCTGTGCTGATTGGTGCATCGAGTTGGTATTATCGCGCATGGCGAGTGCGTATCGCTGAAAAACCGGAGCTTGAGTACAGCATCCCGTGAGTGAGTCAGGGAAAATTGCGTTTTATGACGGCCAATGCGGCTTATGCCACCTGGCCGTTGTTTTTTTGCTGAAGCGGGACAGGTCGCAATCGCTGTTCTTTGCGCCGATCCAATCCCAAGCCTACCGTAAATTCGCACAGGAGCACCAAATCACTCTGACTCCCCGCAGTATTATCGTGCACGACCCGATACGGAACAAACTACTGACCGAGTCGGATGCTGTCCTACACCTCTTAGCCGGTTGTGGGCCCGGATGGTGGCGAACTGCTACTTTCGTTTCATTTCTCCCCAAATCTTTCCGCAACACTGTGTATCGGCTAGTTGCTCGCTTTCGTCATAGCTTCTTTCGGAGGCCTGAAAACCTTGTGCCCCGGCTGCCAGCCCAACTCACTTCAAGGATTCTGTCCTGAGCCAAACACACGGCTAGCACTTGAGAATCCCGTCTTGATTCCCTAAATTAGGGAACATCTGTTTAATTCCCGAAATGCTTCCTCTCTTTACCTCAGACCAAATGCGCGCCTTTGACCGGCGCGCCATCCAAGACTTCGGCATTCCCGGCGCCGTCTTGATGGAAAATGCGGCTCTACAGGCTTTGGCTCTGATCGAGTCGGAGTTTGGCGATCTCGAACTCCTCACGGTGGGTATTCTCTGCGGCCCCGGTAACAATGGCGGCGATGGGTTTGCTTTGGCGCGGCAGCTGTTCCTCCGTGGCTGCGATGTGGAGCTATGGCTCTTGTGTGATCCTGACAAGATTTCCGGCGATGCGAAGACAAACTTAGGTGCGACTCGTACTCTCGATATTCCGTTAAACATACCGGAGTCCGCTGATGAACTGGATTTCAGCGATTATGACTTAGTCGTGGATGCAATCTTCGGCACGGGCATGATGCGCCCGCCGGAAGGACTCGTGGCGGAAGTTATCGAGTACTTGAATCAAACTGAGTTGCCGGTACTGGCGATCGATGTTCCGACGGGAGTCAACGCAGACACCGGCGAAGACGTCGGCACAGCGCTGGACGTCACGTTTACGGTCACATTTCAGTGCGGCAAGCCAGGTCTTTTTCTTCCTCCGGGCCGGGACAGAGCAGGCGAAGTCACCGTCGCACCCATCTCCTTGCCGCTTTCGACGAAAGACTTGTTTTCCGCGGACTATTTTATTCCCGAGTTTGACGACTTTGCCGCGCTTTTTCCGAACAGACCGCGTGATTCGCACAAAGGTAACTTCGGCAAGCTGTTGATTGTAGCAGGATCTCGCGGCATGAGTGGCGCGGCAAGACTGGCCGCTTCGGCAGCGCTGCGAAGTGGAGCCGGGCTGGTCGTCGCGGCTGTGCCGGAGAGTATTCGTGGCGAGGTCACCCGCCAGCCTGAACTGATGACGGTCGGCTTGCCGGAGACCGAGTCCGGACATCTGGCAGCTGCTGCTTGGGAAAAGCTTGAGCCATTTGTCAAATGGGCGGACGCTGTCGCGGTCGGTCCGGGATTGGGACAAGAGGCGGAAACCGCGGGGCTACTGGATAAGTTACTGAGCTATGACCGTCCGCTGGTCTTGGATGCGGACGCGCTAAACCTGATTGCCTCTCACAATTTGTTAAGCCAACTTCCCGCGAATACTATATTGACTCCTCACCCCGGCGAACTGGAACGGCTGACCGGAAAGCCATTAGTCTCAGCCTCTTCGCGTATCGAGGCAGCCCGTGTTCTGACCAAGGCGCACAAAATCGTGCTGCACGTTAAAGGCTCAACCTCGGCAACCGTTGGGCCGAATGGCAAGGCTTATCTGAACACAACAGGCAATCCGGGGCTTGCTACCGGAGGATCGGGCGACGTGCTGACCGGGATCATCGGGTCACTATTAGCCCAGGGTATTCCGTCGGTTCCCTCCTGCTGGGGCGGAGCGTATCTTCATGGGCTTGCCGCCGACATCGCCGCCGACGTGCTGGGCGAAGTGTCGTTGCTTCCCAGTGATGTGGTCAATCACTTGTCGTCCGCTTTCGCCGAGCTTACTCCTGAAACTGAATGACCGACTCACACTACGCCGCAACCAAGTCTCACCGGTTTTGGGAAGCCTCCGCAGTTGTTTGGTCTGCGGTCATTATAAGTTTAGCCATCACTCCGATTCGCAATGTAGAGATGATTACGGCGCCGATTTCGGATAAAGTCCTTCATGCGCTGGCATTTATGATTGGGAGTATCGTCTGGGCGGGCGCGTTGGACAGTACACCCGGGCAGTATCGCTCGGTCGGTCTGGCCAGTTTGATCTGCCTGGGGATGGGAGGCTTAATTGAGCTGTTGCAAAGCCAGACAGCCACGCGCACGGCTGAAACAGGGGATATCATCGCCGATGCGATAGGAATCCTGATTGGCGGGCTGATATGGATCCTGTTTTCTCGTAGGAAACAGAGGCAGGTGTCCGCTCGCCAACCGCAGGGAGCTTCCGTCCGGGTCTAATTCCGGAGCTTCAATAAACTTTCACTGATAATTTTTCAGATAATTCTTCAAACAGACCAGGAGTAAATTGTGGTCAACAGAGTGACGTTAGTGGGCAGGCTTGGGCGCGACCCTGAAATGCGTTACACCCCGAGCGGATCCGCAGTTTCTCGATTTTCATTAGCGACGGATGAGAATCGAAAAGACCAGAGCGGAAATTGGGTTTCTGAAACGACTTGGCATAACATTGTAGTTTGGGGACAAGCTGCCGAAAGAGTTGCAGAAAACCTCAAGAAGGGTCATCTCGTTTACATTGAAGGGAAGATCTCAATTCGCAATTGGGAGGACAAAGAGGGTCAGAAGCGTACGTCCTATGAAGTCGTGGCGTTTTCATATCGCAACCTGACACCCAAGGGCGGCAGCGAAAGCTCAGGAGAATCAAGCCATTCACAATCTGAACCGACCCATTCAGAACAGCCGATGGATGATGATTTGCCGTTCTGAGAACTATTTTGACTTTTCTTGCGGGATGACGAAAATCTCTTGACATCCGACCAAGTTTTGATTAATATCCAGTGTCTTCGGCATATACCGGGGGCGGCCTGTTTTAAGAGTCTGTAAGATCTTTTGAAAACAGGTAATTATCAAGGCAGGGCGACCCCCGAAGAAGTAGGTCGATAGCCTTGGATATTGAAAGTGTACGCCTCCAGTTCCGGAAATCGACTGAGGAGGCATGCAGGTCAGGCACTATACTTAGTAGGGTAAACCCTCAAGATATGCCGGATCAAATGACCCAAGTTTAAGTTTTTGTTTGAGTTTCGGGTATTCAACCCGGACTTGATGAGTGTGTAATGGAAAGATGGGGACTTGCATATCGCAGTCCTCGAAGTTAAGGAGGATAAGATGAAGAAAGTAATGCTTGTGATCGTATGCTTGGCGTTTGCGGCGACCGCGTTTGCCCAGCAATCAGATCCGTCGAACGATGTCGGCTATGTAAAGCTGAGTTCAACGGGTTCTGGAACTCCGGGTGTCCAAGCGGTTTTGCCGTTCGGTCTTCCGTTCAAGTTCTGGGTTGTGACCGCTAACGTGCCAACATACGGTACCGAGTCCACCCGTCCGTCGTCGATCGTCGGTGCCCAGATCAATCCGGGTTCCTTCACGGGGGCAGATCGTATTGTCCGTCAGGACGGTGGTGCATTTGCGTATCGCCTTGCTCCGGCCGGCAACTACACGGGTTCGCTCGAATCCGGTGCAACCATGATTCCGGGCCGTGCATTTTACTATCAGAACAAGACGGGCGCCAACCGCACCCTCGTTCTGGCAGGTGATGTCGACAATGCCGGTGGTTATGGTACGATCACGATTTCTGGTGGCGCCGTTGTGGCAAGCAGCCCGATTTCGTGGCGTGACTCGCGTAACTTGGCGATTGCCACAACCGTCGGTCCCCAGCTTGTCGCAGACGGATTCATGGGTGGCTCGTTTACCACATCCGACCAAATCATCGCTCAATCCGGCGGTGCGGCGGCTCGTGTGAACGCGGCTGGTACGACATGGTCAGGATCTCTGACATCGCTTGTTCCGGGCCAAGCCTACTTTATCCAGAACCGTGTGCATGGCAACGGCGCTTGGGTGTATGACTATGCGACGGGCGTAGCCGCAGGCGCTGCAGCCAGTTTTGATAATCCGGCGCCATTGGCTCCTGCCATCACAAAGGCCCCTGTGAACGCCAGCAAAGAAGCCGCGAAGACCTCCTCGGTCAAGACTGGCGCGGTCAAAAAGAACGTTTCGTCGAAGTAAGACTTTGGATGTACTACGTACTGAGAATTGTTTGAAATATTTCCTAGTAAGGAGAAGGTAAATGAAGATCAAGATGTTATTTGTAGCGATGGCGATGTTCGCTTTAGTAAGCGTCAGCCATGCGCAGTTCAATGCGATTTTGTATAGTTTCACGCCGTTGACCGAGAACTGTGACGGCAGTGGAGCTCCGTTTGGACCGGAGTGTTTTGGTACGATTTATTGGGACCAAAACGATAACGGTCCTGGTGATGATAGTCCGGTTCCGCAAGGCGACGGATTTGCCGAGGCCAACTTTAATCAGTTTCCAATGAACGGTGAAGAAGTTTTAGGCGTTCCCGGTACATTCGGCACTGACCCGGCGTTCACGATTGTTACCACCACTCCGCAGCCGTCGCGCTACTACATCATCGTGGAATGCGGCAATGCGCGCTGGACGTCAGTCGTATTCACAGTGGTAGACGGTTTGGCAGACTATGACCTGACCGAAGGCTGGACCTGCGAACCGGTGCAAGGACAGTGCGATGAGCCGACTCAAGTCGACATCGAGACCGTGGGTGGCCGTAACTTTGTGGCCCAGGGTCCCTACTATCAGTGCTTGCATATGTGTGCCGGCGCAGCGTTGACGATTTGCCTCGGCCCCTTGGCTGCTGACGAACGTCCGCACGCGATTTTGATTCCGGGTTGTGAGCAAGGTCTTCCGGGTTGCGCTGAGAGCTGCCCGCCCGCCGTGTTCACATGGGACGGTATCTGGACCTACACTCCCGATGGCCGCTGGTGTACAGTGGTTGTTCCGGGTTCTGACGGTTGCGCCTGCTTCTGCCTCGAGTTCATCGAAGGCGCAGTGGACGTGAACTTCAGCGTAGCAGCACGTGACAATGCGGTTGAAGTGCTTTGGAGCACAGCTTCTGAGAGCGACATGGTCCGTTACGACGTGATGCGTCGTATGGTGGGTCATACGTTTGAGAAGATTGGTTCGGTCAATGCATCGAACAGCGTGAACGGCGGAACCTATACGTTCATGGACGAGGATGCGGCCAACGGCACGGCGTATGAATATACGCTGAACCTGATTGACATCAACAACAGCGTGACCGAATTGGGCACGATTGCTTCAGCCACGCCTTCGGTTGGCGCGGCAGTGATCACGGAGTACGCTCTGCATCAGAACTACCCGAACCCGTTCAACCCGAGCACGAACCTGATTTTTGACGTTGTTGCAGAAAATAACGTGAACCTGACGGTTTACAATGCGATGGGTCAGGAAGTTGCGACGTTGGTGAATGGCATGGTGAATAGCGGTCGTCACACCATTTCGTTTGACGCCTCGAACCTGACCAGCGGTTTGTACTTCTACACGGTGAAGATCGGCAACGAGTTCACCGCCACGAAGAAGATGCTGCTCGTTAAGTAACCAGCGTAGACGCTGGACCCGATGCGCTTGCGCAAGGTCCCAAGTCTTTTGGTTAGAACTGTCAGCGGGCCTCCCACACGGGAGGCCCGCTGCTCTTTGTAATGCAAAGCTCGAGGAGTCATTTCGGGCAAACGGAAACATTTTGAAATTGCAGTAAAACAAGGCATATCAAGAATTAGCAATTTCAAGTTACCCCCCAAAACCGTTGCATTTCTTGGATCTTGAGCGTATATTAAGGCTTACGACAATTTTGCCAAATTCCCGCGTCCGGCCTGAACTTTGCTGAGGAATAGCTGATAAATATCAGGCAGGACAATGAGTTGAAACGGAAAGGACCAGACAGACGATGAAACGATGGACAATGTATGCACTGACAGTCGCCCTCATACTGGTAAGCCAGCAGGCGATGGCGCAGTTCAACGCGATTTTAGTTGCGGCGCCCCCCGCAGCGCCGTTGACGACGACTTGTGGCGGGGCCACTCCCCTGCCTGAAGGCACCCCCGTAAAGATTTTTGTTGACGTGGACTCTGATGGCCCTGACTTAGATGATCCGCAGCCGATGGTTTGTGTTGACCCACCGGATTGTGTGACCCCGTACGATGCCGTCAATTTCAATGAGTTCACCGTAAATGGTATCTTTTTAGGTATTGGCACCGGATACTTCGGCACGGACCCGGCTTTTTCGTGCACAAGCACCATTCCCAGCACGGGCCGTTTTTACCTTCGCATCTACGAACCGGATAATATCACGATTCTTTATACAAGCACAGTATTTACGGTAGTGATAGGACTTCAGGAAGTCTATTTCTCTGATCTGGACTGGGTTTGCGGATCAGCGGGTCCGCAGTGCACGGTTCTTGACGAAACCGAGTAGTTGCGACTGAAAAGCCTTGGAACCTCAGCAAGCGCAGATGCGTATCAGTGGTATGCTCCGCGCTTGTTTTTTCGCGCCAAAATCGTTCACAAAAAAAATTCAAACTTAACTATGCGAAAACTGACAGTTTTGCTGACCGCTTTGACGGCCGCAGTGTTTGCTTTTGGCTGGGTGCTGACGGGTTGCTCCGTGGCTCCCGCGGAAGGCAAGCTGCAAGTCATGTACAGCGGCAATATCAGGGGCAACGTCGCCCCTTGCGGTTGAAAGCAGAAAAAAGGTGGAGTGGCCCGGTGGGCTACTTTTGTACAAAGACATCAAGATCCGACGGCCAACTGGCTGACCGTTGACGCCGGCAATTTTGTCGACCGGGCGGGCGCTAAGGGTGGTTGTTCGGACAAGTGTCAATTTCTGGTCAACAGCTATGAAGACTTGCACTATGACGTGCTGAACATCGCGCGTCAGGAAGTGTCGATGGGCTATGAGACGCTCGTAGCGCTGCGTGATACCTCCCGGGGCACGAGCTACGTGTCGGCGAACCTGATCGATGCAAAATCCAAGAAGCCGTTGTTCGAGCCGTATGTGATCAAAGACTACGGCAACATGCGCGTCGGCGTGATGGGATTGCTGCGCGATGCAGACTTCCCCGAGACCTCTTCGATTGTGGACACGAACTACATGCGAGTCACGTCCACTCAGGCTGCGGCAGCGAAATATTTACCCGAACTGATCCGCAAGACGGACGCGGTCATTTTGCTTTGCGAATTGCCGACGGACGATCTCGATTCGCTGGTTCAGAAGTATCCGGATATCGCCGTGATTATTTCGACAGGCGCTCTACGCACAGGCGAAACTGCCACGACGATGGGCAAGACTCGCGTGCTGGGCACAGGCTCTTCGGGCTACAACGGCCACTATGCGACTTTGGAATTCCAACCCTCCTGGGGCGACTCGGTCGGATTCGCGGATTTCAAGGATGCATTGCTGGAATCTTATGATATCCCCGGCCAGTGGAGTGAACGTCTTGCCGCATTTGAAGGCAAAGGAGGTTCGGCACAAACGCCTGCTCCGTCGCAACTCAAGTTAGCCCCGGGCGAGAATCCGGCTAATACTCCGACGAATACTCAGAAGAAGTCAACCCAGCCCGGCCACGAAGGGCACGATCACGGTTAATCGAATCGCACAGATTCAAGAGAGCGGCGGTGATGCCGCTCTCTTCATTTGCAGATAATCTTTGGCCTCTCTCGCGTACTTTCCATGATAAATAGCCATCGTAGCAACCGTTCGCTGCACGCTTTAACCGCGTTCGTATTGGTCGTTTTTGTCTTAAGTTTCTCGCAATTGCTGGCGGCCAGCAAAAAGGTTGCGAAGGACGCACAGGCGAGAGTGATTTTTTCGGGCCAGTTCAAAGGGCACGTCGAACCCTGCGGGTGAGGCTCGCGTAAAGGCGGGTTGGCCCGGCGGGCTACCTTTATAGAGAATAGTCGCATCGATTCCGTTCCCACGATATTGGTGGATGCCGGAAACTTCGCGACCATTGCAAATGACGCTGAGGCAACTCAGCGCCGGGATATTCTATTCACGTTTTATGAGCGCGAGCGCTATGATGCGATTACGCTCGGCGAAGTAGAGCTGGGCAATCCGATAGAAACCTGGATTACCGCGCGGGATAACGGGATGCCGATCATCGCGGCTAATCTCTTCATGGGCCGCCGCTCGAAGAAACCGCTCTTTGAACCCTATCACTGGTACGAACGCGCAGGAGTGCGCATGGCCGTAGTGGGGCTGATATCTGAGCGGGCGCTGTTAGGCTCACCGGATTCGTTGGCATTGCGCGTGAAGTCGCCGTTTGAGATGCAAAAGCTTATGCGCAAGCTAAACAAGCGCTCGGACCATATTACAGTGATCGGCGATTTCACTCCGGAAGAAGCTGAGTCCCTGTCGATGGCCTATCCGTACATAGATTTGATTGTGACGTCGAGCCAGAAAGTATTCAGAATGGCGACTTACGGCCAGACTGTTCTCGCTCCCTGCGGAGCCAAAGGCTATTACGGCGATTACTTACAGATGAAAGTCGAGCGCGATGATTCGGCGGGTGTGGATGTTGTGCGTGAGACTTTGGACGTGAAGATTCCCGCCGATTCGACTTACGAACAGCAGATAGCACGCTCAGGAATCAAAGCACGAAAATAGATCATGATGAAAAAGGACAACATAGCGATGCTGGATATGCGAAACCATCTGTTGCGATTTGCAGGCTTGATAGCCTTGGGAACCCTGCTGGCGGCTTCGGCTTTGGCGCGGGACATAGTGAAAGGCCGGGAAGTATATCTGGACATTGAAGAGAACCCCACGCGCGACGTTGAGATGGGAAATCCGTTTAATATGCTGGTTCTGATGTATACGGACAAGCCCGTTATGAACAGCAAAAAGGAGCCGCATGACCACGGTGGCTTGATTCAACTGATTATAGACGGCGGAAACGGTGTCCAAGACCCGCCTAACAAGGATGGCAGTCCGGGCGGAGACGACTCGTTGGGCTGGGGCAATTTTAACAGTTTCTATTTGGCGGGTCATGAATATCCGCCAAAAATGGAAGGTAAAACGGGTCTTTTTGGTTCAGTTAAGTTCTTTATTCCGTTTGTTGACGACGGGGTATATTATTTGCGTTTATGGGAGGGTGGTGACCCAGCAAAGGCGCCATTTTATCAGGACACAAATGAATATGTATCGACCATTGGTGACCAGGGCGGGGGACTGGTGCGACTCTCGTCGCGCAACTATGCCGGCCCACAAGAGATCAATTGGACGTTTGGACCGTCCCAGCCACGACCTACGAAATAGCGGCTATTTTCCCGTTTTGAGTAGTTTCGCGGAGGTTCGTTCGATTGTTCAGGTCGGGCGAACCTTTCTCGCATCTGAACACAGGGGACCGCGCGGATGAGTCGGCTGGTTTGGATAACACTAACATTTTGGCCCTTGCTCGCGACCGGGCAATGGGTCCAGATTGGATTTCTGCCGTCCGGGGGGGGTACTACGCAGCCTCCGGGCAGTGTTGTAGTCAGCTCGGAATATGGCGTCTGGCAACGGGAATACGCTCTGCGGGACCGCAATGACGTTCGCTCTGAGTGTGCGGTCACAGAGCCTATCTTGTTGCCAAAGAATCAGCTTCATGATGGCTATGCGGTCCGCTGGGAGCAGGGCGGGGCGGCTCACTCTTTTTCGTTCACGCACAAAGCAACCCAGCCCTTACAGATCCTGTTGGAGCCGCCGCCGGTTGAAATGGCTCCACAGACAGCCTCGCAGAGGCTCGAGCCGCGACTTACGTTGGCACCCAATCCCTTCAATCCGGTGACTTCGATTTCTTTGGAATTGCCGGAGGCCGCGCACCTGAGACTCGAGATATTTGATGTTTTGGGCCGCAGCGTCACTCTGCTCCACAATGCTGGCTTATCCACAGGCACCCATCGCTGGATAGCCGACGGCTCAAGCTGGGCCAGCGGGGCCTATTTTCTCTCCTATCGCCTCTCCTCGGGCCAATCCGGTATCCGCCGGATGCAGCTTCTGAAGTAACCTCTCCCTCTCTCCTTCATTTTCTTATTGCGACTTCGGCCTAAGCTCCGTAGATTAGCTTATGATCGCGGCGGCACCCGCTGCGGATGCCCCTTACCCTTTTTGCATGCCCATTCTTATCGGCATCGCCGGCGGCTCAGCCAGCGGCAAGTCTACTTTGGCGCACGGCCTTGTCCACGCACTCGGACCGGATCGGGCGTATTGGCTATTGCAGGACAGCTACTACAAGGAACTTACCGGCCAGTCGCTCGAACAGCGTGCGCTGAATAATTTCGATCATCCGGCCGCGTTCGAGTCGGAGTTGCTGTGCCTGCATCTGGACAGCTTGCTCACGGGCAAGGCGATTGAAATTCCCGAATACGATTACTGCACGCACCTCCGCAAACCACAGGGTACACGAGTCCAGTCTCGCGAGATAATTCTGCTGGACGGCATCATGGTTTTGCATGAAGCTGACTTGCGCGCGCGGATGTCGCTGAAAGTTTTCGTCGAATGCCCGCCCGAAGTCCGCTTGCAAAGAAGAATCGAGCGCGACGTCGCCCTCCGCGACCGCACGGAACCCGAAGTCATCCGCCAATTCACGACCCAAGTAGAACCGATGCACCAGCAGTTCGTAGAGCCGTCCAAGGCTTATGCGGATATCGTGATTCGGCACGGGGAAGAGATGCAGGGAGCGGTGGGGAGAGTGGCGGAGCAAATTGCGACGCTGGCCTAACGCCGCCGAGACGGGTTAAGTCTGCGCAACTCGGCCGGAATCTGAAACAGAATCAAGAAATGACCGACCTAACTCCCCGCATAACACTGGACATGGAAAAAATCGAAGTCTTCTGCAAGAAGTGGAAGATTGTCGAGTTTTCTCTGTTTGGGTCCGTTTTGACGAATGACTTTCGACCGGATAGCGACGTGGACGTAATGGTGAAGTTTGCTCCGGAAGCAAATGTAGGTCTGTTTGAAATGGTAGATGTTGAAGATGAGCTTGCGGCAATAATCGGACGCAACGTGGATATCGTGACACGGCCGGCGGTGGAGCGCAGCGAGAACTACATTATGCGCCGCAGTATTCTTTCTGGCACAAGGACGTTTTATGCCACGTGACGAAAGTCATCTGGTATCAATGTTGATTTCCGCTCGGCGTGTGCAACAATCGGTTAGCGGCGTCACGTACGAGCAGTTTTCATAGAACCGCGAGAAACATGACTCGGTGATACTTCAGATCGGTAATATCGGTGAAGCGGCAAACCATATCTCCAAAGAATATCGGAACAACCATCCCGAGATTAAGTGGACCACCATTATTAGTATGCGGCACCGTATGGTACACGGTTATGACTTGATAAAACTCGAGCAAGTCTGGACCGCCGCAACTATTTCAATACCTGAATTGATTAATCAATTGAACAGATTAGTGCCACCTGACAAGCCGTAATACAATTCGCAATGCCCGGCCTGAAGGGAAAAGCCCCCGAAGCACTGAACTTCTGTATTCATACTTCACATTTCCTATTACCTATTTTTCTGCGTGCACCACTTCCCTCATAACACAGGCTGGATCGAAGTCATTTGCGGACCGATGTTCTCGGGGAAGACCGAGGAATTGATCCGCAGATTGGTGCGCGCGCGAATTGCTAAACAGCGGGTGGAGATTTTCAAGCCGCAGATTGACAACCGCTATGCCAAAGACGAAATTGTCAGCCATTCGCGGCTTGCGATTCCGTCTAAGCTCGTCAAGTCACCGTGGGAAATTCTGGAATACGCGCAGGATGCCGACGTGATTGGTATCGATGAAGCGCAGTTTCTTGGCAAAGATTTGATCGACGTCGTGCAGAAACTCGCGGACAGCGGCAAGCGTGTCATTTGCGCAGGTCTGGACACGGATTATCGCGGCGAACCGTTCGATCCGATACCGCAACTGCTCGCGATTGCCGAATATATTGACAAACCTCTGGCGATTTGCATGCGCTGCGGCAATCCCGCCAAACATACTCAGCGCGTTGTTGCCTCACGTGAGCGCGTCCTGGTCGGCGCGAGTGAAGCCTACGAGCCGCGCTGCCGCAACTGTTTTGTTCCTCCCGATCCTGCGCACGAAGAATCCGCGCAGGAGCAACTCCCTCTCTCCTCAAAGCAAGGCTAACTCTTGGAACGATTACAATCCTTGATGGCGATTCCGATTCTGCTCGGCTTCGCCTGGCTGCTCTCTTCCAACCGCAAAGATTTTCCATGGCGCGTCGTGCTGTGGGGCACGGGTCTGCAAGTTATCTTCGCTATTCTGATTTTGTGGACGCCGTGGGGCCGCAATCTCTTCAGCGCGCTCGGAGACGGTGTAACGAAATTCTTAGGTTACACGCTCGAAGGATCGGCCTTCCTGTTCGGCAACATGGTCAATCCGGAATATCAGGAGACATTCGGATTTCAATTCGCCTTCGCGATTCTGCCGACGATTATTTTCTTCGGCTCGTTCATGGGTGTGTTATATCACTTCGGCGTTGTGCAGAAGGTCGTCAAGGGTCTGGCCTGGATTATGACACGCACGATGGGCACTTCAGGAGCCGAGTCGCTCTCTGCTGCGGGAAATATTTTCTTAGGCCAAACTGAATCGCCGCTGCTGATTCGTCCGTTTTTGAAAACTCTCACACGCAGCGAATTGAATGCTGTGATGGTGGGAGGATTCGCGACCGTCGCCGGCGGCGTGATGGCGGGCTATATTCTGTTAGGTGTGCCGGCAAAACATTTGCTTGCGGCCTCCGTTATGGCGGCGCCAGGTGCGCTCGTGTTTGCGAAAATCTTCTTACCCGAAAAGGAGCAGCCTGCAACCTACGGCAAATTGCACATGCCCGAAATGCCAAGACAAGCCAACGTCATTGACGCGGCGGCGACGGGTGCGCGCGACGGCATGGGATTGGCCGTCAACGTCGGCGCGATGCTCTTGGCCTTTATTGCTCTAATTGCCGTCGTGAACGCGTTCTTGGGAATGATGTCAGGATGGTTTGACGGCATGGGCTTCGTGTGGTTTCCCGAAAGCCTGCGCGAAATTTTCTCTTATTTGCTCTGGCCTATCGGATTTATTCTCGGTGTGCCGATTTCAGAGTGCAAGGATTTTGCCTATCTGATCGGCACGAAACTTTCGATTAACGAGTTCGTCGCGTATGTGGAAATGTCCACGCTGATCAAAGACGGCGCGTTGTCGCCGCGCACGATTATGCTTGCGTCATACGCCCTCTGCGGATTCGCGAACTTCTCGTCCATTGGAATTCAAATCGGCGGTATCGGCAGTCTGGCTCCCGAGCGGCGAACAGATCTTGCTCAACTTGGCCTCAGAGCAATGATGGCCGGAGCGATGGTCAGCTTGCAAACGGCGGCGATCGCGGGAGTGTTATCAGCAGAATAAAAAAGTCCGCGCGATGCACAGACTAAGTGTTCACTTTTGCCGGAAGAGGTAACTACTTCGATGCCAAAATTTCATTGGCTCGCGCAATCGCTTCGTCGAAGGTCGGCATGACATTTTCTTCGCCAAATTTTGCCAGTAAGTCCGCGCGCTCCAAAACGTCACGCGGTTGTTTATTAATCCCCGAGATCAACATCACGCTCCCTTCTTTTTGGCACGCGTGAAAGACTTCCACCAATGCTTGCATGCCTGAAGCATCCATCACGGGCACTTTGCGCATACGAATAATCCGCACCTTAGGAGGCCGTGAAACAATCTGCATGGCCTCTTTGAATTTGTAAACGGCGCCGAAAAAGAAAGGTCCGTTGATCTCATAGATTTGTACGCCTTTCGGAATAGCACTACGGTCGAGCACGTCCTGTTCTTCAAGCGGCGTCGGATCACGCATTTCGTGGGTGATAATCTCGATTTCCGTCGCGTTGGACATTCTCTTCATGAATAGAAAGACGGCGAGCACCATGCCGACTTCAATGGCGACCGTAAGGTCAAGGATAACCGTCAAGCTAAACGTCGTCATGAGCACGGCCATGTCACTCTTCGGTCCGCGCAAGAGCGCGACAAAAGAATGCCACTCAAACATATTGAAGGCGACAACCACAAGGATTGCCGCCAGCGCGGTCAGCGGAATCATTTTAGCAAAAGGCGCAAAAACGACCATCAAGAGCAGCAGCGTAATCGCGTGAACGATTCCGGCCACCGGTGTGCGGCCACCATTTCGGACGTTTGTGGCAGTACGTGCAATCGCTCCGGTGACGGGTAATCCGCCAAAAATAGAACTTCCGATATTCGCGATGCCTTGCGCCACGAGCTCCATGTTTGAGCGATGCCGACCGCCAATCATGCCGTCGGCCACAACTGCCGAGAGCAGCGACTCAATCGCCACCAGCACGGCAATCGTAATCGAAGGAGAAACCAGTCTCCGGATTTCTGCAAATGTCAATTCCGGCATATGCGGCATCGGCAGCATCGACGGAATTTCGCCGAATCTTGAGCCGATTGTTTCAACGTCAAGATGGAAGAAACGAGCAAGCGCAGTAGCTCCCACAAGGACCAGCACTGAGCCGGGAATCGTTTTGGAAATCTTGGGCCAAAACATCATGACGAATATCGAGCCAGTTCCCATCGCCACCGCGACAGGGCTGACTGTGTTAGTCGCACGCAAGAGAGCAAGAAGTTTCTCAACAAAATTCGCGGTCTGCACGTCCAAAGTCAGCCCGAACAGGTCGGCAAGCTGCGAAATGAAGATGATCATCGCTATGCCGCTTGTGAACCCCGTGACGACGGGCAATGGAATGAACTTGATGACGGATCCCAGCTTAAATCTGCCGAACAGGATGAGCAGGATTCCTGCGATGAACGTGGAGACGATTAAGCCGTCTATTCCGTAGTCAGCGATGATACCAAAGACGATCACGACAAACGCACCTGCCGGGCCGCCGATTTGGACGCGACTACCGCCCAGTAGTGATATAAAGAAACCGCCGATAACGCCTGCGATCAGGCCGCGCTCAGGCGAGACTCCCGAAGCAATTGCGAACGCGATGCAGAGCGGCAGCGCGACAATGCTGACGATGATACCGGACACGAAGTCACGCCCGAACTGCGCGCGATCGTAGTCTTTAAGTGTGGACCAAAGTTTTGGCTTTAACATGACGACTCAATATATGCCAAGTTTCAGAATTTCGCAAGCCTATTGGCTAGTTCTCGTCACTCTCCTGTTCCTTGGTCAGAGTTGCCGCCATACCGCGCAGAATACGATTCTGCCCTTTCGCGAGACAGTGGTCGAGAAGCAAGACATAGTAGTTGAAGACGGCGACACGTTCGCATGGCGCGGCCACCGGGTGCGCATGTTGGGGATTGACTGCGCGGAAACGAACTCGCCTTTTCATCACGGCAATCAGGAGCCGTGGGGAACACGCGGCGAAGAATTTCTCCGCGAACAAATCAAGAATGCAACCAAGCTTTCGGTCATAAGAATTGAGCAGCCGGATCGGTACGGCCGCTGGCTGGGCTACTTATTGGCCGATGGAGAAAACGTCAACGCGAAACTTATCCGCGCGAGTTTGGCCTACGAAACGGTCTCACACTATGGCAAGCAGGGACTGGATCGCTATGCCGAAGAGTGTCTCGAAGCCGCAAGTCTTGCTCCCAAGCCCGAGTTTGAGCTTCCACACGACTTCAGAAAACGTAACCGTAAAGAATAGCCATGACCATTCGTCAACATGCGCGCGTTCGACTTACGACACAGGAGACTGATATCGCCGAACTCGCGAAACACCTTCCCGAAACCGCCGACATTGCCATTATTTTGGGCAGCGGACTTGGTGCGTTTGCGGATACCTTGACGGATGCCAAGAGTATTGGCACGAGCGAGATTCCCGGTTATCCGGTTTCGACTGTAGCGGGACACGCAGGCAAAATTGTCGCGGGGAAAATTGGTAAAGCGAACGTACTCGCCTTTCAAGGCCGGATTCATATGTACGAGGGTTACTCGCCCGAGCAAGTAGCGATTCCGGTTCGGCTGGCTCATGCAGCAGGTGCGAAAACGATGATTGTGACCAACGCGTCCGGCGGCGTGAGCAAACGATTCCGCGCGGGTGATTTGATGCTGATTGAGGATCATATCAATCTGCAATTTCGCAATCCGCTCCGGGGGCCGCAAGCCCAGGACGAGTCGCGCTGGCCGGATATGTGTCATTGTTACGATCCGCAGTTAAAAGAGCTTGCCGAACGAGTCGCGCTGGAACAGAAGATCGAGCTAAAGCGTGGAACTCTTGCGGCTCTTTTGGGTCCGACATACGAGACTCCCGCCGAGGTCAAAATGCTCTCGACGTTGGGTGCGGACGGAGTCTGCATGTCCACCGTCCCGGAAGTCATCGCCGCAGCCGCTCTCGGAATGAAGGTACTCGGCATCTCGTGTGTTACCAACTCCGCCTCAGGCATAGGCAGTGATAAACTTTCACATGTTGAAGTGCAACGAGTTGCGAATGAAGCCAGTGTTCGTTTTCGCGCACTCCTGACTGTGATCGTCCAAAAGATGAAGGATGAAGGATGAAGGATGTCCCTGC
Source organism: uncultured Alphaproteobacteria bacterium (assembly GCA_964530625.1). GTDB lineage: Bacteria > Electryoneota > RPQS01 > RPQS01 > RPQS01 > JABWCQ01. The sequence continues at coordinate 28,770 of CAZHAK010000004.1, read as the reverse complement.
GCAACTTGTTCCGTTGAAACAGCGCACGAAGTCATTTGCTTTGCGAATCATCTCTTTATACGAGTTCCTTCCCAAGAGCACTTCGGCGCAGGTGATTGGCAAGCAGCTGCTGCGATCAGGTACGTCTGTAGGTGCTCACTATCGCGAGGCGATTCGGGCGAAGTCAGATGCAGATTTGATAAGCAAGCTCGAAAGAGCTTTACAGGAACTTGAAGAGACTGCCACTGGCTGGAATTGCTTGCGGAGTCTGGTCTAGTGAAGGGCATTAGGTTAGAGAATTTAAGTGAAGAGGTTGATGAGCTAATTTCTATCTTTGTCAAATCAGTTAAGACAACAAAAATTGAAGCGGAAATGACAAACTATTCGAAAAGTCATCCTTCATCCTTCATCCTTTTGGCATCCCTAATCCTTTTGTTCGCGCTTCGCGCGAACAGCCAGCCGCAATTCGATCCCGGTGATTGGCAGTCGTGGCGGGACTTTCGCGGAGCACGGGCGCTTGATGCCAGCGCTCACGATTTGTATGCTGCGACCGAAGGCGGCATTCTGGTTTACGAAATCAATCGTGGACGCTGGGAAGACCCGATCGCCATGGGTTACGGAGCATCTGCCGCCGTGCCTTTGGACGACGCGCTGCTGGTTCTTTTTGATGAACAATACAATACGCTTTGGGTGACCACTCGCACAAAGCTCTTGCGCTGGAATCGCGGACTCGATCGCTGGGAAATCGCGCGCGAAAATATCTGGCCATTGGGCGAGAGACCTGTGAACATCGGTGTCGGTGGATCATCGCTCTATGTCGAGACTATCCCCGACGGAACTTTCGACAGGCTTTACATTATGGGCACGCCGATTCCTGATCCGGTTTGGATCCGTTACGCGCGACGCTATGTCGGTGAACGTGCAACCGGAAATCTGTTTCCCGAAATGAAACCCTTAGGCGAAGACGACCCGAACATCCGCTGGCGCGGCTTGCGCGCAAAAGTTCCACTGAAGGATTCCGACTATCCTCCCGGCGTCTTGGGAGTACCTCCGGCGGGGTTGCCGATGTTTTTCGCGCCGCGTCCGTTCGAGTGGATGGCCGACGGAACCTTGCTTGATGCGCGCAATCGCTCCTATCCGATCACGGATTGGCTGATTGACGATTGGAACACGTTCTGGAGTACGCATTGGGGCGCAGGTGTTTTAAAGACCGAACTGCGTGGCTTGCACTCGGAGCAGCAGCTTGTTGGACCCGCGGGAAATGATATTCGCTCGCTGCTGATTCTCGATCGCGAGATGTGGATGGGCGGCGCGAACGAAGGAGATTTTATGGGTATCTCGGTAATGGAAGATTACGGCGACGGCTGGAGATTCTACGAGAGGAGAACCGACGCGCAGATTCGTTCGACCATGATTGAGGATATGGTATTCATCAAAGATCGCATCTGGCTGGCGACTGCGGACGGTCTGCTGAGCTACTATCCGCGCAAAAAGGTCTGGAAACGGTTTGATGTGCAGGACAATCTCCCCTCACGACAAATCACGGCTTTGGCTGCCAGCGGATCGACTCTGTGGATTGGCACAAACGACGGTCTGGCCACGATGGATACGAAGAGTAATAAAATCACCCGTATACCTCACACGACGTTCGAGCTTTCCGGAGTCACAGATATTCTCACTCAAGACACCTCTGTTTGGGTGGGTACGGGGCGAGGGATGTTCCAAGTAAACGCCACCACCCACGACGTAGAAGCCGTAGGATTAGACCCCGGCTTGATAAATTCATCTATTGAATGCTTGTCTATCTTCGGCAGCACAATATGGGCCGCGACTCCGCATGGCATCATGCGTAGAACGGTGTCAGATGACACGAAATCATGGCAGGCGGACGTTTGGATGAAGCATTCTAAGCCGACTTGCATTCAAGCTAGCGATCCGTATATTTGGGTAGGGACAGATGCGGGTCTGTTTCGTTTTGAACCAGCCCGTGAAGCTTGGGAACATTATACCCGCCGCGACGGTCTGATTGACGACCGTGTGCAGACTCTGCGCGAGGATCGCGGCGACCTCTGGATTGGAACCGCCGGTGGCCTGACAAGGTTCTATTATAGCAGACCCGGCAAACCAAGATAGCTTTCAAAAGGAGGCACGACGCATGTTTGGACCCGTTCGTGAAGGCATTTTCTATTTCAATCGAAAAGATTTTGAAAATGGCCATGCCGTCAAGGTATGGTTTCTCGATGAGGGAGTGAAGCGCGGTTGGCAGGTGACACCCTGGCGCGATAGCCGCTCGTCCGGCATGACTTATCCTCTGAGCCCGGATATTTGGGATTATCTCTTCAGCGAAGAAGAGATGAAAGCAGGGCAGGGCAGCAATGCCGGAGAACATTCTCGTGAACATATGGGGTTTACTAAGTAGACAGAAATCGATTCGACCGGAGAAGTCGTTCGCGCGCCCAAATGAAGAAGGTTCGATGTTTAAACTGTTCGCCATGGCATGTGCGGCCCTTTGGGCCACCACGGCATGCGCGCTTACGTCAGGTGACGGAGTGCGTATCAACGAGATTTATGTCTCCGGACCCTCTTCTTACAGCGAGCAGGATGGCTTCATTGAGTTTTACAACGCAGGCTCCGAAACCGCCTATTTAGACGGAGCTTTAGTCTTGCAGGGACTGGACACGTTTGCTCAGTTAGCCTTCAAGTTTCCCGGAGAGCACGGCGGTCAATCTATCGCTATGCCTCCGGGTTCTTTTTTGGTGTTGGCAACGGACGCCTACAATCACGCCGCACTTGATCCGGTGTCGCCGAATCTGGTCACATCGGATTTTGAGACAGTTGTTCCAAATGAACAGCTTCCCGGCGACAACGGCGCGGTGGCGAATATGACCGACGTGCTGGAAGTAAATTTTGATCTGTTCTTTGTCAGACGATGGGGGCAAATCATTTTGACCACGGGCGAGTTTTGGAATTTCCGTCCTTGTCTGCCCGGCGAAGCCTGCGGCTTGCAAGTTTGTCAGGTTCCTTTGGAGACAGTAGTGGACGGGGTGGAGTATTTGCACCATGTGTCGTTTGACAGTTTGCCACTCTTGAACGATGCCATCGACGCTGGAGTGATTGTCGGAATTGAACCCTGGACCGGCCAGAGTGCCGAAAGGATTAGTCCCGGTCAGGACACGAACAACAGCGGCGCGGATTTTCGCATTTTGCCGTTTTCAACGCCGGGCTTCCAAAGCGCGCTGTCTGCAGGCGAGACACCGCGAAGTTTGCCAACGAGCCCTCTCTTGATTTCTGCGTGCCCCAACCCCTTCAACCCGGACCTAAGCATTCAAGTGGATGCGGCGATTCCGGTACTCGGAAAGTTGACGGCGCACGATGTGCTTGGCCGCGAAGTTGCAGTGATATTTGAAGGTCAGGTGTCCACGGGTCAGAGCTTGTTCAAATGGCAGGCAAATCAGGCCGCCAGCGGAACATATTGGCTGAGATGGCAAGGGGCCAGCACGACACCCCAATCCGTCCGAGTGCTGCTGCTCAAATAGATACGGTCACTCCTGAGCCACGACACCAACACTTGTAGATTGACGACAAGCAGGTGTGGATAAGTTTCAAATGCGCGAAAATTGTGTGAACGGCACTTGATTTGTGGCCGCCGCTGGAGGCTATGGAATTAAAGTTCAAGCCTCCGTAGAACTTGATGTCGTCGAATTGATTGAAATCCATAGGAGCGGCAAAGTATTTGCTGATTAATCAATAGCTCGGCCCCCGGCCGTGCATGTTGCCATGTCAAAACCCCCAATCGGGAATGTTGCGCCTCTTGCAATTCCAAGTCGCGTTGCCTAAATTGCAAGTAGATGTATTCGAATTCCGGCCGCCCTTGGCCGAAAAGTGAGGACTTATGCAAAACAAATTCTCCCTGCGCGTTCAACAGGTGATCCAGTACTCCCGGGAGGAAGCGCTTCGGTTGGGCCATGACTTTATTGGCACCGAACATTTGCTCTTGGGGATTATTCGCCTCGGCGACGGACTAGCCGTTCAAATCCTTCACAACCTCGGTTGCGATCTGGATGAACTGCGTGAGTCGGTCGAAGAGATGGTGGATACCACACGCGGCACCATGAAGATCGGCAACATTCCGTTCACAAAGCGCGCCGAAAAAGTCCTCAAGCTATCCTACATTGAGGGCAAAAGTTACTCCTCTGATATAATCGGCACGGAGCATTTGCTGCTCGCGCTGTTGAAGGAAGAAGATTCCATGGCCGCGCAAGTGCTGCACGGCTTCAATGTGACTTACGAAAATGTCAAAGGTGAACTGGACAATCTTTTGCGCGGCAGCGGCCAACAGGCTCCGCAGGCTCCGCAAGAAAAGACCAAGACTCCGAATCTGGATCACTTCTCACGCGACCTGACGAAACTTGGGCGTGACAATAAGCTTGATCCTATTATCGGCCGCGACATGGAAATCGAGCGCGTCGCACAAATTCTCTCGCGCCGCAAGAAAAACAATCCTGTGTTGATCGGTGAACCGGGTGTGGGCAAAACAGCAATTGCCGAAGGACTCGCACTCAGAATCGTTCAGCAGAAAGTCTCGCCGATTCTTTACGGCAAGCGCGTGGTGGCTTTGGATCTTGGCTCAATCGTCGCAGGTACGAAGTATCGCGGCCAGTTCGAGGAGCGCATCAAATCTATCATGCAGGAAATCGAAAAGAATCCCGATATTATACTGTTCATTGACGAGCTGCACACTATTGTCGGAGCGGGCAGCGCATCCGGTTCGCTGGACGCGTCCAACATGTTCAAACCGGCGCTGGCTCGCGGCGAACTTCAATGTATCGGCGCCACGACGTTGAATGAATATCGTCAGTCCATTGAAAAGGACGGCGCGTTGGAACGCCGTTTCCAGAAAGTTATGGTGGATCCACCGTCGGTGGACGACTCCATCAACATTCTGCTCGGTCTGCGCGAAAAGTATGAAGAGCATCATGGCGTGAAATTCACCGACGAATCCGTGGATGCCGCCGTCCGACTGGCGGATCGCTATATCACGGACAGATTCCTGCCCGACAAAGCGATTGACGTAATTGACGAGACCGGTTCGTCTGTGCGCATTTCGCATATCGTGATTCCGGACAAAATTCTGGAAATCGAAAAGCAGATTGACAATGTCAAGCACGAAAAGGAAGATTTAGTCAAGCGGCAGGAGTACGAAAAGGCCGCGATGCTGCGCGACAAGAAGGTCAAGCTCGAGACGATGCTGCGCGAAGAAAAAGAGCGTTGGGAAAGATCAGAAGCGCGCCCGACTCTGGTGGTGACGCCAGAAGAAATTTCCGCGACTGTGGCGCGCATGACAGGGATTCCGGTCAATCGTTTGACGTCCGGCGAAGGCGAACGCTTGTTGAAAATTTCGGAGTCGCTGTCAAAGAAGATCGTCGGTCAAAAGGAAGCGCTCGATATTATTGCCAAAGCGCTTCGCCGCGCACGCTCAGGTCTGAAGAGTCCGACGCGCCCCATCGGAAGTTTTCTTTTCCTCGGAACCCCCGGGGTCGGCAAAACAGAATTGGCTCACGCGTTGGCCGAATATCTCTTCAATGATCCCGAAGCGCTGATTCGCATTGACATGAGTGAGTATAGCGAAAAGTTCAACGTCTCGCGTTTAATCGGCGCGCCTCCGGGCTATGTCGGTTACGATGAAGGCGGACAGTTGACCGAAAAAGTTCGCCGTAAACCCTACAGCGTCGTCTTGCTCGATGAAGTCGAGAAGGCACATCCGGAAGTCTTTAACGTGCTTCTGCAAGTGCTTGATCACGGCGAGTTGACTGACGGCACGGGACAAAAAGTAGATTTCAGAAACACGATTCTGATCTTGACTTCGAATCTCGGCACGCGTGAAGCCGCCACGTCGCTGGCCTTCGGTTTTGGTGATTCACAGCAACAGTCGCATTCGAAAGTTGCCGGCAGGATGCTGGAAGAAGTCAAGCGCTCGTTCCGTCCTGAGTTCTTGAACCGCCTGGATGAAATCGTGGTCTTCAATATGTTGACCCGAGAAGCCATCGAAGTCATCTTGAATAAGTACATCGATGAAATTAACAAGCGCTTGGAAGATCGCGTATTGACCGTGCAGTTGACAGCCAAGGCGCGTGACTATTTGGTGGACAAAGGCTTCAAACCCGAAGTTGGTGCGCGACTTATGCGCCGCACGGTTGAGAAGTATGTCGAAGATCCGCTCGCCGAAGAAATTTTGCGTGACCGTTTTCAGGAAGGCTCGACCATTCAAGTCACCATGAAAGGTGAAGAACTTTCCTTCCGTGAATTCAAGGAAAAAGTCCCCGAAGAATCCGCCGACGCGGAATAGATGCAAGATTGTAACGGTTGCCCCAGTGGCTGCCGATAAAACGTACCCAAGCGGGGCGGCCATCCGGTCGCCCCGTTCTCTTTGGTGCAATGAATTCACTATTCAGAGATCCGACGGCAGGTACGCCTCCAAATCTGTGCGCTCGATTGTTTGAGCAATCAAATAATAAAACATCAAAGTTGCGAAAGTGCTTGAAAATGTCAAAGATAACGAGTCCATACTGTATAATAGATTTCGCACTATGATAAAAACTCATACGCAAACATTATCTCAATAGTCTTCAGATTACTATTGACAATCCAGTAAGCTCAGAATATATTATTTTGTGGTTCGGCCAAGCCAGCATTCGGAGTTTATTGTAATCAAACACAATGGAGATCAAAAATGAAGCTCAAGAATCGTAAACTCAATAGGGGGGCACTTAGCTCTCGCTCTGCTTGTTAGTCTTCTAATTGCTACAATGGCAGGTGCATGGGAGATTGTGCATGTTTACACGAGCCCAGGAATCAATGCCAACCCTGTCAACATCACCTACGAAGGAGTTCATTACACCTACGTTAAAGGACCCGTTGGCACAAATGCTGGGGGATGGTACGACTACGCAAATAGTATTCGAAGAGAAGCAGAGTGCCGGATTTACCCAGCGGAAGGCGGAGTGGATTGCGGTGAGGGGACGTTGGATTATACGGACTACATTTCTTTCAAAAGTAACTGCAATGCCTTGCCAATCGGCGGAACAGTGAAAATAGTAGCCTACGACAAAACGAGCAGCTACTTCAGTCAACATCTTTGTGAAGACGAGCAGTACGATTAGAACGATGCAGCCTTTCTTATTCATGCTTCTCAGCATGTTCATTTGCGCACTGGCTTACGCCGACATCATTACTCTGAATCCTCTCGAGTCCGTAACAGATGCCGCTCGGAATGCGCAAGCGGGTGACACAATTCTTCTGGAGCCCGGCGACTATTGGGAGTCCGTGAAAATCACAGAACGGTCCGTGGTGATTGCAAGCATGTTCCTGCTTGACGGAGACGCGAGTCATATCACATCCACGATTGTGAATCCGCTAAGCGAAGATCCGGATTCGGCAAGCTGTATCTTTCTTGAGCTGGAGTACCCAGACAGCCTGACAATGGTCGGCCTGACGATTCGCAATGGGCGCGGGACGAGGCACACTATCGGTGAAGTCTCATACATTGCGGGCGGCGGTATCTATGCAAGCCGCAGCAGGTTCCGGTTTGAACACTGCGCAGTCGAGTCGTGTCGCGCGGATGTTGGTGGCGGCTTGATGGTTTCGCACTACGACTCTGATCCGTCCATACTCTATGGAGCGATTGTCGAGTGTGTGTTCAAGAACTGCGTAAACTTTGGCGCTGCCGGATGCGGGGGAATCGCTTCACATGGTTCAACACTATTGATGGAAAGAACACTGTTCGAAGCGTGTACCTCCAACTTCACTGCTGGTATTGAGGCGGCGGGTCGAAACATGTCTTTAGTCGCATGCACGCTTCGATACTGTGGATCGGCTTGGGGCGCGGCAGGGATTATCGGTGACGGTGGTCTCGTCAGCAATTGCGTGTTTGAAGACAACGGAAGTTCCGTTTCCGACGACTACCTTGCTGACTGTCACCTGAGCACGCAGGGCGACGTCATTGTCCGCCAGAATGTGTTCCGGAACAACACTTCAAACGGAACAGTTGGGACATTCTTCGATTTCAGTCGTTATGGCGTTCTGTTCTTCGTAGGCAATGTCGTAGAGAATCACATAACGGGTAATTCGTTAGGCATCTTTTATCTCTGGGATTGCGAAGGCGAAATCTCACACAACATCATCAGAAACTGTTATGCAGATTATGGAGCCTCATTCGTACCAGGCGGAAGTGGCATTCTGCGATTTCACCACAACGCTTTCGTGAACAACTCCCAGGGGCCACAAGGTTTTGGAACGGCAATTGATTATTCAAACTCGGGCAGCACTCCGGCATCGTGCGACTCGAATGTCTTCGAGGGCAACGTCGGTCCGGTCATGTCGTACGCTCCAAACCGGCCTCCCCAATACATCATTGCCCGAAACAACTGGTGGGGCGATGCTTCAGGACCCTATCATCCGACAAGAAATCCCGATGGTCAGGGTGACACGCTTTATTCGGACGTAATTCAATTTGAGCCGTGGTTAACAGAACCTCCCGATACGTCACAACCGACGTCAGTTGTTGACAGACCGGATATCGCAAGTTTATCAACATGGAAGTTACTACCCGCTTATCCGAATCCCTTCAACTCAACCTTCAGAGTGGATATTGCGGGCTTCACTCGCGGAGATTTTGAGCTTGTATTGTATGACGTGCTCGGAAGAAAGGTTTCCTCGCTGCATACTGGCGTGTTGCAGCAAAACGTACTGATGTTTACTGCACCGCAAGCCATGAGCAATGGAGTGTTTTTCCTTCGTGCCCGCGACAAGCACAGAGTGGAGGCGCAGAAGATATTGTATATTAAATAGTAGTTCAGCCAGACAAAAAAGGCGGCCCTGGGCCGCCTTTTTCATGCCTCGCCATAGGAACCAAAACATGACAAAAGGAGTAGAATTTATGTAAATCAACGGAGAAATACGAAAAAATGACGCTTCCAGCACAGAAATTGGCCCATTTAGGGGCCTGCACAAACAACGTCTTTCAATGGCCGGGTGAATCTTTCCATTTTCCGCTAAAAGTGGTGGCGGAGGCCAGTTTGCCGACAAGGTTCGGCGATTTCAAGATTGTGGCATTTTCGCCGACACCGGACGGCAAGGAACATATCGCGATGGTGCGGGGGAACATTCGCGGAGCCGAAGCCTTGCCGATGCGCCTGCACTCAGAGTGTTTGACCGGCGACGTCATGGGCTCGTATCGCTGCGATTGTCGTGATCAGTTGGAAGCCGCTCTAGAGTACATATCCGAACAGGAACAGGGCCTCGTACTCTACATGCGGCAAGAGGGACGCGGCATCGGTTTGGCCAACAAACTACGTGCTTATGTCCTGCAGGAGCAGGGCCTTGACACCGTGGACGCCAATCATGCGCTCGGATTCGATGACGACGAACGGGATTATAGAGTAGCGGCAGAAATGCTGAAAACACTGGGAGTAAAGAGTGTCAAACTGCTGTCCAACAACCCCAAGAAAGTCACGGGCCTCGAGCAGTACGGTATCACAGTCACAGAGCGTATAAGCCATCAAGTCCCGGCAAACAAACACAACCGCTTCTATCTCGAAACCAAAGCCAAGAAATCAGGACACCTGCTCGATATGTAGTTTGGGATAAATGGACAATAAAAGTGGCGACCTGCGAGGGTCGCCACTTTTCGTAGGGACAGGTTACCTGACAGGGTGTGACAGAATAGATATACGTTTCAGGGAATTACACACATCTTCACTAAAATACCCAGTTTCGCTTGACAACGTTTTCATTCCGTTGTATATTTGCCTAACCTGTGGAACACGCTTGTGCCACAGGTGCCTTGAAGCAGATCTGGCCTTGTCGCAACGCTTAGGTTCGCTCCCCTCGTTTCGATAAATGGTAGGCTAACGTTTCCAGGTATAGTCGCGAGTGAGGAAGTGACAAAAAATCAGTAAGTTGAACAGGAGCGAACGAGAGGGGTTGGGATATGGCCAAAAGGCTGTATGTCGGGAATCTTCCGTTTAGTGCCACGGAAGACATGGTGCGCGAGGTATTCTGCGTACACGGCGAAGTAATAAATGTCGCAATAATCATGGACCGCGACACGGGCCGTCCACGAGGATTCGGGTTTGTGGAAATGGATGATGCCGGAGCAGATACCGCCGTAGTTGCCATGAACGGCTTTGAAATGGGCGGCAGAACCTTGCGTGTAAATGAGGCTCAGCCTCGACCGGAAGGCGGCGGCGGATTCCGTGAACGCCGTCCTCCCCGCCACAATTCAGCGTCAGAAGAGTAACAGAATAGTTAGTAAAAACATTATTCAGCCCACCCGAGAGAGTGGGCTGATTACTTGTGACGATTAGCACAATGCGCGAAAATTTCTTCGCACTGAATTAATTGATGTTACGGTTCCCATAACCACTTGAAGACAACACTTATTCTCGGCGCAGGTCCCGCAGGACTGGCCGCCGGATATTATCTGACGAAAGCGGGCCATACCGTCACGCTGCTGGAAGCCTCCGTCGAGCCGGGCGGCTTCGCACGCACCTTCAGGCATGGCCCGTTCAGGTATGACGCGGGCGCACATCGGTTTCACGACAAAGATGCGGATGTCACGCACGACGTCATAGCACTGCTGGGCGACGAGTTGATTGTAGTCCAAGCGCCGAGCCAAATTTGCAGTAACGGCCGATAC
>CAZHAK010000004.1:7714-18085 GCA_964530625.1 uncultured Alphaproteobacteria bacterium | reverse complement strand
CCTCGACTTTCCACTCTCACCGGCCAACGTGGCTCTGCACATCGGCGCGCTGACGTGTTTGCGCGCGGGCGTTGATCTGATCTCGGCGAGGCTCTTCAGCAAGGACAGTCAAGAAAATTTTGCCGAAGCCGCTTATAGGAAGTACGGTAAAACAATCGCGGACGCATTCCTAATCGGATACTCGGAAAAGCTGTGGGGAGTGCCGGCAGATTGTCTGACGCCGGCGGTAAGTGGAGGGCGGCTGAAGGGATTGAATGCGCGCACGATGCTCTATGAGTTACTGCGCGGCAAGAAGGGTAAAACCGCGCACTTGGACGGCTCGTTTTACTATCCGAGGCAGGGCTACGGACAGATTGCCAAGCGCCTCGCCCGTGCGATAGGCGACAACAATATTCGCACCGATTGTCGAATCACCAAGCTCTCGCACGACGGTAAACAGATCACAGCAGTTGAGCTGAACGGAAAAGAAATGCTCGCTCCCGAGCGCGTGATTAACTCGCTTGCGCCGATTCAGCTTCTGAAACTACTCGATCCCGCGCCGCCAAAAGAACTTCTTGAGCTTGCGCAGACTCTCAAGTTTCGCGACTTGATTTTGGTCGCTCTGTTCTTGAATAAACCGAGCGTGTCAGATAACGCATCCATCTATTTTCCGTCCCGCGACATTCCGTTCACCAGACTCTACGAACCTAAAAATAGATCCATTGAATTAGCCCCGCCGAAACAAACCTGCGTCGTTGTCGAAATTCCCTGCTTTGCCGAAGACTCCGTTTGGACAAACTCGGATGCCGGGCTGACGGAGTTAGTGGCCACACACTTAGAGAAAGCAAATCTGATGCAGAGATCGGAACTGATTGAAGGAAAAGTGCACCGGCTGCGCGCGGCATACCCTGTGCTGGAACTGGGAAAGGAGGAGGTTGTTTCGGAGGTGGGCGACTATCTGCGAAGGTTCACAAATCTTTACACCGTGGGACGGGCGGGAAAATTCGAATACACCCACGTGCACGATTTACTGCGGCAAGGCAAAGACCTTGCGAAACTGCTTAGAGTTGAACGGGGCGCTGTTCGCGCACCCGACAACGTGTGATTTCAATCTCTCCTCGGAAGATGAGAAACGGATTTCGAGGAAACAAGGCCGCAGTCTTGTATGTCGAATCACAGTCGCAACGGCGAGCAAGTTCCGCGTATAACTCATCGCGCAGCGGCTTGGAGTGACTGTACGTCGCCGCGACAAACCACACTGTGCCTGAGTCAGGAACTGCTGTGGGGACATCCTCCGACTTTCGCGGCACAACTACAGTGTGTTTTGTCAGGTCGTTGTAGTAGTACTCAAACGGCATCGGCGCTCGTAACGGATGGACAATGATGTGATCGCTCGCCTGCACACGAGGAGTGAACCATCCAATCGCCTGCCTCCATGGATCCTTGTCGTAATCGGTATAGTAATGATATAACGGTAACGCGCTCCCGATCAAGAAAAGGCCGACGGCAACAATCTGCAGCGGCCTTTTTGTTTGCGCGGTGATCCAGCCAAGCGGCAACAGCACGGCAGCAATGACCGTAATCGTGTATCGCATCCAAAGAATCGGCACAATTTGCGATACGAGCCACGGCAGCACAAAAAAGCCGAACACGATAGCGCCGCACACCAGCCATCCCGTTTTGAACTCGCGCAATCTCTTGCGATAGACAATCAGTCCGCCAATCAAAGCCGCAGAACTCGCCAACGCGAGCAAGTCCCACGCGAAATAATATCGCATGTATTGCCAAGGGGCGGACAAATCTGGCCGGTTGATCCACGCTGCCACCGTCCACTTGTTCTCTACTTTGCCAAGGAAGGCCCACAAGAAAACCAGTCCCTCCGGCAAATAGGCGACGCCGATAATCAGCGCGGGCTTTACAAATCTTTTCCACTCACTCCGGGGCAGCATCACAGCGATCAGCGCGGCTTGTAACGCCAATAGAAAGGGCCCGTAAGGGTGAGTGTACAATGACAGCAAAGTGAAAACAATGACTCCGACAACGTTGACACGCGAGTGCCGCTCAATCAAGCGTAAAAGATACCAGACAGCAAGCAGCGACGTCCAAAACCAGAGCGTATAGGGCCGGGCTTCCTGCGAGTAGTACATCAAGAACGGATTCACCGTGGCGTAAAGCGCAGCCCATATCGCGGCCTGATGTCCGAACACTCGCCTGCCCAATAGATACATCGCATGAATTCCGAGCACGCCGAATATGACGGACGGCATGCGCATCGCGATTTCGCCGAACCCAAACAGTTTGCTCCATATCCAAATGAGCAACGAATAAGTCGGGCCTTGCGTGTCCGCGTCCCAGTCAAACAGAAAACTCAGCGGTCCGTCTTTGACGCGATGCCAGACAATCGCCTCATCGAGCCAAAAACTTTCCGAACCCAGAGTATAAAGCCGAAGCAAAAGCGCGCCGATCAGCACAAAGCTGATGGCGCGCTTTTCTTGTGAAGAAATGGAATCGTTCAAATTAGAATCCGCGTAAGTTTCCGCCTTGATTGCGCTCGATTTTCAGATCACGAAGCTGCGGTGATTTCAAACCGATGCGCAAATAGTAACCGGGACTGTATCCAAGCGGCGACCAGTTCAGGCTCGCCTCCCAACAATGCAAGTCGCGCGTCATGGTGATGCCCGCGTTTTGCGCGACGTTGCGTTCGAGATCAAAATAATAGCTGACCGATACCGTCCAGCGCGGAGTCAACTGGCCGTCAAAGCTTGATCCGAGCGTGGACGTCTTTGTATCACTGACATAATCGCGCGCGTGACGAATATTGAACCGCATGGATAGTGGCATATCTAAGAACGTCTCGGATGTTTCTTCTTTATCCGCCTGCGGCAAGGGCGGCACTTCAGGGTCCGCAGGAATCACTTCGCTCGGGTTGTACGGCAAGTCTTCGCCCAGGGTAAGCTCCTCATCCATATTCCCCGACTTCGGAGAGCGAAATCTGAACAGATCAGCCACGCGCTCAGCTCGCACAGAAAAATCAACGGATCCGCTCGCGCGCAAAAGATCAAACGGCGAATACCACGCTCCGCCGTCACGCTCCCAGAAGAATCGGTTAACCGCTCTGCCGCCGACTCGCTCATACATTGAGTGCGTCGTGGACAAATCCAATCCGATGCCTTCAATCGGGCCGAACAGTCTTCCCGGCAATGCGGTGCGAAACGAGGATTGAATATCATTCCACTTCAGCGAATCGCGCTTAAAGTCAATTCCGGAAGCGAAATTCGCGCTCAACAAATCAAACTTCTTTTCGGTGCCTACTTCCTCGTCACCGTACTTCACCTGAAACAAATTTCCAAGACTGAACGACATCGCTTGCGACAACCCTGCCGGAGTTCCCCCCACGACGCTGGCCTGATCAGCGGCGCGAAAGCGATCATACTCGTATTCCGTGCCGTTTTCAAGTGTAACCGTTTCGTAATAGCCCCACTCCTTATCGGAAAAATCCGGTCGCATGGAGAAGCTCACCGTTGGCGTCATCACATGCCGGAATTGCGCCCGCAGTCCAAACGGGTGCCGCGCCAGCCCATAGAGTTTGGTCGAAGCCGAAGTGCCGACGTTAAAAGTCGTCCGTGTGAAAAATCCGTATTGGTCGTCACGATCAAAAATATCACCGTCCGGCACATAGTGAACGGTCTTTCTCGTCCACGCGTGTTGCCAACTGAACGTCGGATTCAAATTCACGTAGCGAGCGAGTTTCGCCGTCGCGGAAAGTCCGCCGCTATGCCCCATGCCGTCGCGCTGCCGAACACCGAGACTGTCGTCACCATATATGATTCTCAAATTTCCAAGTGAGTCGGGCTCCAACCCCTCCTCGACAAACGTATGCGGAGAGGCAAGGTCATTGGAGTACGAGGAGCTGTACGTCCACGTGAACGTGCGATACCACGGCTCATTAACTTCCTTGGGTGCGGCGGCGAAACGAATGCCGCGCGGCGCTTTCGGCGCGGGAAACAGACGCCCTTGTTTGTGTGTAAAGCGCGCAGTGGGCACTCGTGCCGTCCACGTTTCCTGCAGGATGTTTTGTGTATAACCGGCGTTGACGCTTGCGCTCCATGGCGAATTATTCCACGATTTAGAGAGCGTCGCGTTCGATTGAATTGTCTGATTCAATTGATCATTCACTGTCCCGAGCTGTTGGCGATAGCTCTTATCCGACACATAGCCGCCAGATGCAGCTAATCGAGTGGTTTGATCAATCGTGTGATTGTGATTTGCGGAAATTTGCCAACGGCGATTTTTCGAGCCTTCGCGGCGCTGAGTATCAAAATCAAAATCTGCATTCCCGTTCAGGCGATAGCGTTTGGCATAGCGATAATTTGTGCGGCCCAACACACCGAACTCTTCATAGTAATCCATCGTGCTGAGCACGTCCATGTAGTCGGACATGGCCCAGTAGTACCCGATGTTGCGTAAGAATCTTCCCTGCGACGCGGACTCGCCGAATACGGGTGTGATGATCCCGCTCGTGCGTCCCTTCTGAATCGGGAAAACTCCGTACGGCAGAGCGAGCACCGGCACGTCCGCAAAATAGAGATAGACAGGTTTCGCCACAACACGCTCGCCGACTTCGATTTTCAAAACGTCGGCGCCAAAATGATAATGCGGCTCGTCAAGTTCACATGTCGTGAATTCACCGTGCCGCACTGTTAATACATCGTCTGAAATACGTTTAAACTGGTCGCCGTAATAGGTTCCGTCCTGATAAGTAGTACGGCCCCCCTTCACCCGACCAATCTTGGAATCAAGATTATAGGCAATTTCGTCCCCCGTAAACTCTTCGCTGCCTTGTTTGAAGTGCGGCTTGCCGACTTCAATCACCGTATCAAGCTCCGTTCCCGCGCTGTCGGAAAACAACGAGTCAAACGTGGCCGTCGCGATCATGGTTTTCACATCCCAGTTGAGCAGAATTCTGCCCGCAGTGAGTTCCATGTCTCTATACTTAATACGCGCGTTGCCTTCCAGAATCGTCGTGCGCGTCAGAATATCAAAGTCAATCGCATCCGCGCTGTACACAATGACAGTGTCTAATCCGCTTTGACGCGCAGTAGTGTCCTGCTGAGTCGTATCGGGAACGGTCTCTTGCGCATGCAAGAGCCCGGCAACGAGCGAGAGCAGAAAGATCAGCAGCGCCACGGTGATTAGCGGTCGCCAAGCTCCGCGAAGAACTTCATACGCCAGACTTCACCCGGCGCAAGCCGCAATTCCCATGAAAAGAAAAGCGCGACGGATTGAAAGACTCGCTCAAATCCGCCTTCCGAGAGCGATACGCTTTCAATAGGCACGCGCCAGAGTCTTGCGGCGACATTGTTTTCAAGTTTGACCGCGACACCTTCAATTTCGTCCGCCAATTTGACTGTGGTTACGCCGTGGTGTTCTGCGCTCTCTCGAAGCGGACGTTTCGCAAATTCCGTTCCGGGAATCGTCAAATAATGCTGGCCGGAATTCGGCGCCATCAACGAGAAATTCCACTCGACGCCAAACGGTCCGTGCATCTGTTGGCTGGAAAGATTTCTGACTGCATAATCAATCGTCACCTCGGCCCGGCTCGGGCTGACACGAACAGTTTTTTCGACTCGCACCGGAAGCGATCCAAGTTTACCTGTGCGCGAAAGCGTTGCGCCGTCCGTAAACATTTCGCTCAACCTATATTCGCCGGTCAGGAAGTCCCCGTAGTCCGCCAGAACGCCTGCGCGGAATTGATCTATCGTCCCGTCAAAACCGTGAAAATGATCCATCAAAGATCGGCGCGGCCACTTGTCAAACGTGACAAGATGTTCCAGACCTTCTTCTTTTTTCAAGATGAGATCGTGAATGGACTCAACAGTGGAATCATCATCTGGATCTGCAACGGTCGCGCGCGCGACGTCTTTATGGTATGGCTCTTCACGGCGTGTTAGCGTGTTCAAAAGATTGTAGCCGCGCGGACGATAGTCCAGCTCAAACATCGAGCCGCCTTCGCTTGGCGCAAGATATACGTTCATCACCGCGTTTTCAATCAGCAGTTCCGAATGTCCATCCATGTCATGATCAACGCTTTCAACGTCCACCCACCGCCGTCCGCGATGCAGCAAATTATCCAGAGTGTATTCCCCCTGAATCAATTCCTTCCAAACAGCGTGGCGCAAGTGCGGCAAATATAGTCCGCCAAAAACGCCATGCCAATACGGACAATTGCACTGTCCGCGCAGTAATTGTGTTTGATATTCCGGCTCCGTCTTGCGCGCAGAGAGTGAATGAAACTTTCGTGAAACTCGCAGCATTTTCTTCTGTAAAAGATTTGCTTCCGGATACTTTCGCAAGAAACCGCGCCAGAATCCGCCTTGCACAAAGGGGCGAATCTGCGGCCAGTCGTCGCGCTCCTTAAGTTCATGGACAATGTGCAAGTACTTTTTACGCGCCACCGTCGGCAACGTCCACTCGCCCATTTCAAAATAGGAGCCTGTCGGTAAATACGTACGGCCCCTGGGCGGAAGTTTATCCCGCGCTTCTGCCATCGTCAAAAGTTCGACGTCGTCCGAATGTTCAACCAGCGCTTCAAAAAATGTCTTCAGCCAGCCGTCTTCATAAACTGGCTTGTAAGTGCGCGGCCAAAGACCAAACTTCTCGCCGTCGTCGCCCATCAAGAAAAGCGAATTCGGCTGACCGTCCGACTGTTCAAAAATATAATCAAACGTGGCTTCCGGGTCACGGAACGGAATCGCGTAGCGGAGCGCCTGATGATTTGGAAAAACCGCCAGCGGTCCGTTATGCGAATCCGTCATGTAGTAGCCATTCATTTCTTCGGGTTGATGTCCGGCGGCCAAAAAGAGGTCGTCATCCATCGAAATGTATTCGACACCCGCGTCGACAAGCAGCGCAGCGAAATCCGGCTCCCACACGCGCTCGGGCAGCCACGCGCCGCGGGGCCTGGCTCCAAAGCGGCGCAAAAGATACTCGTTCATGCGCGCAAAATGTTCCAACGCGTCGTCACGTGGAATGGCGGCCAGTACCGGTTCATAAAATGCGCCGCCGATGAGTTCTATCTGTCCCCGGTCGTGCAGCTTGCCGACGAGTTCAATATACTCTTTCAAATGTGATTCGCACCATTCGAGCAAGCAGCCCGACGTGTGCAGACTCATGCGAATTTGCGGAAAGTCCAACAGAGTTTTAAGAAAAGGCTTATAGCTCTTTTCGTAAGCCTCGTGGATGACGCGGTCGAAATTACCGACGGGCTGATGGTTGTGAAGCTCGAGGCAGAGGTAAACTTTGGACACGTGCAAGAAGTGAGTTAAGTGAAAAGGTGAGGCGGGTTACTCAGGATAAATGACGACGGTTTCGTTGTGAATGACTTCCTGTCCGTCGGCAAGCGTATCCACGAGCGCGTAAGAAAAGTCGGCGTAATACTCCACCGACGGCGAATAGCCGGCGCACTCGACGCGATAATAGACACGAACGTCTTCGGAAATTTCTTCCCAGACCTTGACGAAATTGTTTGTGTTACGGCAACCGACGTCACGGTCGTCGATTTCACCGGAGTATTTCCATTTGACGTGCGCACAATTGAGTATCTCCCGATTCGGAAACGCGCCGTCACGCACAGTGACGTTGAGAATCCAAACAGGTCCCACGGCGTTGTCGTCTTCATTCTTTTTACACCCGCCGACGATGAGCGCCAATGCGAGTACTGCGAAAATAATCCGATTCATACATTGCCTCCATTAGGAAGACTGATTAAACCAGAGAGCCGCCGCTCCGAGCATTCCGGCGTAGTAGCCGAGTTGCCCGGGCAGAACTTGCAGTTTTTCCGTATGCGGAGGCAGCGCGCGGCGCCTCAAGTGAAACTCAAACCGTTCAAAAAAATAGGTTGCCTGATGCGTCGTGCCACCGCCGATGACAATAGCTTCTGGATTCAACAAATGTACCCAGGATGCCGCCGCTTCTGAAAGCTGTTTGGCGAGTATGTCGTGAATTTCCTGCGCACGAGGTTCGCCCTGCATGGCTAACTCTGTGACGCGCCTCGGAGTCGGAAACTCTCCTGTCTTAAATCGTTCGTCCACCAGCGCATCAAAGGCAGTACGTCCGACATAGGCTTCCACGACGCCCTGCATGTCCATAATCGCTGGGCCACTCGGAGCAATCACAGTGAACCCCATTTCTCCCGCCGCGCCGCGTGCACCGCGATACAATCTGCCGTCAATGAAAACCGCTCCGCCGAGTCCGGTCCCCATCGCGCACGCAACAAAATGTTTGAATCCCTTTGCGGCTCCCCATCGATGTTCACCGACCGCAAAATTATTTACGTCGTTGTCCATCACAACCGGCAGCGCAATTGCATGAGCAATGGTCTCCCGCACGGGCGCGCCCAGCCAGTCATTGAAATTCGGAGCCCAAAGCACGGTTCGCGTCTCTTCATCCACAACTCCCGGCGCGCCGATTCCGGCTCCCTCAGGCGCTACGGAATGTTTGTCGCAAAGTGACCGGACTATCGAGTTCAAGACTGCTACAACCGACTTCAGTTCGCGCGGTCGCGGAGTCGGCATTGTTTCTTTGTCGATAAGCTGGCCGGACAAGGTCACCAATCCGACTTTCAGATTCGTGCCACCGATATCAATACCCAACGCCACTCGCTCAGATATCATTCGGGCAGGCCGTCGCTTTCGAATCGCAGGCGATATACATTTCCGGAATCAACAAAGAGGGTAATTTTTCGTGGAGCGTCACCGGGCGCCAGCTTAAACTGTCCGGAGAGCGATCCTGAGGGAGTCGGCATATAAAATTGACAAGTGTAAGACTGGGTCAACCCGTTCGCGGCCAACCACGCTTGATTGTTGGCGAAATCGTAGTCAACATAAAGTTCTCCGTCTTCAAAAGGAATCCGCGCGCGCGTACGTCCCCAATTTTGCGGCAGGCGGGCATCAAACGTAATCGAGCGTTCGCGCCAGTGCGGCTGAATCCCCAAATAAGATTGCACAATCGTTTCAACTTCGGCTGCGGCGGACGCCACAGGCGGAGCGCCGAAACGTGCTTCGCTGAGTATCCCGGGATGCTCAGGATCAAGAAGCGCAGCCTCCGCAATCTCCCAATGATTACTCGTGCGCACGCGCACACTCGAGGCAAACTGCCAGCGCAGTCGATCCATGACAAGCGGCCACGGAAGACCGGGAGCTTCTAACCACGCGACGTTCACAACATTCAGCCAGGACAAGTTTCCACGACCTACGATGCGAAGCACAGCCTGTGTGTCAGGTTGAAGGAAAGCAGCATCGTCATGCGCAATCGCAGAATCGCCACCGATGTAAAGTTCATAAAGCTCAACTGTGTCCGGTGACTGCTCAGCCCTCTCATCTCGCCATAAGCGGAAACGCTCCTTCAGTTCGCTCTGCGCGTCCTTAAGTGCGATATGAGCCTGTTCACGATAGACCTTTCGCTGTTCAGGGCGATCCGTAGCTAAATTTTCTTCGGCGAATGTCCACACAGTGGCTTCCCGAAAACGTTCTTCGAGGCTCGCCCCCCGTTGAATTTCTTGAGACGTCGTGTCAATCCGGCTCATCGCCGCGTCCAGCAATGGCTCACGTTCAAGCACATTCTTCTTCGGCAAACAGCCCCAAGAGTACAACGCCCAATAGGCGGAAACTCCGTACTTCAAAAGAAACGTCTGATCTTCAGTGACGGACAGCTCAGAAAGATAGCTCGGCGCAAATTCGGCATGAACCAGCCACTGCGCAAGTGACAAATCCGCCGCGCGCTCAAATGCGTAGTCTTCCGTAGGCAGAAGAGCGTGCACAGGCGGGACAGACGCAATCAGCAAAGCCAGCGCCCGATCTGCCGAATTGGATTCGGTATCAATATCCAGTCCCCGTTCACCGCGCAGACTCGACAAAGGCGACCACTGAACAGTATAACTCAGCCGCTTTGATTTCTCAAAACTCATCTTAGCCGAGATGTCGCTCGCCGTCTTTGGGAGCGGAACCACCTCCCCCTCAGTCAATAGCTTCCAGCGATCCCCCCACGGCAGCGCGATCTCCGAACCCTCCTGGGTCGCACTCCAGGTTTCAGTCATGGCAGCAAGACCACGCGACTTCACACCAGCAACGTCCACCGCGAACCGGGCATCGAGCGGAGTAACGGTTGCTCCTAATAGAGTGACGGCCAAACTGCGCCCGTCGTCCGCTACACTCAAACTGCATGTCAATCCCAGCGCCTGATTCCGGACAGTCATCCCGCGCACGTGCCGGACTCGCCCGGAAAATTGCACCGGCTCCTCAGAATCGGAGGGAAGCCAGTCCAAACCAAGCTTATGACCATCGGGAGTAACGATTTTGATATCACCCGCCACCGACCCGAACGAGGCAACTGGCA
>CAZHAK010000004.1:0-7704 GCA_964530625.1 uncultured Alphaproteobacteria bacterium | reverse complement strand
GCCCGAAATCAAGAAATAGACTAGATTCGTATCCGGAATAGCAAAATTTAACTCTTGTTTTCCATGTAAATACGGATTAAGTTCCCCAAATTTAGACTCCCCACAGCCTGCCAGAACGTGGCATCCGAAAACCAGCAAAACGATGTGCAGATGCTGTTTTTGCATAGATTTAGAAGATACAAAAGAGGCGGAAGAGGTGCAAGCCGCCCATTATTCTCAAAAAAAGACCAAAAGTGTCGCATTTGGCCGGCCTGATGCTTATATTTACAGGAGTTGAAGGAACTATGGGGTATAGAAATTTGTTCAATAATTATATCGCCGTAGAGAGTCCTCTCGGCTAACAAACCAAAGGAAGCAATGTCTAAAATACCACCAAATACGGATAAGATTCGAGAAGAGATCGGTGAATTTCTAAAAGAGCGCTATGGCGACAACGTAGCCGTGGCTGAATACGACCTGAATGTTCCTCACGAGGGAACTGAAGCCAAGCCACCCGCCGACAGCGTAAGCGGGATTGATTTTACTCTCCGACCCACGGAGCTTGAAGCCTATTTACGGCAATATGTCGTGCATCAGGATGAGGCCGTGGAAGTACTGGCCACGAAAATCTGCACGCATTTTCATCGCCGCAAATGGGAAAGTGAACATCCCACCAGCGAGCCGTCCGTCGGGCGCATCAAGTCAAATATTTTGATGATCGGACCGACCGGTGTCGGCAAAACATATATCGTGAAGTTGATTGCCGAGAAGATCGGCGTCCCTTTTGTCAAAGGCGATGCCACGAAATTTTCCGAGACCGGTTACGTTGGAGGAGACGTGGATGATCTTGTCCGCGATCTTGTCCGCGAAGCGGGCGGCGATCTTCAGCTTGCCGAATACGGAATCATCTACGTGGATGAAATTGACAAGATTGCCGCCGCAGGCAACATCGTCGGCCCCGACGTCTCACGCACAGGTGTCCAGCGCGCGCTCTTGAAACTGATGGAAGACACGGAAGTGGACTTGCGCACACCTCACGATTTAGCAAGTCAAATGGAAGCCGTGATGGAGACCCAGCGCAAGGGCAAAGCCGTGCGCAAAAAAGTCTCGACCAAGAACATGCTCTTCATCGTGTCGGGCGCGTTCTCCGGTCTGCCCGAAATTATTCGCCGCCGAATGGCCAAAGGCACGATGGGTTTTTCCCACGCGGGAGATATTCCCACTCAGGATTCAGACCTGATCAAGCGCTCCAACACCATGGACTTGATTCAATACGGTTTCGAATCGGAGTTCGTTGGACGATTGCCGGTGGTCGCGCAGTTGACCGAGTTAAGCGAAGAAGCTCTCTACGACGTCCTGCGCAATCCGCACTCCGCTGTGATTCAAGGCAAGGTGCGCGATTTTGCGGCCTACGGAATAGCGCTGGAATTCACGGATGACGCCCTGCGTGAAATCGCCAAGCGCGCTCATAAACTTGGCATCGGCGCCAGAGGATTAACCTCAGTCGTAGAGCGCGCGCTGATCAAGTTTGAAAAACTGCTTCCCTCGTCCACGATCCGTAAACTTGAAGTCACGGTGGACCTGATTGAAAACCCGCTTAAGAACGCCGAAGAATTGTTGATCACCGACGCCATCAACACCTTCCAACGGGGCTTTCTGGAAAAACACGGCCTCGTCTTGGAAATCCCGCAAGCATCGCAACACTGGATCCGCGAAAATTTAGATCGTGACCCGTTGCAGATCGTCTTTCGCTTACAGCAGATGTTCTCCAATTACGAATACGGCCTGAAACTCGCCAACAAGCAAAACTTGATCGTCACACCGGAAGTCTTAGCCAACCCCGAGCAAGTCCTGGACACCATGATAAAGAAAGCCTACGCAGAACGAGGGGAGTCGTGAGCGGAGTATTCTTCGCTCTTCTTGTCGCAACTGCCGCCTTCGCTCAAAAGCCTCTGCTCTTCCTGCCGTGTATGATGTGCGATATTCTTGATGACGATTCGACAGCCAAGACACTCTCGTACTTCACCGATCACAATGGAATCGAATATGCCTTCGACACCGAGGAGCATCGCGCGGCCTTCTTAAGCAATCCTGAGATTTGGCTGAACTGGAGCGACGAGCCTGAACCCGACGGTTTTGCGACTCTCGTCCCTTCTTGAACCGGCTGACCCGGCGAGGGTGTGCTGCTCGGTTCGAGTAGTTTAAGAAAATTTTCTTTCAGTGCGCGGTTTACCGACTTGACCGTGGATCGTGCCCGCTGGCGCTTCACTGCGGATTATCTGTTTCATCCGCGCGTCAACGCCGGACTGGAAATTAATCCGGTCGTCGAAGAAATCGGCATTCGCGGCAACATCAGAATCATTTACGAAAATCGCTATTGGCCCAACCTGAGTTTCGGCACGTCAAGCGACCGTATCGGCACTCCCAAAGGCAACCAGTGCTACTTCCTGACTCTGGCCAAGACACTACCCATGCTTTCCGTCGCGCCGTATGTATCTTTGAACTACAGCGAGTTTGAAGATGGACTGAACTTCCCCTTCGGTGCTTCCGTGCACATAGTAGACCATTTCAGCGGGATGCTCATGAACGACGGGCGTAAACCGCATGCCATGCTGAACTACGACAGCGGCCACGGCTGGGGACTAACCGCCATCTGGGTCTGGTTTGAACACCCCGGCGCAGCCTTTTCATATGGTTTCTGATCTTGAGCGCCGGATTGCATCCGGCGTTTTCATTGGTTAAATTCTGAAATGGCAGTTACAAACCAGAGTCCTCTCGCCGAACGGATGAGACCCACGACCTTCGCAGGTTATGTGGGGCAAGAGCACTTGCTGGCCGAAGGAGCCTTGCTCACTCGGCTGGTCGCCAGCGGCTCGATTCCCAGCCTGATTTTCTGGGGCGATCCCGGGACGGGTAAGACGACGCTGGCTCGAATCCTCGCGGCGACTCTGGACTACGTCTTTGTCCCTATTTCGGCGGTTGCTACAGGGGTTCAAGAGCTGCGTAAGCAACTCGAAGCAGCCTCTTTAAGGCGCGAGGCCGGACAGCGCACGTTGTTGTTCGTGGACGAAATTCATCGCTGGTCAAAGTCCCAACAAGACGCACTCCTCCACGCCGTCGAAGATGGAACAGTCACTCTCTTAGGCGCGACAACTGAAAACCCATCTTTCGAAGTTATTTCGCCTCTTTTGTCACGAGCACGCGTGTTGCGCCTGAACTCGCTGACTGCGGATCACCTTCGAGAGTTGTTGAAGCGGGCCTTGGATAGCGATGCGGAGTTGTTGCGCGAAAAAGTCGCCGTGGATGACGATGCTGTGGATGCGTTACTGACTCTCTCGGGTGGTGATGCGCGAGCGCTTTTCAACGCTCTCGAGCTTGCCGGACAAATCACCGAGCCGAACAACGGACATAAACTGATCACCCGATCTTTGGTCGAACAGGCGGCGCTGAAGCGGATGCCTCGCTATGACAAGGCTGGCGATCAACATTATGACACGATTTCAGCCTTTATCAAGTCCGTCCGGGCAAGTGACCCGGATGCCGCCCTCTATTACATGGCCAGAATGCTGGAATCCGGCGAAGATCCGTTGTTTATCGCACGAAGATTAATTATCTTAGCAAGTGAGGACATCGGCAACGCCAATCCCAACGGACTGGTCTTGGCCACCTCTTGCTACTCAGCCGTTCACGCGATCGGCATGCCTGAAGCTCGGATTGTTTTAGCTCAATGCGCGACCTATCTGGCAAGCTCCCCCAAGTCCAACTCGGCCTATGCCGGAATTGGGAAAGCAATCGAGGCGGTCAAGCAGGAACAGTCTCCTGCCCCGGTCCCAATGCACCTCAGAAATCCGGTCACAGGGCTGATGAAAAAAGAGGGCTACGGCAAAGGTTATATTTATCCCCACGATTTACCGGGGCACTTCTCCGAGTCGGAGAATCTGCCGCCGGAGCATCGCCACAAATTGTTTTATGAACCGTCCGACCAGGGCCGTGAGCAGGAGCTGTCCGAGCGCTTGACGCGGTGGTGGGCAAAGCGGCGCAAGTCTTAGAAAAGCGATCATGGATTCTCATAACATACTGTCTCAGTTTGCGTTCTATCACGACGCTCCCTCCACGCTGCAGAAGGAAATACTTTCTCACGCCCAAACGGCAACATTGGATGGCGGCACGGAAGTCTATCGTGAGGGCGACGTATGCCAGCGCGTGGCCTTTGTCGGCGACGGCAGTATTCGCGTCTTCAAACGCAACGACGGCGGCCGGGAAATCACGCTCTATCATGTTCGCTCTGCGGAAAGCTGTATCCTCACGGCGTCTTGTGTCTTGACGGGCCAGCGCTATCCGGCGACCGCAGTGGTTGAAAATGAACACCCGGTTGAAGTGGCGATCATTCCACCGGAAGTATTTTACACCTGGGTACACGAGTATCAGGTCGTGCGGGATTACGTCTTCATGATGATGAGCCTCCGTATCGCCGATATGATGGCCTTGATCGAAGAAATTACGTTTGGCAAAATGGATCATAGGATTGCAAACTTTTTAATCGAAAAATTCACAGGAGAAGGGACTTTTTTACGGAGTATTCACATCACACACGAGCAGATCGCCGACGAGCTTGGGACAGCCCGTGAAGTAGTGAGTCGGTTACTCAAAGAGTTTGAAAAGGCGGGTGCATTGGAGCTGGGCCGTGGTCGTGTGCGCATGACCAACGAGCGTTTGCTGCGGGCATTTGCGGGAGAGTTGGCATAGTGTTTTTACATCCCTGTAAGTATTTCAAAGGAGATGATCATGAACAAGCACCAGGTTCTCTCGCTGTTCGATGTCTACAATGTTGCGGCTCCCGAGCTGCGGCAAGCGATGCTCGATGAAGGGCAAACGATGGAAATCCCCGGGGGCGCCCGGATATTCAGTGTGGGTGACATCTGCCAAGTTGTGCCGTTTATCGGCTCAGGCGGCATCCGTGTCTTCAAGCACGGCGGCGGAAGACGCGAAGTAACACTCTACAACGTCGGGGCGGGCGAAAGCTGCGTGATGACGATGTCGTGTGTGATGAACAATCAGGTCTATCCGGCCAGCGCGGACGTAATCCCCGGCAACCCGTTGCGATTTGTTTATTACAGCCCGGCACAGATACGGAAGTGGATCGAGGAATTCCCAGCGATGCGCGCATTTTTCAACGAAATGATGCACAAAAAGATGGTGCATCTGTTGTATCTGATCGAAGAATTGACCTTTGCGCGCATGGATCGCCGGATTGCCGCGTTCCTGCTGAACAAGTTCTCAGCGGACGGGTTTTCGCAGACGCTGCAAATCACGCATGGCCAGATCGCGGACGAATTGGGATCCGCTCGCGAAGTCATCAGCAGGCTCCTGAAAGAGCTGGAAAAGTCCGGCGCAGTCGAACTGGGTCGCGGGCGGGTGCAGATACGCAACGAAAACATGCTCCGGATGTACGCAGGGCAATCTTCGTGATTGTGTGAGTACATCACAGTAATTTCGAAAACGGCTGAGTAAATTTAACTCAGTCGTTTTTTTTGAGTTGGACTTCACGAGAGAAAGACGACGAAAAAATAGAGATTTTTCCGAAAGTTGGAGTCAGGCGCAACTCCAACTTCGTTTAGGCGGCCCTTTCTCCCCTTGGGCCGTCTTTTTTTGCTCAAAAACATCTGAACTACACAGACCAGTGCAAGAAACGTTTAATAAGAACGCAAATAATGCATACATTTCTCGCAAGTATAAGATGGTTTAATTTTTATTTAATAATTATTTAACAGTGAGGTATGCACGTAGCACAGCATTTGCTTGTTCAACAACTGTGTCTTGGTGGGCACAATCTCCCGGGCAAACCAAGCAGGAGGTCAGTATGAAGCGGTTTGCTCTCGTTCTTTGCATGTTCGCAGTGGTCCAATTAGGATGGGCAACATCAGCCACAAAGCCCATTCGAAACGTAAAACCCATTGACGGCCGCGAACAACCAACTTTTCAGCACATTCCCGATCCAGCAACGTATGGTCCCCACCGCGATGCGTTGGATGATCTGGTCGGGACCGCGTACGTCGCCGGTAATACATGGTATGACTATCAGCACAACGGTACCGCAGGCAAGATGATTAGTGTCGATGATCTTGGCTTTGTGCATATCACCTGGATGAACGGCCTGGATGCCGCGTCCGTGACACGACATGTCTACTACAATGTCTGGGATCCCTCGACTCAGGAGTTTACGATATTTGAGGGTCAAGTAGACGGCGGATCGCGAGGCGGCTATGTGTCAGGGGCGACATTGCCCGACGGTTATTTCTTTCCTGCCTTTCATCAAGAACTGGGACCCAATGCAACTGCCCACACGGCGGTTTCGCTCGACCTGATAGCCAGAGCAGGAGCCTACACGTCCTTTGAACCCTGCTATCGCGGTGAGAGCGGGCAAGACCTTGAGATTATTTGGCCGAAGATCGCTATCAGCACCGATGGAATCCTGCACGTCGCCTCCACCGAGAATCCGCTCAGCGGAGTAGCCGGAGATCCGCAACGTATCTACTATTCACGCGGAACGCCGGTTTTTCAAGACGGTTTCGGAGTTCAGATTCTTTGGGATCAACTGGGTGGCAACAACTGCTTCCAGGAAATGGATACAGTGATGGTGATTGCCCCCGATATCGCCTGTTCACGCAGTGCAATTTCCGACCGTGTTGTCATGGCTTGGTCCAAGAGCCGCGATGACCTCGCAGGCGATCCGACTCAATACAACAATGATATCGTCTATTCAATTTCCGAAGACGGCGGCGAAAACTGGGCACCCGAAGTGAACATTACAAACTTCATCTATCCCGATGAAGATTGCGCGTCCGGAGATACGCTCGACTGCGACAACGACACCTTCAGAGTCTACACCGATATGTCGTTGATTCTGGATGAAGATGACGACATTCACATCGCCTTCATGACGACTCACTACTACGCGCTCGAAGGCACGATCTCAAGATACTCCTCGCAAATCTGGCACTGGGGCAGCGATAACGGTTATGTCTCGCCAATCTACGCCCTGACCTCGCAATACGGCGACACCAATTGGGCGGACGACCTGGGCGACTGGCAATATGCTCTGCAAAGACCTAATCTGGCCATTGATCCTGCGACCGGGCATCTCTATTGCTGTTTCGTGCTCGCGGATACGACAAGCTGGTCCAACATTGGTATTCCGATGCAGGATGTTTGGGTCAGCAAGTCCTGGAACGACGGCGTAGCCTGGACGCAAGCAGTTAACGTGACCAACACCAATCCCGGTCCGTTCATGCCAGTCGGACAAAGCGCACACGAACGTGACGCCACACTTGCCGAAACCGTGACTTATGATAACGGCGAAGGTTACTTGCACATGAGCTACGTGTTTGATCTCGATGCCGGCGGCGCCGTAGGCACGAATCCGACCGGAACACCGACGCTGAACCCGGTGCACTATCAGCGCATCAACATCAACGAGATTCCGAACATGCCGCTCTGGCAAAACGATTGGCCGGTCTTCCACGTGGACTCGACGGACATGCCGCCGCTGGTCACAAGCTCATCCGACGAGCGCCCCAGTCTGCCCAATCAGTTCACGTTGTATCAGAACTATCCTAATCCGTTCAATCCCAGCACGACGATTCAATTCGACCTTGCGCAATCCGCAAGAGTGACACTGAAAATCTATAATGTGCTCGGTGAAGAAGTCACGACTCTAATGAACGA
>CAZHAK010000003.1:127018-217546 GCA_964530625.1 uncultured Alphaproteobacteria bacterium | reverse complement strand
GCTCCAACAAACATCCGCACCAATCTCACTGGGGGGGGGGCCAAACCCGCCCCCCCCCACGACTACGACTATGAATAGTCGCCGAGACATGATCTAACTTCCTCCGCAGTTCGCGGCGCAAGCATTGCTGGAAGGGGTGAAGAATTTGACGGTAACATTCCCCTCATCGCAATCACCATTACAATCGTGGCACCTAACCTTGAAACGCAGGGCTGTGCCTGAAGGCATTGGCGTCGCAGCAGTATAGAGGTGTGAGTTGTTGCAATCGCATGCGCCATTCGTTGCACCTTGCAGGAGTATCTCTCCTCCTCCCGTAATGTCGTAAAGAACTACCTCCACTCTGTTGTCAGCCGACCCGTTGTACTGAAAGTAAATGTTCGTCGTCGCGCAGGGCAACGTGTAGTCCAGCGAAGAGTGCCCGTCACAGCAGGCATCCACAGTTGAGGTACACCAAGTACATTGCGCCAACACCGAGCTTGGTGTCGCAAGTAGAAACAATCCGACCGTGATCATTCCGAAAGCGAAAGTCCTACTCATAGTCCTGCCTCCGATAGGGTGAATTGCCCTGCGGCAATCTGCTGCAAGGATCACCTACAACATAATACATCCCCCCCCATTGTCAAGGGGTTCTGCAAGAATTCTAAAATTTCCTTGACCCCTCAACCTATTCTGAATCTTTCACTTGCGTAAAAACCCCAAAAAGTCTGGATAAGCTACCGCAAGAGGTAGCGCAACACCATTCTAAAGAACCAGCATCACATAATACAAAGCGGGGCAGACAAATCGTCCGCCCCGCTTGATATGCATCCATGCACTGACTGGGCAAGTGCCGCATCAGCACAAGACGTGCGTTACACGTACTTACTTAAGTAGAACCATCTTCTTTTGATCTACAAACGATCCTGCCTGCAGTTGATAAAAATACACGCCCGACGGCAACTCGCGACCGTTAAACAACACGCTGTAACGTCCGCGTGTAAAGTCACCCGAAAACGGTTTGGCCACTTGCTGTCCCAGAATATCGAAAACCGTAAGCTCCGCTTGCCCGTCTTCCGCTAACTCAATTTCAATCGTCGTCTCCGGGTTAAACGGATTTGGATAGTTCTGATGCAGCCTAAATTCCCTCACCAGTGCGGCATCAAAGGATGGTGTCGCAAAGACCGTCCCCCACGTTTCCTGTCTGCCGTCTGCCAGCACCGCAATCAACGAGTAACTGTATTCCCGGTCATTTTGTACTTCGCGATCTGACCACTCATAGGCCAGCGCACTCTCCTGCGGCAACACTTTGGCGGCGGTCAATCCGTTGCGAGTTAGGATGAAGCCTAAAACCGGTTGTGGTGAACCTAGCTCCCATCGAATGAGAACTTGCCGGGTTTGTCCGACAGCCGAAAACGAGGCCAGCGGCATCGCCTCGCCGGCGAGGGTCAGGGAAAGGGTCAAGAATACAATAGCTGCAAACTGTCTCATTTACATGCTCCAGAGGATAAAATCTGCAGAATCAGGGTAGGACACACTCATCAAGATAATCAGCAGACTACAGCAATCCAATGACAACAGGCCGAGATGTCAAACTTTAAGTTGAGGGTTTGCTTGAGTTTAACTGTAGTAAGTATAGTAACATAGATTTAGCAGGGTCAGTAAAAAAGAAACGGCTCGTCCGAAAGGGAGAACGAGCCGTTCGCGCGATTGCAGATCCCCGGGA
The DNA here is from genome assembly GCA_964530625.1 of uncultured Alphaproteobacteria bacterium. Lineage (GTDB taxonomy): Bacteria > Electryoneota > RPQS01 > RPQS01 > RPQS01 > JABWCQ01. Next base: position 215,844 of record CAZHAK010000003.1, on the reverse strand, counting down.
CCCACAATCAACATCAGATAGTTTGTAACTTAGAAACTAAGAGATTCCTCGCCAAAAGCAAGAGCCACAATTGATTCTCGGGGTCACATTGGTTATTTTGAGCGTATGACCGAAGCAGAAAACCCCAATCCGCCCAGTCCGGCGGACCAGCCCTCGAAGGTGGTTGCCTTTGCTCGCATGGCCGCAGGCCTTGCCGGGCTTGGGTTATTGGTGGTTTTGGCCGCCCTCATTCTCAGGGAGTATTCCGGATTTCAGGTGTACCGGGTCTCCGGCGTGGTACAGTCTGAGTTCCAGTATGTCGTCTCGCCATCAGGGGACAGTCTGCATGTATTCCAATACGTAAACCGGCTGGACTTTCCGGACCGTCCGTCTCCCATCGAAGGCGATACCGTTTTGCTGCTGGGCGGCGAACCCGCCTTGCCGGACTTCTGGCGCGAAACGTTTTTGCGTCCTTTACCGGTAGATACGCAAATCGTCATGACCGTAAGCGGCGAGCAGGGACAGCACGAGTTCACACTGCAAGCGCAGGTCGAAAGCACTCGAAGTTTCTATATGCTGCTGCTGGTGGACATTCTGCGCTTCATGATCGCGCTGGGGTTCATCGGGGTCGGTCTCTGGGCTTTCTTTGCCCAGCCCAATTCCATGCCCGTTCGCGTCTTCGCATGGTTTTGCTTTACCATGACCGCGACCATGATCGCAGGCGTGAATGTGATGCCGAGCTATTACTCAACCTTTGACGTCCCGGGACTGTCTGCCATTCGTCAGGGAATCGGAGTGTTCGCACTCGGATCAAGTGTCTTCTGGCTGCATTTGCAATTGGTTTTTCCGAGAATATTGGGTTTTGTCGGCAGACATCGTGCGTGGGTTTATCCCCTGGTATATGCTCCGTGGATTGTGACAGGCTCGCTCACAATCTTGTCATGGCTCAAGTGGGTTGATATCGGCATCGCGGAGCAGATTGCAAATTACTCGGTTATTCTGCTCTTGATTTGGTTCCTCGCGGGTTTTGCCATCCTCTTTAATCGTTTCCGCCAGACGCATGATCGGATCGAGAAACGGCAGCTGCGGTTGGTCTTGTGGGGATCAGGTGTTGGTCTCGGTGGATTTCTGGTGCTCTTGCTGCTGCTAAATGTGTTCGGCAACTGGTTCGAAGGCAATTCGATGCGCACGCTGGGCACGATTATTTTCGGCTTCTCGCTCTTGTTGTTGACTCCGATTTCGTACGCGTATGCCTTCACCCGCTACCGTCTGCTCGAAGTGCAGGGCAAAGTCAAGCGCGGAACGAGATATCTCATCACCAGCGCGCTTGCCTTTGCGATTCTCTTCGGGACAATCTACTTGTTCATTCGCTACGCCTTCGACGGCAGCGGCACGACGTTCGGCCCGATTTTCCTGATCTTGCTCGCGTTCGGAGTTGGACGCGTTTCCAGCCGCCTAAACAAATTTCTCGAACGCCGTTTTTATCCGGAGCGCCATGAGCTTCGCTCCAGACTCGAAAGCGCGTTGGAAAGTTCGTCCGCATTGGGCGACTGTGGAAAATTCTGGGGACAGATCTCCGAAAATTTCCGTGACACCCTGGGAATCGACCGGGTCCAGCCCGTCTTTGCCGGCGAAAACGGCGGAAGCTTCGCCTTACGGACTAACGAGATCACTCCCTTTTCACCATCGAGTGAATTCGTGACGCGCTTAAGCCGCGAGCGCCGTGCCGTATTCGTGGATGAACTGCTGGCCAGCGGCAAGACACCCCTGTCAATGGACGAACAGAAGTGGCTGTCCGGCAACAGAGTCGCTCTCATTCTGCCCTTGATTGTGCAGCAGAGGCTCATGGGATTTCTCGCGTTGGGCAATAAGGTGGAGCAGGAAGACTACATCCCCGAAGAATTGAGCGTACTCTCCCTCCTCGCTCCTCAAGTCGCGATGGCCAGTGAAAATTTAAGACTGCTGGAAGAGAATGTCGAAAAGCGCAGGCTCGAAGAGCAAATGCAGATGGCGCGCCGGATTCAGGAAGGCTTCCTGCCGCAAGTCCTGCCCGTCACTCTGGGATTGGAAATCGCGACTCACAATCGCTTCTCTCTGGAAGTCGCCGGAGACTATTTCGATGTCATGCAGTTGCCGGACGGTGAAACTCTGATTGCGATTGCTGACGTTTCCGGCAAAGGCGCGGGTGCCGCGCTCTTGATGGCCAATTTGCAGGCGTCACTCAGAACAGCGGTCGAAGTCGGCATTCCCTTAGCTCGCGCAGTCAAGCAAGTCAACAACTTAATTTTCCGCAACACGCCGCCTGAACAATACATCACGTTTGTCGCGGTGCTCTTCAATCCGCACTCGTCGCAGCTGAGATTCGTGAACGCCGGACACAATCCACCGCTCTTGATTCGCTCGACGGGCTCCGTCGAAGAACTTCCCCCGACAGGCTTGATCCTTGGGGCAATTCCCAATATGGAGTATGAAGAGCTGTCCGTTGATCTCAATGTCCATGACTTGCTCGTGCTTTTCACCGACGGGGTCAGCGAAGCGATGAATGACGCTGAAGAAGAATATGGTGAGAATCGAATTAAAGAACTGGCTGTACGGATGCGCACTGAACCCGTCTCCTTCATCATCAGCGCAATTGAGCAGGATGTAGAACTCTTCTGTGGCCGCGTGCCGATGGAAGACGACTCGACGATGGTGCTCATCAAGAGACTGTAGGAATGATTAGCATGAAAAAGGGCGGCCAAATGGCTGCCCTTTTTTGTTGTAGCAGTCAAAGCAACTCTTATTATTTCAGCAACACAATTTTTCGCACCTGCCGGTATTCTGCAGTTTTAAACACAGCAAAATAAAGTCCACTCGCCCAAGTCGCGGGCGCGGCAAAATTCACCGAGTAGCTTCCTGCTCCAAAGTCTGAATCAAACACACGCGCTGCTTCACGACCCAATTCGTCATAGACAATCAGTGAGGCACGCGACACTTTCGGCAGGGCAAACTCAAAAGTCGTGGATGGATTAAACGGATTCGGAAAATTTTGTGAGAAGGAGAACTCTACCGGTACGACGACAGATTCGCGTGTAACGTCAAGCGAGAGGGTGGTTTCTCCATAGATGGACAAGACACCTCCGCGAGTGCTGAACATTCCTCCGGTTGCTTCACCGACATCAGGTTGACCGACCAGCGCCGTGGACTGATGAGTAGCTGAGTTTGCTTTACCCGCAACCGAGCCGCTCGAGCCGGCAAGTTGGCGATATTGCGCGAACGCAGTTGCTGCAAACAGAAGTACAATGAGCATAGTTTTCATGATTCCTCCTATTGCAATGTGACCATGACCTTAATTTCGCCCGTGCCGCTTTCGAGTGATTCGAGGGCTTTGCCGACGATAGTTCCGAGCTTAGGTTCACTTGCCAGCATCGCGTGTCCGGGCGTCGCAGACGTTGTCAGCAAATCCCCTCGCTTGATCGAGCCGTATTTTGCGTCGGCTTTGACGCGCACTGAAACCTCAATCGGCTGATCTCCGCCATTTGGGACCCATGTCGTCGACCCATAGGTCACCGTCATAATCTCACCCTCAGCGTTCATCGTGTCGGCAGGAGAGACGACACCGATGACTGAGGTTTGATATGATTCGCTGCACGGAATAAACGCGTCCGAATTGCGATCAATCACCAACAGCGTACCGACGTCCGGTCGAAGATTACCCTGCGTCGGCAAAAATTCTCCGACTACAGGTGGCATGCCCCCAGGAAAATTTTCCGCTGAGAAGAAACCATTTACCATCAAGTTGCCATCCAGTGTAACATAGTCGAGATCAAAACCCCAAATGAATGTCCCCATAACCATACAGGTTCTAATTCGCAGGTAAGTATCGAGCGCCACGTCAAGCACAGGATTTCCCGACTGAAAGAGTCCCAGCGTCCCGTTCGGCGCAACGTGCAATCCGCTTCCCGTCGGCTCGAGTGGATTGCCCGCATACAAGTCTCCATAGACTTCAACATCATCCGCAATCACGTCATCAACATATAGGTCACCGTCATTGTCAAGATGCGCAAGAATCTCTCCTCCCGCTGAGTCCCTCACTTCAAACGATTTCGCGTGAATTTCACCGTTGCTTTGCAATCCAGCGACTGCCACTGAGTTTTGTTCTGCGCTCCATGTCCCATCGGAATTGACATACGTTCCGTTTCCCTCAGAAAAATCGGCTGCCGTAAGTCCGCTAGTGCTGATTCCCGTTCCGACTAAACCTTCCGAATGCGAAAACCCCAGTAGGCCGCCCATTCTTGCAGTCGCGTCTCCAGCTTGCCGCGTAATGATTTCGCCCTCGCCGCTGCCCCCAATCGGTTCACCATTCACCAGAATTTGTCCATCACTCGTCAGGTGAATCAATGTATCTCCACTCACGGGATCTTTGACATAAAAAGATTTCGCAAAGATCTCGCCGTTCCCATCCAATCCGGCGACCGTCGTGTTATTCTGTACAGCAGTCCATGTGCCGCTCGGTAATATGGAAACACCGCCGCTTGATCCTGTCACGCTCACGCCCGATGCACTCGATGTCGTCGAACTGGTCGCGTTGCCGGTGGTCACACTCCCCGGCTGAATGTCCGTCGTCTGCCCACCGCTCGACACGACCACTCGTGCTCCTTGAATCGTTCCGTCACTGCGAATGTGCGCCAGCGTATCACCACTTGCGTTCTTCACATAAAATGATCGCGCGAAAATCTCACCGTTGTTGTCAAGACCCGCAACGATCTGACCGTCTTGTACGGCGGTCCAAGTTCCGTCCGTGTTAATATCGTGACCGGACGTGCCGGCGACATCCTGAATACTTGAAAATGATCCGTCACCCGTGATGTGCGCCACGATGTTCCCCTCTTCATCAATGACTTCAAAGCTCTGCGCTTCCATCTCTCCGTTTTCGTCAATTCCGGCCACGCGCACGCCGTCCATGATCACATCCATCGTACCGTTCGGGTTGATCCGCACAGTATCTCCGCCCGGCCCGTAGAGCTCAAGCTTTCCATCGGAAGTAAGATGCCCCCGCGCATTCTCAATTGAACCGTCTGGCGTCACGACAAAAGACCGCGCGTAAAGTTCAGAATCCCAAACCGAATCAGCCACAACCGTAATCGTATCATGGATGATACAATCGGGATCCAAACTAATCGTCCAGTTGCATCCTTCCAGGCCTTCTTCAACGATGATACAGTCACCGCCGATCAGATTCATCAGGCTCTCAAGTTCGTACGTGCAGGTCGCCTCGTCGTAGCTCACACCGATGCAATCATCCCCTTCAATATCCATGTCAAGGTAGATGTCATAGACACATTCGACCGGATCATAATCTACATCAATGCAGTTACTGCCAAAGATGTCCATGATATTGTCTATCGTTGTGCCGTTGATTTCAATACACCGTCCGGGATCATACGTCGTTGACGTCGCGCTGAAAGTAATCGTGTTCGCGCTGTCATTGGGCACAATCGAGATATTCGGCCCGGCGATCAAGTCAATATTCCCGCCGTCATTGAACACGCTGTCCACGCTCGAAACAATATCCGGCACAATGTCAGCAGCCGTCAGCGAGTTATCCGCGACTTTCGCGCTATTGACCGAGTTATTGGCAAGATCGACATTCATCACCTGACCGTTCTGAATGTTCTCGGATCGCACAGCGTCATTCGCAAGCGCCAGGCTGTCCACGGCATCTTCTTCAATTTCCGATGTGCTAATCGATGTCCCCAACACAGCTTCCACGTTGTCCGCATTGACCGTGATGCCGGTCCCTGCGCCAACACCGATAGTGATACGATCATCCAACACACCCGCGCGCCCACGCTCTGTCAGCGGCGAAACCACTCCCGTCAAACCCGGCCCCGCAAGCACAGAATCCAATGTAAACGGCAATACCGATGAGGGAAATCTCCCGGCATTGTCGAGCGGCAGCAGATGCCCCGGCTGCGGAGTCGAACTTGCCGGAATATGATTCACCGAATCGGCGTTCTCCGCATGGCGTGCTTCTATCGCTCGAAAGTCCGCGGTAATCGGCAACCTCGGGGTAAGAACAGTTCCTTCAACGGTGATCTGGAGCCAGTTCGTTGCGCCAATCGAGTCCGGGAGCGCGGTCGTGCCGCCAAGCAAAACAGAATACACTCCATTCTCAACCTCGGTATCATCGTGCGCTTCCGTCCAGCGGGCCGTTCCGCCGGTTTCCGTCGAGAACACGGAAAACGAAAAATCGAATGTTCCGGACAGCAAGCTGTCTCCTCCCGCATTCGTCAGGATACCCTGGTAGCTGACCTGATTCGCTTGGGCAAGTGCCGTAAATCCAAGCAAGAGGAATAAGATTGTGACTTTGTGACGCATGATTTCTCCCTCTGTTCTGGTGAAAGGATTGTTATTCAGAAAGTTAACTTTACTTTTCTTGGTGAACAACATCTTACTACCTGTTATAACATGATGAACTGTGAAAGTCAAGGAAAACATGCCAATGAAAAAAAGCGCATCAATTGATGCGCTTTTTCATAATTATTATATGCTTAGTCACTCAGGACATTCTAACAAACTGCAAGCCGGTCATTCCTCTCATCTCGCGTGGGGTTCAAAGAGATCGATGGCCGGCCCGATTTTCGACACTTCCGACAGCATCCTGTCCACGTTCAAAAGCGAACTGGTCCGCCCCAGAGCATTCCCGAGTCCAATAATATAGGAGCTGTCAAATGGCGCGCTCATTGGTTGGGCATTCTCAATTTGTTCGTCGGCATAGAACAATACCTCTGTGACCTTATCCACTTGCAGCCCGAGCAAGCGACCGGAAGTTCTGACAATCAGGATGCAGGTTTCCTCCGACGTTTCACCTGCTGGCAGGCTCAGCTTCTGTCGAAGGTCAATCACTGGAATAGTCTGACCGCGAAGAGTGAATTGACCGCGAACATAAGCCGGCATGTCCGTGGTCGGCTTTAGATCCAGCATGCCAACGATTTCGCGGACTCTTGACAGCTCGATTCCATAAGGTGCGCTTGCCAATTCGAAGGTCAGATACTTCCCGGACCTGCGGGGCCCGTTGTTCTCATTTGGGATGTTTCCGTTCGTGCTCATGCCTCCGCTCCATTCTTTGCCAAACTGATTGTGTTGGATTGCACCAAGTTCATTTGCAAAGAAGGGGCCGGGAACAAGCTTAAGCATCACTGTAGCAATACTTCCAATCAACAGCAAGTTTCTGACCCATTTGGTTCACTACGACTCAGAATTTGATAACAAAAAACTCGGGACGGCCCGGGTTTCAAACAGCAGGTCGCCGATTCGCTACATCTGATAAAACTCGACACGACGAGTCTCGAATGTGTCGTTGTATTTATTGATAGCTTTCTGGTCCGCCAAGGTCGGATCAATTTCCACGGTCATCACGTCTGAGGCCGCGATCGCTCCATTTGCCAGTTGATTACCTTTCGTATCCATAATCACACTGCGGCCCGTAAACGACACTCGGCGTCCGTCGCGCTCTTCCACTCCGATTCGATTCGCCGTCGCGGCAAAAACATTATTCTCCAAACAGCGCGTCACCATCGCCGCCTGACAGTAAGGCAAAACAAGGTTTGACGGATGAGCCACAATCTGCGCTCCGCGAAGCGCGAGTGTGCGCATGGCTTCCGGAAATCTCCAGTCAAAGCAGATCATCACTCCCACCCGCGCCATTCCGATATCAAACACCGTAAAGGGAATATCGCCCGCGTCAAACCTTTCTTCTTCCTTGTCAAACAGATGAATCTTGCGGTAGCGTCCCACGAGTCCTTTCGGCCCCACGAAAACGGAGGAGTTATAGACTTTTTTTCCTTCACGCTCAATCAGTCCCATGACCATATAGCAATTCCGGTCACGACAGAGCTGCATCAGCCATTGTGTCGAGTTTCCCTTCGGAACTTCTTCAGAAAGTTTGAGGCTCTCATCGCGTCCGCGAATTTCATAACCAGTCAATGCAAGTTCAGGCAGCACCCACAGGTCTGCCTGACGTTCGCCCATCAGCGATTCAGTTTCCTGTTGGTTTCCTTCGATGTCTCCGAAGGTGGGATTAGTTTGTACGATACCGAGAATCATTTCTTAATTTCCAATTCCGATCATGTAATATCGCCGAGATAATCTGTTAGGTCCAGCCATTCGCCGGTTAGCCTCGGGCTTTTGTGGCGGCGTCCGCAATATATTCTGATAAGTCATGCGGCGACGACAAAGTCCAGCTTTTTCGTCCCGCTTCCCGCAATGTCAATCCGTCAAACGTGCCGTCGCTCCGAACCGACAGAGGCGCGCGCAGCATCAGAAGTTCTCCCGGCATAAGCACGAGCGTGTCGCTGGCTCCCCCCGCGTACGGCTGCGATTTCCGCACCCACGCTTTCGCCTCAACCGTATAAAGTCCCGGCGGAATGTTCAGCACCGTCACAGAATGCGACGAGGCCAACGGAATGCGCGGCAACTTATCCGTGTCAATTTCGCCGTGAATCTTAACCAGCGTCAACCAGTCCCCTTCTTCAACAGGTTCAGGAAAAGCCACAAGCAATGCCGCATAGCCTTTTTCCAGCAGCGCGCCGCTGGTCGAAAGCCGCGGAAGCTCTCGCACCGAATCCGCAATAGACATTTGTGCCACGTCTTCCGCGTTTTCTCCTTTTCCGCAACCCGCGATGAATGAGAACACAATCGTCGCCGTAATAAGCCCGGCAATATGGAAGGATTTACACATTCTAATTTTTTGGGTTATTCAGATAACTTTCCCAATCGTCCAAGGTATCAATATCATTTAGTTCCGGCAGCAGGTCGTGCGGAATGTTCGATTCAGTCAGCCGTGCGATGGATTGTACCAGCAACTCACTCGTGCTCCACGGCAGATCGCCGAAAAGCTCCGGCACGACGCGCGTCAATCCCAAGAGATAGTAGCCCCCGTCGGAAGCTTTGCCGAACACAACAGGCACTTCGTCCAATATACGAATTGCAGAAGTAATATGCTCAGCGGACAGGCTCGGGCAATCACTCCCGATCAGAATCACTTTGCGCGCGCCGCCCTGAAATCCGCGAATCGCAGCCACGCACATCCGCTCTCCCAAATCTCCGCCCACCTGCAAAGAATAGAACGGTCGCATTCCGAAAAACTGTTGCCCTAAAATGAAATCAAACGGCTCGGCAAACGTGACTTCCACTTCAAAGGATTTGTCAAGCGAATCCAGCAGCGCTCGACACCGCTTCACAAGCTCTACATATATTTCATACGCACGCGCCGCTCCAGCAGTCTCAGCAATCCGCGTTTTCACCTTGCCAAGTTCCGGCATCCGCGCTAAACAAATTACACTATTCATTTTTGATTCCCCCGGTCTTCCGGGGGGTTAGGGGGTCAAGCTTTCCAGAGAGAACTCAGTACTCAAGCGTCACGCACCCGCGGCACCTGGTCCAGCCGTAGGCTGGCCGCCGCAGGACGACCCCGCTCCCGCCGTGCACCCATAACAATGATTGCGCGTCACGATCTCGCGCGTTTTCAGCGTTGGCTGCCATTCAGAAATATGCTTCGGCATCCCATGATTGACGCGCAGGTCGAGCATTTGATTAAAATCGCAATCGTAGAGATAACCTTGCCAATCCACGGAAATCAAAGTGCGGCACATCACGCCCCGCACCGCCGTCGGATTAAACGCGTTGACCAGCGTAGTCATGTACTCTTCATAGTTGCCGCTCGTAATCAAGAAATCCAAAAAGCGCCCGATCGGCATATTCGTGATACAATAGAGATCGTCAAACACGACGCCGTATTCACTTTTCAGCACGCGCTTATATTTTTCCTGCAGCGAGGCCTGACTCGGCGCCATAAACGCCCCGGCGGGATTATACACTAAATGCAATTTCAGCTTCTCATCTTTTCCGTAGCCGAAGGAGTTCAGCAATTTTAAGGCCGTAATTGATTTTTCAAACACTCCCTCACCGCGCTGCGCGTCCGTTTGCTTGGCCTGAAAATACGGCAGCGACGCCACGACTTCCACTTCATGCTTAGCTAAGAACTCCGCCAAGTGTTCGTGCGGCTTCGTCAACAGAATCGTCAGGTTACAGCGATCTATCACATGCAATCCGCGCGCTTTGCACTCTTCGACAAACCAATAAAACTCCGGATTCAGTTCCGGCGCGCCGCCGGTAATGTCCACAATCTTTATGTCGGACTCATTTAACACGCGCAAACAATGCTCAAAAATTTCGCGCGGCATGATCTCTTTGCGATCCGGCCCCGCATCCACGTGACAGTGGCCGCAAGTTTGATTACAAAGTCTGCCGACGTTGATTTGCAGCGTCTCAATACCGGTAGCCCGCAACGGAAAAATCTCGGTCGATTCCAACGTAACGTCAAACCGCGTCCACGAAACATTCTCTTCCAGCACCCGCAACTGCTCAGCAGTCTCCGCCAACGGATTCAACACCGCCAGCATAGATTTCTTCTCATCCCCCCTCGCTTTAGCGGGGGGGCAAGAGGGGGTCTCAGGTCTCCCCCCATTTCTTTCCAAAGAAATGGGAGGATTAAGGGGGGCTTCTGTCTTCATATCAAAATCTCCTCATTGGCGCGAGAAGATTAATTCATTCTCGCCGAACGGGGAAAAAGCGCGTCAGCGCGGTTCCCCGCCGGAATGTAAACGAAGGCAATTTGCAAAGCAACCGCGCCAGCGCATTAGGTCCAGCGCCTGCGCTGGTGGCTACATCGAAACTTTTTCGACAATGTTTCTCATCTGTACACCATGTACAAGCGAAGCGCCACCGCGTATCGCCGCCGCCACGTGCACGGCTTCGGTCATCTCTTCTTCGGAACAGCCTTGCTTCAAAGAATCGTTCGCATACGCGTCAATACAGTACGGACACTGCACGGCATGAGCGACAGCCAAAGCAATCAAAGACTTCTCCCGTGCCGACAAAGCGCCATCGGCAAACACAGCTCCATACCAATCAAAAAATTTTTTCGCGAGTTCCGCATTGCCCTTGGCAATTTCGCCAAACTTCCCCAAGTCCGGTGCATTGTAATAGTGGTTCATGTTTTCTCTTTCATGTTGCGGCGCGAGTAACTGTTAAGGTTTTTGATTTAGCCCCCAATCATACTCCGTGTATCGAATCCGCGTGTCCTTCTTCACGTCGGGAAAGTACATCTGAAACAATGTCCGCACCCCGTCATCGCCGTCAAAGTCCCGGCGATACCATTTGAAGATCGGCGAAACATACAGTGTGCCGTCCTCAAAACGATTGTCATTGGCCCGCTGAGTTAAAAAGTGCCGTTCCTGCTCGGCCAACTGCCGACTCATCTCAGAATCAAGATACACATCCGAACGAAGCATAGGACAGCCGACCGACGCGCACACGATAGCAAAATGAATCCGCGGCTCAGAAAAATCCGCCCGCAAAATATCATGCTCAATCATTCCCAACGACGCGTCATGTTCAAACAGCCGCAGAAATTTCTTATTCCACGGACTCGAAAACAGCCCGCCGATATCCTTGATGCTCTCGACCGGCCAATGATTCAAAACAAGCTGCAGCGTCGCCGCGTTATAGAGATTAATCAAAAAGGCCAGCTTCTCGTTTTTCGTGAAGGCATTGTATCTCTCAAAACTCACCGCCTCGCACGACGCCACGAACTCATCCAACGCGCCGCGATCCGCGAGCAAACCTGTGTAATCCACCCTCCCGTCTGCGACATACTTGTCCAACACGGATTGATAGTCGGCATACGTATGGTCAAACGCGAACACGTTGGCACTGAATAGCAAAAGCAAGATAACCACCAAACTCGCCGTTGTGAGTCTCCAGACCCGCAATGGTAAGAGTGAACGCCTGATCTCGGCGGCACCCGCTGCGGGCGCCCCGAATAACCGATTACTTTTCATACGCCCCTCCGCCCTGCTCAGACAAGGGCCGGAATTTTTTCTGAATCTCTTCTGCCGACTTGCCGCGATAATACCACCATAGTGTCCTGAAGTTCATCGCCAACGCACGCAACTTGCCGAATTTTTCATAGCGGCGTGCCGATGTCACCAGCGACTCCTTCATCAAAACTGTCTTTCCCCGCTTTGCCAGCAATCGTTGAAATGCAAAATCTTCCATAATCGGCCAATCAGGAAACCCGCCCAACTCAAGAAACACGGACTTGCGAACAAAAAGACCCTGGTCACCCCAGGGCATCGAAAATAATCTCGACCGCACGTTAGCTCCGAACGCGATGGCGCGCATTCCAAAACTCGCGTGGTCAAACTTCAGACGAAATGCTCCGCCCAAAAGTTCCGGTCGGTTATGCAAAACTTCAATGATCTTCCCGACAGATTGCTTAGGCGGCTCGGAATCAGCGTGAAGAAACCAAAGAATGTCGCCCGTCGCGGCCTTCGCGCCTTCATTCAATTGAAACCCCCGCCCCGGCGCCGTTGTTATAACTTGGTCAACCCAGAGTTGCGCCTTTTCCGTCGTGGCATCCGAGCTGCCGCCGTCCACCACCACAATCTCCGCTCGCGGTTCCTCCAAAGCTAACCTTTCCAGGAGCTTCGGCAAGCGCGCTTCCTCGTTCAGAGTCGGAATCACGACACTGACCGATTCGGAGAAAGCCGTCGCCTGAGGAATCAGCCTTGCGGGCGGCACTTGGGTTCCGTATCTTTTTGCATCCTCGAATATAGCCAATCGCACACGAAACCTCAAACGGAGTCTCATGCATACAAAAACGCGAACAGCCTGGGGAAAATGGTTGCTCGCGCTACTTGGGCTTGCTGGGTTAGTCTATGTTTTTACAAAGTTTCCAATAGGAGATTGGCTAAAAACTCAGTTAGAAGGCATTCAAAGTCTGGGCACGATCGGCTACCTCTGGTTCATAGCTCTCTATATTGTGGCCACGGTCGCGGGGTTTCCCGCCTCGATTTTGACTCTCGGAGCCGGAGCCGTGTTCGGAATTCTGACCGGCTCGGTTCTGGTCGTTTTCGGTGCAACCTTGGGATCCACAGCCGCATTCTTGGTGGGAAGATACGTGGCTCGCGGAGCCGTGGCCAAAAGAGTCGAGAGCAATGCAAAATTTCGCGCGGTGGATGAAGCCGTGGGCCGCGCAGGTTTCAAAATTGTCCTGATGACCAGACTCTCACCTGTGTTTCCGTTTGTACTCTTGAATTATGCTTACGGCATCACGAAAGTGAGATTGTCGGACTATTTTTTCGCGTCGTTAATCGGCATGATTCCGGGCACGGTGCTCTATGTTTATCTCGGTTCGCTCGCGGCGTCCGTTGCCACGGGAGAGCTTCCCGACAGTCCCGCTCGAAAAATATTTACAGTCGTCGGCCTGCTGCTGACGATTGCCGTGACGGTGTATGTTACGAAAATTGCGCGCAGCGCTTTGCGCGAGGTGGAAGGAGCGACTCGATGAGTTTGCCTGCACACAAATTGGTTTGGCCGGAAGACAGTTACAATCTTGAGTTGCTGTCGCACGTTCATCCGTCCGACTATGTCAATCCGATTCCCGACGGAAGATACAATTTAGTCGTCATCGGCGGCGGCACGGCAGGACTGGTGACCGCTGCCGGAGCGGCGGGACTCGGAGCGAAGGTTGCTCTGATTGAAAAAAATCTTTTGGGCGGCGACTGCTTGAATGTCGGCTGCGTGCCGTCAAAGGCTTTGATTCGCTCGGCCAGAGCCGCTCACGAAATGAAAAGAGCGAGCGAGTTCGGAATCAAGCTGCCGTCTTACGAAGTGGATTTCGCGGATGTAATGGAGCGGCTTCGCAAGTTGCGCGCGAGAATCGCTCCGGTGGACGGAGTTGCCACGCTTACACAAAAAGGCGTGGATGTCTATATCGGCGAAGGAGTCTTTCTCGATTCGCAAACCGTCGCAGTCGGAGATCGTCAACTGAAATTCTCACGCGCCGTGATTGCGAGTGGCGCTCGAGCAGCGATGCCGAAGATTCCGGGAATCGCGGATATTGATCCGCTCACGAATGAAAACCTGTTTTGGCTGACGGAGCTTCCCAAACGGCTTGCCGTGATTGGCTCAGGCCCGATCGGAGCGGAGATGGCGCAAGCCTTCGCAAGATTCGGTAGTCAGGTGACGATTTACGACATTCACGAGCGCTTCATGTCGCGCGAAGATCCGGACGCAAGTCAGATCGTCAAAACGTCGTTTGAAAGGGACGGCATTCGTTTCCGGCTCGGAGTGAAGAACATGGCTTTCTCAAAAAGCAGCTCCGGAAAAACTGTCTCTTGCGAAATCGCCGGAAAACCTGTTGAAGATGATTACGATCAGATTTTGATTGGAGTCGGACGCGCGCCGAATGTGGAAGGAATGGGATTAGAAAAAGTCGGAGTGAAGTTTGATCGTGACGGAGTAGAGGTGAACAATCAGTTGCGCACGACCAACTCGAAGATTTTCGCCTGCGGAGACGTGGCCTCGAAATACAAATTCACTCATGCGGCGGACGCGCTGGCTCGTATCGTGATCGGCAACGCGTTATTTTTCGGGACGCACAGGGCCTCGGACTTGAATATTCCGTGGGCGACCTACACGGATCCGGAAATTGCTCACGTCGGAGTCTATGCTCACTCGCAGGAAGGAAAGAATTTTTCCACGATTAGATTTGATTTGGAGCATTCGGATCGCGCGATTCTGGACTCTGCCGACGAAGGCTTTGTCAAAGTCACGCACGACAAACGCGGCATGATTCAGGGCGCGACGATTGTGTCGGAGCACGCCGGCGAATTGATTGGCGAGATCGTGTTGGCGATGAACGGCAAGGTGAGCTTAGAAAAAATTGCCGCGACGATTCACCCCTACCCCACTCAATCAGAGATGATCAAACGCTGCGGAGATTTGTACCGCAAAACAATGTTAACACCAACAGTAGCAAAGCTACTGAACAGAATTTTAAGATGGCGCAGATAGTGTCTATGACGCGGCCACAAAAGCGCACAAGTGAATCAGCCCCTCGCGGGGCTGATTTCGCTTAATCCAAGTCCAATTCCCCATTACCAATGTGCTTCTTCTTCGCTTTCGGAGCTTTCTTGAAAGTCGGATCGCTCCAGCCATAGGTAGCAATTGGCGGAAGATCGGGCTTATGTCCTTCAAGTAACCGCTCAATCGTCAGAATTTGCACTTTCGGATGCTTCGTTCCTGAGTGTTCACTCGTGTAAAATCCTGCGCTTGCGGCTTCTTTAATCATATCGCGGGTCGGATCATTCAAGGTAATCAACAATCCCAGCGCGGCCTTTTCGCGCTCCATTGTGCCGACTAAATCTCGGACGTGCGGCGAACTGGTCTTCCCGCCTTTGACTGAAATCAAAATCTGTTCAGGATGACGGTCAGCGCCTTCAAAAAAAGTTCTGCGCCCGTCAATCCCTCTGTCCGCACCCTTCTTCTGCTCTTCAGGCCGCGCCCCCACCAACCCCAGCGCCCACCACTGAAACTGATATTTGTCCTGCTCGGCTATAGCGATTGCGCCCTTCAAATCCACAGGCTCACCAACCACCTTGTACTGTTTCGTAACCTTGTCGCCAAGAGAGTCGCGCATCCTCTTCTTTATCAACGTTATTGCAAGATGAGTTATGTCAATTCCAATCCACGACCTTTTCATTCTCTGCGCTACAGAAATGGATGTACCACATCCGCAAAATGGATCAAGCACTACGTCACCTTCACCAGAACTTGCTTTGATAATGCGCTCTAACAAGGCTTCTGGTTTCTGTGTAGGGTAACCAAGTCGTTCGGCTGCCTGAGAATTGATTGGTGAAATGTCCGTGATTGTATCTTGAATTGGCATTCCTTCGCTGAGGTATCGCTTCAACCGAGGAAAACCGGGTAGCAGATTTTTCTTTCCTTTTTGGCCTTTTGATTTCTTCGCAAAGTAAATGAAACCGTGATCGTCTAGAACTTCCAGTTTCTCTTGAGTTGTCAAGTTTTCTGCAATCTCTTCACCTACTAACTCTTGCAACACTTTCTTGGGCAAAGCCCAGTGTCGCCCTATCTTTTCTGGTGAGTGGCCACGCCACGGCTTACCTGAATCACTCTTTGTCACCCCTGCTCCAGTTAGATCGCTTAGTGTATAGAACCCTCTTTCGTCCTCATGCTTGTACTTATCATCGAGGTGGCTCTGTGTGTAAGCTTGGTATGCTGGAAACCATATCACTTCTTTAGTTTTTCCATAAAACAGAATTGTATCGTGCACCGGCCCCCACCGTTTCGGATTGACGTGAGCGCTTGTTCTCTTCCATATGATTTCATTCCTAAAATTCACCGCCCCAAACACAGCATCCATCAACAATTTCAAGTAGTGACTTGCCGTGGGGTCGCAATGCAAATAAATGGAGCCAGTGGGTTTCAAGACTCGGCGCAGTTCCACCAGACAGGGAGCCATGTTGGCCAGATAAGCCATCATGTCGTTCTCACCCAGAAACTTATGAAAGGCCACCAGCAAGTCCGACACTTTGTCGCTCCGTGCAACGATGGTTTCAAACCATGCCTGCGCGGTCATGTCCCAATGCCACGTATCCTCAAACGCCATAATCTGCGCGGCGGATTTTTCGCCGGACTGCTCGGCAAATAGCACGTTGTAGTCCTGATTGCTCTTGAAGGGAGGATCAAGATAAATCAAGTCAACGGATTCGTCCTTGACATAGCGCGGCAGGATGTCGCGATTGTCACCGTAGTAAAGTGTGTTCATGTGAAAATTAAAGCGTTCAACGAACTGCCAAAATGAATACGTGGTACTGTCCCAAGCTGGACTTTCAGGAGAGTCGTGCCGTGAACCACCATCTGACGAAACAACAATCTACCCCGCTTCCCCCAAACTTGCAAGCACCTCTGATCTCCCCCCATATCCGTCCGCGGATTTGGGGGGATTAAGGGGGCTTCTGAAAAGACTCGACAACATAGTTAACTAGGTCGTGCTTCCAAGCACGACGATTCCGATTGTAGCGCCCAACTTGTTGGGCAAATTCCCCCGGGCGTCTCGGTTATCTTGGGGATTTTTGCCCGTCAAGCCGGGCGCTACACCATCCCCCATCCTCTTCCCCTCGCGCGCTTCCGCAGGGGGTTCCGCGCTCCCCTTCTCCGTTCACGGGGAAGGGGCCGGGGGATGGGGTCCGCCTCCCATTCCCCCAAGAAATCCCCCAACTCCATTTTGAACAAATGTTTACTAAGTTCAATAAAATAAAAATAACGCTTGACTTCGCGTCTTATACGTTGTATATTATGCACAGCTAACCAACCAAAGCTCTCCCGGAGGTACCCGGCGGAAGAGGCCAACCGCACGGCCTGAACGGAGCGTAGAGGAGACTCAGCAACCACCTATCGTCCCGAGAACATAACTTGAGTACCTCCGGGGAAAAGCAGATCTACTACGGACGGACGACCGCTTAGAATTTTTTTGCCGTGACTCGCTCACGCCGCGCAGGGAACACTCGCGTTCCCCTGTATCGAAAATTGCCTCCCGGATTTTCTCATAGTGCTAAGAACATGTTAGCAATGTGCTGAAAGTATCCTGAACTCAATGAGTTGACAACTAAGGGTCATTTGTGATGAATGATGAATAATGGTTGTCACTCTGCAAGCGTATGGGTATATTTAGGCTACTTGCTATGGTTTTAACTGTGACAACCGGAGGTAACATGTCTCGTTTTTTGATGATTTTTGCGGCCTTAATGCTGACCGCGACCCTGAGCTTCGCGCAAGTGCCGGGCTCAGTGGTGATTACTGAAGTGATGTATGATGACACGGCTTCAACCGATGCCGAGTGGGTCGAGATCCACAATACGACCGCGACTGCGATTGACATTTCGGGCTGGATACTTCAGGACGACAGCGTCTATCCACCTGACGGCGGTGAAGGCGCGATTGAAGTCCCGGCCAACACAACGCTGCCTGCCAACGGCTATTTGGTCTTGTGCCGAGTGGATTTGCCCGAAATATCCGATGAAGTCTTGTGTTCACAAATCATCGGATCGTGGACATTGGGAAACAGCGGTGATAATCTGGCGCTCTATACGGCCTCCGCCGGCGGCATCTTGATTGACGGTTCGTTGACCGCTCAATATCCGGATTTGGCCGGAACAAACTTAGGCAACTCGATTGAAAAGTGTGACCCGAACGCAGGTTGGACAAGTGATCCGGCAGCGTGGCACGAATCCACCCATGAGTTTGCGACGTCAGGCCGCTATCGCCACTGCACGCCGGGTTTTGCGAATAGCGCCTGCGCGGATTCTGAAGCGCCGACGATTGTTTCCTGTTTAGCTCTTTCTGAAACTGAAGTTGACGTCCTGTTTAGCGAAAATGTGGAGCAGACCTCAGCTGAGACCGTGGACAATTACACAATAACCCCGGGGTTGTTTACGCCGACGGCGGCGGTGCAGGACGGCGGCAATCTGTCTCTCGTGCATTTGACGTTTGCGCCGCTTGCCAACAACACCTACACGCTTTCGGTAAACGATGTCTTGGATATGTTCGGCAATCCGGCGGTAGACGCGACCTGCGAATTTACCGTGAACATTTCGATCAATCCCTGCGATGTGGTGATTACGGAAATCATGTATGATGACACGGCTTCGACGGACGCGGAGTGGGTGGAGATTCACAATACGACTAACGCGCCGATTGATATCTCGGGTTGGATTTTGACGGACGACAGCGTCTATCCGCCGGACGGAGGCGAAGGCGCGATTGAAGTGCCTGCCAATACGGTATTGGCCGCGGGCGGCTACGCGATTCTGTGCCGCGTGGATTTGGATTTCCTCGTGGGTGAAATTGTTTGCGCGACGGTGTCCGGTTCGTGGACACTGGGCAACTCCGGCGACAACCTCGCCTTGTTCACGTCGTTTAGCGGCGGACAATTGGTGGACGGATCGTTGACAGACAACTATCCTGATCTTGCTTCCAGCAACGCGGGAAACTCCATTGAGAAATGTGACTACACTTCTTGCTGGACGAGTGACGCATCGGCTTGGACTGAGACAGTTGTTCACTATGCATCGGAAGGTCAATATCGTCATTGCACGCCGTTTGACCAAGGCTTCTGCTGTCCCGATCCTGCGGACGGTTTGATTGAGTTGATTGTGGCGGGACCACCGACGTGGGCGTATCGTTTGGTTCACAGCAGCGGCTGTATTGACCGTGTGGTGTTCACAAATTTCTGTGACGGAACGACCGGCTCCGTGGACGGTGACGCGCTGGCGGCAGGCTGGACAGTGATGACTGGCGGTGACGGCAATGATGGTGACTCGGTGATTTTCCTTGCTGCTACGCCGCTTAATGCCGGCAGCCTTGACGGCTTGCAATTGAATCATCCGACTTGCGCCGATTTCGTGAGTTGGGAAGTTGGTTTGAGCAACGGCTCCGTTGAAGGTCCGTTGCCTGTTGAATTGAATAGCTTTAGCGCGGCGGCGGGCAATGGCTTCGTGGTGTTGAATTGGAGCACGGCTTCGGAAACGGAGTTGGACAAATATGAATTGCGTCGCGACGGCGAAGTGATTTCCAACGTGAGTGCGCAGAACAGTGAAACGGGCGCGACCTACAGCTACACGGATCGCAACGTGGCCAATGACGTGACCTACGGCTACGAGCTGTCGGTGATTTCCTTGAACGGCGAACGAGACGTGTTGGCAACTGCTTCTGCCACGCCGCGCAGTGAGAATACGGTCGTGACGGAATTCGCTCTGTATCAGAACTATCCGAATCCGTTTAATCCGGAAACCTCGATTCGCTTTGATTTGGCGGAAGCGTCGGATGTGACGCTGATGATTTTCAATATCGCGGGTCAGGAAGTTGCGACATTGGTGAACGGTACTCATTCCGCCGGTGCGCATACGGTTAATTTCGACGGCGCGGCTTTGACGAGCGGAGTTTATCTTTATCGTTTGACCGCGGGTGAGTTTGTTTCTACTATGAAGATGGTGTTGATGAAGTAACCAGCGCAGGCGCTGGACCCAATGACGCTGTCGCGATACGCCTGAGGTCAAAGGTTTGGCGATGTAATGCAAGCGGGGCGAGCTGGAATGGTTCGCCCCGCGTTTTGTTTTACAAAAGTTACGGTTGTATGTTGACATCTATGGTCATGTTTGCTACCTTGGAGTAATCATGTTGAATTGAAGGGTGAAAATTATGCAAGTGTTGAAGTTGCTGATTGTCTTGGTGGGTGTGTCGAGCAGCTGGGCACAGGTTGACACGCTGTGGTCAACGATGGCGGGAGTCGGGCATGAGTCTGAGACTTTGTATGAATTGCTCGAGCTTGAGGACGGTTCATTGATTGCGGTGGGCGGTCTGTTCAGTTCGGACTCGGGCAGAATTATTGACGGGATTTACAAACTCTCCGAGGACGGCGAGCATATTTGGTCGCGCGGATTTCACGGAATTGGATTGGGCTGGTTCAAAGGCATCACGGAAGCCGATAACGGCGACTTTGTTTTGACAGGACAGTCGCGGATTCCTGATCAGCCGGGTGAGACGAGGATCTTCGCGGCGCGAGTGAATTCGTCCGGAGATTCAGTGTGGACGCGGGTGTATAACTCGCTTTCGTCGTCGGGCTCGGAAGCGATTCATCCTGCTGTCGGCGGCGGCTATTGGATATTCGGTCACGCTGTTGAAGGCGGACAGGATCAGTTTTTGGCTCTGAAGATTTCCGAAGCGGGCGACAGTTTGGACGCGAAAATCTACGGGCTGGAACGGGCGGATTATTTGAATGAAGTGTGTCAGACGTATGACGGCGGATTTATGCTTGTAGGGAATTACTGGGATCCGGTTGCCGGACACAGTCAGGGAGAAATTATTCGACTCGACGCGAACGGGGACTCACTGTGGGGACGTTTGTATGGCGGGCTGGGTGACGAAAATTTTTATGACGTCGTGATTGATGAGAGCGGCGGATATATGTTGTGCGGTTCGTTCATTGCGGAAGGCGAAGAGAAGGACGACATGTTGATTATGAAGATTGACGAGGACGGAGATTCGCTGTGGTCGCGGGTTTATGGCGGCGCGGAATATGACATCGGCTCATCCATTGTCGCGGTGCCGGAGGGATTCACGGTATTGGCTTACACGAATTCATTCAGTCAAGGACTCAATGACGCGTGGATATTGCGGCTCGACGCGGACGGCGATTCGTTGTTTACGGATTTGTTCGGAAGTTCGCGCAATGAAGTGGTGTGGGACATGATTCTATGCAGGAATCTCGGTTACGCGTTTTGCGGGTTTGCGCATATCGCGGGCGCGGGCAACGACGGTTGGATTTTGAAAACGACACCAGATCCGACGATTGAGACGTCGGGGAGTTCGGATGACGGCAGATTGTTTCCTTCGGAGTTTTCGCTGGACGCTTATCCGAATCCGTTTAATCCTGTGACGACGATTCGGTTTAGTTTGCCGAAGAGTTCCAATGCTTCGCTTGTGGTTTATAATATCGCGGGTCAGGAAGTGGCGACGCTTATCAGCGGCAACTTGACCGCAGGCTCACATACGATAACTTTTGACGGCGCGAATTTGACGAGCGGAGTTTATCAGTATCGTTTGAGCGCGGGTGAGCTTGTTTCGACGATGAAGATGGTGCTACTCAAATAAGTACGAGCGGCATCCGCAGCGGATGCCGCCGGGATAAGTGAAGCGGGGCGAACCGAATGGTTCGCCCCGCTTTTTTCAAGTGCCAAGTGACACTTTTATTGGACCTTAGAGCCAAAGTTATGTCTAAGGTTGTACAGGCCTTGACAACCCCGTTTTTTTTTTGATATTTATGACAGCAACCCGTGCCGCGCACAGGGCGAGGCACAAGTTATCTATCAAGGAGGTTGCGATGAAGAATGTGGTACTCTTGACTCTGAGCCTGTTGGCAGCAAATTTGCCAAGTTACTGCCAACAGGTGAACTGTGCAATAACGGTTCAACAGCACGAATCTGAATGCTCTGTAGTAGCGAATTGTAATTCAACGGAGGGTTGCGCGACACAGCCGTTTCATTTGAATTGCAGCGGGGACTATACGCTTGTCGCGACCGCCGCGTGCGGATCAACAAACTGTGGTCACTGTGCGGCCTGTGTGAATGTTTACACGGATCCGCCTGGAGGAATTCCTGTTGCGTCGTGCAACACATTGTCAATCTGCGAACAGAACGACTGTGAGTCAGCCTGCCAAGTAAATTTATCTTCTGGTGATTATATCATGTACGTTTGTCTTACATCTTGCACAGACGCAGAAGGTGACATCTTTGCGTGCTGTGAAGAAGATGAGACGTGCAAAGCCCGTGGGTGTCTTAGATGGGGCATCGCGACAAGTTGCCCATAGCAGGCGCAGCATTTATGTTGTGTTTGTTGAGTGCGCAGTTTGCGGCGCAGGGCCGGGTCATACGTGTGCCGCAGGATGCAGCCACAATTCAAGCGGGGCTCGACAGTCTTCTGGACACTGATACGTTGTTGGTCGATCGGGGTGTCTATGAAGAGCGAGTTGTTCTGCCGCCATTTCATCTCACGATGATTGGTTTGTACGATCCGGACGGCGGAGAAATGTCAAGGCCAATAGTGGACTTGAGCAATTCGGCAGTTCCAGACTCTACTGCGGTACTCTCTGTCCCTCGATGGTCAGGACCAACGATAGAGAATTTTCGTATTATCGGCGGGGACAGAAATGGAATAAGGTGCTGGTCAACGTTCTTGCTTCTCCGTAATTGTGTGATTGACAATTGTAATGAAGGGTTTAGACAGGTTCAAGACAGCATCGGGGCAGTTGCAGAATTCGAGAATTGCTATTTCAGGTTGAACAGAAATAAGTGCGCAATTGTGCGCGGTGGAAATGAGTTGCGCGCATTCCGCACAGTTTTCGAGGGTGGCGAGGGTTCAAGCGTGATGGTCAGTCTAAGCGGTTCTGTGCTGGATTCCTGCATATTCACAAGCGGACACCAGAGGACCCTTCTCTATTCGGCTCGGGAAAGCATCGTTACGAACTGCACGTTTGGCCCTTGTGATGTTCCTTTTGCGGAGGCCGTTCTTCTTGGCGACAGCCTTGTTGTGTTTACCGGCAATCGAGTTACAGACATTGACTACGGTACGCATGCCATCAAATTGATGCTTGATAATCCTGATGCCGCGACAGTGACCGGGAACACATTTGTCGATTGCCGCGGACATGCGGGTGGCTTGATGGGCGCAGGCGCGCTTGCGGTGGTTTTTGATCCTGCACATGCGACACAAGGTCCGGACATCTCTCAGAATATTTTTGGAAACAACGCGGGCAACTCATACTGTGACGATATCGCGGCGCGAGTTGATCTCAGGATGCGCGTTCAGGGCAACAGGTTCGAGCGCGGGGTGTTGAACGGATTGCCGTCAGTCGGGGGAAGCACGTCCCCGTGGCAAGAGACGCCGATAGTATTGCGCGGCAATGTTTTCAGCGACTGCGGTTACGCGCTTCGTGGCACAGCCCAAACAGATGCTCGGTCGAATTTTTGGGGTGATTTGAGCGGTCCCTATCACGAATTCGAGAATCCACAAGGACTGGGGGACACGCTTTCGGGACCTGCGCAGTTTGTTCCGTGGTTGACCGATACATCAAGCGGTGCATCCGGCTCGGTGCCGCAGATAGCAGACAGGATTTCATTTTTTTCGTGGCCCAATCCATTTAACCTGGCAACCGTGATTCGATTTGAGCTATCCAAGAGTGATCGCGTGGAACTTGCTGTGTTTAACTCGTTGGGGCAGCGAGTGGCGACACTGTTGAACGAGAGGATGGCAGCGGGTGTGCACCGAGCGGAGTTCAGCGCAGCTGAGCTTGCGAGCGGGACCTATTTTTGCCGTTTGAATGCAGGTGAGTTTGCTTCGACGATGAAGATGGTGCTCTTGAAGTAGTTGCCATTGCGGGTCTGGAGACCCACAGCGAAGTTTGCAATACAAAGCGGGGCAAACCGATATGGTTCGCCCCGCTTGTTTATTGGGTATCGGCAGCCACGGGGGCAGCCGCTACAAATGAGAGCGTTACTTCCTTGTTTTCTTCCAGGCGTTGTAATGTTCGGTCAGGTTGCGAACATTTTCTACGTCGGACGTGACTTCGGTTTTGTAAGTGACTTCTTTGGCGTCGGCGGGCCATTCGATGACTTCAGCGTCACCGAGCGCGACGCTGGCGCCGTTGTGCTCCATCAGGGTTTCGTCAATGGCGCCCGGGAGCAGAAGAATCGGCGCGCAGTTGCAATTGGCGGTGCGGTAAAGTTTGGCCGAGCCCATGTCGGCGAAGGTGAAGTCCGCGCGACCGCAGAGGACGCCGTCTTCCACGAAGAGTTCTTTGTTGGTGAAGTTCCAGTCGGGGTTTTCGTCGTTGAAGGTATTTCCCTCGATGTAATCGGTGACGAGAGTTCCGAAGTCTTTGAAGGAGACGTCGCGCTCGTCTTCATCGCTCGAATGGATGTTGTAGAAGAAGATCGAGCCTGAGCCGGTGCCGTCGGGATTAAGTTTGAACGTGTAGGTTTTGTGCTGTACGTTCAGGCAACCGACGGAAAGCGCGGCAATCAGCAGGAGGATGGGAAGGAGTTTCTTCATGGGACCTCGGTATCTGAAATTGGAAATAGGAAATTTGGAGAGGAACATTAGGGTTGGAGGACAAAAACACAGGCTGTATCACCGCCAAATGATTCGGGAACAATACAACACAGTGAACCACCCGTTATACGGACAACAGTCTGTGCATGTCCATTGTGGTCCGTTGGACCAAGGCTGATAAACGCGGGATAGCTGCCAAGCGTGTAAAAGGTTGAAACTATGACTCCAAAGTTCGCAACGGGAGCCAAGCCTCTGGTAAGGACTTGTGCAGACAAAATCGTGCTGTCCACCTCGGCATTGGTGCGAAAAACGGTGTCGGGATCAAAACTCAAGTTAACAAGGACCAAAGAAGGGTCAGCTTCGACTGACTGAATGACGCGGGAAGCACTCGAAAAGCCTGCATACGCTGTGACAACTTGAGTTCCCTGACGGATTCTGTAGTGGTAGTAATAGTATGCTCTTCCCAAAGAGTCAGTCAAATCTCCTTGAGATGGAAACACATAAGAAAGGTAGCCCAGCGATGTATCGCTCAAAGTGATGCTTACGAATTCTCCATGCCGAGCCACACCGTTATCATTCCTCACAATAACAGTTATGTCAAGGGGCGGAACACTATGAGGGTCATTAGGCAGGAAAAAAAGCGAGTCATTTTGAAGGCCAGTGACGATTTGGATGTCAGGCAAGTCAGGCTGCCAATGGCAATCTTGACAAGATTCATCACATCCATACCAAAGCAGGGCGGCGAGTGTGGCCGCAGATAGTGTCCAAGCAATGCGCGTTTTCATGATTCCCTCCAGAATCTTGGTGAAGTGCTCTCGCCAAGGGCGGTGGTTTGCCGTTGGTGAGGGGACTTCGGGCGAGGGAAAGTTCGAAGTTTGAAGTCAGAAGTCAGAATGCAGAGGGGTCCTTCACTTCGTTCAGGATGACGAGGCTCTTTACAATCTCGGTAGGCGGGGCAGGTGAAGACACCTGCCGCCGCGATGGTTAAATTCTTGCGCGCTTGCGCAATAGCGGCGTGGCTCTGTAGCGTTCTTCGTGGAACCAGTTGTATAGGCCGTCCATGATGGCTTCTACTCTGGCTAAGCCGATGCGGTCTCCCCAGGCGATGGGGCCGTGGGGATAGTTGACGCCTAATTTCATGGCGGTGTCGATGTCGGCGGCGGGGGCCACGCCCTCTTGCAAGGCATTATAGGATTCGTTCACCAAACATGCAACCGCGCGGACTAACACGCCTGCGGGGGCATCGCCGACTCGTGCAATTTTGAAGCCGATGGACTCGAAGAGCGACTCAACGGTCGCGAAAATGTTTGAATCCGTCTGATCAATCGCTATCAGTTCGGCTAAGGTGGTGTCGGCGAACGGCGGCAGAAGCGACGCGCCTACGAACCGTTCGGGCGCGATGGAGTCCGAGAGTAAGTCACACAACGCGCTGGTGAGAGTCAGAGTGATAATGGGCGTGTCGCCGGGCAGCGTGTCTTCGAGATAATGCAGCGCTTCGTATTTTGAGGCGACGTCGGTGGTGTAGCACTCGAAAGCGACGTCGTATTCGCCGACTTGCGCGTGCTCTTCTTCTTTTAGAATGCGGATTTTTGTTTTGGCGCGTCCGTCTTCGATTTCACCTGGCGCGAGGAGCAGAGTCGGCGTGTGTCCGGCTTGTTTGGCGCGTTCGGCTAAGGGCAGGACGTCTTCCAACGGGCCGACGAAGAGGACGCGTTCGATGGGGTAGAGTTCGAGCATGCGGAAAAAAATGAAATATGAAGTATGAAGTTTGAAAGCGGGTTCCGTCGGGGAACCGCTTCGCTAAATCCCCGCTCGGCGAGCGTTTGTTGCCATTGCGGGTCTGGAGACCCACAACGGCGATAGTTTACTTTTTTGTTTCGACTGAGTAATCGTAGAAGCCGCGGCCGGATTTTTGGCCTAAGTAGCCTGCGTCCACCATTTGCTTTTGGATGGGGTGCGGACGATAACGGCTGTCCTGAAAATAGGATTCGTAGACTGAGGACGTGGCGGCGAAATTGATGTCAATGCCGATTAAGTCCATCAGTTGAAACGGGCCCATCTTGAAGCCGCCGCCGTCGCGCAGGATTCTGTCAATGGTCATGTGGTCGGCGAGTCCTTCGCCTAACGCGCGCAGGGCTTCGCCGTAATAGGGACGCGCAACGCGGTTGACGATAAAGCCGGGTGTGTCTTTGGTCACGACCGGAGTTTTTTCGAGTTCGATGGCATAGGCGGTGACGCGCTCGATGACACTCTTGTCAGTCTGATGCGCGGCGACGACTTCGACCAGTTTCATGCGCGTAGCCGGATTGAAAAAATGAAATCCGCACACGCGGTGCGGAATTTTTGTTCTGGCGGCAATCTGCGTGACAGAGAGCGAACTGGTGTTGGTGGTCAGCACACAGTCTCCGCTGATATGATCGTCGAGTTGACTGAAGAGTTCGACTTTCAACTCGAGCGATTCCGAAACAGCTTCAATAATCAGATCCGCGCTTTTGCACTCTTCCAGCAAATTCACCGGCTTGATGCGCGCAACGGTGTCAGCGGCGAATTCTTTGGTGACTTTGCCGAGTTCGACGCCTTTGGCTAAATCTTTTTCGATTTTTTGCGGCGCGCGCTTTAGAGCATCGGGGAAGGCGTCAAATAAAAAGACCGTGCTGCCGGCTTGAGCACAAAGTTGAGCGATCCCGCTCCCCATAGTACCCGCGCCCAGAACGGCCACGGAAGAAAATGTTGGCATGGTAGGTTGTTGAGTTGCTGGCCATTGCGGGTCTGGAGACCCACAACGGCGAATGAAAGAGGGCCCCTGGATGTTTGACCCCCCTTTTATCCCCCCGGAAGACCGGGGGGCAAACTGAAAACTTATTCTCTGGCGCCGTGCTTGGTTAGGAAGTCAATGGATTCTTGATGCTTCTTCCATTGTGCGACGCGGAGAGCTGTCCACTTGTTTTCATTCATGAAATTGATGTCGGCACCGGCGGCTATCAGGGCTGCGGCGCTGGAGAGATTGTTTTTTAGTGCGGCCAGAAACAGCGGCGGCATGAGGTTGTTGTCCATCGCATAGATGATCGCGCCGTGATCAATCAGCAGTTTGACGGTCATACTGTCGCCGCCCATCGCGGCGTTGTGCAGCGGAACGAAGCCGTCGTCGTTGACGGCGTTGACGTCCGCGCCTTGCGCGAGCAGGAGCTGCACGACCTTGTTGTGTCCACCGCCGGCGGCGTCATGAAGCGGCGTATAGCCGTGGTCGCCGATGTCATTGACGTGCGAGCCGTTCTCCAGATACCAGGTGACGGCGCTTACGTCGCCGGCTTTGGCTGCTTCAAAGATATTCGGGAGGGCGGGATGTTCAGCGAAAGAAAGTGCACAGGCGCCGAGGGTAGTTAAAAGGGCTAAGCGAATCATCATTTTGTCTTGTTCTTGTCTTTAATATTTCGAGCGGGACTTGTATTGCGACCGATGTCGAGTTTCGTGTAAACTTCGCGTATCACTACAGGTTTCAGATCCTGTGAATACTCGTGCAAAAACTTCTCCACTTTCCGACGGTTGCTTACTTCAGGAGTTCGTCGGTCTGAGCTTTCAGAATTTGACCAATTTGCGGATTGTATCCGACGTGGCGATGCGCGATTTTGCCTTCTTTGTCAATCACGAACATCGTAGGAATGCCGCGCACACCATACTCGCCGGCAAGCTCATTGGTGCCGAAGAGAATCGGGAATGTGTAACCGCTCTTTTCGATGAACGGAGCGACGGCAGCGGTGCCGCCGCGCTCCCAGACGTTAACACCATAAACGAGCACGTCTTTGCCGCCGCCGGATTTGTAGAATTGATCAATTTGCGGCATGGTCATCTTGCACGGTCCGCACCAAGTGGCCCAGAAATCCAGGACGACGACTTTGCCCTTCAGGTCGGAGAGTTTGACTTTTCCGCCGCCGAGTTTTTCAAGATCGAAATCAGGCGCGGGCGCGTCGGTGCGGTTTTCGACGAACTGCTGTTTTTGTTCGGCGGGAAGTTCGCGCTGGACGGACTTGGCCAGCTCGCGCATGTCCTTGTCGTGGCTTTCTTTTGCCGCAGTCAATAACTCATTCCAACGGTCGTCGTCGCGGAGGGGAATCAAATCGTCGTCATCGGCAAATTGATCGGCGTCGTTCATACCCAATTCGGCGGCTCTGAACAGATGCGTGTAGGCGGAATCTGTTTGGCCGGTGATGGAGAAACCACAGGCGAGATTATAGTGATTGACGGCGTCGGGTTGTTCGGCAACAGCGCGCTGCATGGATTTGATGTAGCACTCCCAGTCGCCTAATTCACGGCAGATGCGCGCGCGAATATCCAACGCAAAAACATTTTTGGAGTTTTTGTCGAGAAACTCGTCCACGATGCCCAGATGTTTTTTGAATTCACCGGGATAGAGCATCAGACGGCGCTGCACAGGCTCGAAATCATCGGGGGATTGCTTGGCCATCTCCAAGAAGAGCTGATCGGCCTGTTCAGTTTTGCCGTCGCGTGACCACAATTCGCCCAGCAACCCGGGCGCGTACGGCAACGAATTGTCCAACTCGATGGCTCTCAGGAGCGCGCTTTCCGCTTTGGTAAAATCGTTATCCACGTCCGGGGTGTAAGAGGTGGCTTGCAGCAGCGTTCCCCAATAACTTTGCGGGTTAAGCGTCAGAAGTTTGGCGACGTAGCTTTGTCTGTCCGGCAAATCTTCGGCATAGCGTCCGGCGATGAAGAGATCGATTTCAGAATTGGGATTCTTCGTCGCCCGGTCGGCGTAGAATATCGAGACCTGACCCGGATCTTCGAGGGCCAGCAAATCCGCTGAGCGAATCTGCACGGCGGCATCGGTTGGAAAGTTTTTTTGGAACGTGCGGGTTACTGACACGCGGCTTTGGAAAGTCGAGGTCGTATCGAGCGCGGCTGCAAATTCTTTTTCGGCTTTGGACGGCGAGTATTTCTCAAGCTTGACATTGGCCGCGACAGAAAGCTGTGTGAGCAAGGCGAGCGTGAGGACGAGGGTTAACTTCATTTGTGTCTAATCTTCAATTTCTGTTTTAACAAAGGCGCTGTCAATAAAGCCGACGCCTTCGGAATCGAGCGCGATAAGTTCGCGAATTATTTTAGCGTCGCCCATGGGTCCGATTTGTTCTTTGACCAAACCGACTCCATGAGCAAACCAGCGCACGGTTTGCCAGCTTGCGACTTCGCGTTCTTCGATATAGAGTTTTTCGTCGGAGTCTCCGCGCTGGTAGCGGGCTTCGACGGAGTCTTTGATTTCGGGCAACGGCGTCACGACGGTTTTCAGACAGTTTTCAAATTTTCCGGCGGGCACGGTGACGGTTTCATAGCCTGCCACAAGGGTTTCGGTGCCGGGGACTTCATCGAACCAAACGCTGTCGAGTTCAGCGCCTGCGTCCACCCACTTCTGATTAAACGCGCTAACCAGCTTGCGGGATTCCAAAGACGTAAAAGAAATCAGCGTGACCGCTTCGACGATGGTGCCGTTGGAGCTAAACTCTATAGCGCCGTAGGGCAGGTTGTCGTCCTCGGTGGTGTAGACTTTCCACTGTCTGCCACCGATATACTTCAGAGTTAACGAGTATTCGGAGGTTTCGCCTTCATCATTTTGGCGGTAGCGCAGTTTGCGCCCGTCCAAGAGGGGCATAAATTCCGTACCGCTGCGAAAGACGACGCGAGAGGGAGCTTCACCGCAGGCAGAAATGAGCAGTGAAACAGCGAGGAACAGAAGAGTAAGTTTTTGCCGCAAGATTATTTGAGCAAGACCAGTTTCTGAGTGGCGGAGAAATTTCCGGCAGAAAGCCTCAAGAGATAAACTCCGGTGGCGAGAGAAGCGCCTTCCAGTGTCAATTCGTGAGCGCCGGGATCATAGACGCGATTGGTTAGGGTGGCGGCTTCACGACCTTCGATGGAATAGAGCTTGGCCGTGACGTGCGCGGTTTGCGGCAGGTCAAAAGCGACTCGTGCCGTATTGTTGAAAGGATTGGGGTAAGCAGGATGCAGCGCAAATGACGCAACCGGATTGGGCCGCTCGGGAGTTTCCAAAGCTAAGACATAGACCCCGATTTCATCCACGGTATCGGGGCAGGAGTTGTGATGTATTTCCACTCTGCCGAAAAATTCTTCGTCGGGGAAATCCGGATTGGCCAGAATGGAAACGATAATTTCAGCCGATGAATTGGGGGCAACCACTCCGTCAGGAGGCGAAGCATGGAGCCACGTGTAGGACGTGGGCATACTCTGTATCGGATTCGTCCAATAGTGCAGAGCGCCATTGCCATCATTGTAAATGATCAGAGTATCGCGCTCCCACATGCCGAACGTCGCGACGAGGTTGAGACTGGAAACCCCGTTGTCATACTCAGGACTACCGACAGTAAAGTTGCGGATGTTCTCCTGACTCTCGATCAGGGTGACGGTTTCTTGGTGAGGGGAAGTGCAAGGGCTTGTGACCCTGATGGTTCCTGACAAAGCGCCAACTCCAAACGCATAGATGCCTTGTTCATCAGTGAGCGCGTAGTCGCCTGTTTCGACAAATTCTACCCGCACACCTTCGAGTGGTTGATTGGTACCGAGTGCGCGCACAAATCCGGTCACTGAAGTCGTCAGTCCAAAGCGGAACAGTTTGCCGTAAACGGTGCCGTCATTCACATATCCGCCACCAAAAGCGACGCTGCCGATTCTATTTGAGCTAAGGCCGCGAATTTCTTCGCTCATGACCAGGTACTCGGGAGTGGGATTCACTACGCCATTCGCGTGAATAGAGTGAATCACCGCGTAGGACGGGCCAAAGTCGGACATCAGGGAGCCAAAAATCATCGAGCTGCCGTCCTCCAAAACACGGATACCGTTGACGGTCATGAAAGTTTCCTCGATGCCGGACAGATTCCAGCGAAGTGTTCCATCGGGAGTCAAACTAACGGCCCAGGGGAAGCTGCCCCACCACGGGTATCCGTCATATCCGGCGCAATAGATGTTGCCCTGTTCATCCAAATCGATCGTTTGCGCCACAAGCTGGGCAAAGCTCGCAGTGGGATAGACTCTTTTCCAGATGGAATCGCCGGTCGAAGTCGTACGCATGACAAAACCGTCATAAGTAAAATTGTCACTTGCAGTCGCACCGGTAACGATCAGGTCGCCGTTGGCGAGTTCCCGAACCGCCGTGCCCCGCGCATCCTGCCCGGGAAACAAACAGCGTGTCCAGAGTGTGTCGCCTTCGGCATTGAACTTGATCAGCAAATCGGCAGGGTTGCCTTGCTCATCCAAGTGAGTCAGATAGAGCAACATATGGCCATCTTGTGTGGCCTGCAATCCGAGCTTGCTGCCCCATGTATCAACCGAGATCTCGTAGGTGTCGTCACCGAGAACGGCTCCATTTTGCGAGATTCTGCGAAAGTGAAGGATGTTTGAGGAGTCAGTTTCCGACCAGTAGGTTGAAATCAGAGCGATTTGTCCGTTACGGTACTGGGCGAGCGCAAGGGCGGCGACATAGCCCTGACTCTCATATGTGTATTGCCCATCCCATTCCGGTTCACCCCACGAATCAAAGCACCAGAGATTGATGAATCCGCCAGAAGAATTTGATTGCGACGCGATGACTTTGCCGTTTAATAAGAGAGCGGCGGCATCAAAGGAAAAGCTGTTATCACCTAATGTGACAGTTCTTGTCCAGACAGTGTCGAGTTCGGCTTGGGCCGAAGTGATGAGAAAGAACGTGAGTACGAACAAACCAAGAGTCTTCATGGTGCGCTCCTTTCGGGGATGCAGGTCAAGGTAGAAGAACTATTGGTCCGGGCGGGACCCTGCCCGGGCCGGGGATTAGCGAATGTAGAGTAGTTTTTGGACAGCGGAAGTAGTTGGGGTCTGGGCACGGACTAAATAGAGTCCGGCAGCCTCAGAGTTTAAGTCTATGTTTATTCTGTGACTTCCGGCGGACAATTTGCCATCTATGAGAGCGCGCACAAGCCGTCCCGTTAGGTTATACACCTCCAAGCGCAACTCAGTTTCCACAGGGAGCGTCAAGGTCAAAGTTGTGCTGCTGTTGA
Organism: uncultured Alphaproteobacteria bacterium; assembly: GCA_964530625.1. GTDB lineage: Bacteria > Electryoneota > RPQS01 > RPQS01 > RPQS01 > JABWCQ01. The sequence goes on along the minus strand of CAZHAK010000003.1, from coordinate 183,289 downwards.
AGGGGTTCGGGTAAGCTGGGGAAAGGGAAAACTCGGAGGGAATTGCAGTTCGTGTTTCGGTATCCAACACGGTAACCAAGACGGGCAGGGTAACAACGGAATCCGGACAGGCATTACTGCGAACAGTGACTCGGCCAAAGAACTCGAAGATGCTGTCGTTTGTGGTGTCGGTCTCGACAATGATATTCACAACTGCATGCGCACCGGGCTGAACCACACCATTTGCAGGCTCTACTGTTATCCAAGAGCCCGTGGGGTTGATTGCTTCAGCTGTCACGGAGAAGCTCAAGACACCAGTCCCGGAGTTGCCGATAGTCATCGGTGCGCCGCCTTGAATTTGATTTTCGACGATGATGTTGACGCTGGATTGAAGGTGCCCGTAGATGGGCTGCCCGACGGCAAAATCGGCTTGGGCGAGTTCATTTTCAATCACAACAACGTTGAAAACCGTATCAGCTTCAATGCAGTTACCTGAGACCACTATGTCGTGAGCTCCTGTGGCGAGGTCAAGGCGATAAATGCCTTCGCTGCTGGTCAAAGTAAAACGATCGTCACCAACAGCTTGTACACGCGCCCCGGCGACTGGCTCTGAATCACTCGAACCAAGCACGGTTCCTTGCACACCTGCAGGAGGGGAAATGGCGAGGATGAAAGCGCGGATGTCGGTGGAGTCGGCATCTGACACGTATGCGCCTACGGTTACTGCTCCGCCGTCAGGAAGCTGGGCAATACTATTCAGTCCCCCTTCCGAACCGATTGCTCCGAAACGCCAAGTCCAGACTGTTTCATTGGCGGGGTCAATGGCTCGCATGAAGGGGCCGGTGAAGGCGCCGTCGTTGCCGGATCGTCCGGAAAAGAGCATGCCGCCAAACCACGGCAGGCCGTGGGTGAAAGTATCCCCGTAGCCGGGCGACGAAAAGATCAGACTCGTGGCCGGGCCGGTCGGCGGGAGGATCGTGACATATCCGGAACCACCTGAGGCGGCTGTGCTGCCAATCAGCCAATGGCGTTGCTCCGGGTCGACGGCCATGTGAAACAGCAAGTCGCTTCCCGTGGTGCCGAAAAATTGTTGTGCGCCCACGACATTGCCGTCCAAGTCATAAACAGTCGTCCACATATCCCAATCCGAAGAAGCCGCTTCTCTAAAGATAGCTCCGATCCGGAGATTACCATTAGGCAATTGCACCAGATCATTTCCGATATCGGTCCCGGCCATTCCCGAAGAACGGGTCCAGAGTGTGTCGCCGTTCGAGTCAAACATCAGCAACCAGAGGTCAGACTGGTTACCGGAGCCACGCTTGTAGCCCGTGGCGACCAACCTGCCATCTTCCAGCGCAATGACGGAACGGCCTTTGGATTGACCGACCCCTTGATAGGCACGCGACCAGATGATTTCTCCTGTGGACGCATGAAAAGCGATGAGATTAAGCACTTGTCCGGATGAGACGCTCCAGCCGACGGCCACGACGGTGTCGCCACCGAGTACACACAGACCCTCAAGAGTCTCTGTTTGTTGCGTGGCAAGAATCGTGTGGGCATAGAGTGAATCTCCGGACGTAGTATAGGCCGTGATAAGGAAGTCCCAATTGGCGGTGAAACCTGACCCTGTTTGCGCGTAACCGACTCCGACGATGATACTGTCTGAAGCGACCTCGACATCGTAGAGGAAACTGCGGTCATTGACCACAAAGCTGCGCGACCAAGTGGTATCCGGCTGGGCGAAGGCTAGACAGGGTAGGAGCAACAGTAGTAGCAGTGCGGGCATCGGGAGGACCTCGGTTGCTGAAATTGGATTAGCGAATGTATAGCAGTCTCTGTGTATGGCTGCGGGATTTATCCTGCAATCTGACAAAGTACAGACCTGAAGCCAGCCCCTGCGCCTGCCACGTCAGCGAATGCTCACCTGCGGACAAGCGGGAGTTGTCCATTAACACGGCGACTTCACGGCCCGTGATATCATAGACTTTAATTGAAACGGTGGTTTCGCGGTCGAGACCGAAGCGCAGGCGAGCTGAGCTGTTGAAGGGATTGGGGAAGGCCGGATAGAGCGCAAACTCAGAGGGCAGCATGGGGTCTGTGTCAGCGTCGAGAATAACTGCGAGCACTTCAATGCTCCGTAATGTTTCGGGGCAGGAGTTTGTATGCAACAGGATGCGGCCAAAGTAGTCGTAAGTTCTGTCGTCGGCGGTATCGGCCTCGACGATCACTTGCGCGACCAACGTATCGCCGGGAACGAGGCGACCGGACGGTGGATCCACGCGAAGCCAATCACCGACGGGGTCCAGGGGAATGGATTCAAAGGAATAAATCAGATCGCCGCTTCCAGCATTGGACACCACCAAGTCGGCAACTCCCTGTTCGCGGTTATGACCGACCACGTTGATAGTGGAGTGCTGCATGGTCATATGTGCGACGCCGACGGTGATGTCCGAGAGCGTGTTTTCGTTGGCGATGACTTCCAGTCCGCGCACGGTATCGCCCGCGAAGCAAGGGCCGCCGGAAAAAATCGTATAGTTGCCGGGCGGCAAGGCGAGCGTAAATCGTCCGACGGAGTCGGATTCGGAATATTGGGGCAACTCGATAGCTTGCACACGCACTCCGGCTACAGTTTCGTTGGTGATACGATCACGAACGACACCGGAGATACCCGAAGGCGGACTGATCCGCCACATGAGGCCTCTGTCATTATTACTGATGGATGCCTTTCCGCAGGCAATAAAGCCACCATCGGAAATCCGGATCAGGTCTTCAAAAATTCTTCCGGTCTCGGCTCCTGTCCAAGTCCAATTGGTGTCGCCGTTGGCGGCGATGGAGACGAGCCAGAGTTGTCCTGAGCTGACGCTTCCTCCGGTTTGTCCGGCGAAGAGCGCTCCTCCTTCAAGATAGGGGGCGACCCCGGCGAATCTTTCACTCAATCGGCCGTCGTTATAGCTGCGAGCCCACTGCAGGGAGCCCGCCGAGTTTAATCGAATAGCGTAGGCGTCGCGATCACCGCTCGGGCGGCTTTCGCCGGCGATGATGATGTCCCCGCTACTGCTGTCGCGGGTGGCGCAATAGACCAGTTCCCAGTTATTGCCTCCAAACAGCTGTTCACGGACGAAATCTCCATTGCTATCGACCGTAATCTGCAGGAAATCATAGTTGTTATTGCTGACATCACGAGCGCTTCCGATCAGTTCAAAGTTGCCGTTTTCACCGGGCAGAAGTTCCTCTGCGATATCGGTTCCTGCTGTACCGTGTGTTCGCGAGAACAGAGAATCTCCCGTGGCGGTAAAGCGGATCAGGACCAAGTCAAGATTGTGGGTCGGTGTGTCGCGGTGGCCCAGCAGAAGGAAACCCCCGTCGTCAAGGGGCAGGATGGATCGGGCTTGTTCGGGGCCGTCCCAATCAATCTCGCGCAACCAGAGTTGTTCACCGTTCTGTGAGTACCCGGCAACAAGTGTTTTCAATCCACTGTTGGAATAGCCTGCGGCGACGATGGTTTGATTTGTAAGCTCGGCAATATCAAAGAGTCTGTCGCCAGTGCTTGAATCACCGAAGATACGAGTCCAGGTGGTATCGCCGAGTGGATGGGTGCGAATGATGACTGCATCTTCTTGATTTCCTGAGAGCACAAAACCCGCAGCGGCAAAGCCGCCTGTGCTTAGTTCGGTTGCGGCCTGAAGGTTTGAGCTGAAGCCCAAATTATAGATTCTGGTCCAGAGAGTGTCGGGCTGAGCAGAGGCGGAAGTGAAGACTCCGGCCAAGAAGCACAAGACGATTCCGCATCGTAGGAGATTGAAGCTCATGGAAATTAAGGGAATAGGTGTGGTTCAGAGGTTTAATGGAATTTCCTGTAAACAGTTAATATACCATTGTTCGACGGGCACTTCAAGCATTTGGCTCGGTGAAGTGAAAGAGAAATCCTCATGAATAGGACATCGCGTGAATCGGCAGGATTGTTGCTTGAGAATTGTTTTCTTTTGGTTTATATTGTGAATCAGGTTATACGGAGTTGAAATTCATCGGGAGAGTGTCCATGCGCAAGTTAAGTTTCGGAGTAGTTACCCTCTTGCTTCCCGCCCTGACGGCGTTGGGCTTCACTGTTTCGGGGAATGTATCAGGCAGAACAGGCATCGCGATCACGTATGTTTATTCCGTGCCGACGTCACTGGACACATTTTTTGTGACAATTGCGAATCCGTTTAACGGCAACTACTCTCAAGGAAATTTAGACTCAGGGAGCTACGTTTTCTTTGCGTTTCAGGACGCGAGCTTTAATCTTTTGCCCGATCCGGACGAATCGCGGGGGTTTTACGGAGGTGAAGTGCCGCAGACGGTTCTGGTAACATCAAACCTCGATGATATTGATATTGTGTTGCTGCCGCCGAACACCGGTGGATTTTCCGGCTCCATTACATACGCTGGCGAGGAAACGGGTGCCACATATATCTTTGCCCACCGCACCAACACGTTTGAGGGAATCGCCGGTGGAGCAGGAATTTTGTTTGCCAATACCGGAAACGGAGACTACACAGCAATTGTGGACAGCTTCGGGGTTTATTATGCTTACGCGTTCATGGATGTTAACACGAATTTGCAGTATGACGTAGGCGAACCGTGGGATGTTTACGGAGATGATTTGGAACCTGAGCCGATTTCCATTATTCAGGGACAGCAGTTCCCCGATGAGGTTGATTTTGAGCTAGTGGCAATTTCCTCTGTTACTCCACCCGTTAGAGTTGCCCAGGGATTCAGGCTTGGCGCTCCCTATCCGAATCCGTTTAATGCCGAGACGACCATTCCATTCACGCTTGAAAGACCGTTGGCTATCGAGATTGTCGCGCACAACGTGCTGGGCCGGACAGTGACGCCGTTGGCTTCGGGGTATTATGGGGCCGGTGAACACATCGTCAGGTTCGGCAACACGACGATGGCCAGTGGACTATACTTGATTGAGCTTCGCGCTCAGAACGTATCGCTATGCACCCCCGTCGTGCTGCTGAAGTAATATGGCTGATTGCGCTGTTGTTTGTTGCGACAGGACTACTTACTCCGGTCGCGCGCGGAGAAACTCTCCATGTCGTGGGAGCGGTATCGGGAAGTTGGGAATCGCCCATTGACACAGTGGTGATTGACGGCTTCTCGTGGATTCCAGAAGCAGAGACATTGCGAATTTCGCCCGGGATGGTGGTTGCCTTCTCCGGGCGTTTCTCGTTGGTGGTGAGCGGAACATTGTTGGCGGAAGGCGCGGGCACGGATTCAATCCGTGTGCAGAGTAGGCCGTATCACGCGAACAACGGGCACGGCGGGTTCAGGTTCTATGAATCGACGACGGTTTCCAAGCTGAATAAGGTGTTGTTTGAAGACGGACTTGCGAGCTTTGGAAATTTTGAGCGATACGGCGGCGCGATTGAGTTGTTTTTTGCAGAAGTGGAAATTGATTCGTGTTTTTTCCGGGGGAATCGCGCGCTGATTGACGGCGGCGCGATCTATTGCCGTGAAGCGGGGACTCTGACGGTTCGGGATAGTGACTTTGAAGGCGACAGCACTCGGCTGGGAGGGGGTGGGGCAATTTTGTCGCGGACGAGCGGACGACTCAGACTTGAACGTTGTCGATTCATCAATAATCGAGCGGCGACCGACGGCGGCGCAGTTGTTTCAGAGAGCGGCGTGCTCGCGGAAGTAATAGAGTGCTTCTTCGCTGAGAATGTCGCGGCAGGCAGGGCCGGCGGATTGCAGTTCAGGTCTTCGCCGCCGGGTAGTTTCGCGCAGGACTGTGTGGTTGAGTTTTGCACGGCGGATCAGGGCGGCGGAGTGTACTTGAATAACAGTCGCGCGATAATGGAGGGATGTTCTGTTCGGTCATGCAGCGCGAGATGGGGAGGCGGAGTTGCGGCACGGGGGAGCAACAACATCACAGTCCTGACGACGACGGTTATCGAGAACAACACAGCCATGGAGGACGGCGGCGGACTCTATTTTACGGAGAACGCGCGGTGTGAAGTTTCAAATTCAATGATTCTGGGGAACACTGCGTTGCGCGGCGGAGCGGTGTATGGGTCGAGCGGCACGTCACCGACCGTGCGGTTTACGACAATGGTTGGGAATGTCGCCGAAGAAGGCTCCGCCATACATTTGCACGGCGGCGGGATTCTGACGAATTCAATCGTCACAGGCGAGGGTGAATCGTCGCTATTGCATTTTGGCGTGACGACGACGGCTCGTGTGAGTTTTTCAAATTTTTATTCGAGTGATGGGCCGGAGTTTTCCGGTTTGGTACCACCGTGGTTGTTGCAGCCAACGCAATTAAACGTAGCCCTGGTGGAGTGTGATTCCCTGCGGAATATTTCGTTCGATCCGCAGTTCGTGGACCCGGAGCAGAGTGATTTTCGTCTGGCAGCAACGAGTCCATGTTTGTTCGGCGCGGATACGAGTCAAGCGAGTGGAACAGACTTTTTGGGCCATGCTCGCGTCGCGCCGGTCGGCAGTTGGCCGGACATGGGGGCGTTTGAAAGCGCTGCGACGCTGCCGTATTCCGGCCCCTGCGGATCGCAAAGCGGCGTTTGGTATCCCGGTGATTATATTTTGGGCTGCACACTCCGGGTTGCGCAACATGATACGTTGGTCATTTTGGACGGTGTGCGCCTACTCTTCGGACCCGGAGCAGCATTTGTTGTGGACGGGACGTTGTTGGCGATGGGGACTGCGCGGACGGGAATACGGTTTCAACGTTACTTTCAGTTAAGCGGCGCGTATTGGAACGGAATTATACTGACGGAAAATTCTGTCGGATCACGATTGCAATACTGCGAGATCCGGGATGTGCACCGTAGCTCTGCTGTCACGATTTCACAGAACGGCGCGTTGTTTGATCACTGCTCGTTCACGGCGTGTTCGGATTCGTCTGGATCTGGCGGCGGGGTGGAAAGTATCGGCGGCTCGCCGGAGTTTCGCTCTTGTCTGTTCACGGGTCTGGTTGCGGAGAACGGCGGCGCGGTTTTCGTGAGTGGCGGAAGCCCGCGATTCAATGATTGCGAGTTTCGACTGAATTTTGCGAAGGACGGACACGGTGGAGGCATGTTCATCGCGGAGCAAGCGGAGGTTGAGTTGCAGAAGTCCAAGTTCAGCAAGAACGAGGCGCTCATGGGCGGCGGCATGAGCGTGACAGCTTCGCTCCTCACTGTCACAGAGTGTCGATTTGATTCCTGTGAAGCCAAGCGCGGCGGCGCCGTTTTTGAGAGCACTTCCGAAGCGACACTGTCGCACAATGAGTTTGTCGGCAATTCGGGTCGGGAATTCGGCGGTGCAGTCTATTTGGATAGCGGGGTGTGTTTTGATAGCGGAAGCCGATACTCTGCGAATACGAGTTTCCGTGGCGGCGCGGTGAATCTCAAGACCGGCTATTTTGCCAGCGACTCGACCGAGTTTGTGGACAATAATTCTGAGCTCGAGGGCGGAGCGATCCGAGTTGAACAAGAGGGAACGGTGCTGATTCAGCGCAGCACACTCTATCGCAACCGATCGGCGCAGGGCGGCGCGCTGTATGGCTACGGTGGAAGCGTGGAATTTGAGTCGTGTCTGTTCGACAGCAATTTTGCGGCACAGTCCGGCGGCGGAGTGTTTCTGCAGGGCGGCGGAATGATTTTGCGACGTTCGACCTGCGTCAATCAGCAGTCCCCGGGGGGAAGTGTGGTTCATGTTCGCGGAACGGCGCTGCTGCAAGGCAACTCAACACTTTTCGCAATGAACGGCAATTCTCCTGTGTACTTTGGCAGCAACACGGCTCAGGAGTTCGAGTTTTGCATGAGTGATGTCTTGATAACTTCTTTGACTGACACGATTGGCGCGCCACTCCGCACGAACTTCAACGGAGATTCATGCGACGCGAGATTGAATTTGGTTGCCGATGCGGGCTTTGTGAATTCGGCAGACAGGAATTATGCTCTGCAGAGTTTTTCCAAAGCCGTTCACGCGGCGGACTCGCTGTTGCCGCCCGACATGGACGATACGCGCGCGGACATCGGCTTATACTCGGGCGTGAGACCATATTCGTTACCGAATGCGTTCAATTTGGTATCACCCGCGCGCAACGCAAGTTTTCACCCGGGTGACACAATTACGTTTGCCTGGAACGAAGCGCACGACGACGATCCGGGTGACGTAGTTTCGTATTTTTTCAGACTGACGGGTGACGAAATGGATTCGACAATTGCAATGCAGGGTGAGCGAGTCTTGCAGCTGTCATTGCTGCATGGAGAGTATGTGTGGTGGTGTGAAGCGGTTTCCACACGACCGAGTAGCGCCAGAGAAAGTTTTGAGCGCAGAAGAATTAATGTCGCGGATCCCGCGCTTAGTGCGCGCAGGAGCGTTTTGCCGCAGGACTTTTCGGTTTCATTGGCGGGACCGAATCCGTTTAACAGCAGCACGAGACTGCGGATCACTCTGCCCCGCTCTGCCGAAATTGATCTTCGCGTGTTTGATGTTTTGGGAAGGCAAGTAGAGCAAGATACCCGGCTCTTCAGCGCGGGTGTTCATAGGGTGGATTTTGATGGCAGCGGCTGGAGTTCGGGGGTCTATTGGGTGATTGTGAATACGGGGGACGATGTTGGCCGGATGAAGTTGCTTTTACTGAAGTAAGCGGGGCTACTCTCCGGGTTAGACCGGGAGGGGTATCTGCAGGGTAAATAGAGGGCAGACTAAGCGGTCTGCCTCTCTTTTTTCACAAACGGTGCAAAGTTAATGCATGTGCAGGGAATAGTAACAAAATATCTTTCATAAGTGATTGGAATTTTGTCTCTTCAGCGGCTTGGAGATTTTATTCGCTTTTTTCAAAATTCACCGATATGCTCTTGCGATTTCGGTCAATCCGCGCTAATTTCTATTGAATAGTAATAACCATAAGGGGTGAAGTAATGAAATCACGTATCTTTTTGTTGGTAATTGTGGCGCTTTTGCTGGTAGGCGAACGCCATGTTATCGCGGAGCAATCGAGTGATTCACAGGCTATGTATGTGAAGGCACTCTGGGAAGAACTGCTCACAACTGACGACGTAAATCGGCAGATTGAGATTAAGCATGAGTTGGGCGAATTGCTCGCGAATGAAGAACGCCGCGAGCCTCACGGGCGACTTGATCAAGGCGGCGAAGATTGCGCGCTCGCGACGGATTTGACGAGCATGCCGCTGCCGATTGTGGTTTCGGGAACGACGCTTGGTTTTCTAAACGATTATTCGGCGTTGGGTTTGGGTCCCGTCCCTCCCTGTTGGGACGGATATTATGATGAATTGCTATCTTGTTCGGGCCCGGACGTGGTGTATAGTTTCATTGTTCCTGCGGACGGCATCTACCGATTTTCATTGTGCAATTCGGATTATGACACGGGCATGTTGATCTTTAACGGAAACTGTCCGCCGAACATCCCAGTCGATTTCCTTTGCGGTAACGATGATTTTTGCGGTGTTCAGACAGAAATAGTGGCGCTTTCATTGAGCGGGGGTCAGCCGATTCAGATTGTTGTGGACGGCTGGGACGGAGACGCGGGGAATTATGAGCTTGTGATTGAACTGGCTGACTTCAATCCTCCTGTAAATGACGACTGCCAAAACGCATTGTTTGTCGAGCCGTTTTCACCTGTGACGGGGAGCACAGTCGATGCGAGTTTTGATGAAGCTCCAGACTGCGGCACAAATGTTACCGCACGGGGAGTCTGGTACACGACATTCGGCACGGGGAACACTATGACGGCGCACACGTGTTTTGGCGCGGACTATGACACGAAGATCAATGTTTACTCGGGCAATGATTGCAATGCGCTTATTTGCGTGGGCGGCAATGATGACGCTTGTGGTTTGCAAAGTCAGGTCGACTGGTGCAGTGTTGCCGGTGAGCAGTACCTGATTATGGTGCAAGGCTTCAACAATCAAACGGGGAACTTCACGTTGGCTGTTGAAGATGACGGGGTACCGTGCGGGGGCGGGCAGGTGTTGTCTATTGGCCAAGTGTATGCGCAGCTGCCTTTTCTCATTGGACAAACGGTTTCCGTGATCGGCCATGCGAGTGATCCAAGTCAAGGAATATTGGTGGACACGTGGCATGAGCTTTACCGCAACGAGGACTTTGACCCTAACACAATCATAGAAGTGACAGGGCCGGATGCGTGGACGACGCAGATTCTGCCGGAGTGGTGGAACGGCGGTGAGATAATTGTAACAGGAGTAATCGGGATTGAACCAACAGCGCCTGTGGGTTATGAGGCTGTGCTGGATATGAATGATGATCCGGTAGCACCCGATCCAGTAGTACCGCCTTCATATCCCACGCAACCAGACTGGAGACCACCAAATTGGGTGCCTAACCCTGTTTGTGACACATGTAATTTCGCGATGCTGATTTCAGGGGGCATTGACGGAAACGCCAACCGCGCTGACTACTGGGAAGATCTTGTGGACTACTACTGTTACAAGTCCACGCATGGCTATTGCCCGAGCGGAATCAAAGTATTCTACGCGGACGGAACACGGCGAGACGACCGAATACCGTCTGCCAACGTGGCGACCGCTACGCAGGCACAGATTCAGGCGCATGTCAATTCGTTGACGGCGAAGATTCAGGCCTGTAAGGATCGTGTCGGCGCTCCGAAAACTGCGAAGATCGAGGTGATGTCGTCAAATCACGGCCGTAGGGGACCTAACGGTGGACTAAACACATGGGGACGAACCGGCGGAGTAGGTAACTACATAACTCCGGCAACATTTACGGCGATGATGCAATCCCTGGTGAATGCAGGTGCAACAGAGTTAGAAATCGAGATGGGACAATGTTACGGTGGGCAGATGGTCAATCATCTCCGTGACAATCTCGATTCGAAAGGAACAAAAGTAACGGCGGCATCGGCGGCTCCTGATTCATTGCCAAGCGTCAGTCAAGTTAAACAAGGCGACGTACCCGGTTTCAATCGTTGGTTGAATCCATTGCTTTGCGCACGCCATAACGGTGCGTCACTGGCTGAGGCGATACGGCAAGCCAATGTTGCCTACGATGCCATCTTGACTGAGTATGGTACATACTACACTCAATGGGCAGCTTACAAGGATGCTCAGATGACACCTGAAGACACTGTCAAAGCTGAGAAGTACCGCGTGTTCGCCAGAAAGGATACTAATGCTCGCGGTGGTGAAACTGTATGGTATAAACTAGCGATGAATAAGCGGTGTCAGGGCGATACGATTGCCGTGACACCGGGCGGCCGTTTGGAGCTTACGTTCAGCGGGCCCACAAAGAGTTGCGGGAATTGCGAAGTTAAGTGCAAAAATACAAATGGAGATTGGATAAGCTATCGCAATTGGAATTGGAATGTGCCGGGATCATCTGAGTTTACTGCTGGTAACAATATTAGGCCGCTTGATGCGAGCGCGGGACATACGGGTCTCTACGTGATTCACAGCCGTAGTGATTCCTTCAAGGTATCTGTAAAAGCCATCAATCCGCCTCTACCTCCCGATAGACTGACCTCTCCCTCCAATCCCGAAGAGTTTGCAGGCTTCTCTGTTGGCTGGACATCCGGGAACTCCGATGAATTTGGAGCCATCAACGCGGCGGTTCATACCATTCCTGACGTAGATGACGATGGGTTCAATATGTCCACGTCACCAAAGATACTGGGATCGGGTGGCGTAGGGATTTTGATCGCGAATTTCGACGTGCTGGCAGAGAACTACTGGTGGACGAACATGAATTTGTACATGTCCGTGCTGGACGGGACGCCGGGAGTTGCGGTCAGCTACGATTGTCCCGATTGCGAAAACCCCGCAGGCGCATACATACTTTCCGGCGGCGATGAAGAATTCACGCTGAGCCTGGGTTCCATCAACACTCTGGGATCGCATTCGATTTCATTAACTGCTGACGGGACAACGGAGTTGGATTGCTGGGGGCTTGAGTCAGCGAATTCCACGGGCACACCGCCCGCGGTTTCAGATTTGGTGATCATTCGTGACGGCGACGACATCAAACTCTATTGGAGCGCGGTGCCGATTGCCGGTAGCTACATAATCCAAACCTCTTTGGCCGGCACGGGTCCGTGGATTGATTTGGATACGACGAATACGACTTCTTACGTGCACGTCGGCGAAGCGAATTCAAACATCCCGCAATTGCATTATCAGGTGATTGCCGTCGGCCCGTAAGTTTGACGACCTGACTATCGCAAATAGTTGCACGGAAACGGGGCAGGACTCACAAGGGTCTGCCCCGTTTTCGGTTGCGGGAGGCACGAAGCGACAAATCGGGTGCGAACTAAACGCCGTTCATAAAACTCAGTAATTTAGCTTAAATAGGTTTATTTTTTATGTGTTTGCAAGGTCTTGACATTTTTTCACAAATAGTACAAATTAAATAGGACTGTGCTAGAAAACAATAGGGGAGAAAGCCATGCGTATCCGCAAAAGCATTTTGCTGTGGGGTATTGGGCTACCGATTTTAGCGATTTCGATAGCGACCAAAACTCACGAGAACTTACCAGAATTTGTACAAACCGCCGCAGCCGACCAGGTAGCGGCGGTTTCTCATTTTGAGGAGAGTGAACTTTTTGGGCCGACACTTAAGACGTCCAACCAAACCATTTCGGATGTGCTGGCCATGAAGCAGCGAGGCGAAGACCTGCGCGTCGCGGAGATCTATGCTCGCCTGACAGAAGCCGGGCGGCCACCGGTAAATCCTTTGGATCAGGGCGGCGAAAACATCGCTTCAGCTACGCCGATTCCATCTTTGCCGTATAGTGATTCCGGCACAACGCTGGGTTTCTTTAATGACTACGACGCTCCCTGTCCTGCCGGGACAGCACCTGACGTAGTTTATGCTTACACTCCAACAGAGCAGCATTTTGTCACCGTGTCTTTGTGTGGGTCGAACTATGACACGAAGCTGTTTATTCTGCAGAACAGCCAGTTCGTTATTTACGCTTGCAACGACGACGCCTGTGGGTTGGCATCGGAGATAACGGTCGAGCTTGCGTTTGGGTCAACCTACTACATCGTGGTGGATGGCTGGAATGTTTCGAGCGGCGACTATGAGCTTAATGTGTTTGAGCCGCAACCGTGTTCTGTCCCTTGTCCTCCACTTGCGGTCAGGGAGTGCGAGCAGGAGGCGCCTGCTCCGAATCACGGGAAGAAGGATTGCAACGGGGGGTGCAACAACTTGACGGATCTTGGCGTTAATCTTGATCGGTTCGGTGGAATTTGCGCGGGCCAACCGGTTTGCGGTACGTGTTTTACCTATGTGAATGACTTGGGAAACAACTCGCGAGACACCGATTGGTTCCTGTTCGATGTGACTTTGGCGGGGCCTGTACAGTTTCAAGTGACTGCGGAATTCAATGTCTTGCTTGGCATCGTGAATCTCAATAATTGTATTGGGCCGACTTTCGCTGCCTCAAGCACCACCACTCCCTGTGTTCCGGGCTTGGTTAATGCTAATCTAACTCCCGGAAGGTATGCCGCCTTTGTTGCGCCGAGCGCGTTTACCGGTTTACCTGAACCCACCGGATATGTCGCGCAGATTTTTTATCCGACTCTTCCTCCGATATGTCCATGTCCTGTGAGTGAATTGGAACCCAACAATGATCGTGGCCGGGCCACGCTGATTCCCGCGCCGGGCGTCGCGGTATGCGGAGAAATCTCTTGCCCGATGGATGCGGACTATTACGCATTTCATGTTCCTTCGTCAAGCGCGCTGCGAGTACATTTGCGCGGAGACGCCGCAACGGGAAGCTGTCCGGGCGGACAGGGACTTCATCCGTATTGCGACATCATTACCGAAGATGGCCGCGAAATCGCTTTGTGCGGCGATCAAACGAATCAGGCCACGTGGTTTGATTCAGATTTTAAGTTTGGTCCGTACACCTATTACTTTCATGTAGGTGGAGCAGATTACACGACAGGGCCATACGAGATTGAAATTGAATTGCTGCAACTTGATTTGGTTTCCTGCAATCCGATAACGGTGACGATTCAACCCGAAAACCAGGGTGTTCGCTTGCGCTGGCAGGGTGGGTTATTGCCAAGTGATCTTGTCCGAATAGAGTATCGGACAGATACGAATCTGCCTTTTCAATCGTTAGCGGACGTCCCTCCGGTTCCCGCGAATTTCTTCGATCCCGGGAGCGAGCCGTTTGATTTCAGAGAATATCAACTGCGTGTCATCGGCGGACGAGAGCCGGAATTGAGCGTACCGTGGGTAGGTTCAAACTTGGGACTTGGTGAATCAGCCGGGCCGGACGGCGAGTATGACGAAGTCGGAAATTTTGCGGTTCAGCAAATTGAGTGGGCCGCAGGGCCGGACAATGTCGCGATTCAAACGCTGTTGGTCGCGCATGGAGTGGGCGGCTCGACGGGAGACGCACTGGTTCAGGATCGGCGCGATCTATACACTCAAGGTTATCAGCCCATCGCGAGCTTTGCAGGACATTGGCTGCAAGTGGATGATCGCAAAGTTTTGGTTGAGCACGTTGCCTTTCATCGCGATCCGGAAACGGGTGACGTTGGAGTGATTGACGGACGCGGCTTAAACGAGACCATGGACACGATCATGTATTTCGGGAATCAGCGGGTGTTTCTCGAACCCAACAACGGCGGCGTAACCGGACTTTCTCTGAGCTGGCTGTGGTGGGATTGGTGGGAAGATTTCTTCTGCCCAAGTTTCTGTTGTCGGCTGAAATCCATCGCCTTTTGCACGTCCACCGGAGCAGGAGCACCTCCGGCCTGTACCTCTCCCCCGTTGACACGCTGTCCCTGCAATCCTGCCTGTTGGCTGGGGTGCCCGTGCGATCCACCGGTGCCGCCCGACCCGGCCTTCTGTTGCCCGCCGATTGGGCCTCCAGCGCCGTCATATCCGACCGGATGCTCTGGGTGTACCTTTGTCCCACTTGTCGGCTCCACGTTCAGGGTGATTTACTGTCAATGTGCGGCGGAACCATCGCCTCCAATGACGGGACGATGTTTTTTCATGATTTTCGTCAAATGCAAGACATATTGCCCGTGTCCTGACTTGTTTAACATCTGCGGGTGTGCCGTCGGAGTTTGCCCCGGGCCGGCGACTTGGACTTTGGTTCCCTTTGTGGGATCGGCCATGCGGGCGGCCTGCAAGTCGGAGTGCGTTATAGGCGGACCGGGCTGCTAAGAAATTGCCTGTCTGGGAGGTTCGGAACGGGGCAGGACTCACAAGAGTCGGCCCCGTTTCCGTTTTTATTAGGTTTCCCTGCCTCGCCCGAGGGCTTGAAATTGCTCGTATGAGGTTGATTTTTATGAGTCTACATGCCTTATGACGGGTTGACTATGCGGCGGAATTTTCGTAGGTTTTAGAGCTATAATCTGCAGGTAGTTTGACCCGGGAAGGGTTTGTCCCTTCCCTTTAGTTCAAGTTCAGGAGAAACGATCGTGGCAACAGCGACACAGAAGAAGACAGCCAGCCCGAACGGTGGCAAAAGCAAGACCAAAATTTATCAGAATTTCATCGCCGGAAAATGGTGTGACGCCTCGAACGGTTCCATTATCGAGAACCGCAACCCGGCTCAGTGGTCGGATTTGATTGGAACGTTTCCGCACAGCACGAAAGACGACGTGGATCGTGCGGTGAAGTCGGCGGCGAAAGCCTTCAAGACTTGGCGCAATGTTCCCGGCCCGTCCAAAGCCAAGTTGTTTTACAAGTTGGTGGACATCCTGAACGAGCGTAAGGAGCAATACGCCTTCGAAATGACTCGCGAGATGGGCAAGCCGATTTTTGAAACCCGCGGCGACGTGCAGGAAGCAATAGACACGGCGATTTATGCCGTGGGTGAAGGTTACCGTCATTTCGGCAAGACAGTGCCGTCGGAACTTCCGAACAAGTTCAACATGACGATTCGTTTTCCGATTGGCGTGTGCGGATTGATTTCGCCGTGGAATTTCCCGATGGCGATTCCCTCATGGAAGATTATTCCCGCGCTGATGTGCGGCAATACGGTGGTGTTTAAGCCCGCCGAAATCACGCCGTTGTCGGCGCATAATTTCATCGAAGCGATTCTGGACGCGGGCTTCCCGCCGGAAATTATCAATATCGTGCATGGCTCCGGCACGGAAGTCGGCGCGCACATGGTGACGCATCCGGATATTCCGGTGGTGTCGTTCACGGGTTCGTCTGCGGTAGGCCGCATGATCGGGCGTGAAGCAAGCGGCATGCTGAAGCGGGTTTCGATGGAACTCGGCGGCAAGAACGCGCAGATTGTGATGAACGACGCGGACATTGATCATGCGGTGGATTGCGCGATTTGGGGCGGCTTCGGGACGACCGGACAGCGCTGCACGGCATCGTCGCGAGTAATTGTCGAAGAAGGCGTGCATGACGTGTTTGTTGAAAAGTTTATTAAGGCGACGAAGAAGCTCAAGATCGGTTACGGTAATGATCCCGGCATCACCATGGGACCATGTGTCAGCGAAGCCCAGCGCAAGACGGTCATGAAGTATGTCGAAATCGGCAAGAAGGAAGACGGCGCGACACTGGCTTACGGCGGCAAGGCCATGACCAAAGGCGAACATGCCGACGGCTGGTTTCATGAGCCGACGATCTTCACCGATTGCAAGCCGAAGATGAGAATATCGCAGGAAGAAATTTTCGGACCCGTGGTGTCGGTGATTAAGGCTAAGAATTTTGACGACGCGCTAAAAATTTGTAACGAGATCGACTACGGTTTGTCGAGCGCGATCTTCACCAAGAATATTGATCAGGCTTACCGCGCCTTCCGTGATTTGGAAACCGGCATCACCTATGTGAACGCGGCAACCATCGGCGCGGAAGCTCACATGCCCTTCGGCGGCATGAAGGCCACCGGCAACGGCCACCGCGAAGGCGGCTGGGAAGCCTACGATTTCTATTCAGAGACGAAAGCGTGCTACGTAGACTACTCAGGCAAGATGCAGCGCGCGCAGATTGACGAGTAAGATTGAATGATAGCGCGGAGGTTGAAACGACCTCCGCGCTATCACAAGTCCTTGCTCTAAATTGATTCAAAAAGGAGGTAATTCAAAAGTTTGTTAGAACGGATAAAATGAGATATTGAAAGTACTTTTACTGTTATGGCAATTTCACGTTTCAGACAGTAATTCCGTTCTTTGTTTTTTCCGAAGTATTAAAAAAAATAGTATCACTATTATGAAGAAGTCTCTTGTAACTCTCATGGCAATTGCCGCCGCACTGTTCATGTTGTCATGCGAAAAAGACAGTGATGATGGACCAGATTGGGTTCCTGGACTCTTTCAGGACGAGCAGTTAGAACTGTTGATTCGCCACCAGCTCCACATCAGCGATAGAATGCTCACGCTGAATGATGTTGAATCAATGGTCGCAATAGATTTGCGCGGCGAGAGTCCACATTATTCAGGTCCTTTTTTTAGTGTATCATCGCTTGAGGGTTTGCAGAACATTCCGCGCCTCAGAAAGTTGCGTCTTTTTACGGGCACCGTAAGTGATTTAAGCCCACTTGAGAATCTGGCTGAACTTGAAGATTTACAGTTGTATGGAAACAGAATTCGCGACATCTCGCGATTGGCTGGTTTGGTATTAATGCGCAGGCTTGATTTGTGGGATAATCAGATTTCGAATATTTCAGCAGTTTCGGGAATACCTCAACTTGATTATTTGCATTTGAGCAAAAACCCGATAAGCGACCTCTCTCCGTTATCCGGCCTGACACATTTGACGACGCTGCGATGTTCGGAGTGTTTGATTGAAGACGTTTCCCCATTATCTTCTATGACGTACCTTCAAACTTTGGAATTGTCAAACAATAATATAGTTGACATTTCCTCGCTCGAGAGTTTGGATAATTTGCAATCACTCTACGTCAATCAAAATCAGATTACAAGCATTCAAGCCGTGCAAGGTATGCGTTCCCTGATTGGACTCGTGGCGTCCGAAAACCTAATCACGAGTTTCGCAGGATTATCTGGGCAGCAGAATTTGAGGTGGGTATACCTCTGGGGAAACCCTGCGCGGACACTTGATGGAATAAGCGACTTGCCCGCAGTTGAAACGTTTCAGGTTGGCGACAGCATTGCTAGTCTTGTGGGAATGTCAGAGATGCCCTCCATGACCTATTTTAGCTGTCAGCGTTGTCCCGTCTCGTCCATGGAAGGAGTCCATGACCTGCCACTGCTGAGTAGTTTCGTTATGCAGTTCAGCGGCATCGAATCGTTAGACGGTATGTACAATTTGCCCGCGCTACGCAATCTAAACCTCTGGGAAAGCAAGCTAACAACGATGCGCGGAATTTCTCAGCTATCAAGCCTCGTAGAATTCGAAGCCGTTGGAAGCAACATCGCCAGCCTGGAAGATTTTGCGAATCTGCCAAACCTGACTTACGCTGGTTTGGCTCAGTGCGAAATTGTTGATCTAACCCCAATGCATGATTTGCCAAAGTTACTCAGGCTGAACTTGCAAAGCAATGATATAACAAATATTGCGCCGTTGATAGATTTGCCGTGGGATACTTCAATCGCCAATTGGAATAGTGCATGGTTAAGCATTTATTCGAATCCACTCGATAACACATCAATAGAACAGCATATACCGACGCTTAGAGCACGCGGCGTTGAAGTCTACTGGCACTAAAATTAGGTCAAAGAATGCTCCCCCACCTCCACTCCCTCGTTCTCTTCAACACATGGGCAAACCACAAAGTGGTTGAGTCTTTGAAGAGCTGTGCCGAGATGCCGGAGATGGGAGTGACTTTGTTCAGTCATATCTTGCAGAACAATTGGTATGTGCTGGATTTGATTGAGGAGCGGGACGCGACGGGTTGGTATGACGCGGCGGATTATGATTTTGCGACGTGTGTTGCTGAGATTCCGAAAATTGAAGCCGCGTATCAGAAGTTATTGGCTGGACTGACTGAAGAACAGCTTGCCTATTCAATCCGCTATACGGATTTTGCAGGTAAGCAGGTGACGCGCCGGGTTTCGGACATGGTTTTTCACACGTTTGATCACTGCACATATCATCGCGGACAAATCGCGACACTCGTGCGGCAGGCAGGCGGCGAACCGGCCAAGACGTGGTTCAACCGCTGGATTAGTGAAACGCGGTAAATAGCTGTTCTGACTCAATAACCACATGCAATTCGAGGTTCTAAACATGAACGAACTATCGTCGCATTTGAAGCAGATTCAGAAAGCCTTTGAGGGCGAAGCGTGGCACGGGCCTTCGCTGATGGAGTCCTTGAATGGTGTGGATGCGTACATGGCGAAACGGCGCTGGGTCGAGGGTGTGCATACGATATGGGAAATCGCTTTGCATACGGTAGCTTGGAAGCGCGCGGTGACACGGTGGCTTGAGGGGAATGACGCGATTCGAGTTGAGGATGACGAGAATTTTCCACGGCCTGAAGAAGGCGACGAATCGGAGTGGAAGCTCGTGATGAATGAGCTGAAAGTCGCACATGCGGAGTTCCTTGCTACGGTTTCACGTTTCACGGCGGACAAACTTTATGCAAATCCACCGGGCCGGGATACGGTGTATTCGGAATATATTTTTGGCGTCGTGCACCATGATCTCTATCACGCGGGTCAGATTACTCTCCTGAAGAAAGCCGCGCAGGCGGAGATGCAGGGAAGCAAGGTGAGATAGGCGTGGCACAAGAGGAAGTTACACGGCTTATCGAGGAGATGAAGCTCTCTTTTGCGGGCGACGAGCACGGAGAAGCCCGTTACGGCCCGGCGCTGAAATGGCTCTTGCATGACGTGGATGCGCAGCTCGCTCTTCGCCGTCCCTTTCCAAACCTGCATACGATTTGGGAACTTGTGCTTCACGTGATTGCCTGGAAAAAGTACACGGCGGCCAGATTACGGGATGAGTCCGCTCTAATGACGGACGAGATAAATTGGGAGCCGATTTTGCGCACGGACGAAGCCGCGTGGAAAGATGTCGTGAGTAATCTTGAGAGCGCGCAGGCTGAACTACTGGACGCAGCCTCAAGACTTACGGATGAAAATCTCTCGACACCACCTGCAGGGGGCAAGACTCCGCGCTATCGCGCCCTGCACGGCATCATGCAGCATGATATTTATCACGGCGGGCAAATCGCGCTCTTAAAGAAAGCGGCGGGTTAACGGTTTATGCCGGGCGAAGAATATCTGACGACTGCGGAAGCGGCGAAACTCTTGAAGGTGAGTCGCGGCACAGTGCGCATGTTGGCGCGTGAAGGACGGCTTCCGGCTATTCGCGTCGGTGTACAGTGGCGGATTCCGCATGAGGCTCCGGAGCTTTGGCTCTATCGGCAGAAGCAGGCCGCGCTCAGAGGAAAGGCGGCGGCGAAATCCGACGGGGCAAGATCAAAGCGCTCGGGCTTTGATGATTTGTTGAAACTCGCCGGGGCGATTAAGCTGCGCGGCTGATACGAAATGCTGAAGTGCATTGACACCTCTCTTTTGTTGACGGCGACGGATACGACGCATCCGCTATCTGCGCGCGCGGGCAAGTATTTGAAATCTTGCGCGGCGGAACCGTGGGTGACTTGTGTCTGTTACGCGAGTCTGGTGCGCTGGAGTGAGTGGATTACGTCGAAAGACTATTGCGACACGCCGCTGAAAACCGCGGCGGTCCATGCGGCCTTGGAAGCGATGCTGAAACGGCGCGAGCCGATGATTCTTTACGGGGACGAATTGATTTTGAAACGCGCCTTGAAATTTGCAGGCAAGCATGCGGCGATGCGGAATCGTTTACATGAGGCGCACGTCGCAGCGACGGCCTTGGCGCACGGAGTCCGCACTATCGTAACCTCGGATTCCGCGCCCTATCTTGCGGTGCGCGAATTGACGGTTGAGAATCCGTTTGAAACGCTCTTTGCCTGACCGCGCTTGTGGCCAGTTGGTTTGATGTCGCCGGATTCAGTTATCAGGAGTTCTCCGCAGGGGGAACCCGGACGTTTGCGGTCGTAGAAGGACAAAGCGGCGCGTTTCCGCTGGTGCTGTTGCATTCAATTCCGGGCGCGTCATTTGTGTGGTCCACGACGATTCAGGTGATGGGTAGAAAAACGCGCTGTATCGCGCCGGATTTTCCGGGTTGGGGCAGATCGCGCAACCGCATGGCGGTGCAAAAAAACGAACTATCGCGCCAAATTTTACGTCATTGGCTTGCGGAAGTAATTGAAGCTCAGCAATGTGCGCAGTGCGATCTCATGGGGTTGGGAGATGGCGCGTGGCTTGCGACGGATTATCTGCTTGAGCATCCTGAGAAAGTCCGGCGGCTGGGGCTGCTAAATTTACCTCTGACTGGAGTAAGCGAGCGCAAGTTCAAGTGGCCTTGGCAAACAGCGGATTGGACACGGAGCCGTTTGCAGGAGTGGCTCAAAAACTCAGGCGCAAACACGAGTCATGCGGAGCCGATGTTTCAAGAACTTTTCGCGGGCGGACGGCATGCCGAGCGCTCACCGGAGATTCCCTCGGATGACTTTCGGCAGGAGCTTGCCGTTTACCGTGACAGTTTGCGAAGGTTTGAGGGGGAAACGTGGTTGGTTTGGGGAGAAAGTGCCGCAGGAGTTGACCCCAAGCTCGCGACAGAGTTTGCACTGGGCAGACGAGCAGAGATTTGGCAGGGCGCGGGTAATTTTCCGATGTGGGAACAGCCCGAGCGATACACGAGTGAAATAAGAGACTTTTTTGGACCATAAATGTTTTTGCGACTAAATTTTCATGCGCTGACCCGGCGCAATACAGGCTCCACGGATCCTCCGCGGTGAATGGCGGCTCTCGGTTTTAGTTTAGCAATCAGTCAACCGTAAACAGGAGGTTAGTTATGTCGCACATCACTCCGAAGAACGTCCACGAGACGCTCTCGAAATATATGCTCGCTGATGGATTCGATTTGGTGTTTGATCTTGAGAGATCCAAAGGCACGATGTTCTATGACTCGCGTCACGGCCGCAAGTACATGGACTTTTTTACGTTTTTCGCGTCCAGCCCGATAGGTTTCAATCATCCGCGCTTGACGTCGCCGGAAATGATCGAGAAGCTCGGTCGTTTGGCGGTCAACAATATCACGAACTCGGATCTCTACACGGTGGAGTTCGCGGAATTTGTGGAAACGTTCTTTAAGATCGCGGTGCCGCCGCAGTTCAAGCATTCGTTTTACGTTTCCGGCGGCGCGCTGGGAATTGAAAATGCGCTGAAGGCAGCGATGGACTGGAAGGTGCGGAAGAATCTTCAGAAGGGCTACCGCCGCGAAATCGGCAATCAGGTCATGCACTTCGACGAATCGTTCCATGGCCGTACGGGATATACCGTTTCGCTGACAAATACGGCGGATCCGAACAAGTACAAGTACTTCGCGAAATTCGATTGGCCGCGAGTGACGAATCCGAAACTGCGCTTCCCGCTGACGGAAGGCCATCTTGAGGAAGTCGAGCAGAAAGAGAAGCTCGCGGTTGCTCAGATGAAGCAGCACTTCATGGCCCGCAAGGACGAAATTTGCGCGATCATTATCGAGCCGATTCAAGGTGAAGGCGGCGACAATCATTTCCGCACGGAGTTCATGCAGGCGTTGCGCAATCTTGCGGACGAGAACGACGCGATGCTGGTTTTTGACGAAGTCCAGACGGGCGTCGGTTTGACGGGCAAGATGTGGGCTTGGCAGCATCACAACGTCGAGCCGGATATGTTCTGCTTCGGCAAGAAAGCGCAAGTGTGCGGATTTGTCGCCGGACCGAGAATTGACGAAATCGACGATAACGTATTCAACGTGTCGTCGCGCATCAACTCGACGTGGGGCGGCAATCTGATTGACATGTTCCGCTTCAAGACCTATCTCGAAGTCATCCGTGATGAGAATCTGGTCGATCATGCGGCTAAGACCGGCGAAAAGGCTCTCTTCCTATTGCAGAAAGTCGCCAACGACTATCCCAAGATGGTCAGCAACGTGCGCGGTCGCGGCCTGATGTGTGCGTTTGATTTGCCGACGCCGTCACTGCGGAATCGCCTGGTGGACGCGTTGTATGAGAACGGCGTGTGCATGTTGCCTTCGGGAACACATTCGATTCGTTTCCGTCCGCCGTTGAATATTTCCGAATCTGAAGTCGCGGAAGGTGTCGATGTCATCAGCAAGTGCACAGGCGAAATTCTTGAACAGGTGCAGCTTCAACCTGCTTAATTCCGGCGTTGACATTCTTCAATAGCGGGTTAGTTCAAACGGGCCGGAGGCTCTCGCGCGAGAGCCTCGGCCTTGTGTTTTTAGGATGAGCAGCGACTCTCAATTTCCGGCGGGATCATTGGCCGTGGTCGCCACACCGATTGGCAATCTCGGCGACATCAGCTTTCGCGCGGTTGAAATTTTGAAGTCCGCCGACTTGCTGCTCTGTGAAGATACACGGCACTCGAAGCGGCTCTTGGATCATTATACGATTCAGGTGGCGACGACGAGTTACGGTGCGCACAATGTGAAATCAAAATTGTCGTGGGTCTTGGAGCAATTGTCGCAGGGCAAGCGTGTGGCGCTGATCAGCGACGCGGGCACGCCGGGGATTTCCGATCCGGGAACGATACTGGTGCGGTCGGCCATTGCCGCGGGACATGCTGTGATAGCGATTCCCGGTCCGGCAGCGTTGATTCCGGCGCTGGTGTTGTCGGGATTGCGCACAGACAGTTTTGTGTTCGAAGGATTTTTGCCGCACAAAAAAGGCCGTCAGACGAAGTTTAAGCAGTTGGCTCTCGAGCCGCGCACAATTGTGCTCTATGAAAGCGTGCACCGGATTCAGAAGACGCTCTCCGAGCTGCTCGAGTATTTAGGCAATCGCAATATCGCCGTCTGCCGTGAGCTGACGAAGCTGCATGAAGAGATCGTGCGCGGCAGTGTGAGTGACGCGATCGCGCATTTTGAAAAGCATACGCCGAAAGGCGAATTCGTGGTGGTCGTGGCGGGGCTGGAAGATTTTGATCGAGCAGACGAAGCATCAAAGGACAACGAGCCGTCATGATTAACCTGTATCCCATATCCCTTCTCCATTATCCCTTCTAACATTTGCATCCCGAGCTTTTCAAAATAGGTCCGTTCGCGCTGCACAGCTATGGGTTGATGCTGGCGTTGGCGTTTGGTTTCGGGATTTGGATTGCGACCAAGCGCGCGCCGAAGCGGGGCGTCACGGGTCAAGCGATCATGGACATCTCCGTGGCCTCGCTGTTGATCGGACTGCTGGGCGGACGAATCGCGTATGTGGTTACGCACTGGGATGAATTTGAAGGCAGGCTGATTGATATTATCTCGCCGATTCAGAGTGACGGCACGATTGGCATTGCGGGGCTGGTGCTGTTGGGCGGCGTGGTGGCAGGATTTGGCGGCGCGTATTGGATGGCGAAGCGCAAGGGAACGAGCTTTATGAATGTGACGGACATCATGATTCCGTCACTGGCTCTGGGAATCGCGTTCGGCAGACTGGGCTGTTTTTTGAACGGTTGTTGTTTCGGAAATGTTTGCGATCTCCCGTGGGGAGTCGTGTTTCCGGAGTCGAGTTTGGCCGGATCTGTGTTTCCGCATCAGCATATTCATCCGACGCAACTCTATGAAACTGCGGCGATGATCGCGCTGTTCGGATTTCTGCTTTGGCGGGATCGCGCGCGACTCCTCGAAGGAGTGCTGACAGGATATTTTCTGACGCTCTACGGAGTGTGGCGGTATTATGTCGAGGGACTCCGGTGGTACGAAGCGGGAATGATTTTCGGGAGCATCGGCGATCACCGGATTACTTTTTCACGGATTATTTCGGCGGCAATGGTGGTGGTGGGAATTTATCTGATCGCCAGAAAGAATGCACCGGCTCCTCCGGACGCTCATGCTGATTAATTTTGAGGGGATTGACGGCTCCGGAAAGTCCACGCAACTGGCGAAAACAGTGGCGTGGCTCGAGAGTTTGCAGTACGATGTTTTGTTGACGCGCGAACCGGGCGGAACGGAAGCGGGCGAAGCAATTCGAGAGCTGTTGTTGAATCCGGCGAGTCATTTGACGGGTCGCACCGAGTACTTGCTCTATTCGGCTTCGCGGGCGCAGCTTGTGGACGAGATTTTGCGGCCTCACCTGAAGAAACCGCGCGCGGTGGCGCTGGTGGATCGTTTTGCGGATTCTTCGACGGTCTATCAGGGCGCTGGCCGCGAATTGGGAGTCGAGGAGATTGAAGCGGTGAATATGTTCGTGACCGGGAACTTAATCCCGGATTTGACACTCTATTTGGATGTGGACTACGAGACGTCGGCTGCACGACGCGCCGCGAACGGCGGTGCGCCGGATCGCCTGGAACAGAGTCCACGAGAATTTTTCGAGGCGGTCAGGCAAGCCTATTTGGAGCTTTGCCAACGCCATCCCGCGCGAGTGAAGAAGATTGACGCGCGGGCGAATGAAGACGATGTTTTTACGCAGGTGAAGTCGGCGATTGCCGCTCGCCTGCCGGGTTAAACCACTGTTATAGGACGTGCCATGACGCACAGACGACTATTACTCTTGCTGGTGTTGCTGCTGCCGCTGACGGTATTCGCCGAAGCGCGCAGTATGTCGGCCGATGAACTTTACGCGAAGATTCATCACAATATGGGATTGTTCGGAGACATCTATCGCGAAATCAGCTTGCGCTACGTGGATCAGATTGATCCGGACGAATTTGTGCAGGCGGGTATTGACGGAATGCTCGGGACGCTCGATCCCTATACGGTGTATATTCCTGAAGAGGACACAGACGATCTGGACGTGATTACCTACGGCAAATACGGCGGAGTGGGCATTGAGATCGGAGTGCGCGGTGAAGAGAAGATTTTGACCGTCATCAGCGCGATGGATGATTCTCCGGCTCAGCGCGTGGGTATTCGCAGCGGCGACAAGGTGATTGAGGTGGACGGTGTGAGCATGATCGGCAAGACGACTCGCGACGCCTCGCGGCTGCTGCGCGGGGAGCCGGATTCGATGGTCAAGATCAAGGTGGATCGTCCGGGCGCGATGGAGCCGATAGAGTTCGAGTTGTCGCGGCAGATAATTGACGTTAAAGACGTTCCTTACAGCGGATTTGTGGAGCCGGGAATCGGCTACATTAAGCTCGCGCATTTTTCGACACGCGCCCAAAGCGAGTTGGATGAAGCGTTGAACGCGCTGCAAGGCAAGGGGATGCACTCTTTGATTTTGGATATGCGCGGCAATCCGGGCGGATTGATGAGCGCGGCGGTGGGAGTTTTGCAGAAATTTTTGGACAAGGGCGAAGTGGTTGTTTCGACCAAGGGCCGCACGGCGGACGCGAATCGCACTTTCAAATTGGCCAGCGATCCGGTGGCCAAGGATATTCCAATCGCGGTTTTGATTGACGGCGGCTCGGCATCGGCTTCAGAGATTGTCGCGGGCGCGATTCAGGATTTGGATCGCGGCGTGTTGATCGGCGAGCCGACGTTCGGCAAGGGACTTGTGCAATCGGTGATTACATTTGAAACCGGTGAAGCCTTGAAACTGACGACAGCGAAGTATTTCACACCGTCTGGCCGCTTGATTCAGAAAGTGGATTATTTCGGCAGCGATACGACCTTTGTGATTTCGCCTATTGGCGAATCCATGGACTCGGCTTTTACGACGCGCAACGGTCGCAAAGTGGAAGGCGGCGGCGGCATTGATCCGGATATACTGGTTGAGACTCCGCAGCCTGAGCAGTTGGGAGTTGAGTTGTGGCGGAAGGGCGCGTTCTTTGATTTCGTGACGCAGTATATCACGGAGAATCCTGAGTTGACGGACGCGACGGTGAGCGATCAGATGATTGCCCAATTTCGCGACTGGCTGACGGAAGAGGATTTCTCGTATTCTGTGGACGGCGAGAAGGAGCTGGCGGCGCTGCGCGAAATTTTGAAGACGTTCGAGCTTGAGCAGGACGCGGAACCGGACTTTGCGCATCTTGAATACTATCTTGAACTCGTACGCGACCGCGATTTTGACAAAGAGCGTCCGTTTATCAAGAACAGTTTGCAGACTGAATTGGGCAACGCGCTGTTCGGCACCACCGGTCGAATCGAAGCGAGCTTTGACAGCGACCCGCAGATATTGCGCGCGGTGGAAGTATTGAAGAACGGCAGTGAATACGTCAAATTGCTGGCTGTGACGACCGACAGTTTGCAGTCGAAGGGAGAGTAAACTCCCTTGCTGCTTGAAACCGGCGGGCTATTGTTGTTGGGGCTTACGGCCGGTGTGCTGGGCGGCTATCTCGGGATCGGCGGCGCGCTGATTATCACACCAATATTGCTGCCTCTGAGCGCGGCGCACGGGATTCCTGAGGAAGTTCGCTATCCGCTGGTGTTCAGCACGACGCTGTTTGCGATCTTGGGAACCTCCATATCGGCAGGCACGGCATATGCGCGAGCGAAGCGTGTTCACTGGGGCGGATTCAAGGCGATTGCGGCAACGGCGTTGTTGTTTTCGATGCTCGGCTCGTACATTGCGACACTTTCTTCGCCGAACGTGTTACGGATTTTCTTCGCGATTTTTGCGTTGGCGAGCGCGGCGATGTTTGTTTCGCCGCTCAAGACTTACAATGGGGGCGAGTTTCATTTTCGGGCCTGGCCGTTTGCGCTGCTGGGCTGTTTCACGGGTTTCATCTCAGCTTATATCGGCGTGGCGGGCGGCGTGGTGATGGTGCCGGTAATGATGCTCTTGATTAAGCTCCCCGCTGAACTGACGGTAGGCACCAGCAGCATGGTCGGCATCGTGACGGCGGGCGCGGGAGTTTTGGGTTACGTTATCAGCGGCTGGAACGTGCCGGAGTTACCGGCGTGGACGCTCGGTTATGTGCATTTGGGATTTGCGATTCCGATTGCCGTGGGCACGCTGATTGGCGGACCGTTGGGCTGCAGGATAAACCGTGGCGGAAACGTACGCGTGTTTCGGATTTTGTTCGCTCTTTATCTGGTTTTTGTCGCGGTGCGGATGCTGCTAAGATAGCTTCAACGCTTGACCCCCCTTAGTCCCTCTGGAAGACCGGGGGGAAATCAAACCCCTCCTCTACCCTTTCACTATGAACACCACCACACTTCCTCTTTTGGGCCGCGGCAAGGTCCGCGACATTTATGAACTGGACAAACGCCATCTAGTGTTTGTGACGTCGAACCGCGTGTCGGCCTTTGACGTCGTGCTCTCGACTCCGATTCCGAACAAGGGCGCGACTCTGAACAGTCTCACGCGGTTTTGGATGCGGAAGTTTGAATCGCTTTGCGGCAATCACATCGCCGACGGCGATCACTCGGAGTTTATCAAGGAGTTCGCGGCAGGACTTGAGCATACCGACCCCGGACAGGTGGAAGTGGTGAAGCGGGCGAAGATGTTGCCAGTGGAATGTGTGGTGCGAGGATTCATCACTGGATCGGGCTGGAAGGATTACAAGAAGACGGGCGCGGTCGGCGGCCATAAGTTGCCGGAAGGGTTGGAACATTGCGCGCAGTTTCCCGAACCATTGTTTACTCCGGCCACGAAAGCGGAGTCGGGGCACGACGAGAACATTGACTTTGCGCAGATGTGTGATATTGTGGGGAAAGAGATGGGGACGAAGCTGCGGGATTTTTCGCTGGAGATCTACTCAAGCGGGCGGGAGTACGCACGGGAGCGGGGGATTTTGATCGCAGATACGAAGTTTGAGTTTGGAATGATTGACGGCGAGCTGTGTTTGTGTGACGAAGTGTTGACTCCGGACAGTTCGCGCTTTTGGCCGGCGGACGAGTATCAGCCGGGCCGGGATCAGCGGAGTTTTGACAAGCAGATTGTGCGGAACTATCTTGAGACTCTCAATTGGGACAAGACTCCGCCGGGGCCGGAGTTGCCGCAGCATATCGTTGATCAGACGGCGAATGCGTATCGTGAGATTTCACAGAAGCTGATGGCGTGATTGCATTGTGCCATTGCGGGTCCTTCACTTCGTTCGAGGACAAGTCTGGAGACCCACAACGGCGAGGATGGATTTGAAGCGCGAGTCATTGGACTCGCGCTTTTTTATGCTATTGCGCGGCTGTGTTCGAGGATGACTTTGAGTAAGCGGTCACCGAAGGCTTGGGCTTTGCGTTCGCCGATGCCGGGGATGCGGAGGAGTTGGGATTGTGCTCGGGGTTTGTGGCGGGCGAGGTCGCGCAGGACGGAGTCGTGCAGGACGACGTAGGCGGGGACGTTTTGCTCGACCGCGATGGCCGTGCGTTCGGCGCGGAGGAGATTGAAGAGGTCGCGGTCCACGTTCTCCCAGTCAATTTCGGCGCGGGCTGAGCGGGTTTGCGGGAGCTTGGCGTTCGCTTTCGGGTCGAGGCTTAGTTTTGGAGTGAGTTCTCCGCGAATGACTTGCTGACCTTTTTCGGTAACGGCGAGGGTGTAGAACTCGGACTCTGCGATTAGGTATTGCTGGTCAATCAGTTGCCGGACGAAGCTGTTGATGACCGGAATCGTGAAGGACGAAAGCAGACCGTAGGTGGAGAGTTCGTTGTGTTTGTAGGTGAGGATGTTCTTGTCAGAGGAACCCTTCAGCACAAGCGCGACGTGAGATTGGCCGAAGCGCTCTTTCAGTCTCAGGACGCAGCAGAGGATCATCTGCGCGGTTTTCAAAGCGTCGGCCATGACGGGAGTTGGGGGAACGACGGCGAGTTTTTCTTCGCAAACGTCGCAGGCTCCGCATTTTTCTTGGTCGTATTGCTGATCGAAGTAGCGGACGAGTTGACGATGACGGCAGGATTTCGCGCGGGCGTAGTCGAGCATTTTCTCGAGTTTGGTCGTTGCAATCCTGCGCTCGCTTTCGGGAAGCTCGGTCAGGAAACGCTTTTGCTGCACGAGGTCGCCGACGGAATAGAGCAGGACGCAGTCCGCGGCCAAGCCGTCGCGGCCCGCTCTGCCGGATTCCTGCTGGTAGTTTTCGAGCGACTTGGGTAAGGCCGCGTGAAGGACGTAGCGCACGTTGGATTTGTCAATGCCCATCCCGAAAGCGACGGTGGCGACGATGATGTCGCACCGGTCGCGCAGAAAGGCTTCCTGCGTTTCTTTGCGCTGGTTGTTGTCCATTCCGGCGTGATAGGCGCGGGCGCGGAAGCCGGACTTGTGGAGTTTGTCGGCGAGTTGTTCGGTGTTCGCGCGCGAGAGACAGTAGATGATGCCGGACTCGCCTTTGTGCGCGTTGATGACGGAGGTGACTTGCGAGAGCAGATCGCGGCGCTCGACTGAGATGTACACCAAGTTGGGCCGATCGAAGGAGCCGACGAGAATTTCGGGCTGTAACAGACGCAGTTGCGCGCTGATGTCTTTGCGCACTCGTGACGTGGCCGTCGCAGTCAAAGCGATAACGGGCGACTTGGGGAATTTTTCTTTCAAGACCGCGAGCTGGCGATACTCGGGGCGGAAGTCGTGTCCCCACGCGCTGATGCAGTGCGCTTCGTCCACGGCGAAGAGCGAGACGTCGAGGGACTCCAGAAATTTCAGCGACGACTCGGTGGCGATGCGCTCGGGGGACAGATAGAGGATTTTGATTTTGCCGTCGCGGACTTGGCGCATGGCGGCGCGGTTTTCTTCGGTAGTGGCCATGCTCGACAGGCAGACGGCGGGGATGCCTTGGCTGTTGCAGGCGTCCACCTGATCTTTCATCAGGGCCAGCAAGGGCGAGATGACCACTGCGGTGCCGGGCAGAGCCAGCGCGGGCAGTTGAAAACAGAGCGATTTGCCGCCGCCGGTGGGGAGAATCAGCAGGACGTCACGGCGGTTCAGCAGCGCGTCTACCGCATCCTCTTGCAGGGGCCTGAAGCTGTCGTAGCCCCAGTATTTTTTCAGGAGGGAATGTGGCTGCAAGGTGTTGTTTCTGCGTTCAATCCTAACAATTGGCGGAACGGATAGATTTGTTTTTATATGACTTAAATTTTCGTCATGTGACGGATAGTGCGAGGGGGATTCGGGGTGCATGGGCATGGCGCGGGTCAAGATATGAACTTTTGTTCAAATAGTCAAGGGAAGGAAGAGGGCTAAGAGATATGGCCTTGGAGGCGTGAGAGCTACTTATCAAGGGAAGACTCGCAGCGAACGACGCCTCAGGCAAACAAAAGTGAAGTTTGTTCAACTCGCTGGTTTGACAATCAACGAAATCGTTTGTATATTAGTTAGGACTCCTAATTAAAAATCATGAATACTTCGTCTTCAGCAAAGAAACCGGATACAGCAGCAAAACGACTTGCGATAGCCCTCTCGAAGATTGGACTGGCTATACGCCATGAGTCTTGGCAAGCTGCCGATCAGGCAGGGCTTTCGCCAACTCAAGGTCAGATACTGGTTATTCTGCGGCGTCACCGCTCCGGGATAAGGTTGGGACAGATTGCCGAAGAGCTTGGGGTAACGCGTGCTACAACCAGCGACGCCGTTACTGCGCTTGTCAACAAGCGTCTTTTAAGAAAAGAAAAAGACCTGGCCGACAGACGAGCTATAGTTATTGCCTTGACGGCTGAGGGAATCGCTTTATCGAATACAGTTATGAAATGGCCGGACTTTTTGACATACGGCCTGGATAGTTTAAGCGACGACGAGCAAGCCGTATTCTTACGTGGAATGACAAAGATCATTCGTGCCCTGCAGGAAAAGGGACAGATACCTGTTTCAAAGATGTGCATAACTTGCAGATACTTCAGGCCAAACGCCTATTCGGACGCACGCTTTCCGCACCACTGCGACTTCTTGGACAGTCCATTTGGAAATTTGGAGTTGCGAATTGAGTGCGATGACCATATTCTCGCGCCGACAGAACAATTGGAAGCAAACTGGGAAACATTTACACACGAAAGGTAAACAGAGATGATCAGATTTTTTGTAATCACATTGCTTATTGGAGGAACGATGGCAACGGCGCAACAGATTCCTGGCTACGACTATCATAGCGAATCACTGACAAAGTCACCAGTATCGCTGGAAGAGTTTGATCTCCTTAAACAGGCGGTACTTTTCGGAGAGGCTGATATTCGCGCACTCAAGATGTCTCATGACGTTTTGAAGGATCAGACAGAGGACATTCTTGATGTCTGGTACGGATTCGTAGGATCGCATCCGCATTTGGTGTATTTTTTCAATTCCACGAAGACGAACGCTCCGGATGCGGAGTATCTGTCGAAGGTTCGTGCAAGATTCAAACAATGGATACTTGATACGGCACGCGGTGAGTATGATCAGACGTGGCTGAACTACCAGTACGAAATTGGTTTGCGCCATACTCAGGCGAAGAAGGGCAAAACGGACGGAGTGGAAACCGTTAAGCAGGTGAACTTCCGGTATCTGTCTGCCTTCATTATCCCAATCACATACACGATTAAACCGTTTCTTGCGAAAGGCGGTCACAGTAACGAAGACGTCGAGATAATGTGGCAAGCTTGGCAGAAATCAGTTACACTCCAAACGATTTTGTGGAGTTATCCGTTCGTACTTGACGGCCAATTCTAAGCACATGTTTTAAGAAGAGAAGCGGGGGGGGGCGGGGGGGGGGGGGCGGGTTTGGTTTGTTGGAATTGGTGCGTTTTGGGGGATATATCCGTTCTTACTTGCCGCCCAATTCTAACCCCATGTTTAACTAACCCCCCCGCGCCGGCCTGTTGGCAGGCCCGCTTCTTTCGTTGTTGCCATTGCGGTTTTGGAGATCCGCAATGGCGGTTACTTGTTTACTTGCTGACTTTGATGGTGCGGCTCTTGGCTTCTTCGGCCTTGGGGAGCGTTACTCTTAGGACACCGTCGGCATAGTTCGCGGAGACGCGGTCGGCGACGATGTTGTTAGGCAGACTGAAGCTGCGCTCGAACTTGCCGTAGCTACGCTCGACTCTGACAAAGTTGTCTTTTTCTTCTTTGACTTCGCGCTTTTTCTCACCGGAGACGGTGAGGACGTTGTTGTTCAAGGTGATGTTGATGTCTTCTTCGCGCATGCCGGGGAGTTCGGCGTGAATTTCATAGCTGTCGTGGTTTTCGGCAATGTCCACATCGGGCGCCCAACTGCGCATGATGCCGCCCTTGTTCCAGCCCATCAGGTCGTTCAGGACTTCGTCCAAGTTGTTGACAGGGAAACTCTGTTCCATGTTGCGGGGGATGTACTTTGCGATCTTCATTGGTTTCTCCATTTTTGTTTTGGGTTGTTTATCAGGGTTATACCGTAACGTTCACTGACCCATAAGGCAATGTTGGTGCCAATTGCATAAATACTTTAGTCATAATTATTTACACGAAATTAGTTAAAGTTTTGCTCTGCCTGAATTGCGGAGGTATCCGCCGAAATGTCAGCACAAGCGCCATTTTGTCAGACATGATGTTAAATGTAAGAGGAGGTGTTTAGTTTCTTAACACTGATCAATAAATTGATGTTTTTACTGGAAATAAATTGTAATTCTCTATTATGTTTGCTATATTGTATGTAAGAAAAGGCAAAATAGTGAAGTCCACGATTGAGCCTTAGAGCGAACATACGTGGACACAAAATATCCACTTGTAAAGGAGATCTGTACATGAAAGTTGTTCTCAAATGTCTTATTGCGACCGTATTCGTAGTCGCGGCGACTGGAGATTCGGAAGGAATAGACCTGACACGCTACACGTTCCCGACCAGCACATCGCAGCAGGCGTTCTTGAACGGGGCGTTCAACTTCGCGGGCACATCCGCAGACTGCACACAGACCGCGTACAACCTGAGCGGCTCGGCGACGTACGATTTATCGTATCGTTCGCTGCCTTTTTCGTATGTGGCGAGTGTCTTGGGTAATGCGGCAGTGAGCCAGTCGAGTGTTGACGGCGCGGACAGCCGAGATGGTTACAATGTGCGGGCGAATACCCGCGCGAACCGCTATTTCTCGAATACTCAGAAGTGGTTTGGTTTCGGCAGCGTGACATTAGACTACCGCAAGCTGCAGAGTATGGAAGAAGCGGATGATCCGTACTTAGATGTCACGGCCGGTCTTGGTTATGGTCGTACCATTGACGCGACGGTTTTGAAGCAAGCGGTGCGTTTGAACGACGATTTCAAGCGATTTAATGTCATCACGGGTGATATTCCTGATGAGCAGTTGCTTGAGTTGGCACGCGTGATTGACCGTGAATCCGAGTTCCGTGCCGAGCATGGTGTCGTCGAGTACAAGAAGTATTGGTTCGAGGCGATGGAACAGGTGATTGAGTCTGCCGGCGTACTTCGCGAAGGCGGATTGGGCGCGGTGGGAGCGATTCGTGTCGAAGAAGTTTTGGCCGAGCCGACGGGCCGTCGCTATCATGGTTGGGAAGCCCGCGCCGGCGTCGGTGTGGTGTTGTCTGATTATGACGGTGAAGCAGGCGATCCATTAGCTTCACTCGAGTTCGATTGGTCGCGTCCGGTATCGATGGAGCTGCAATTGAACAACAACGCGTATATGCGCACCGTGTTTGAAGACGACCAGACCTATACGATCGGGGACGTGTTTCAGATTTATTATGAAATCACGAACCGGATTGACTGGGACAACTCGCTTCGCGGCGAGTATTTAATGATGACTGCAGACGGCGCAGAAGACGCCCTCAGCATGGTTTTCTCGAGCGGATTTATTCTGTACGTCGAGAATCAGTTAACGTTCAACCCGACCTTCATACTGAGCCACACCGATCCGGGTGTCACAGACGCGATTACGGACTGGCAGCTACTGGGCGGCATCAGCTATCGCTTGAAGTAGATTCTTGTGTTTGGAGCAGGAAAGTTTGAAGAAAATTTCAACAACTTGGCTTGAATCCGTTCTTAGCTGAGCGGCAAGTCCGGTCCAAGTTACAGGAGAAATGGTATGAATGTTTTGTCAGATTCTTTCAGCATAATTATGGAGTCGATCGCGGGGAAAGTCCCGGCGATGCTCGGCGCCGTGCTTGTGCTCTTGGTGGGCTGGGTGGTGGCTTACATCATCTCAACCGTCGTCAAGCGGGGCCTCAACAAGCTCAAGATTGAAGAGCGTCTGTCCGGTCAGCTTGGTGAAGACGTGGTCCCGCGCTTGCCGGGAATCGGGATTGTCGTAGGACGCATCGTTTTTGTGGTGCTGATGGCTCTGGTGGTGGTCGCGTTTTTCCAGATACTGGGTTTGACACAGGCGACGGAACCGTTCAATGCAATGTTGAACGAGATATTTTTGTTTCTGCCGCGCTTGTTTGCGGCGGCGATCATTATTGTTGTCGCTTGGTTAATCGCGGCAATCGTCCGTGTCCTGGTTTTGAAGGGCTTGCTGGCGGCAAAGCTGGATGAGCGTCTTCAGACAGCGGCGGACTTCGAGCAGACTCGTCCGACATCATCGCAGTTGTTAGGCAATCTTGCTTACTGGCTGGTGCTTCTGCTATCTGTACCGGCGGTGCTTTCGGCGCTTGATTTGAGTGGCTTGACGGCTCCGGTGAGTGGTATGATGGATAAGATGCTCTCGTATCTTCCGAAATTGTTTGGCGGTGTGATAATTTTGGTCATTGGATTGTTCGCGGCCAAGATATTGCGGAAGATCGTGACGGGCGTTTTGACGTCTTTGGGTACGGATAAGTTAGGTCAGAAGGTCGGGATTGGAAAATCTCCGGGAGCAACGGGACTTTCGAAACTGATCGGGACGATTGTTTATATTCTGATTTTCCTGCCCGTGTTAGTGCAGGCATTGGACGCCTTTCAGATGGACGCATTGACGGGGCCGGTTCGTTCGGTTTTAGCGACGCTTTTGTCAACCGTTCCAGCTTTGCTGTCGGCAGTGCTGTTATTGCTGCTGGCATATTGGGTTGGCCGGGCCGTCGGCAATCTGGTGGCGGATCTTCTGGCTGGAGCGGGTTTTGACGGCTTGATGATGAAATTAGGCGGCCCGCTTTCATCGGCCATGGATCCTGCTCATCGTCCGGCGTCAAAGTTCGCTGGTCATCTGGTGATGGTCTTGTTAATTCTGGTTGCGGCCGTTCAAGCTCTGTTTGTGTTGGGCTATGCCGAGATGGGTCAGATGCTTCAGGACCTGATGTATTATCTCGGTAATGTGTTGATCGCGGTGCTGATCTTCGCGGTTGGTTATTATTTGTCGGGACTCGCGGCCGAGGCTCTCACGTCACAGAAAAGCAAACGAGGCGCACTCCTTGGTTTCATCGCTCGTTGGGCAATTTTGGTCACGGCCGGTGCGATTGCACTGCGCAAGGCCGGCGTGGCGGACGAGATCATTCTGATTGGATACGGGGCCATTTTCGGCACCGTGGCTGTCGGGCTGGCCATTTCGTTTGGAATAGGCGGCATCAAGGTAGCCAGTCGAACGATTGAGGGATGGATGGAAAGCAAATCCAATTAGTTCTTTAGTCGGCCTCATGGCGAGTATGGGCCTTGGCAATTGTGCCAAGGCTCTGTTTTTATTTGGATTATTCGAAATTTTCGTATAGAAAGTTGCTAAAGCGCGTACAGGCATACGGTTGCATCTTGGGTAGGGAGTGGCTATCTTTTTAGATTCCAAGCTCCTTCGCGAGTTTCCACTCGCTCACCTTGCCCCTGCCGACCATGACTTCAAAGAAGCTCTGCCCTCACTGCCTCAAAGTTATTCCCTTTAAGCACCGGTTCCGTGCCAAGTGCCCGCACTGCCTTCGTCCGCTTCGCCGTCACAGCGAAGGTGAGCGCGGTACAATAGGCTTATGGCTTGAGGATCGCGGGAAGTGGTGGTGGTTTTTTAACTTGCTGATAGTTTCGGTGATCGGCGCGATGATCGGACAGATGGCCGGGCGCCATTCGTCATTTTTGAATTTTATAAGCGGGCATCCGGTGATGTTCGTGCTGTCCTTGTATTATCTGGCCGCGTTTGCATCGATCATATCCCGGATATATTTTCCGTTGCTGTTGGGAGCGCCGCGGATTCTTCGGCGCGAACGTCAGCAGATTAAGCAGTATAAGATATTCACCGCAGTCGGGATCGTCCTGGGGCTTATACTTTCGCTGGCCGTCGTGGGTATGGATCAATTTTTTGTGTTGTTTCCTGTGTCGGTACTTCTGTTCACTCTTCCGATCGCGCTGCTGTGGGGTTATATCGCGCTGGTGCTGCAGGAGCCTGACTATGAAGACGAGCGGGTGTGGTCATTTCTGACGGAGATTGGCGCGGGTGATCGTCTGGATCACCGTCATCGCGGATACTATGTATTGGTGCTGGTTCCTGTGGCGGCGCTGATTTATTATTGGATGATGCAGAATCAGTGGTTGTACTACTGGTTCTCAGATTCAACGTTAGTCTCGATGTTTATGGAACTTTACAACCGCGCCACGGGCCGAGGGTAGGACAAGGGTTTTGAGTCACACCAAGTCACGCGACAAGAGCAAGAAGCGGAAGCTGGTCTCGCATAAGGCGGGACAATTGCCGGGGAGTGTAATCTACGGAGGAGAACCAACCGGTCATGTCGCGGTGCTGCGGGGTGTTCGGTATGACACGGACTTTTTTGAAGAGGTGATACTGAAGGATCCTGCCGAGGTCAGCGAATTTTTGACCCGGCGCGGAGCGAAGTGGATCAATATGGACAGTCTCAGCGATACGAAGTTGTTAGAAGAGATTGGGGGAATCCTGGAGCTGCATCCGCTGATGATTGAGGATATCGCGAATACAAATCAGCGGACGAAGCTGGAAGAGGGGACAAATCGTCTGCTGGTCTTTGTGCGCGACTTTGATCGCAACAAGGAAACGCAATCACTTGAGAACTCACAGGTTGCAATTGTATTGGGCGAAGAGTTCGTGTTTACCTTTTGTGAACGTGAGCCGACAGAATTTACGTTGATGCTGAATCGGTTGGCGATAAATCAAGGGATCGCGCGGCACAACGGCGCGGACTATTTGGTTTACAGAATGCTTGACTTGCTGGTGGATCAGTATTTTGTAGTTTTGGACGACGTAGGGAACCGGTTGGACGCTTTGCAAGCCCGCGTGCTGGAAACACCGACCGACCGCGCAATTTTGCCGGATTTGTTTGACACTCGACAGGATTTGCTCACACTGCGGCACAGTATTCTGCCGCTTCGGGATGTGTTGGGGGCTTTGGAGCGGCGAGATTCGGCCTTGATTCAATTGGGAACGCGAACTTATTTGCGTGACGTGTATGACCATGCTTTGAATGTTTCGGAGTCCATTGACACATTGCGCGAAATGCAAAAGGCTTCGCTGGATATTTATCTTTCGCGGTTGTCGCTACGGCAAAACGACGTGGTGCGGGTGCTGACGGTGATTTCGACGGTGTTTTTGCCATTGACATTTTTGGCGGGTGTGTGGGGGATGAACTTCAGGAATATGCCGGAGCTTGAGTGGCGCAACGGCTATTATGCGGCGTTGGGCGTGATGGCACTTTTGATGGTGGGGATGTTTGTGTATTTCAAGCGGCGGCATTGGCTCTGAGACACAAGCTTAGTCTCTACTTAATCGGCAGCCACATGGGCAGCCGCTGCATGCTTTGGAGCTTTGGCACTTATAAAACTCGGCAGCTATCCCAACGGGGCTAGGCTTGGCAGCCGCTACAGGTTTGGTTTTTCACTTTTTCTCTAATCTTTTTTTCTCATGGCAAAAACATCTCGCACGGTTAAGAAAGTCCCGGTTTCGATTCACGATTTTAAGAAGTTGGTGATGCCCAAATCGCTCGCGGTGTCTCCGGACGGGCAATGGGCGGCTTACACGCGCTCTTGGATAGACGAAAAGCAGAACAAGAGTTTTGCGAATTTACATATGCTCGATCTTGCCACAGGTGAGACGCGGCAATGGACTTTTGGTGATCACACGGATCGCGGGCCGAAGTGGTCACGCGACGGAATGAAGTTAGCTTTTTTCAGACACGAAAAGGGTGAAGACAGGATTTATTGCATCAACCTCGACGGCGGCTCACCGGAACTTTTGTGGAAGGGGCGCGGATCTCTGGCGGGAATGGAATGGGCACAGGATGACACGACGTTAGTGGTGAAGTTTCGTAAGGCTGATCCGGATGCGGAAGCCGAGAAGGCGATTGCTGACGGCAAGACTCCGGAAAGCAAGGCTCCTGTGGCGCGGCGGATTACAAGACTGTTCTATCGTCTGGACGGCGTGGGGTTCTTCCCGGAAGACCGCTACCATCTTTACAAGTTCGAACTGAACTCAAAAGCGTGGACGCAACTCTCCAAGGGTCAGGCTGACGACGGATCATTTGCGATTTCGGCCGACGGAAATGTCGTCGCGTATGTGGCGAACTCACACCGTGATCCGGATCAACATGCTTATGACAATGATATTTGCTTCGTGAATTTGCAGAGCGGCAATCGCAGCGTGTACGACGGACCGCAGGGTGAAAAGGGCAGCTTGAGTTTTTCGCCGGACGGAAAATGGCTGGTGTATTTGGGCCATCACAATAAGAAGGATGCTTGGGGAGTGGAGCCGATTCATCCGTGGCGGGTGGATCTTCGCACGGGCGCGCTTAAGAATTTGACGCCGACATATGACCGTCAAGCGGTGGATTTGTCGCTGGCGGATATTGGATTCGAGTTTGAAGAGTCGAAAGTCGCGTGGAGCCG
Source organism: uncultured Alphaproteobacteria bacterium (assembly GCA_964530625.1). Taxonomy (GTDB): domain Bacteria; phylum Electryoneota; class RPQS01; order RPQS01; family RPQS01; genus JABWCQ01. Next base: position 143,789 of record CAZHAK010000003.1, on the reverse strand, counting down.
TGACAGCAGGTTTCTCTACTATCCGGTTTCGGATCGCGGCGACTCGGTGATTGTGAAGACGCCTGTCAAGGGCGGTGAGCCGGAGAAATTCTGGAACTCAAAGGGTCAAGCGGCGCTGTTTGATCTTCAGGATAATGTGATGATGGTGCTTCACGCGGACTTCAAGTCGCTGGGTGATTTTCATATTTGTGACGACGTGTCGAAGCGCGGCGCGAGTTTCCGCAAGCTCTTGTCGCACAACACGGACTACTTGAATTCGATTGAGACTTCGAAGGTTCACGACGTGTGGATTCCTTCGACGGACAAAACAAAAGTTCATGCTTTCATGTTTACTCCGCCGAAGTTTTCGCCGCGCAAGAAGTATCCGGCGATTATTTTCGTGCATGGCGGACCGCGCGCGCAATATGCTCGAGTTTTTTTCCATGAGATGCACGTGCTTGCGGCCAACGGTTACGTTGTAGTTTGTCCGAATCCGCGCGGCAGTCAAGGGTACGGCAGAAAACATGCAGAGTCGATTGTCGGTGCTTGGGGCACGAAGGATTGGGAAGACATTGAGGCCGTAGCGGATTGGCTGGACGCGCAGACATTTGTGGCGAAGAAGCACGTCGGTATTTGCGGCGGAAGCTACGGCGGCTACATGACGAATTGGGCGTTGGGTCACTCGCGCAGATTCCGCTGCGGCGTGACGGACCGATCGGTGGTGGAGTTAAAGTCCTTCGCTGGTTCGTCGGACATCGGATTTTATGACAATTATGAATTTGGCGGCTACTATTGGGACAATCCCGAGGGCTATACCAAGATGTCGCCGTTGACGTATGCTCACAAGATCAAGGATCCGCTGTTGATAGTGCACAGCGAAAATGATTTGCGCTGCGCGATTGAGCAGGCGGAACAGTTGTTCGTGGCGCTGAAGGTGCGCGGACGAACGGTTGAGTTTTTGAGATTCCCTGAGGAGTTCCACGGTCTTTCGCGCGGCGGCAGGCCGGACAGAAGAGTTGTGCGGATGCAGGCTTATTTGGATTGGTTTAGTAAATACCTCAAGAAATGAGTAAGAGTGCGAAGCGTTGTGCGTGGCCGTCTGAAGACCCTTTGATGATCGCTTATCATGACGAGGAGTGGGGTGTGCCGGTTATGGAAGACCGGAAGCATTTTGAGTTTTTGGTGCTCGATTGTTTTCAGGCGGGGTTGTCGTGGCGGACGATTTTGTATAAGCGGGAGAATTTCCGGAAGGCCTTCGCGCAATTCGATTACAAGAAGGTTGCCAAGTTCGGCGACAAGGAATTTGAGCGGTTGATGAACGACGCCGGGATTGTGCGCAACCGGTTGAAAATCTTGGGTACGATTCAGAACGCGAAGATGATGATTGAAGTTCAGAAAGAGTTCGGCAGTTTCAACGATTACATCTGGCAGTTCACGAAGGGCAAACAGCTGAACGGTAAGATCGAGACGATGAAGCAAATTCCGGCCAAGACAGTTGTATCGGACGCGATGAGCAAAGATTTGAAAGCGCGCGGATTTAAGTTCGTGGGCTCAACGATTTGCTATGCGTACATGCAGGCGGCGGGAATGGTAAACGACCATGAGACGGGCTGTCATCGGCACAAGGAATGCGCCGCGCTTGCCAAACAGATGAAATAGTTATAAAACTAGATATGAGGCTTATGAGAATAGCAATTATACCCGGCTCGCTCAGAGCCGGTTCTTACAACCGGAAGCTGGCGCACGTGGCCGAAGCGATCTTACAGAAACACAATGTGGAAACGGACTATGTGGATTTGAAAGATCACGCGCTGCCGCCGTTTGATCAGGATATCGAAGACACAACGGGTGTTCCGGACGCTTGCTGGAAATTGAAAGCGCGGATTGCCTCGGCGCACTCAGTTGTGATTTCATCACCGGAATACAACGGCGGCATACCGGGGATGTTTAAGAATGTATTGGATTGGACGTCGCGCGGGGGATCCAATCCGTGGGACGGGAAAGTCGTGATGCTGATGGGAGCATCGGACGGACCGTGGGGGACGAATCGAATGATGCCGAGTTTAAGATTGACTTTTAATAAAATGGGAGCATTGGTGATACCGCAAACTGTGACGATACCAAAATCTGGGAGAGTATGGAACGATGAAGGCTCGCTGTTGGATGACGCATTACCTGGCCGAGTTGAAAAAGTGATTGTGAAATTATTGAATGTGACTCAGAAGATGACGGGAGAGCGGCTGTAAGATGGCGATTAAACAACGCGAAACGATTCGCAACGTGGCCATCATAGCGCACGTTGATCACGGCAAGACGACGCTGGTAGATGCCATGCTGCATCAGGCGGGGGTGTTCCGCGACAATCAGCACGTGGCCGAACGTGTGATGGACAAGCTTGATTTGGAACGGGAAAAGGGTATTACGATTCTGTCGAAGAACACGACGATCAAGTGGCAGGATAATTTAATTAACATTCTCGATACGCCGGGTCACGCGGATTTCGGCGGACAGGTGCAGCGAGTATTGAGAATGGTGGACGGCTGCTTGTTGTTGGTGGACGCCAGCGAAGGGCCGCTGCCGCAGACGCGCTATGTGCTTTCGAACGCGCTTGAGCTTGGGCTGTCACCGATAGTGGTGATAAATAAGATAGATCGTCCGGACGCGCGGATTGGCGCGGTGCTGGATGAAGTTTTGGAACTCTTTTTGGATTTGGACGCGACGGAAGAGCAGTGTCATTTTCCTGTGGTGTACACCAATGCGAAGCTCGGCACGGCGACATTGGATTTGGGGACGGAGGGTGAGAATTTGATGCCCTTGTTCCGGTTGATTTTTGACAAGGTGCCAGCACCCACATACGACGACACATCACCGCTGCAATTGCAGATTACGACTTTGGATTACAGCGATTACGTTGGACGCATCGGGATCGGTCGCATCGCGAACGGCACGATAAAGCAAGCCGAGCAGGTGATGCTGATCAAGAACGACGGCTCGCGCTCGCAGGCAAAAGTGACTCAGCTTTACACTTATGAAGGGTTGGCGCGGGTGGACGCGAAGAGCGCGTGGGCCGGAGAAATCGTGGCCGTGGCGGGACTGGAAAATATGGACATCGGCGATACGGTGACCTCTCTATCAGATCCTCGTCCGCTGCCTCCGCTGAAAATTGACGAGCCGACACTTGAGATGGTGTTCAGTGTGAATACCTCACCGTTCGCGGGTCGGGAAGGTCAGTTCGTGACGACCCGGCAGATTCGGGATCGGTTGTTTAAGGAGATTCAAGGCAATCCCGCGCTGCGAGTGGAAGACTCAGAAACGACGGACGGTTATCGTGTATATGGGCGTGGCGAATTACAGATGGCAATTTTGATTGAGACGATGCGCCGCGAAGGTTTTGAAATGGGCGTGGGCAAACCGCGCGTGTTATTCAAAACGATTAACGGCGTGAAGGTGGAGCCGTACGAAACCGTGTTGATGGACTGTCCGGAAGAGTTTGTCGGTGTGGTGACGAGCACGCTGGGAATGCGACGCGGACGGATGACACACATGACGGATCACGCGACGGGCTGGGTGCGCTTGACGTTTGAGATTCCGATGCGCGGACTAATCGGTATTCGCCCGATTATGCTGACGATGACGCGCGGCACGGCGATTATGAATACGCAGTTCTTGGATTATCGTCCGGTGGAAGGTGAGGTCAAACAGCGTGCGAACGGCGTGTTGGTGGCTGACCGCGAAGGGCGAGTGACGGAATACGCCTTGAATAGTTTGCAGGATCGCGGTGAAGTATTTGTCGGACCGGGAACGTTAGTGTATGAGGGCATGATCTGCGGTGAGAACTCACGAGACAATGACTTGGTGGTAAACATCGTGCGGGAAAAGAAGTTGACCAACATGCGCGCCTCAGGCAGCGACGACAGCTACAAGATTGCGCCGCCGCGACCGATGTCTTTGGAGGAAGCGATAGCTTTCATTAACGAGGACGAGTTAGTTGAAGTGACCCCGCAGTCCATCCGCCTCCGGAAGTACCATTTGAAAGAGGAACAGAGGAAGCAAGCGGCCAAGCGAATTGGGGTTGCCGGGATGGCATAGCGGCCAAGTGTTAGAAAACAATGGTTTGAAGGGCAGGCAAGACTATTTTGCCTGCCCTTTATTGTTCACTTTTTTTAAGAAAGTTTACAAATTTTGTCATATTTACTTGCAGAGAAAAGAGGCGCAAATTATATTGGACGCTGTGAGAAAGCGAGCATAAACCAGTAAATATGGAGTCAAGGATGAGAAAGCAGTCGTGGATGTTGGTAGTTGTGGCAGCGCTGGCGGTAAACGCGCAGGCGACGATTCGGACGGTGAATCAGTTTGGGACGGCACAGTTTACAACGGTGCAGGCGGCGATAACAGCGGCAGTTACCGGCGACACGATTCTGGTTGGGCCGGGGTCTTACAATGAAAATCCGGCGATTTCGGGGAAAGTCCTCACGCTGATCGGCGCAGGGTGGGACCTTGTGACACTAGACGGTGGAGGCAGTACTGCTTTAGCAGTTGGAACCAATGCAGCAGGAAGCGTCACAGAGGGTCTCTACCTTTTATCAACCGGACAGGCATTCCAGGCCACGCAATTGACGGCGGATTCCTCGACAATGCGTCGCTGCCGGATACAAGGGGGAAATACTGCCTTTAACTTAGGTAACACTCGCCGCTACTTCGTCGAAGACTGCCTGATTACCAGTAGCGCGAACGGAATCATGATCGGTGTACCGACTGCGGTAAACGCAACGCTGGTGTTCAAAGGCTGTGTCTTAGGATTCATCGGAGGAACGCAGAGTGGGACAACTTACTTCAACGGCAACAACGGAAGTCCGGTTGAGATTACGAATTGTACTTTTGTCAGTGTGCGGCAGGCGTTCAATCTCACGGGCTCACAACCGGTGATCGCGATCAACAACGTGTTCTACGATTGGACAGGCACAGTGACGTGGGGAACGTTCCTCGCGGGAAGTGTGTTTGATTACAATGCGAGCGACGCATCTGCTCCAGCGGTTCCGGGGACGTTTACGAACCACATTTTGTTGGGTGCTAACAATCCGTTTGTGACGTATGATACGGCTTTGAACTATGTTCATGGCACGAGCGATTTACACTTGAACGGCGGCGCGGGTGGATTGGCTTTGACGAATACGGGGCATCCACTGATATTCGATGTGGATGCAACGCGTTCGGACGTTGGAGCATACGGTGGTCCTCGTCCGTTTGTAGACAACGGTGTGCCAGCTTATCCGTTTGTGACTTCGCTTACAGTTCCCAACTTGATAGAGTCGGGCGATGATTTGAATGTCTCATCGACGGGCCGCGTCGGACCCCGCTACTAAATTTACTCAGGAGGATTTCTGATGAGACTCTTGAGTTTATGGCTCGGGCTGATGTTATGCGTGACCGGAGTTTTTGCGCTGACGATAACACAGGCTGAGTATTTTGTGGATACGGATCCCGGGCAAGGGCTGGGAACGGCTGTGGCGATTACGAATGGTGAAACGGTTACCATCTCAGGGTTGAATGTTTCTTCGATCGGATTAACGGCTGGGCAAGTGCATCGGTTGTTCTTGCGCTACAAATCTGATGAAAATTATTGGACGCTAGCCGAGGGACGCTACTTTTATCCGATATCTGCGAGTGCCGGCTCTGTGACACAAGCAGATATCGTGCAGGCGGAGTATTGGTTTGACGCACTGCCTTCGACGTTTGTGGATTTGACTGATGCGCCGAATATCACCTATCCGGCTGTGATTCCGACGACGGGACTTGCGCTGAATACTCTTCATCGTTTTTTTGTAAGATTTCAAGATGAAGAGGGGAACTGGACAATAGCGGAAGCGAGATATTTTTATATCATCGATGGCGCTTCCGGGACGATCGAAATCAAGACGGTCACGGCTCTTGAGTGGTGGTTGGACAGTAATCCGCCGACGCTGGTGGATATTGCCGATGCGCCGACAGGTAATTTTGCGCAACTGATTCCGGCCGGCACAGAATTAGGCGTGCATACTTTTAATACACGCTATCGTGATGAAGACGGTGTGTGGAGTATGGCGGAATCAATGCGCTTTGTTCTGATCTCGGAATCTAATGCAAATTATCAAGCGAAGACGCTTGTGGCTTGTGAATATTTCATCAACGGCAATCCGGCTCCGGGCGGAGCGATTCCTCTGCCGACGCCGACGGATGGTGCCTATGATGAAGGCGAGGAAGAGAACGCAGTGGTTGTGACGAATCTGCCGATTGGCTACCACTTGTTTTGTATTCGGTATCAGGATAGCGAGGGAATTTGGACACCTGCTTATTGCGATTCGGTTACTACAACGCCGATACTTGTCATTCGCGCTTCGGGCAATGATATTGTGCTGACGTGGCAGGCTGATCCGTTGAATGTTCCGTTTCATATCTATCGCGCGGGAACTCCCACTGGCGTGTACACGGACGTCGCGCAGACAAACAACTTGAGTTACACGGATACCGGAATTTTAGGCGGACCGGACGGCAAGAATTTTTATTATGTGACGACGACACAGGGCGGGTTGTCGTCCTTCAGACTTCCGGCGGAACCGCGTGAACAAGAGTCGCCGGAATAGGCGGCTGCTGAACCAAATGCGAAGCGCCCCGACCATTCTGGCCGGGGCGTTTTTGTGCAAACGATTCTCGTGGACCGCTCCAGCCGAGGCTGGGAGTTTGTAGAGTTAGGGATTTGTCAGCCTAATTCGGAGGCGAGTCTTCTTTTGAAAATGATGACGGCAGTGGCGGTCATGAAGGCAGCCATGCCTAAGCAGATTCCGCACTCGAGCAAGATGCCCGCAATGCCCTGATTGCGCCAGAAGATGTCATTGAAGCCTTGCATGGCCCAGAAGACGGGTGTGATTTTGCTGATGGTCTTGATGATTTCCGGCAGCAGGAAGCTCGGGAACATTGCGCCGCCGATGGCAGACATGCTGAGGATAATAACGGTTTGCACGCCGCTGGCTTGTTCTTCTGTTTTAGAGAAAGCGGAAATGAATATGCCGACACTGCTCATTACGATAGCGGTCACGACAATCATGACGAGCAGGGCAGGCAAGTGCTGCCAGATTTGTAAATTGAAGATCAGCCAGCCGTAAATCATCATGGCGAAAAGTTGAACGCTGCCTAACGCGACGGCATAGAGAAGTTTTGAGAGAAGAATTTCGCCGCCTGACGCGCCCATCAGAAGTAATCGCTGCGCGGTGCCGGAGCGCATTTCCCGCAGCAGCGACGCCGTGATCGCGCCGACTCCGAAGAGCATGAAGAGCACGGCGGTTCCGGCGGTCGTATGCGAAACGGCGGGGTTGACGACGTTTTGCCCGACGACTTGCGTGCGCGTAATCTTGTTTACTTTATCGAAGGCACTGCCCATGTTGAAGCCGCCGGTATCGGCAGTCGCGTCACCAGTTCCTAAGAGCATTTCTTCGGGAATGAGGTCCTGGAAGGTCAAGCCGCTGTCGGGTAACTTCACACCGAAGTTTTTTTCTATGGCGGCGGCGAGGTCTTTGTTGAATCCGAGTGTGCCGAGTGTATCGAGCAAGCCCGACATCAGCGCGGTCGGGATGAGCATCGGGAAATTCTCGAACGACGTTTTCTGGATCAAGCCGGACAGCACACCCGCCGTGACCGGATCGCGGGGGTCTTCGAGAATATGCGCGCGCACTTCGCCCTTCTTGATGCCGTCTGAGAAATCCTGCGGAAGGATGAGCGCGGCGGAATAGCTTCCCTTTTGAACCAATTCTGCGGCAGTGGCGCTGTCAAATTTTGTATTCGTCTTTTTCGAGTTCTCGATCAGGTCTATCTCATCGAGAGCATCCAGCGACGTCAGAAAATTCGCTCCGGCGGGGCCAATGTCTTCATTGACGGCGATAACTTTCAGTTCAGAGAGACTATCTTCTCCCTGTCCACCGAAGACGAAACCAAAGACGAGAATCATGACCATGGGCACGATGAAGCTCAAGCCCAGCGCGACGGGGTCGGTCAGGAAGATGGCGAGATCTTTTCTTGCGAGATGCCAGATACGTTTCATGCGTCGCGCAGCTCCCGTCCGGTGAGTTCAAGGAAGAGCATTTCGAGGTTTGGCGCGACGACTTCGACTCTTTGCGCGCCGTGAAAGTCAGCGAGCTTGGTCAGGATGTCCGCAATGCCGTCGTCGGCGATTGGAATGTAATCCAAGCGCAAGCCGGATTGCCGGCGTGTCACACCGCTTAGCTCCGGAGGAGTTTCTTGCTCTGTGCGCAGAATTAATCTGACGAAGCGGGGAGTTTTGACAAGCTTGACCAGTTCATCGAGCGAGCCAACACCAAGCAGTTTACCGTGATCAAGTATCGCGATGGTGCGGCAGAGTCGCTCGGCCTCTTCCATGTAATGCGTCGTGTAGACAATCGTCATGCCGCTTTGGTGCAACGACTCGAGCAGGTCGAAGATGCTCGCGCGCGATTGTGGGTCCACGCCGACGGTGGGTTCATCGAGCAGGAGCACACGCGGCTCATTCAAGAGTGCGACACCGAGATTCAGTCTGCGCTTCATACCTCCGGAAAAAGTTTTGACACGCGATTTTTTGCGGTCTGTCAGCCCGACTTGCGACAAGACTCTGTCCACTCTTTTGTCGAGTTCTTTGCCTGTGATACCGCGAAGTTTGCCGAAGAGTTCAAGATTTCCTTTGGCGGTGAGCATGTCATAGAGCGCGATGTCCTGCGGCACGACGCCCATCACAAACGGAATCTGTTTACGTTCGAGTTTACTGCCGAGAATGCGCAGGTCTCCGCTGTCATGTGCCAACAGACCGCAGAGGATGCGCATCAGGGTTGTTTTGCCCGCGCCGTTGGGGCCGAGCAGACCAAAGAAATCTCCCTGTTTAACAGACAGGGAGACTTTATCGAGCGCGCGAACATCGGCAAACGATTTGGAAATATTTTGAATCTCGATAGCATTCATGTTTTGCTGTCTAAGAGACCGCCGGGCCGCCGCGAATCGGCGAGCGTCCGGCGCGCCATTCTTTTAGCTTTCGGTGTCGCCTGCGTCTCCGCCGGGAGTGCTGGGGAGGGTGGATTTCCAGATGGCGCGGCCTGTTTGATCGACGTATCCCCATTTGCCGCCGGGCCAGGTCACCCGGGCGAGGCCGCCGCGAAACTCTTCGGCGACGAAGAAGTCAACATTCAGGACAAGGCCCCCCGTGGCATCAATATAGCCCCAACCGTTGCCGATGCGGACGGCAGCAAGGCCTTCATGGAAATCAAAGGCGGCGTCAAAATTTGCGGGGATTTTCATTTTACCGTTGTAATCCGTGAAGCCCCACTTCTCACCGACTTGCACAAGGATCAAGCCTTCGCTGGGCGTTTTCACATGGAGAGTTTGAAGCTTGAACTTGACTGTCCCGCCGTGATCGATCAGGGCGTACTCGACATTGGGTTGAGTGCCCATCCGCACCAGGCAATGGCCCTCAACAAATTGATCGGCCCAGACATAGTGTGGAGCAATCACCCAGTTTCCGGCTTTGTCTATGATGCCCCATTTTTCACCTTCGGCGGCGGCGGCGACACCCTCGGAGAAAGCATGAGCGTTAGTGAATTTGTGCGGGATAACGACATCACCTTTCAGGTCAATGAAGCCGAATAACTTGTTCTCGTCGGGGACGGCGATCAGACCTTCGGAGACTCCTTGGGCGAGTTTTGAATATTTTGGGGCGACGACCATTGTGCCTGTGCGGTCAAGGTAGCCATATTTGCCAGCTTCCCGGACTGCCCCATAGCCGTTTTCGAAATTTCGGGCGCGCTCATATTTGGGTTCGACAATAGTATTGCCTTTTGAGTCCACGTAACCCCAGAGGTCGTTATTTTTGACACGTGCCATGCCATCAATCATCATAGCCGCCCATTGGAATTTTGGTTCGACGACGACACTTCCGGTTTCATCGAGAAAGCCCCACTTTAAACTTTCCGCAGATATAAATGGATACAGATAATCTCCGGTCGTGGCTGTAGTAGGCATAGTCGTCGCGGGAGCCTCTGCCGTTTTTTCCATAGTAGCTGGCGCAGGCTTTTCGGTTGTTTTGCAGGCCAAAAATAAGCACAAAGCACCGGTAGTAAGTGTAAGATTATAGTTTAGCATGGGGTTAGCTCGGTTTCGTGAATTCGTGTTACCGCTCAATTTAGGCAGAAAGAAGTTAGGATGTCAAGTGAGGAAGAATAAGATAAACAGAGGCATGTTATGTAGGCTCTGATATATATATCCAACATTTTTGAGGGTCAGTTAAGTATTACAATGAAAATATAGTAATTATGGTTTAAGATGTCATAGTATCTATTATAAAAATTTTGGTCTGAGCGACTTCTTTCACTTTACACGTTCATCAGGACTTGTTATCTTCTTTCTGACAAACGAGTACCGCAACAGGATGAAGAAGCAACTATAACCCATTTTCAAAGGGGAGAGAAGTATGAAGAAACTATTAGTGATGTGTTCCGTGTTGGCCGTTTTTGCTGTTTCAGCAATTGCGGTTGAGGGAACAGTGGAGACGCTTGAGAAGCGTCAATCAGAAACCAATTACCAGACGATGGCGATTGGCGAGTTGGGAGATTTGTTGGTCTCCTTGAAGGCTGAAGGGATTGATTTGACTGGACATCCGGCGATGGAAGCGTACTTGAGCCGGATCGCTGAGAATCGTGGTGAGCGCGTTGCCCTGGATCAGGGCGCAGACGCCTGCCCGGCGACGGTGATTGCTGGGCTTCCCTATTCGGATGCTGGCACGACAATCGGACAGACAAATGACTACTCATTCTGTAGTATGGGAAGTTCGCCGGACGTCATCTATACTTACACCCCGATCGTGACGGAGCTTGTCGAGCTTAGTCTTTGTGGCGGTTCTACTTATGACACACGTCTAACTGTACGTCGTGACGGGGCTTGTCCCGGCACCACACAAGTTGGTTGTAACGATGACGCTTGTGGTCTTTTGTCACGACTCACGCTGACTTTAGACGCCGGAGTTCAGTATTGGATCGTGGTCGCAGGATACTCAAGCGCATCCGGCAACTATACTTTGGACATTGGGCCACCGCCTCCGTTAGGTCGTTGTTGCTATAACCAAAATTTCGACTGCGTTGACTTGATTACTGAGGACGACTGTATCTACGGTTTCGGTGGCGACTGGACTGTTGGTTTAACTTGCAACGATCCTTGCCCGCCGCCACCGCCGATTGGCCGTTGCTGCTACGACATTTATTGCGGTGACATGACCGAAAATGATTGTATTAACTTCTACAATGGCGCATGGGACGCGAGCCTTACCTGCGCTAACGATGCTTGCCCGCCGCCGCCGCCGCCGCCGGGAGCGCTGCGTGTGATCCTAGTGCCGGTACCTTCAGGCCTAGGTGTGAGCATTTCAGCTGACTGCCGCGGTGATTTGTACTACACGAATTACGGCGAAGGAATTCTCTACAGGATGGACGATTTTGGAGTCCTGCTTGATTCAGACCCGATCGTGGATGCTTCCGGCTCGCCGCGCTATATTGATGAAATGGGCTGGGACGAAGGCAATCAGCAGTTCTGGGGCGGCGAATTGAACACAAACGCGATCTGGACAGTTGATCGCAACGGTCTTGCCACATATCAATTCCCGGGTATGGGTGGGTACACTCTGACTGACGGTTGTGACTATGACGGCACGGACAACACGATCTGGCATTCGACCGACGTCAGTTCTGTTATCACTCATTTCAGCAACACCGGTTTGCTGTTGGGCACGTTGACCTTGCTGGATGAATTTGGCAATCCAGAAGGCGTTATCTCCGGTGTCGAATTGGGCGCAGCCAACACGATTTGGGCCGGCAACAGCCCGATTGACGACGTTCGCCGCTGCAATAAGTCGACAGGTGTTTTCGTCAGCCGTTTTGACGCAGGTCAGGTTCGCTGCGAAGGTATGGAATGTGACGCAATTACATTTGCACCGCAGACCGTGCTGTGGGTGAAGGACGCGTACAACAATACGGTTACGGCATTCGAGATTGAAGCCGGAACGTGTGTCTGTGCAGAGCTTCCGGATACCTGCCAATTCCCGTATGAAGAAGTTGACCACGGTGATTTGACGGTTTGCAACTATCCGACGATGGTTGGCAATCCTGCTCATGGTTTGTCAGGTATTGCCTGGTTGGGCGCGTTGGTTGACGGCGAAGCAGCGCCGGAAATTTTGAACGCGGATCAACTGCCAGAAGACGACGGCGTGACCTTTATTGGTCTGCCGTGGACACCTTGCACAGTTGAAGACCTTCGCGTGACGGTCACGGCTGGTCCTGAATATGGCCGTTATGAGCAGTGCGGTGGCCGCTTGTATCTGAATGCCTGGAAAGACGGCAACGCAGACGGCGACTTCTGCGATGAGATTCCTTGTGTTGGCGCGGTGGCCAGCGAGTGGATCATTCGCGACGCATTGGTGACTCCCGGCGCATGGCCGTTCAGCGTTTTGGATCCAGGTGTTCTTGACATTGGTGTCTATGACGGTCTGTTCCGCTTCCGTTTGACGTCCACTCCGGTTGGCCGTTTCGGATTCGGTTTGGCGGTTGCCGGTGCTTGCACGGAACAATGCGGAACGTTCGCCTTTGACTATCTTGGTGAAGTCGAAGATTATATCATCGCCGACGGTCAGTTGCAGGTTGAGCTTGCGAGCTTTGACGTTGTCGCGGGCAGCGAGCGTGTGAGCGTCAACTGGAGCACGGCCAGCGAAACGGACAACCATCACTTCGTGATCGAGCGTGACGGTGTTCAGATGGCTGAAGTTTCCTCGCTTGGCAACACGGCTTCCGGCCACAGCTATTCGTGGGTTGATAACAACGTCGTCAACGGCACGACCTACAGCTACTCGTTGATTGCAGTAGATGTAAACGGCGCTCGCGAACTGATGGCAAGCGAGACGGCAACTCCAAGAGCTAATTCGGGTGTTGTGAGCGAATACAGCTTGCATCAGAACTTCCCGAATCCGTTCAACCCGTCGACTTCGATTCGTTTCGACCTGGTTGAAGCCGGTGTCACCACCTTGAAGGTGTACAACGTTCAAGGTCAGGAAGTCGCGACGCTGGTGAACGGTATGCAGAACGCCGGTTCGCATACGGTCAGTTTCAACGCGACCGGTCTGCCGTCGGGTCTGTATGTTTACAGTTTGGAAGTCAACGGCTTCAAGGCTGAAGGCAAGATGCTGTTGATGAAGTAATCAACAGTAATCGTTAGAAAATCAACCGGGCCGGTCCTCATGGATCGGCCCGGTTTCTATTAAGAATATCGGCTTAAAAGAAAGGGGCGACTCGTGTGAGCCGCCCCTTTTGCAAGATGTGGAAATTTACTTCGCCGTTGCGCGCACGGACAGGGATTCGAAATCGTCATGGCGCGCGGGGAACTCGGGAAAGCGCTTCAGCAGATCGGCTTCCAGCACACGCTCCACATCGGTCCATCCTGTCTTTCCAAGCGCCCAGCGCAGCAATTCCAAGTCAAGGAGGTTTCGGTGATGTCCGAGCGCATGGAACATCTGATTTATGTATTGCTGGGGCGGAACATCATCCCCGGTAAATCCGTGGCCACGATCGACCATGTATTTCTTGACGGTCGCGCCTTTGTGTTCAACGTAGTCACGGCACATGGTTTCGAGATCGGGCGTGGACATCCAAAGTTCGGCGCCGGGTTTAGCAATTCGGCGAAGTTCACGGAGTATCGGGAGGAGTTCGTGTTCGAGTTCAAAGTGCTCGACCAGATGCTGACAGACGATGGCGCCGAATGTTTGGTCACGGAAGGGCCACGGGGTGTTCATCAAGTCGATGGTTACATCAGCGGGGCCCATGTCTACATTCAGCCAGCCCGTAACCCGTCGGGTGCCGCAGGCGAGGTGCAACTTATCTGTGTCAGGGGAGACCATCTTGCTGGGAGTCCTGCGTCGAGCCAGAAATCTCCACCAATCGAGCCGAACCAGCAACCGTGTTCGGTTGGTAAACAGGTGACGCGCGAGTTGCTTTATCATAGGCAGAATGTAGCAGGAATAGCTGAGACTTACAAGCTACGGCTCATTTAAGTGAATAGCGTTGATAAAATCACCGATGTTCAGAATGCCTCATAGTAGAGAAAGGAATGCTAAGTTCAGTTTTTTTATATTGCATTCCGTGGTATAGATGCCTAAACTATTGTGTTCTATACTCTACGAGAGGCCAGCCTTGACAGCACAAGTGATTCAATGGTCGATTATCATCGCGTATGTCACGTTTATCTTCGTGAAGGGCGTGATGAAGAGCAAAGCGATTCATTCTACGGACGACTACCTCCTAGCAGGCCGCAACGTGGGCTGGTGGCTATTGTTTGCCACGATGGGCGCGACGGTGATCGGGGGAGGATATTCAATCGGGGCTACGGCTAAGACGTACGAGTACGGTCTTTTGTGGGTGCTGATATCCATGGGAGGATATCTGCATTTCATTTTTTCGGGCATGGTGGTTGCGCCGAAGTTCCGGGAAGCAAAGATTTACACGGTGGCCGGGTATTTCAAGCATCGCTTCGGTGAGCGTCCTCGGCTCCTGGCTATGCTGCTTTCCTTGCTGTTTTCAGTGTTTATCATAGCCGCGCAGATGGCGGCATTTGGGTCGATATTGGCTACATTGATGCCGGGTGCAGCGGACGGAGGCTTTGATGTTCGCTGGGCGATTCTGATTGGCGGATTTATTGTCATTGTTTACAGCACAGCCGGCGGTTTATTGGCCGTCATTCACACAGATGTTTATCAATTCGTTATATTGTTTCTCGGGTTTGGTCTGACTCTGGCGATGTGCGTCCCTGACTTGCTATCATCTTGGGGGCAGGTACAAGCGACTTTACCGGACAAGTGGTTTTCCTACGAGGGGGGAAAGGGAGTGAGTTTCCTGATTACGACGTTTCTCGCCTTTCTCTTAGGCGAGACCTTTGCCCCCGGTTATGCAACCCGATATTGTATTGGCAAGGATATTAAAAGCACAAAACGAGGTATAGCCGGAATCGGATTGGTGCTGGCGCTCACGTTTCCAGCAGTTCTTTTCTTCATCGCTCTATACGGTCGGCTTCACTTTCCGGAAATTGATTCGCAGCTGGCTTTGGCCATGGTGGTCAAGAGTCTTCACAGCCCGTGGGTATCGGGGATCATCATTGCGGCACTGCTTTCGGCGGTGATGTCCTCAGCGGATTCGGCTTTGAATTCCTGCACGGCGATTTTCGTCAAAGATGTTTTCGAAGATCAGTTCAAGACGAAGTTCAAGAGCGATAAGAGTTCCTTGAAATGGGCGCGCTGGCTGACTATGGGTGTGGGGGTTGTGGCCACAGCCGTGGCATTTTTCTGGCCGGATATCATCGGTTTGCTATTGTTTACATATCATTTGTGGGCGCCGGGAATCATTTTGCCGGTGGTGTTCGGCGCCATGTCCAAGGAGAAATCGGAGAATTTGAATTGGGCAATCTTTATGACGATGTTAGTTTCAGTCGGAACGACGATTTTGTACCGGAAAACGAGTTATGCTGAGAAGTTTGATCCTGCGGTGTTTGGAGTTCTGGTCAGCCTAGTTTGCTTTTACTCTATAAGGATATTCAAGAAATGACACCAGCCGTCGCGGCCGCCATCGCACAACGCCACGCCTTGCACCGGCTCGCGGAAGTCTCTAATCGGGAAAAATTAACAGCGGAGTATGTGCTGAACTTCCTGAAGGGCTGTCAGCCGACACAATTGCTTAGTCGAGTGGGGGGATACGGAATTGTTGCGATCTTCGGGGAAGATCTATCCGGCCCTGCGACGCTGCTTCGCGCAGAGCTTGACGCTCTCCCGATCCCTGAAACGACTGGGGTTCCCTATCCATCGGACCATCCGGACGTGAGCCATCATTGTGGCCATGACGGACACATGGCAATACTTTGCGGGCTTGCTCAGTACTTGCACGAACATCCGGTGCGCAACGGGCGTGTGCTGCTGCTTTTTCAACCTGCAGAAGAGACGGGCGAGGGCTGCAGGCGAGTCATAGATGACAAGAAGTTTCAGGCGCTGGGGACCGTATCCGGGTTTGCGTTACATAACGTGCCGGGCTATGAGCGCGGTGAAGTACTTATTCGTAAGAAGCAGATTGCGGCAGCCTCATCGGGAATGGTTATCAGGCTTGAAGGTGTTACAGCGCACGCGGCGGAACCTCATCACGGGAACTCACCGACGCGCGCGGTTGCGCATCTGTTGTCGGCTTTACCGGGTACTCCACACCATCATTCGAGTCTTTATGAGTCGGCGCAGGTGACCATTATTCATGCTCGCATCGGGCAGGTCTCTTTTGGCACGTCGCCGGGGGACGCAGAGATCATGCTGACCGTTCGGGCAGAATCCGACGAATTGTTGGATCAAGTTTTGAAGGATTGTGTAAAGCTGTCTAAAGCCACAGCGCAGATGTATTCGCTGAAATGCAAAGTGAGTACGATCGAACGGTTTCCGGCCTCAGTTAATACTGACGCGGAAGTTGATCGAGTTGTTCAAGCAGCCACGCGCGCGGGCCTCAAAGTGAACAAGATTGAGTATCCTTTTGCATGGTCGGAAGATTTTGGGCATCTGTTGAACTATACTACGGGCGCGTTGTTCGGCATCGGAGCGGGGGTTGACCAACCGGCTTTGCATCATCCGGAGTATGATTTTCCGGACGAGCTTATAGAACCCGGGATGAAGATTTGGACAGAACTGCTGAAAGACCAACACTATTGACAAACCAATGTCTGTGAC
>CAZHAK010000003.1:0-126983 GCA_964530625.1 uncultured Alphaproteobacteria bacterium | reverse complement strand
TTTTTCAAACTCCCGAATTGAGATTTCCAAGTCCGCGCTCCAGTGCAATTTTTCGTTTTTGCGCGACGTGGTTGGGGAGAGCTCGATCATTTGTTCTGTGGTGAAGGGCAACGCATACGGTCACGGGATTGAGCAGTTTATTCCATTGGCAGAGAGTTGCGGAACTCGCTGGTTCGGAGTGTATTCGGCTGACGAGGCGCAACGAGTTTATGCGTGCCGGAGCGAGGATTCAAAGATTCTGGTAATGGGTGGCCTGACGGCCGAACAGATCGCGTGGGCAGTTGAACACGACGTGACGTTTCACGTTTTCAGTCAGCACTCGCTCGACGAGGCTTTGAAAACGGCAAAATCTATGAAACGGCGCGCCAAGATGCATCTTGAGCTTGAAACGGGCATGAACCGTTTCGGGTTTGACGCTGCCGGATTGGACGAGGCGGTGGCGGCGTTGAAGCAAAACGAAAAGTATGTTGAGATTTCCGGAATCTGCACTCATTTTGCGGGCGCGGAAAGCGTCGCTAATCATATGCGGATTGAGCGTCAGATACAAACGTTTGAGAGTCGCGTTGAATGGCTTCGCAAGCAAGGAATTGAACCGAGGTTGATACATGCCGCGAGTTCGGCAGCGACATTCAGTTACCCTGCGACCCGGTATGATATGGTGCGGGTGGGAATTGCGCTGTACGGATTTTGGCCGAGTTTGGAAACGCGTATGCAGTATGTTCTGCAGCATAGTGACGAGAGCGAACAGATCGCACACGATCCGATCAAGCGCATCTTGAGTTGGCAGACCAACGTCATCAATGTCAAGCACGTTAGAGCCGGAGAGTTTGTGGGATACGGCACGACGTTTATGACGACGCGCCCTTCGCGCATGGCGGCGATTCCTGTGGGATACTATCACGGATTCAACCGCAACTTGAGTAACATTGGTCATGTCTTGATTCGTGGCACACGTGCTCCGGTCGCCGGAGTGGTGAACATGAACATGATGCTGGTGGACGTGACGGATATTCGCGACGTTCAGGTAGGAGATGAAGTGGTGATGATCGGCAAGCAGGGACAAAGTGAGATCACGGTCGGCGCCTTCAGTGACTTGACGAATCTGCTCAACTACGAAGCGCTGGTGCGTTTGTCGCCGGATATCGAGCGCGTCGTCGTCGCATAGCGCAGAGCGACTCTATTGAATAAAAAAGGACCCGTTGTAAGGCGGGTCCTTTTCTGTTTGTCTGAAGAATGTCAGTAGTGCACGATGTCAGGTTGGACGGACATCTTCACTTCGTGACCCGGACTTTCCGCGATGGCGGCAATGTCCAATTCAAAGGCGCGTATCATTTTCTTGCTGAAGGCGTAGAGTTGCGTCAGTGGCTGTTCGGGAGTCGGCAATTCGACATAGACGATGCGATGTGTAATGTAGAAGCAAAGTACTAAGCCGAGCGAGGCGATGATGAAACCGAACCAAAGGAATTCGGTACCGACGGATTTGCGAATATCGAAAATCGTGGCGATATCCATGCGCGCATCGGTGCCGACGAGGTCAGTAACTTCAAAACGATTTCCGCCGACGTTTAGTTGATGTCCCTGCATTTGCGTGAACGACCACATGCTCTTCTTGAAGCCGCTTGGTCCTTCGGCAATCAACTCAACCGCAGGATTGGTGAAGTTGCCGCTGGCGGAATAGGCGTTGCGGCGCGAGTCGAGTTTGAAATCGGGCAACAAGCGGCCTGCGGTGATGGTGACGGTATCACCGGGAACCGTTATGCTTTGGCCCTGCTTCATCGGCACTCTCTGGGCAGCGTTGCTGGCGGTGTCGGTGACTACGAGCGTCAATTGTTCATAGGTTGCATGAACTCGCGGCGACGAGGGATCGTAGGAGCTTTGATAGAGTCTGAATCCCGATCGGCGCAGGGGGGTATTGACGGAGATTTGCTTCTTGTCCACTTCCTGTCCGTCTTCAAACACAGTGACGCTGCTGATGTATTGCTTGATGTTGCCGGAGGCGCGTTGAATGTCCCAATCATTTGAGATCCACTCTTCTTCCATTGAAACAAGATAGGAGTTGCCGTTCTGATCGAAGCGCTCTATTTGCCATGTACCGGGACCGTCTTTCTTGACGAGTTTCCCGAACCATTCATTGTCAACGAGCACCCACTGCAACGGTTGCAGCGGATAGAACTCCACTCTAAAGCTGTCAATACGAACTTCAAAGGGCATTTCATCAAGCGCTACTGTGTCGCCTGCGTATCCTCCGGCGCGATAGTTTGAATCGGCGAATGATCCGACAAGGCCACCAACTGCAAGCGAGAGCAAGCCGAGATGTGTGAGCAATGGTCCCCAGAGCGCGAGTCTGCCGGATTCGCCGACCCAGAGTTTGTCACTTTTTAGGCGCGGAGAGAGTTTCGTGGACAATCTGCTGAGGAAGGTGTCTGCCGGTTCAGTGGTCGTCAAGTAGATCGGCGCGGTGCGTGGATTGACGACGCGAGGATCGAGCACGGGTTTCTTGCTCCATTGCCGCCAAACGATAGGGGTACGCTCGAGGATGCAAGCGAAAAGTGACAGCGAAAGCAGACCGACCAATCCGCGATACCACCACGAGCGGAACGGGTCGTGCATTTCGAGCGATTTGTAAACGAGTTGACCGAAGGCCGCACCTGCGCCTTTGGGTTCTGTTTTCATCCACTGCGGATCAACGAGTTCTCCGCTGAAAAGCGAAGCCAGCGACAGCACGCCAACGACGATGAGAATCCAGATAGCGAATTTCATCGTGGAGAGCATGGCCCAAAGTTTGGGTTTGCGGCTAACTTGTACGGCGGATTTTGAGGGTTTGGTGTTCATAGGTGTTACGCGTAAGCGTGCAAGCCACCGAAGAAGTAGTTACCAAACAGCGAGAGCATCATCATCGCGAAACCAATTAGCGAGAGCACGGCGGTACGAGGACCGCTCCAGCCGCGCTGATAACGGGCATGCAGAAAGGCGCTGTAGAAGAGCCAAATAATCAGTGCGCCGACTTCTTTTGGATCCCAACTCCAGAAGGCACCCCAGGCGCTTTCGGCCCAGATGGCGCCGGCGAAGAGCGCTCCAAGTGTGTAGAGCGGATAGCCTAAGGCGACACTTCGGTAGTTGACTTCGTCGAGCAGTCTTCCATCCAGATGCAGTTTTCCGACGACGGATCCGAAACCGAGAATGACGTGCAAGATAAACATGCCAGCTGTGCCGAAGACCAAGATGACACCGAAGAACTCGAAGATGCGAAGCGGGCTTTCGGTGGTGATGCCGAGTTTACCCGTGCTCATAAGGATTCCTCCGGCGAGTCCGCCTAAGAACAATCCTGAGAATGCCAGCGCCGCCCAGTAGCGTGACTCGACGCCAGGAGTGCTCTTGAACATGTAATTCATCACTACACCGGCGGCGACTAAGTAAATACCGAGTATCAGGAAGATATGGCCACCGGCGATCTCTGATCCCATGATTTGCATTGCTGATTGCTTGGACATCAATCCGGTAATTGCGGCGAACAGCGCAATAACTGCGGGAATGACAACTAAGGAGATGAGCGGCACACGCATGGACGGACGGAACATCTGCTTGGATTCTTCCTCACTCCTGACAGCCAGCAGATAAACAAAAGAGACCGCAGCAGCGACGGCAAATGCACCGGCGCCGATGGACGCGAGCGAAACGTGAATGATCATCCATGAGCTGCGCAGCGCGGGCATCAATTGCTGACTGGGGTCCTTTGGCAATAAAGATGCCGCAACCATCAGCATGATAACCACGGGAGAAATCAGCGCGCTGATTATCCAATTGCGGTAGCGCCAAGTTAGGAAGCCGAAGCTCAGAACAGCCATCCAACTCATCACCGCCATGTATTCGTACATGTTGGCCATAGGGAAATGGCCGGTATAGTTCCAGCGCAGGAAAAACGCGATAGTTTGGGGAATGAATCCGGCCACAAAACAGATTGAGCCGAACGTCGTCCAGAACGATTTGCGCGCGGCAAGCCAGATGGTGAAGGAAAGCCATCCGACCAGATAGGCCCAGAAGGCAAACCAGAAAAGTTGTACGTCTAACGAGGGTGACATGTCAGACCTGCTTACAATAATAAGTTAAGATAGAAAAATATCCGCACGAGGATGGACCACATACGGACGATTATTTATCGGACAAGAAGGACAAAATCGTTTGCCCATTGGAAATGCGGGTCAAGGCAGGTCTCAGGCGCACAAAGTGTAGTTTGTTCGTTGCGACGGCTATAATTTCGCGAAACGTTTGTGCATAGTCAAGCACTATTGCTGTCAATAGGTCACATTGACGCAAAATCGTACTTTCGGGTTTGGGCGCCATTTTCAAGCTAAACAGGGAATGAGACTTGCTGTATCTGATTCGATTGAGAGGAGTGCTCTTCAAAGGCTATCTCGTCTGCAATTGACGACGCTCCGCCGGGCCAGGCTTTTGGATCAGGTGTTCGCGATGACAGGAAATACAGGCTTGGTTGAAACCATGCGTGCGCGTGTCCTGCTCGTGGCATTTGACGCAAAGCTGCCGCTCTATCGTTACATCGACATAAGGCGACGGAATCGCATACGAGCCGGACACTACACCATCCAAGCGCATGTTGTTGACGCGGAAATCCCAGCGGCCCAAGTCTACGGCGCTGGAACCGTGCGCGCGGTGGCAGGAAATACAGGCGATTCTGCTGGCGGGATTTGGGCCATTTGTGGTCGTGGTCGTCATGGACGGGTCTTCATAGGGCACATCCGGAAGATAGGCTGTCGCGGGATTGCCGCCCTGCGGATTGCCGCTTCCATCGTACAGGTCATAGGAGCGCCGGATTTTTCCATTTAGTCTTCCATCAACGGGATGCTCAAAACCTGTCAGACTATTATCGTGATAGAAGCCATGACAGTTTGCACACCAATTTGACCAGCCGGAAATATAAGCCGTGTGCAGAGTACGCGACTCCGCAGGGCCGTTCAACGGAATTCCCTCTGCAAGTGGCGCGGGATAAATAAAATTGAATTGTCCGGCAGGCACTTCTCCGACACCGCGCAACATGCGGAAATTCGTGTTGCCGTGCGGATCGTGGCAACTCGTGCAACCGAGAGATGCCGAGGGATAGTTGCCGCCCGGCCCGAAACTATGCACGGGATCCTGTATCACGTTTTGCGAAGCGGCGACGCAATTGTGAATGCCGTGACTACCTGTCAAAGGAAAGAGGTTTCCGTTTGGAGCGTCATTGATGTTTGCAGCGGATCCAAAAATGAAGTTGCCTCCCCCCCGCTCTGGCGCGGGCTGCAAAGGATTCGTCGCCCAGACACTACCATAATCCATGGCATGACAACTTAGACACATCTCCGTTGGCGAGTTGCTCAACAGAAGAAAATTATTCTCCAGAGACGGCTGAATATCAAACCCGTCCACTCCACGGTGCATGATATGACACATGGAGCAGCTTGCGACGCCGCCCTCGTGAAAGGCTTGCGCGTATTGTGCCGCAACAAGCAGTAGTGCCAACCCTAAACTTTTTGATACACACTTCATAAGTAACTCACTTATTCCGCAAGGGCGGACTTCGTGAACTTGTATCCCGCCGCATAAACGGTATGCAAATGTTTCGGACTACGCGGGTCTTCTTCGAAGAATTTCCGCAAACGAACGATTAAGTTATCAATAGTGCGTGTGGAGGGATAGCGATCGTAGCCCCACACTTTCTCGATGATTTCGTCACGGGTGACGACTTCGCCTTCGCGCTCGGACAGAAGTTTCAGGATCATGCACTCTTTTTGCGTGAGCGAGATGGGCCCTTGCGCAGTTTCGGCGTTGTAGGCCGCAAGATCAATTCGTGACTTGCCGAATTCAAGCATCGTGCCATGCTCCGGTTGTTGCCGATACCACTCGCTTCGGCGAAACATGGCGCGAATCCGCAAAATCAATTCACGAATACTGAAAGGTTTCGTGATGTAATCATCGCCGCCAAGTTCCAATCCTCTGACACGCGCATCATCGCTATCGCGGGCGGTGAGAAAAAGAATAGCGATATGATTGCCTTCAGCACGCACTTTTTCACAGACGTCGAAGCCGCTCACACCGGGCAACATCACGTCAAGCAGAACCAGATCGTGTTTTCCGCTGCGGATTTCGGCAATCGCGGAAAGTCCGTCGGCGACGTGAGTGGTTTCAAAACCTTCAGCTTCCAGATTGAGCTTCAATCCGGCGGCGATGTGCTCTTCATCTTCGACGATAAGAATCCGCTCAGCCATTTTGCTCACTCTTCAGAGCTGGCAAATGAATGATGAATTGCGAACCTTTTCCGGGACCTTGACTGCGCGCGGCCACCGTGCCTTTCATGGAGTGAACGATTTCGCGGACGAGGTAAAGGCCCAAACCTACTCCTTGTGTCGTGCGAGTGTCTTCATTGCCGATGCGGTAGAAGCGCTCGAAAATTCGTTTTGCTTCATCGGGGTTAAAGCCTTGTCCCTGATCGCTGACGGTCAATTCGATTTTTCCATTATGGCTTGTCAGGAAAATATCTATCATGCCTCCGTCGGGTGAATACTTGACAGCGTTGTCCACCAGATTTTTGACAACCATTTGCCAACGGCGGGGATCAGCCAGCGCTTGCAAGCCGAATTCTGTATCCACATTAAGACGATGCTTTCCTGAGAACTCGATGCGGTGCGCCAGATCGTTGACGGCGCGAACGGTTTCTTCAGAGACGTCGGTGCGCTCTAAGGGCAGCGCGGTTCCGGGAGTGAGCACTTTTTGCGCTTGCAGAAGTCTGTCAATCAGATCATTCAAGCGATCCAGATCAACGGACAAAGTCTCAAGAATTTCTTTGCGCTTCTCAGCCGGGAACTCACGTTCGTTCAGGGTGTCAACGTAAATGCGCAAGGACGTCAGCGGCGTCTTCAGCTCGTGCGAGGTGGCGGCGAGGAAGACGGATTGGCGATGCTCGATGTCAATTTCTTCTCTCAGGGTTCGAAACATATAAAGCACGCCAATCAACACGATAAATCCGAAAAAAATCCCTTCGGAGATAAACATGCGCATGCGGGACTTTACAAAATCGTCGAGTCGTTCGCGCGCGGCGGCCCTGACTTCAATTTGTCCACCGGGTGTGATTTCGAGATCGGGAAATGTTTGCGAGAGCCACGTGTTGAAGCCGGTGTCAATAGTTTCGCGCTGGATGTAGGCAACGACAATCTGCTGATTCCAATAGCCGTTTTGAGTTTCGATCAGGCGGCGGCCTTCGGAATATTGAAAGATGGACCACCACGTCAATTGCGCCAGCGCAAAGAACGAAATCAGGGCAAACACGACAAAATGCCGCCGGAATGGCAGCTTCGGATTACGCCATGAATTGCGCCACCAGCCAATCATTTTGTCAAGGAGACTCCTGTGTTATTTAGTCGCGGCGAGCGCCTCCCGCGCAATTTCAATGGTTCGATCAATTTGCGCGTCGGTGTGTGCGAGTGACACGAACCAGCACTCATAGCCTGACGGCGGTAGATGCACACCGCGATCAAGCATCGCATGAAAGAACTTCTTGAAGCGGGTGTGGTCGGCGGCTTGCGCATCGGTGTAGTTTTCAATTTTTTGATCCGTGAAGAACAGTGTGAGCATTGAACCGATCCGCTGCACTCGGGCAGGAATGTCGAGATCTTTGCAGGCATTGAACAAGCCTTGCTCCAGCCGATCCGATTTTCGTTCGAGCGTATGATAGGCGACGGTATCTAATTGCGCGAGCGTGGCCAAGCCTGCTTTCATCGCCAGGGGATTTCCGGAAAGCGTGCCCGCTTGATAGACAGGGCCTTGCGGGGCGACAAGCTCCATGAATTCTTTTTTACCGCCGTAGGCTCCGACAGGCAATCCGCCGCCGATAATTTTTCCGAATGTCACGAGGTCGGGTTTGACTTTGAAGCGCTCAATCGCGCCACCGCGCGCGACGCGGAATCCGGTCATCACTTCATCAAAAATCAGCACTGTTCCGAATTTATCACAGAGAGTTCTTAGTCCTTCGAGAAATCCGAATTCGGGCGGAATGCAGCCGACATTACCTGCTACAGGCTCAACGATAACGGCGGCAATATCTTTGGGATCCGCGTCCAAGAGTGCGCGCACAGAATCCAGATCATTGATGATTGCGCAGCGAGTATCTTGCGCGGAGCCGGGTGTTACGCCGGGGCTGTCGGGTAATCCGAAGGTCGCAGCGCCCGATCCTGCTTGCACCAAGAACGAATCGGCATGTCCGTGATAGCCGCCGGAAAACTTGATGATGACGTTGCGTTGCGTGGCCGCGCGCGCGAGGCGAATTGCGCTCATGGTGGCTTCGGTACCGCTATTGACAAAGCGCACCATCTCGAGACCGGGCACGCGAGTGATAATCTCTTCAGCTAAGCTGACCTCTGCTGCTGATGGCGCGCCATAACTGAAGCCCATATCCACAGCACTGTGCACCGTTTCGACGACGGACGGCTCGCGGTGACCCAGTATCATGGGTCCCCAGCTACCAATGTAATCAATATACTCGTTACCGTCAACGTCCACCAGAATCGCGCCCTCGGCATAAGCGATAACGGGAGGTTCGCCGCCGACGGATTTGAAAGCGCGCACAGGCGAGTTGACCCCGCCGGGCAACACTTTTTTGGCGCGCTCATTCCACGAGCGGGAGATTGTTCTTGATGATTCAGTGACGGTATCGAGAGTTTGGCGAGTCGACATATCTATTTCTCCTGCTTAAGCCACTCGGCGGCTTCCGCCGCATGATAGGTCAAGACAAAATCTGCTCCGGCCCGCTTGAACGCGAGCAGAGATTCGAGAATCACGCGCTTGCGATCTATCCAGCCTTTTTCGGCGGTGGCTTCAATCATGGCATATTCGCCGGACACCTGATACGCGGCGGTGACTCGATTGTATTTGTCCTTAACGGTTTTCAGAATATCGAGATAGGCGATACCGGGCTTGACCATAATCATGTCCGCGCCTTCCTGAAGGTCAAGTTCGACTTCGCGCAACGCTTCTTCGGCGTTGGCGTGATCCATTTGATAGCCACGACGATCACCGAATTGCGGAGCGGAATCGACGGCGACACGAAACGGGCCATAGTAGGCGGACGCATACTTGACAGCGTACGATAGAATCGGAATATGTTGGAAACCGTTTTCGTCGAGCGCAGCGCGAATAGCTCTGACGCGACCATCCATCATGTCGGACGGCGCAACGATATCGGCTCCGGCGCGAGCGTGACTGACGGCGGTTTTAGCAAGCATCTCGAGTGTTGCGTCGTTGTCCACCTCGTTGTCGCGAATTGCGCCGCAATGTCCGTGGCTGGTGTATTCGCATAAGCACACATCAGTGATGACGAGCAGATCGGGCACAACTTTCTTGATAGCGCGAATGGCGGCTTGCACTTCCGCGTGATCGTTGTAGGCTTGGCAGCCAAGTTCGTCTTTGTATGTCGGCACGCCGAAGAGAATGACGCCGGGGACTCCTGCATTGAAACAACGCTCGGCAATTTCTACGACGCGATCCACGGACCAATGAAATTGTCCGGGCATACTCGAAATTTCGGTTTTGACATTTTTCCCGGGAACGACGAACAGCGGTTGAATGAAGTCCGAGGGATCGAGACGGTTTTCGCGCACAAGACGTCGCAGGGTTTCTGTGCGACGTAATCTGCGCGGGCGGTCAGTGGGAAAGCTCATGTTTTAGTTTTTCTAATATCTCTTCGGTCGCGCTCTGGTCTTTGCCTGCAAAGGCGACGGTGACAGCGCGGGCTAAGGTTAGGTCTTCGCCGTCCGCTGCGGCGCGGCGCATGTTAGCGACAATCAAGCTTGTTACTTTTTTCATCATTGAACGCGAAAATTTTTCTACTTCTTCGCGGTCTTCGGGACGAAAGTGGCGCGCCTGATGTTCGACTTCCGAGACGCGGATGGTTTCGAGCGCAACTTGTAATTGCTGAATACTTGGCGCGATGCGGTTTTCGCGATACCACTCGTTGAAAATGTGAACTTCTTTATCTACCAATTCTTCGGCGCGGACGGCTTCTTTCAGTCTCGATTTGATATTGACGTCGACTAATTCGTGGAAGTCGCCCACAGTGTACACGTACACGTCATCGCATGACGAAAAGGCCGGGTCCACGTCTCTTGGCACGGCTAAATCAAGGAAGAGCAGCGGACGTTTTCTGCCGCGTAATCCGCTGCCGCATTCGTTCATAGTGATAACTGCGTTTGGTGCGGAGGTCGCGCAAACGATGACATCCGACCAAGCGATGTCTTCAGATGTGGGTGGGAAGTTCGTGATTTGTCCGCCAATTTTTTCGGCAAGCGTCGCGGCATGAGCGGCGGTGCGATTGCTGACGCGCCAATTGCAGGCGCCAGCGTCGGCGAGATACTTCGAGGCCAGCCGGCTGGTTTCACCCGCACCGACGAGCAGCACATTTTTCTCGGACAGTTTGTGATAGAGCCGTTGCGCGACCTCGATGGCGGCATAGGCGACGGACACCGCGCCTTGAGAAATAGCGGTGCGCGTGCGGACTTGTTTGCCACAGAAAATCGCCTGCGTAAACAGTTTGTTCAGGATTCCGCTGGTGCAGGCAAGTTCGAGCGCAGTGTTGTAAGCGTTTTTGACTTGCACGAGAATTTGAATTTCGCCCAACATTTGTGAATCGAGTCCGGACGCGACGCGAAAAAGATGCTTCACGGCTTTGGCGTCTCGATACAGATATGCGCCTGCGCTCTCTTCGGGCGTCAGCTCAAAGATTTCCAAATAGAGAGTGCGCAGTTCGATTTCGTCAAAGTGAAACGTCGGCGAGATGTAGAGTTCGGCGCGATTGCAAGTGGAAAGAATCGCGGCTCCTTCGATGTTCGGATGACGCACCAGTTTTTCAAGCACTTGCGGCAGAGTATCGGGAGTGACTGCGGCACGCTCGCGGATACACAGCGAGGCCGTGTTGTGATTCAGCCCGATCATTTCGAGTTTCACGACTGTCCTCCGAAGAATATCTGAAGGACGGAACCTGTGATGAGCAGAAAAATAAGGGCGGACATGGCCACGGTCAGGCGCGCTTGCTTTTGATCACCAAACCAATTCATGCGCTCGGACAATGCTATCAGCGACGCGCCGACCCACAATGCAAACATTTCATGGAGATGACTAAAGAAACTCGGGCTGCCGGAGTTTTCGATGAACATAAAGATCACTGCGGACGCAAAGCTCACGGTGATAAGTAGCCAGCCGTGATAGAGCGCGACGGCGCGCAGCCTGTGCATGACGTCCATGGAGGGCAGCGAGGAGAACAAGCGGCCAAACTTGCGGTCTTTGAGCTCCCGCCGGAGTAGGATTGAGCCCGCACCATAGACACCGCTTCCGAAAAGCATGGCAACACCGGCCATTGAGAGAACGATGTGCACGGCAGACCACGCGGACCGAAGCTCTTCAGGAGCTTGCGCGTGTCGCAGCCCACCGGCAATGCCGCTCAGCAATAGCAGTGTTACGATGGCAAGTGGCAAGACGACCAGCATTCGCTGTGAGACCCTGCGCTCGACCAGCAATTGATCCATCCAAATCAGAAAACCTAAAAAGGCGCTGATCTGTCCGACGGTGAGAATGGGAATATGTCGCTGTTCAATGGTAAGAAGTATCAGCCAACCAGCGTAAATGATAAGCGTGAACCAGCCTATACGACCAGCGATGCGCTCGAGCAATTCGTCCGGTTTGTGATAGAGAACAAACCACATTGCCAAGAGTCCACCAAAAAAGAGCAGCATGATCGCGGGAAACAGAGTGTAGGTCAACATGTTAGTTTAACCTCCATTGCGCAAGTAACTTTTTGGCGACGCGGAACGCATCTTTGACGCAACCGTTGACGGACACGCCGCGATAGGACGCTCCGGTTAGCAGCAGGCCGGGCAGTTGTTTTTCCAGTAACTCAAACTCGGCGACTCGATTGTGATGACCGCGCGTATATTGGGCGATGCCCTTGGGATGACGAATAAGTTTTCTGAAAATGGGATCGCGCTTGACGTCAAAGAGTCTGCGATGTTCGGCTGCGGCAAGTGTCTCGACTTCAATGTCAGAGAGATCCACGATGCTCGGATCTTGTGCACCGCCATACATAGTGCGGAGCATGTGCGTTCCCGCAGGGGCTTGACCGGGGAAAACCGCGTCGCACCAAAGTGAACCAAGTGCGCGATAATCTTCACCGCGCGGAATCAACACACCGAAGCCGTTGAGCGGATGCCCTACGTCTTCCATTTTGTGGCCATGCGCGATGACATCCACGGGGGCGAAGGGAATGGCGCGCAGTTCTTTGGCAGCATTATAGGAAAGGTCTTCGAGAACATCCGCCGCCACGTAAGACGGGCAGGCCAACACCACCGCATCGGCGGAAAAAGTTTTGCTCTTTGTGACTACTTCAAAGCCTTCGCCGCAACGTTTCAGGGAGATGACTTTCGCATCTGTGACAATGTTTTCGGATAATTGCTCGGCAAGCGTAGTTGTCAGTTCTCCCATACCATTTTGAAAGGTCGTGAGCGTAGCGGCCGCACCACCGGGACCGCCTGTTTCGGTGCCGTTGCGTTTTGCTTCGTGCTTCTTGGCAATCATCGCGCGCACCAAGCCACCGTGCTGGGATTCCATTTCGACCATTTTGGGAAACACCGCGCGCAGGGAAAGCTCTTTGGCGTTGCCCGCAAAAATTCCCGAGACCATCGGGTCAATCATATATTGCGCGAATGTACCTCCCAGTCTGCGCGAGGCGAATTCATAAACGGTTTCCTCATGGCCGTTGCGCTTGGCGGGAATAATCGGCTCCATCGCCATACGCAATTTTGCGCCAGCAGGAAGAATGTTTGAGAATAGGAATTCACGCGGACTCAGCGGCACTTCGCGCATTTTTCCATGGTGATAGATGTATCGTTTCGACGCATGTGCTGACGCACAGACGAGTTTCTTTTTTAGTCTCAGAAAATCAATCAAATCGAGAGTTGCGGGTTCATTGTCCAGAAAACCGTTCGGTCCCCATTCACAGGTGAAGCCGTCAATATGATCGGTTCGCGTGGCTCCGCCGGTCGCGGTCTTGGATTCAAGCACCGTAATTTCAGGGGAAGCGCCGAGGTCTTGACTCAGTTTGCGAATCAGATAAGCGGTCGCGAGTCCGGCGATGCCGCCACCGACGACCACCACGTGCGGTCTCAAGGGGTCAGCAGGTGACTGCATATTGCTTCTCCTGCCACACATTCAGCAACGCGCTGGCAAATTCCGGATCATCGTTAAAAACGCGGACGCGAACGTATTTTGACACACCACGCTCCTCCACTAAGTTTTTAGCGACGTCATCCAGATCATACAAGGTTTCCAAACAATCCGCTACAAAACTCAAAGGCATCATCACAATTGGGTCGTCGCTTTTCGCCCACTCTTCGAGCGCGTCTTCCATATAGGGCTTTGTCCATTCAACGGGACCGACTTTACTTTGGTAGGCGACGATCCACTCCGTCCCATTGGGCAAACATTTGGCAAGTTTTTCCGCTGACGCGCAGACGCGGTCAGGATAATCGTCACCGCGATTGACATAAATTTTCGGAATGCCGTGCGCAACAAACATCACGCGAGCATTCGGGCCGGCTTCGGCTAAAGCAGTTTTGAGATAGAGTTCCCACAGCTCAAGCACGTGCTCTTCCTGTCCCCAATCTTCAAGATAGTTGTAGTCCATGCCGAACTCTTTAGCGGCACGCTCGACGACTTTCATCACCGAACCGGTCATGGTGTGCGTATAGTGCGGGAAGAGCGGAAGGACATGGACTTTTTTGATGCCTTTTGCCGCCAGGGCTTTCAGGGTATCTTCTATCGAGGGAGACATGTAACGGAAGGCCCAGGCAACTTCCAGCACTTCGCTGCGGATGGCGAGTTCGCGAATGATATTTTGCCTGAGCGCTTCCGTCCAATCGAAAAGCGGACTGTATCCGCCGAGAGATTCATAGCGATCCGCGACTTCTTCCTTGCGCTTCATAGCTATCAAACTTGCGAGCGGCTTGCGAATAATCGCGGGCAAGTCAATGATTGCGGGATCGCTGAAAATTTCGCGTAAGTAAGGTTCCACGTCGTTGCGGCGAGCAGGGCCGCCCATATTGATCAAAAGGATAGCTTCGATCATTTCAGATTCCTCAGACAGTTTTCGAGAAGACGACGTTCCTTTGATCGGACAAGTAGCGATCAAACGGCATGGCCAGATTGCGGACAAAAAGTTGACCGAGCGGCGTGACGTGAAAGCCGTTAGGGGTTTTCTCTACCAGTCCACGACTTTCAAAACTTGCCACTTGATTCATCGCGTTTTGCATTCTCGACGCGAACTCATTTCCAAGAGTGCTAGCTTGATCAGGCAGGAACACTTCAAGGTTGCACATCAGATGATTGATGATCTGCTTCGTCGTGCGGTCGTCAGCGTTCAGTTCATGGCCGCGCTCGAGGGGAAGATTACCTTGCTCGATGGAAGCGGCGTAGACTTCGGGTGAAGAAACATTTTGTGCGAAGAGGTCGGCGAATTCGCTGATGCCAGAGCAACCGAGGCCAAGCAGTTCGAGTCCGCGCATGGTGGTGTAGCCCATAAAATTGCGCCAGAGTCTGCCTTCGCTTTGCGCTGTGGCAAGGTCATCTTCGTGCAAGGCGAAATGATCCATACCAATGGCGGCATAGCCTTCCTGTCCGAAGAGGCGATTCGCGTCGAAGAGCATTCCCAAGCGCTCGCGCGAGGACGGAAGTTCTTCGTCGTTAATGGCTCGCTGATGTTTCATGCGCGACGGCAAGTGCGCGTATCCAAAACAGGCCAAGCGATCCGGGCGCAGCGATGCGACGGCTTTGACGGTTTCGCGCCATGTCGTTCTGGTTTGTCGCGGCAGACCGTAGATCAAATCGATGTTGACACTCGAGAAGCCGTGTGCGCGAGCTCGCTCAATAAACTCGCTGATTTCCAGAAACGTGTACTCGCGGCGAACAGCGGCTTGCACGTCCGCATTTAAGTCTTGCAGGCCCGCAGAAATTCTTGTGAATCCGCGTTCTGACAAAATGTCAAGATGCTCATCAGTGGTGACGCGTGGATCCACTTCTATCGAACGATCAGCGTCTTTCGCGCCGGGAATTTTATCGATAACTAAATCAAGCATATGCGCGAGCCGCTTGGCCGGAACATAGGTCGGAGTGCCACCGCCCAAATGCAGTTGGCTGTGTTTGACTGGATAATGAAACTCACTTGCGATGCGGCTAACTTCCGTTTCAAGCGCATCCATATAGCGGTGTATGCGCGACTCATCGTGCGTAATGTGCGCGTTGCAGCCGCAATAGAGACAGCGTTGTCGACAGAACGGCAAATGCAAATAGACTGCGATGGCTTGATTGTCTTTGCCTAAGCGCTGCAGTATCTTGACGAAAGCGTCGCGGTTGAGCGGCGCTTTCCAGACAGGAACAGTTGGATAGGACGTGTAGCGAGGGCCACGCGTGTCCAGCGCTTCGATCATCTCGAAGACTTGATCTTCGGGGATGTTTTGCCAATGAGTTGGAGTCACTTTTTGCCTCTCCGGATTTCATCCAGGAGGATTTCGACGTGATGAATCGGCGTATCCGGCAGAATTCCGTGGCCGAGATTGAAGATTAACGGCGTGTTGCCAGCTTCAGTCAGAATCTCGCGTGTCCGGTTGCGAATCGTTTGCTCGTCCGTCAAGAGCAATACCGGATCAAGGTTTCCTTGCAGAGTGACGTCGGTTCCAAAGCACGCGCACGCTTTCTCAAAACTCATTCGCCAATCCATACCGTACACCGAGGCGCCGACGTTTGCGGAGGAATCAAGGTGCATACTATTGAGTACAAAATAGGTCAGCGGAACATCGAGCGAACTAAGTTCAGCGAAAACTCTTTGCAAGACCGGCAGATTGACGGCGCGATACTCTTCATCAGTGAGAATACCACCCCACGTGTCAAACAGTTGAATGGCGTCGGCACCGGATTCAATCATCGCGCGCATGTAGCGGACGGTCATCGCGGCAATTTTGTCGAGCAGGAGCGCGAAAGCCTGCGGATCGGAATACATCATCTGCTTCGTGCGCCTAAACGGATCGGGCTTGCCTCCCTCTATCATATAGCACGCGAGCGTAAACGGCGCTCCGGCAAAACCGATCAAGGCTTTGTCGTCAGGCAACTCTTGGCGAATCATTTTGATCGCGCTCAGAACTTCGGAGAGTTCTTCACGCGGATCGAAGTCACGCAAGGCTTCAACGTCTTTGCATTCGCGCACCGGACGATCAATGATCGGGCCGTGTCCTTTGTCAAAATGTAAACCCGTACCAAAAGGAATCGCGGGAATGAGAATGTCGCTGAATAGAATTGCCGCGTCAAAACCGAAGCGGCGAATCGGCTGCAAGGTGACTTCGCAGGCGAGATCGGGAGTCAGGCAGACTTTTATGAAATCGTTATTCGCTCGCACAGCCATATATTCGGGCAAGTAGCGGCCCGCTTGCCGCATCAGCCAAACAGGCGGCACGTTGAGCGACTCGCCGTTGGCAGCGCGCAGATAGGATTTGATTTCGTTGGTGTTGCGCACGCGGCGCGGAGTTGCTAATGATACGTCAAGCATACTGTGATTCTCCCTTGAGGGAACTAACAACACGAATTGCCTTTGCCAGTGACGCGGGATCCGGATTTTCTGATTCGATCGTTTTGGAGTGATCAAGTTCGGCAAGCGCGCGGAACGTGCTGGGTCCGATGGCTATCGCGGTGAAGTCCCACGGTGTAGGGCAAGCCTCGTGAAAGACGCGCACGGCACTCGGCGCATAGAACACCGCAACTTTAACAGGGGCAAAGGCGGCGAATTTTTCTCTGATTTCAGAGGTTTCCGCAGGAACGGTGAGATAGACGGGCAGCGGTTGGAGCTTTAATCCGTATTCGTTGCAGAGCGTCATAAATTCGGAGTCGTGCCCACCGGGACACGGATAGAGGATTTCCGTTCCTGCGGGCAACGAAACAATAAGAGTGCGTGCCAGATGCACACCGTCAGCGACATCTGAGACGATGTCAGCGTTTCGGCTGAACACTTCGTACACGGCTTTAGCGGTAGAGTTGCCGACAGCGGCAATCTTCACGTTAGGTGGGAGAACATATGCCTCTGAGCCGAGCGCACGGAAGAGGCCGCGCACCCCATTGGCGCTGGTGAAGGCTATCCAACTATATTGAAACAGTGAAAAAGATCGTGGTTGAAGAAACTCTGTTCGAGTAACGGGCAGAAACACAAGCTTTGGATCACCGGAGGGAAACAGAGCTGCAATTTCGCCACACAAACTGCGGTCACGCAGGATCAGCACTCGGTCAGACATGATGGTGTAAGTTCTGTAAATAAATCATGAGCGAGGGTGTCGAGCTTTGCACCGCGAACAGTTGCGCGGACGGGCCCGGTTTGCGGACTGAACCAGAATCCCTCCATCACCCACACAGTCTTATTGAAACTCGCATAAACTCCGAGAGGCAAACCACAGCCGCCACCAAAGAGCGCCTGAACCTCACGCTCCAAAGTTGTTGCTGCGAACGTCTCGTCATTCTGGAGAGATTCTTTGACCATCAATAGCCGATCATCATCGGCGCGCATTTGAATGGCCAGAGCGCCCTGTCCCGGCGCGGGCACAAAGACAGATGGACTCAGGCGTTCAACCTGGAACTCGGAAAGATCAATGGATAGCCTGCGTACCCCGGCGCTGGCCAACAGAATTGCATCGTATTCGCCGTTGTGAAGCTTGGTAAATCGGGTGGGCACGTTGCCGCGCAGATCTTTAGTGTGCAGATCGGGCCGATGAGCTTTGAGTTGAGCTTCACGGCGAACGGCACTGGTTCCCACAAGCGCTCCGGGTTTCAGGAAGAAATCATCGGCGGGCAGGGTTACGGCGCTGCGATTCATGATCAGGAGGTCGGCGGCATCTTCGCGCGCGGAGACTGCCGCCAAAGCCAAGCCTTCCGGAGCTTGCGACGGCATATCCTTATATGAATGGACAGCCACATCAATGCGGCAATCTAAGAGCGCCTGTTCGATTTCTTTGGTGAAATAGCCGCTGCCCTCAAGTTCGCGCAGGGGTCGGTCGGTGATACGGTCGCCTTGTGTGGAGATAACCCTGATGTTTATAGGCGAATCGAGTCTCCTTTCCAGAAATCGTCGCACCCATTCTGTTTGGGTTTTGGCGAGGGCGCTTCCTCTTGTTCCGATAATCATAGCGGCAGTTCTGTTGTTTTGCGTTGTTTTCGATGCTAAATGTAATGAACAGAGCAGAAATGAGTGTCACGCAATTGTCACAGCAACATCATGTAGCAAAGTCACATATAATTGCGAGTGATATGTAGATATTTAATTCGCTATTCGATTTCACTTGTTGATAGTTGAATATACTGCTACTTAGAATGCTGCATTTACTGTCTTTGCTTGAAAGAGCTTACCGCAAGCTAAACATGACCTTAGAGGCAAGTTTTTGATATGCCTCTAATGATTTTGTATCTGCGCGATTGTCACTGACCCTTTTCTTTCGTATGTGAAATTTTTCGCAAGGAATATCAAGAGTTTAGGTTAAGTTAAGTGATTGAGAAACGGTAGGGTTCACACAAATCAGGCACGTTGTGTTTCCTCGTCCGATGTGGTATCTTTTCATCAAGCTAAAGCACGCGGAAATCTTGGGATAATCTGATAGAAGAAGTAGGATTACACGAATTGGCCCGAAAAGTGAAGAATATAGTTCGCGAGAGATAAGCAATCTCTCGATGCCAAGAGAACAACCGACCATGTGTCTCCACAAAACATATAATACAATTTGCATTAAGTCTCGATACGTCTCGAGTACTGCATGGCTTTTGTTGACCGTGAGTGTGGTTTTGGGTCAGTCTTTTGAAATCAAGACATCGTTGCGCTATCCAGCGGGCGATTTGAGCAGTCCACAGCCGACGGGGTTGTATGTGGACGCACGAACGGGTGATATATATGTAGCGGATGCGGCAAGTGCGCGAATCGTTATTTATGATGCGCAGCGCCGTTTCAATTTTGAGTTTTCGACGAGAAGCCGTCTCAGCAGTCCCCAGCAAGTCGCCGTAGATTTGCAGGGACGGATTTTTGTTTTAGGTGATACCCGTCAGCATA
Source organism: uncultured Alphaproteobacteria bacterium (assembly GCA_964530625.1). Taxonomy (GTDB): domain Bacteria; phylum Electryoneota; class RPQS01; order RPQS01; family RPQS01; genus JABWCQ01. The sequence goes on along the minus strand of CAZHAK010000003.1, from coordinate 107,827 downwards.
CGCTCGCGGTGTTTGATTACAACGGCGATTTCTTGAATCACCTTGACCTGATGGCAGGCGGTGATCGCGTGAGTCCGGTCGGAATGGCACTCGACGCCAGCGACAACATTTATATATTGACGGCTGAACCGGCTTATATTCACGTGTTCGACCCGTCCGGCGAGCCGGTTCGTGATTTCCCGATTCTGCTTGAAGCGAATGAAGAGACTCAGAACGCGGCGGTCACCGGGACATTTGTGATCATCGAAAACGAGATGATTCTCCCACTTCCAATCATCGGTCAAGTGGCACGGATGGATTTGGACGGCAAGTTGATTCGGATCTTCGGTATCGCTGGCGGCGGCCCGACCGAGTTGAGTTTCCCAACGGTCTGCAGCCGTACAGCGGACGGCGAGTTTGTGGTATTGGACAAGCACCGTCATTTGCTTCAGTATTTTAACTCAGCCGGCCAATATCTTCGTGAAGTTGGCGGAGCAGGATTGGTCGAGGGTTGGTTTTTCCATCCGACAGCATTGGCGACTTGTCTGGATGGCGTGCTGCTGGTCGGTCAGATGTATGGCCATCGAATTCAGTCGGTAGTAGTCCGGAGTGAGCCCATCGTAAGTGGTTCGTGAATCGGATGAATACGCCACTTTCATATATGCCCGTGTATTCAAGCACAAAATTCGTAACACATCTCGTTGGCGAGATGATTATCAGTTCCCTAAGGAGATCTCAAAATGAGACGGTCTATTTTTTTAGTTCTGATGTTTGCGGCGGTCGCTATGCTGCAAACGACCCCTGCTCTCGCGTTCCATGATCAGGGTGTCGCATACTGTGGCGGTTGCCATACCATGCATAATACCAATGGCAACAATGGTATAATCGATCCTTCTGGTAACGGCTATCCGTACCTTCTGAAGTTTGCGAACGCCACAGATCTTTGTTTGTCCTGCCATGCGACCAGCCGCGGCGCGGTTTGGGGCGCGGACCCGATGGCGCCGCCAGCAGAACGCGGCCCGGGTAACTTTGCATTCTTGGCTGAAGACAACATCAATGACGGCTACAACGGCGCATTGAATCCTATTCCGGGGTGGCGCGCAGGTCACACTGTGATTTCGCCGAGCCGCGGCACGGTGGTTGACGGTTTGAATCCGATTGCCCCGGGCGGCAACTATCCTGCATCGTCGTTGAGCTGCACAAGTTGCCACGACCCGCACGGTAATGCAAACTATCGCTTGCTTTATACTGCCGGCGACCATGCTGAAGCTGGCAATTTCAACTACGTCAATGCGGCCCCCGTTGCGGAAGGTCTTCCCTTCTCTGGCGCAGGTTCGGCTGAGACGGACAACAATCACGTCGCCTACAAGAGCGGCATGAGCGGCTGGTGCGGAAACTGCCACGGCAACTTCCACAACAACGATGCGCAGTATCGTCACCCGAGCGGCATGAACATGAGCTCGGCTATTCAGAATACCTATGGTATCTACAATGGAACGATTGATCAAAACGGCGGCAATCCTGCAACTTCTTACATCGCCGACGTCGCGTTTGAAGATCCTGAAATGACACTCGCATGGACGGCTCGTCCCGATGGAAACAGTAAGGTAAGCTGTATAACCTGTCACCGCGCCCATGCCTCGAGCGCTCAAAATTCGGGTCGTTGGGACTTCAACATCCCGCTGTTCGAAGAAGACGGACATGAGTCCGGCTCCTATGTGATGCCGCAGTCCGGCAACTACGGCAACCCGAACCAACGTTCGCTTTGCAACAAGTGCCACAATAAGGACAAGAACGACGCAATGCCGTTCTAAATAATACGTGTGCAGAGAGGCCGGGTGACGTGGCCCGTCACCTGGCCGAGTCGGTCTGATCTATTACAATTGTCTCCCCAACTGCGGTCCCCCGGTGTTGTTTCTCCCCAGTTCTGGCCGGGGGACTGCGGTTCTCTTTTGATAGTTCTTTGAAGATATGAGTATTTTCATACCACCGTTGTGGTAGATCATTTTGCGTATCCTGCGTAGGACCGATTACGGACAAAGAGTCCGTATCTCCGGTCCTTCTTTTTGCCCTGTGATGTGACGGATACATGATTACACGCATTATCTATTTTTGATTCTACCTAAAAGCTCGTATGCGAGCCTTATTTCGACATAGCCTACACAGTCTTCAGTCTGTTTTCAGCACAGCCCTCATCTTCCTGTTGAGCTTGGGTTCTCCTTCGGCACAGGCGGATTGGGGCGGAACTATATCTGGAAGTGCGGCTTCATCGGATGTGGACAATGTTCGTTCTACGGCAATTGATCAGCAATACACGCTCTATGCCACGGATCGCCCGACGCCGCATCTACGCTATACGTTGTCCGGGCTTTATCGCCGATTGCAAACCAGCATGGATAACGGGCCCTATACGTGGCTGACGGAAGTCCGCCCAGCGGGTTCCTTGGATATGAATTTACCCATCTTGAATTTGCGCGGCGACGGCTCCTACCGTTCGGATCAAAACGAACTCGGCACAACTAAACTGACAAGCGGGGTCGCATCAGTCAAGGGCCAAACAGTCTGGACGCGCTTTCCCCGATTATTCGCCTCCGCAAGTTGGGCGAAGAACGTTAATGACCTTGAGCTGTTGGGCTATGACACCCGCACACGGACCTATGCGACGGGCGGGACTTTCAGTAGTCATAATATTTTTGCACATTACGAGTATTCGGATTTGCTGACACGCAATCCGAACAGCGATCTGGATCGCGTATCCCGCAGCCATAACGGGCGGGCAGACTATACGAAATCGCTCATAGAGCGGCTAGTCAATGTTCAAACAAGTTATCAGATCACCTCGCGAACTGAGCGCGACAACTCTTCCATCAGCGGCGAGTTGTTGGTTCCGCTCACAGCGTCAGCCGGACTCTATTTGGCGGATCCCTCACCGGACTTTGATGCTTTGGAAAGTTCACCGGCCCTGATTGACGGAATACTTGGACTTCCGGCAGGAGATGACTATGATCTCGTGAATGGTGAGACGCACAATTTCGGTTTGGATTTCGGCGTAAAGGCTGCGGTGGATCATTTACATCTTTACGTGGATACACTGACGTCCGTGCCGATGACATGGACAGTTTGGCGAAGCTCAGACAACTTAAGTTGGACGCCCATTTTGAGTAGTGTCAGCGCGCCGTTCAGTTCTGTATTCTTGCGCTACGAGTTTGCCTTTGCCGCCGTCGAAACCCGCTACATTAAGGTTTCGGTGGCATCGCAGTTGCTCAACACACCGATTGACGTGACAGAGCTGCGCGGCTTAGTTGTCAACAGTGATGATGGCGACGAAACGCGCACGACGGATCAGCGAGGCTCGGTACGCCTGCGCGTGCAGCCATCGAAGTGGTTCAGTTGGGATGTTTCCGGTGACGCACTGCGGCAGAAAGTCTCTTTGTCCACGCTGGCGCGCGATGAGGATGGCGTACAAACGTCCTTGCGCTTTAATCCGGATCGCTGTTTTGATTTGTCCATGCGTTATCAGTGGACGCGCTCACACTACACTAAGTCTTCGAATGACGACGGCAAAACATCATCCATCAACGCGGTAGCTCGCACACAATGGAGTCACTCGATTAGCACGACAACATCCGTAGAGCGTAGTGACGACGAATCGGGCAATATTTTGATCCGCAGAGGTGACCGAACTCGTTTGGACATTCGCACACTTTTGTTGCCTGCTTTGCGCGTTACAACGCAGTTATCGTATTCCGAGGATGAGCGGTTCGACAGTCCGGACAAGCTTTTTTCGCGCTCGGTGACGAATACCTTTGACGGGGAACCGACACGACGTTCACAGCTTAGTGTAACTCATCGTTACGAAACACGGTCTGCCCGCGTTTCCGCCGTGCACAAGTATCGCGTAGCGCTCGGTGGTCGTTTAAGCTATCGCCTGACGGACACGATTCACATGACTACCAATGCCACGAGGTCCGCGGATCCAACACGAGAAGACCGATTTTATGACGGTGTTCTCTCGTGGTTGCCGACTTCCAAAATTTCCTTGGGCGGATCAGTAAGTCGTATAGAGGGAACAAGCGCAACGACGGCAACACAATATTCAATTCAATCCGTATATCGTTGGTCTGTCTTAACTGAAATTTCAATGTCCTACTCTCTTAACGAGCGCGAAGATGAGGCGACGTCCTCTTCAGGTCGCGTCTCATTGTACACGCGGTTTTGACATTTCGAAAAATATTTTATATGAGCACATTCAATTACATAATACTTCTACTCTCCTCTGCTCTGCTGATCGGCTGCACGGCGAATCGCAAAACCGTATTTCTGCATCCGGAATACGATTTTGGCGCGATTGAGCGCATCGCAGTCGTGAATTTTGAGAATCTTTCGAGTGAACAGGGTGTGGCCGGTTATGTGACGCGACTGTTCATCACCGAACTTTTTGCGGCGCAGGCTTTTGACGTCGTGGAACCGGGCGAGGTCGCGAAAGTTTTGCGCGACATCGGTCAGGCGCGCGGTGGGGAACTCGATCTTGCGGGAATGAAGAGGATGTCCGATTCGCTCGGAATTCAAGCAGTGATTTTTGGATCAGTTGGCGAGGCTGGTCAATCGGCGGGTCGCACGAGTGCATTCAACGTGGTCAGCTTAAACGCTCGCATGGTGGATTGCGTCACGGGCAATACCGTTTGGTCGGCCGCGGTTTCGCTGGGCGGACCCGGATCGTTTTCACGCATGTTGGGTGTGGGCGAATCGTCACGGAGTGACACGGTGTTGCGCGCAGTGCGAAGGCTTACAAGAACGTTATTGAATTAATGACACGCTATCGGAAATATCCTGCATTATTTGGCGTGCTACTTTTATTCAGCCTTTGCATTAATGCGGCTGAACGAGTGGCATTGTTGCCGTTTTCCAATCCGAGTGCTACGGAATCGGTGCGACTTCTAATGGATCAGAACGCGAGAGTGCGTCTGGCAAAGTGCGGATTCGACGTTGTGTCCGCTGATTCGATCAATCAAGTCTTGCGATCGCTGCGAGTGCGGAACACAGCCGCTCCGATTGAGAGCGAGATACGCGCACTGGCGGAATCGCTCGACGTCGCGCTGGTCTTGACCGGCACGATTCATCGGTTTGTTCACGACAGCACGTTTTCCGAAGCATCAGTTTGCGCGCGGCTTTTGCGAGCGGAAGACTCCGCCGTACTCTGGCAAAACTGTGCGACGGTCTACGGAGGCGGCGCGTTTGCGCTGTTCTCCCAACCTGTTCATGACAGTCCATCGCGGCTGGCGAGCTCCGCTGCCAAGCAATTGTTTGCTTCGGCCACACCTGCAGGAAAGTCATCGCGGCACCCGGTGAAGAGCATCGTCGTGAAGGGACGGGACAAGAAAGTTGAAACTCGCTGCGCATCCATTGCGATTATTCCTCCTGTGGATGAAGCGGAAGCAATTTTTGCTGGAGACATGTTGGGAGATTTTTTGCACTCTGTTATGGCGCGTCGCGGTTTCAATGTGCTTGATCCGGGGCGCGTGCGCAACATCATGCTCTACTGTGAAGACTTACGTCACGGACAGTCGGTTGACGTAGTCAGTCAGGCTCTGGCAGATAGCCTTAATGTTGATCTGGTTGTGACGGGAACTGTAAGTACCTTGACCTCGACCCGCACGGTCAGTCTCGGAAGCAGCCCGGAAGCCGCGATTGAATTGCGCATGATTGATCCGCGCCAGAACACCGTGGTCTGGGCCAAGAATCTCCGGCGCAGCGGCGACAGCAATCGCGGCTTGTTTGAAAGCGGCGTTGTGCGGAGTCCGGCAAAACTCGCCTATGACATGATAGCTGACGCCATCGCTGGCTTGCGCGTCGTTCGCCTGAAAAATATTGAACTTTTAAAACAATACGACAAATGATATCTCGATTTGCCTTGCTTATTTTGCTCACGCTGACACTTTCAACAACCGCAATCGCTGAACAATCGCTCGTGGTCGCCACGGTCAACGGCGAGAACATCACGACCGACATGATGGCCAACGAGCTAAGCACCATACACTCCGCTCAATCAAGTGAAGTTCATCGCTCGGATTTCAGCCTTGACCGTCTTTTGCAAAAACTGATTAACAACAGATTACTTGTTCAGGACGCGTACGCGTTAGGGATTGACCAAGAGCAGTCCACGCAGGACGTGGTTCGCTGGTATCGTGAAACATCCGCCTATCAGATGCTGCTTGAAGACGTTCGACCGAAGGAAATCCTTGTTCCAGAAAGCGAGCTGAAAGCAGGTTTTGAGCGCTACTACAGGCGCGTGATGTTGAGACTGATTTGCGTGATTGATTCGTCACTCTCTCATGCGATTGTGGACAGCATAGGTCAAGGTGTTTCGATGGCGTCACTGGCCCGGAATCATTCGATTGACAAATATAAATCGTTAGGCGGCGACGCGGGATTGTATCCGCTCTATGATGTTCCGGAAGATCTGTCCATGCAGCTCGAAACGGCCTCGCCGGGCGACGTGTTCGGACCGATGTTTTTATGGAATACCTGGGCGGTCGTTCGTGCGGAAGCGTTTTTGAATCCGGACAAATTGATTTACGACAGCGTGAAGGTCATCCTTCATAAGCAGTTGTTGATTGACAAAGGCGCCGAGATTCGCCGTGCGTTCATAGCGGAAGAAGGTGCTGGCACTCCCGTGTGGGTTGATTCCGCCGCAGTGGATTCGATTCAGATATTGGTGGCCCTGAATCAAGAACCGACGTCACACACGGTCTTGCGCGTGGGGAAGCATCGTGAAATGACAGCGGCTGATTTGAAAAAGAAATACGTGCATCGCATCGTGGGGCGCAGTGACCGTGACCAGCGCGAGGTGTTGTGGGAAGTCGTGGACGAGCAGTATCAGATGATGATGCTCAAGGAGATCGCAACACATAAAGAGTACCTGAACGATCCGCGCTTGGACGCAGGCGCGAACGCTTTTCGAGATTCGATGATGCTGGTGACGTATTTGCAAACCGTTATTGCGCCGACGGTTAAGATTACGGATCAAGAAATAAAGACCTACTATGACAGCAACCCGGATAAATTTTTCGATTCGGGACGCATTCGCGTGGCGATTATTACTCGCGAGACTTTAGCCGAAGCTCAAACCGATTACGAACGAATTGTTTCGGGCGCCGACTTCACCTGGATCGCCAAGCAATATTCGACGGACGAGTACAAAGATCGTGGCGGCGTGCGCGACTGGGCCGCCCTAAGCAAATTCCCGAGGGACATTGCGGCCCAACTTGAGGCGGTTGAAATTGGAACATGTTTACCTCCGTTGTCGGGCGATGAAGGATTTGTCGTCATGAAACTCGTGGAACGCGAACAGGGTCCAAAACTTTTGTTGGCGCAAGTAGAAGGCGGAATTCGCTCGCGATTGGAAGCGGAAAAGCAGTTAGCCGCGATTGAGGCGACGCTCACCGAACTGCGGGCCGAGTCGGAGATTACGATAAACGAAGCCGCACTGAAGGCTTTGCAAGTTACGGGACCTGACGGAAACTAAGATCATGACGCGATCAACGATTGCCGAAGCAAGGAGGGTAGCCTCCTGAATACTCGCATACTGCATCAATTGATTTTGTTGGCACTCGTCACCGTGCTGGGGCTGCTCTTGCTGCGGAATCACACGGACGCGGAAGCGCAAGTCAAACGCGGATCGCGATTCAGCAAGCAGCAGGACTGTCTTGAATGTCATGATGCCAAAGCTTATCGCGGAAAGTTCGCGCACGAGCCTGCCGAGAAAGGCGAATGCTCCGCCTGTCACTTGCCGCACGGCAAAGTGGGCGCGCTCAGACTGAAAGAAACCGGCGCAGAGTTGTGCATAGGTTGCCATTCGGCGGACTCGCTTAACCTAAACGCGGCTTTTAAGCATGAACCGTCTCGTGCGGGAAAATGCACAGAGTGTCATGACCCGCATCGCGGAGTAACTCACGATTTGCTCAAAGCCGCCCCGCCGACGCTTTGCTATGCTTGCCATGACGCGGCGCAGTTTGAAGCGACGCACAAGCACAAGCCGCTCGAAAACGGCTGCACCGCTTGTCACGATATGCACGGCAGCGATCATGCGAAGCTATTGACGCAAGCGCCGGATCAACTCTGCGCAAGCTGTCACGGCAAGGATGATCCGGCGTTTGCCAAGCAACATGCGGGTTATCCCGTCGGCGACAAAAATTGCACGGAGTGCCACGTTCCGCATTCCTCCAAAAATACTGCGCTGCTGCCAAATACGGTTCATGCCGCGATGGAAGGTCCCTCCTGCTCGGATTGTCACGTCGCGCCGGACGCAAGCGATCCGTTCGCGTTGGTAGACGACGAGCGCGCTGTTTGTACGACGTGTCACGACCCGCTTGAGAAACACGGAGACTTGACTCACGCTCCAGTACAAAGCGAATGTTGCATAGAATGCCATAACCCACACACCACTCACGCCGAGGCATTGTTGAAGGCGGACGACGCGAAGGTTTGCGGTGAGTGCCACTCGACAGAGCTTGACAAGACCAAACTGGCTAACGGTCATTCAGCAGCCCGTGACGCCTGCACGACGTGTCATGACGGTCACGGCAACTCGAATGATAAACTGCTCAAGTCGAAATCCAACGACCAGTGTTTACAGTGCCATGAAGACATCAAGCTGGCGACTCAGCAACCTGTGACGCACTCGGCGGTCACCATGGGGAAATGTTGGAGCTGTCATGATCCTCACGGCACGAATCGCGCAGGTCTGCTGCTGAAGCGGCAAGGCGACATGTGTCTGGATTGCCACGATGATTTGAAGTCTTCGTTTGCGAAGAAGGATGTTCATCAGCCTTTCTTGCGCGGCGAATGCGGAAGCTGCCACGACGTTCACGGCGGGAAGCACGAACACTTACTGAGCGACACGGACAACTCACTTTGCGCGGATTGTCATTCTGTGACGATGAAGTTGGACGAACGGAACACCGTACATCCTCCGTTTGTGGATGGCGCGTGTTTGGATTGCCATCAGGCGCACGCTTCAAATCACGACGGTTTATTGACGAATTCCACCGCCGCGACATGTGGCGAGTGCCATTCGGATATCACCGACGCCATCAAGACGGCGACGTCGGTACATCAGCCGGTGGCCGACGGAAAATGCACGGCCTGTCACGATCCGCACCAAAGCGCGAACAAGAACTTATTGTTGGCCGGAGCGGCGCACCTTTGCATTACGTGTCATGCGGACATTGACAGCGCGCGCAACGCGACGTTCTCACATCCGCCCGCGAACGCTGGTGAGTGTTTGAATTGTCATACGGCGCACACGAGCAAACACAAGGCGCTCTTGACTGACGCGATACCAGGTCTGTGTTTGGATTGCCACAACACGGATACGCCGGAGTTTCGCGCCTCGCACTTGAATCAGGACGGAGTCGCGATAAACTGCGCAATGTGTCACGACGCGCACGGATCAAACATTGATAGACTACTTATGAATAACCAACATGCGCCGTTTGAATCGGGTGATTGCGCTTCCTGCCACGTGGCCGTACCGGAAGGAGTCAATAGATGAAGCGCCGCGTATTCATTCTGCTCGCCGCCTTTGCGCTCACATGCTTCGCACTCTTGTTTGCAAAAGAGTTGCCGAAAGTTGACCAGCACAACGCGTGCCTCGAGTGTCATGACGACATCAAGACGGAGTTTAACAAGTCGGACGTTCACGGGCCGTTTAATTCCGGTGAATGCAGCGCCTGCCACGCGCCGCACGCGTCGCGTCATGAGAAACTGCTGGTGGATCGCGAAGGATCCATGTGCGCAAGCTGTCACGAAGAAACTGCAAAATGGCGGCAGAGGTCGCATCAACATGCTCCTGTGGAAAGCGGTGAATGTACGCGCTGTCACAATCCTCATGCGTCGGATTATAACAATCTGCTCAATGCGCCAAGCAAGGAGCTATGCGCGACCTGCCACACGGAAGTGCGGGATTGGTTGGCGAGATCAAATGTACATGCGCCGGCGCGCGTGGGACAGTGTTACAAGTGCCACGACGTTCACGGCAGCGACCTCGACAACTTATTGACCAAGAACACCAGCGACTTGTGCATGACCTGCCACGGAAACGAATCGAAGTTGCGCGAACGGCACGCCAGCTTTGACCCGATCGGTTCGCGCTGCTCGGCATGTCACGATCCTCATGCAAGTGACGCGCCCGGTTTAGTGATGAGTAACAAACACGCTCCATTCGACGATAACGACTGCGCGGCATGTCACGTAGCGGCTCAAGTTGGCGGCGCATTTCCGCTCAAGGCTTCCGTTCAGTCTGTTTGCAGTGACTGTCACGAAAGCGAAGGCGAGCATTTTGCGAAACACATGCCGCACGGTGCGACGGAAGATAATGCTTGCGAGATGTGCCACAATCCTCACGCAGCGGATCAGAAGAGTTTGCTCAGCGCCGCGCCGAAACATCTGTGCGTCAGATGTCACGATCCGTCAAAGGGTGTGGAAACCGTCGGCGACAATCCTCACGCAAAATACGCGTGCGCGAAATGCCACGATCCGCATGGCAATGAGAATGCGGGTTATTTGACCAAACCTGCTGCAGAGCTATGCGTCGAATGTCATAAGCACGAGCATCATGGCGCGCATCCCATGGGTCCGGAGTTGGTTGATCCTGTGCGCGGTGGTCCACTGAGTTGCATGAGTTGCCATGATCTGCATGCTTGGACGGCAGAACCTTTGATGATAGCGTCTGCTGACCGCGCGTTATGTGTGCGTTGCCATCGCGACAAGTAGATTTGCATAAACACCATAAAGCAGGAAGCCCGGATAATATGTTCGGGTTTCTTATTGACTTTGCACTTTGACAAATTGTACACTCAATGTCGCATGAGGCGCCGAGGCCACAGTTCATACTACAACAAACAGGCATTGAGCAATCGAACGCCTAAATTCCCTATGAAATTAGGTGAGAATACGGGAGTATTGTGGATCTTTTGAAATTTATGGCTTCAGTGGCAGGCACGGCATTTGAAATAGGATGTTGAAGACAATATCTGTGTCGAACGGCGACGTTTCTTTGCGCAGCAATAATGTAATCTGATGCCGTAAACAGTTGCAAAAACAGCCACAAAGTCGTAGTTTATCTGCTACTAACTTCGCCTGAATATCTTTGTCTTTGCCCTGAATATCTTTGTCATTGCATCGTCTAAGTCTCATATTTTTATACAGCTTAACCGTGCTGGCGACAGTCTATCTCGCGTACGGCGGCAGCGAATATTACGCGCTGTCCATGCAGGAGCGCGCTCGACATGACTTGCATGAAGAGTGGAAGCCGTCCGGATTTATCGGGCACGGCGCAGGCATCGTGGGCAGCGCGTTGATGGTGATCATGTTGCTGTACTCTTTGCGCAAGCGTTGGCGCCCGATGCAGCAAGGCTGGGGTGACATCCGCTATTGGCTGAATTATCACATCTGGATGGGCGTGACCGGGCCGATACTGGTGCTGTTTCATACGAGCTTTAAGTTCGGCGGAATTGTCGCGGTGTCCTTTTGGTCAATGATTGCAGTCGCTCTAAGTGGCGTTGTGGGAAGATATATTTATGTGCAAATTCCGCGCAGCTTGAGCGGCGAGGAAATGTCTGCGACAGAACTCCAGGAACTCGAAAGCAAAGTGCGCTCGCAACTGTCAGCGGAAGCAGGCGGCAATCCGAAGGCGCTTGATTTGCTTGAAGAGTTTGCCAACGAGAGCGTCCACGCAGGCGCAGGAATGATGACGTGGCTGATGCGTGATATGACCGCGATTCTCCGCTACAGCGCATTGAAATCAAACCTTCAGAAGGACGCCGGGCTGTCCGCGCACGACGCGAAGCATCTGGTGTCACTCGCTCGTAGACGCGCTACGTTGGATCGCCGAATTGCTTTTTTGGTGACAGCGCGCAAACTGCTCCACCACTGGCACGTTTTTCATAAACCGTTCGCCGTCATTATGCTGATTATCATGGTGGTGCATATCGTGGTCGCCGTCACACTCGGTTACACATGGATTTTCTGACATGAGTCTTGAGACACTGATCTATGTTGTCACTGGCATGTTGGTCGTTGGACTCCCGGTACTCTACATATTAAGAGCGCGCAAGAGCAGCGTACGAGCGGCTACTATATTGGAGCAGTCCACACTGGCCGGACTCGATCAACCTGTTTCACTGCATCCGGTGATTGATGCAGATGTTTGTATCGGCTCAGGCTCCTGTACCAAGGCTTGTCCGGAGCAAGGCATTCTGCAAATGATTAATGGCAAGGCCGCGCTGGTAAATCCGGCGCGCTGCATTGGTCACGGAGAGTGTCAACGCGCCTGCCCGGTGGATGCGATTACGCTCGTGTTCGGCACCGAACAGCGCGGCGTGGATATTCCGCACGTCAAAGGAACATTTGAAACCAATGTGCCCGGTGTATTTATCGCGGGCGAGCTCGGCGGGATGGGTTTGATTCGCAACGCTGTTTCGCAAGGACGGCAGGCTGTTGAAAATCTTTCCAAACAAATTGAAATAGATCGTGTTGGTGAAGCACTTGATCTTGTCATCGTAGGCGCAGGCCCCGCCGGAATTTCAGCGTCGTTGCAAGCGAAAAAGCAGGGTTTACACTATGTGACGGTTGATCAGGATGATTTGGGTGGGACAATTTTCACGTATCCTCGCCAAAAGATCGTCATGCTTCAACCGATGGAGCTTCCGATTCATGGAACGGTGAAGCTGCGAGAGGTTGAGAAGGAACCTTTACTGCAGCTGTTGTCCGATGTCGTGCGGAAACATGACCTAGACATTCACGAAGGTGAACGCGTTATCAGTATCGAACGCACGAACGGTCATTTCAAAGTGACGACCTCGGGCGGTGAGTATGTCACGCGCAAGGTATTGCTCGCTATTGGCCGCAGGGGAACGCCGCGCAAAATTGGTTGTCCGGGTGAAAAGCGCGACAAGGTAACTTACCGCCTGCTTGATCCCGCAAAGTATCATCACAAGAAGATTCTCGTCGTGGGTGGCGGTGACAGCGCGGTCGAAGCGGCGACGGCTCTTTCAACTCAAGCGGGCAATACCGTACATCTGTCATATCGCGGAGATAAAATCTTCCGCATCAAGGAAGGCAATCGCGAGCGACTCGAAAAAGCCGTGGAAGAAGGGCGCGTCACGCTGCTCCTGAATTCCAATGTGACTCAGATTGAATCTGCGCGAGTGGTACTTGATCAAGCGGGCACAGAAGTCACGCTAACAAACGACCAAGTGTTTGTTTTGATCGGCGGCGTGCTGCCAACGGAATTCTTGCAGAGTATCGGGATTGAATTTGAGCGTAAATTTGGATCCGCCTAATCTATGAGTAACGGGTCTCCGCAAACATCTCAGAAGAGAACGCGCGTGGTGTTTGCGATAGCGTTGCTTGCTATTCCTGCATTGCTGGTGTGGCTCTATTCTGCTCCGCAGTCGGGTGGCGATCAGAGTTTTGAAACCATGTCACGCGAGCACACTCAGACAGCGAAGCCGGCCTTGGAGCAAATGCTCGAGATGTGGAAGTCGGCTCCGGGGCATGGTCCGATAGCGCTCGAACTTGCAAATCTATACTTCACATCTGGCCAATTTGAAAAGGCAATTGAGTTTTATCGTGAATTCCTAAAGACAGATACAACAAGGCAAGGCTGGCTTGTTCGGTTGGACATCAGTCGCTCGCTTGCATCGCTCGGCCGCACAGACGAAGCCATCGGCGAGCTGAAGATAATGTTAAGAGATCATCCGGGTCACGCAGGTGCGCTCTACAACTTGGGAGCAATAGAAGCTAATCGCGGCAATTACGACGCAGCGCGTGAAAGCTGGGCTGAATTGATTCAGCTGCATCCGCAGGACACGCTCGCGCTGTACGCGCGCGGGGCGCTGCCTAAACTAAAGCCTGCAACTCATCCGTAAGCAATGCGCACTGTCTGGCTCGCCTTAGTTACGTTCGCGTCGACTCTTTCCGCGCAAATCTCACCCGGCGATTTGTCGCGTTATCATGCGCACCTTGAGGGGCTGAACAATTGTACGCAGTGTCATGTTTTGGGCGAGGAAGTGACGGACGCAAAATGTCTATCCTGCCATACCGCAATTGGCCAAAGAGTGCAGGAGGATAAAGGCTATCATGCAAGCGCCGAGGTGAAATCGCAGCGCTGCGCAAAGTGTCACGGCGAGCACTTTGGCCGCGACTTTGAGTTAGTCTATTGGAATGACGGTCAGGACAAGTTTAACCATTCGCTGACGGGATACGCGCTGGTGGGCGCGCATGCTAAGCAAAAGTGTCAGGCATGTCATATTCCCGCTTATCACAACAGTCTTGCGATCGCGTTTGATTCAACGACAAGCAGCGCAGAAACGTTACTCGGACTTACGCCGGACTGCATATCGTGTCACGCTGACGAGCATGCTGAACAATTGACGAATGACTGTGCGTCCTGCCATAACGCGGACAAATGGATTCCTGCTTCGTTATTTTCCCATGACAAATCCAAGTATCCGTTGACGGGAAAGCATTCTCGCGTGGAATGCGCAAAGTGTCATAAGGCTGAACAGGTTACAGAGGCTGTGGCCAATCGCATTCCGGATCCGAGTCATCCCCTTTTACGAACAACCTATCAAGGCCTTGACTTTTCAACTTGCAAGTCGTGCCATAACGACATTCACAAAGGCAAATTCGGATCGAACTGCGCTGGATGCCACACGACGGAAAGTTTCGCGGTGGCGCGCATGGCCACGGACTTTGATCATAATAAGACAGACTTTCCACTGACTGGAAGGCACGTTGGCGTACAGTGCGTGAAGTGTCATACATCCGGAAAGATGACAGATCCGCTCTCCCATACCGCGTGCAAAGACTGTCACAAAGACCGGCATCGGAGTCAGTTTGCCGACCGAGTGGATAAGGGAGCTTGCGAGTCATGTCACACCGTGGATGGATTTGTACCGGCGCGGTATGGTATTGCTGAACATGGGAAATCGAAGTTTCCGCTCGCGGGCAGCCACTTGGCGATTCCCTGCATCGCCTGTCACGCATCGGAACTTTCTGACAAGCTTGGTCAATACGCGCGATTTAATTTCGCAGATCAGAGCTGCAAAGGTTGTCACTCGGATGTACACCGTGGACAGCTTGACAGTTATACGCAAAGCGGGGGCTGCGAATTCTGCCACAACGTGGAGAGCTGGCGTCAAGTGACGTTCAACCACGACTCCACGAGATTCCCCTTAGTCGGAAGACATGACCAAACTGCTTGCGTGGGCTGTCATGTCCGCGAAAATGTTGGCACGGAATCGGAGCTGATTCGCATGTCACCGTTAGCGCGGCAATGCGAACTCTGTCACGCTGATCCGCACCGCGGACAATTCGTTTTAGATTCGGCGGAAGCTGTCACCAATGATTGCCAGCGCTGTCACACGCCGGAAGCATGGAACATTCTCACATTCGATCACAATCGCGATTCGCGTTGGACGCTTGATGGCGCACATCAAAACGTCGCTTGCAACTCCTGCCACAAGAGTCACCCCGACTCTGAAGGCAGCTACGTAATATATCGTCCCCTCCCTTCCGCGTGTAGTGACTGTCACGGCGGAACAACTCTCTCACAACCATGAGACATATACTCGTTAAGCTACTTCGCGCGCGTTTGTTTCTGCCTCTTTGCCTTACAATGCTTACGATTTGCGTCAGCACTGAAGCTGCGTTGGAGTCTCCGCACGGCAAACTGACGTTGGATTGTCAGCAGTGCCACTCGACTGCCGGCTGGAAGCAGTTGCGAACTGAAATGGAGTTTTCACATGAGACGCAAACCCAGTATCCACTGGTGGGACGGCACTCGAACGTCGCTTGTATCTCGTGCCATACGTCTCTCGTGTTCAGCGACGCGGGTAGTGAGTGCCTGGATTGCCACACCGACGTCCATCGCGGACAGTTTTCGGCAAATTGCAGCGAGTGCCATACACCGATTCAGTGGGCCGACGACGGACACTTTCGCAGACTGCACGAGACGACGCGCATGCCCTTGATCGGTGTTCATGGCACGCTCGATTGTCAAAGCTGTCATGCGACGGGTCAATATACGGCGCTTGCCACGGACTGTGGAAGCTGCCATGCCGCTGAGTTCGCGGGCACAACAAATCCGAATCATTTGAACGCAGGTTTCTCAAGGACTTGCAGCGAATGTCACGATGTAACGGTGGCGCAATGGAAGAATGCAGCGTTCTCGCATCCGCAAGCCTTTCCCTTGACAGGCGGGCACGCGTTGAACGACTGTCAAGCCTGTCACACGTCAGGATTTGCGAACACAGGCGGCGCGTGTATTGAGTGCCATTCGACAGATTACACAACAGCGGTAAATCCAACCCACGACGAATCCGCATTCCCGAATACATGCGAACAGTGTCACACTACCACGGCGTGGCGGCCCGCGCAATTTGAAAATCACAACCAGACTTCCTTTCCGTTGACGGGCGCACATGTGCAAACGGACTGCGCGCAATGCCACGTCGGCGGACAATACACGGGAACGACAACCGTATGTGTCGACTGCCATTCAACGGATTATACATCAGCAACAAATCCCACTCACACGGGTAACGCGTTTCCAAATGCATGTGATCAGTGTCACACCACAACGGCATGGCGCCCCGCTGAATTTATGAATCACGACCTGACTCTGTTTCCGTTGACAGGTGCGCACATTCAGACTGATTGCGCGCAGTGTCATGCCGGCGGACAGTTCACGGGAACACCGATAGACTGCTGGTCTTGTCACGAAACCGATTATTCAGAGACAACGGATCCAGATCATGCGGCAGGACAGTACCCGCAAACGTGCACGGACTGTCACTCCACAAACAATTGGACAGAAACAACGTTTGATCACAACCTGTCCGACTTCCCCTTGACCGGGGCGCATATCTTGATCGATTGTGCTGAGTGCCATATCAACGGGCAGTTCACCGGCACTCCTACAGACTGTTGGTCCTGCCATGAACAAGACTACACGAACACAACGGATCCGAATCACGCTACAGAAATGTACCCGCATACCTGCACGGTTTGTCACTCCACGGACAACTGGACGGAGACCACGTTTGATCACGCATTGACCAATTTTCCATTGACAGGAGCACATGTCCAAACAGACTGCGCACAGTGCCACATCGGCGGACAATACACAGGCACACCAACCGACTGCTGGTCATGCCACGAAGCGGATTACAACGACGCGGACGATCACGTCCAAGCGAACTATCCGCACGATTGCTCACAGTGCCATAATACGACTGATTGGGATAGCGACTTCAATCACAACGGCACAGACTTTCCCTTGACCGGCGCTCATATTTCCGTCAGTTGTCTCGCTTGTCACGTCGGTGGTCAGTTTGAAAACACCCCGACGGACTGCTGGTTCTGCCATCAATCGGACTTCAATAGCGCGTCACCGGATCACAACGCCGGCTACCCGCAAGAGTGCGTGGACTGTCATACGACGAACAACTGGAACTCGACATTCGATCACGATCAGCAGCATTTCCCGATCTACTCGGGCCGCCATCGTGATGAATGGAATCAATGCATCGAATGCCACACGACAAACGGCAGTTTCATTTTGTTCAGTTGCATCGAGTGTCATGAACACAGCGACCAAGGCGACGTGGACGACGATCATGAAGACGTCGGCGGTTACGCTTACACACCGACATCTTGCTTTGAGTGCCATCCCGACGGTGATGGGCGGCCCAACCGTCGTACAAATCCGCCGCGCAGAGTGCAGCCGACAAAAGCAGAGGTGCAGAAGTGAGAGTATCACTCATAGCTCTACTTGCATCAATCTCTGTAGCGTTCGCCGTTGAGATCAAGACTACGGTTCAATATGTGTCAGCGACAACGGTTTATCTTTCTGCAGGCCGCGCAGCGGGAATTACGCCTGGTGACTCGGTAGTCATTTCTCGCGGTGAAGCAGAACTCGCTCGCATCATTGTCAGTTTTGTCTCAGAGAATTCTTCTTCATGTGAAATGAAGAATCTCGCCGGAATCATTGCGCGGGACGATGTGGCGCTGGTGTTCGCCTCTGGAGCTGAGACATCCGCCGCTCCAGTTCCTGCTGAAGTCGAAACAGTAATGCCAGTACAAGCGACAGATGCTCAACAAACAGAACTGTTCACAATTGGACACGCCAATGAACTGACAGGCAGAATTGGTGTTGAGTACACAATACAGGATGATCAAGGAGCCGTCAATTATGATTATACCGAACCTGCGATGAGCTTACGCGCCTCGCTCAGAAGAATCGGTGGAAGCGATTTCTCTGCACGGACAAATTTAAGACTACGCCGAACAATGCGCGCAAGTGACGATCGCAGCGCGTCAACAAATCGCATCTATGAGGCGCTCATCGCCTACGAACCTAAAGATAAGCCGATTCAGGCGGGCGCGGGACGAGTGCTGCGTCGCGAAACTCGCGGCATGGGCTATCTGGACGGAGCCTACGTAAAGTACGACTTGAACCACAGTTTCGCACTCGGCGCCGTCGGCGGACTCGAGCCGGACTTACAAAATACGCGCATCCAAACTGACGTGACCAAAGTCGGCGCATTCGTTGCCTACAAACAGAAGTTGTCTAATTCACAATCCTTGCAAACCACCGCATCGCTTGCCGGGCGCTATCTGAAGGGTGAAGTCAGCCGCGAGTTCATCTATCAACAACTCTCATTTGTTTCCGGCGGCAAGCTACGGCTGTTTGAAAGCACGGAAATCAATTTGAATCGGGGGTGGTTGAAAGACGCAGAAGGGTCGTCCATCACACTTGCATCCGTGCTGTTGGACGCGCGCTACAGTTTCGCGCGCGAGTTATCCGTTTCACTAGGCTATGACAACCGAACAAACTACTACACTGCCGAAACTCGCACGATTCCGGACAGCCTTTTCGACAGCGCGCAACGGCAGGGCTTTCGCGCAAGTCTGGACTCGCGATTTGGGAAATCGTATACTGCTGAAGCAGGAATTGGTCTGCGCGACAGAGACGGAAACAAAGCTCAAGCAACGAGCGGTTGGCTTAGGCTGGGCACGACTAGTCTCGGCGCTTCCGCAATCTCTATATTTGCACGATTCCGCTGGTTTGATTCGCAGTACAGCACGGGAACACAACCTTCGCTTTTTGTCTCACGCGAAGCGGCGACATGGCTGCGAGTCGGTGTCGAAGGCGGAACCAACGACTATGAATTGAACACGACGTCAACAACGGTGTCACAACAGTGGCTTGCCGTGATGTTCGATTTTGATTTGGCTCGACGCACCTATGCTTCGCTTGAGCTTGAGCAAGGCTTCGGCGATGGCCGCGACGTCACGCTGATGAATGTCGCGCTGGGATATCGTTTTTAACTGCGGCATCCTTCTAAAGCAGAAAGCCCTTGACGTTGTGTCAAGGGCTTTTCATTTTGAACGTTCGCCTTTTAGCTACTGTGCTTCGGGTTTGCCGAATCGCGCAAACAAAGTCGGCACGACAACCATATTCAGTATAGTAGAGGACATGAGTCCACCCAAGATAACAATAGCCATCGGAGATTGGATTTCATTTCCCGGCTGAGTTCCGGCAGCGGCAAGTGGAACCAGCGCCAATCCGGCGCACAACGCCGTCATCAGGATCGGATTCATGCGCTCGAGACTGCCGCGAACAACCGCTTCATGTAAAGGCAGATTTTCATCGCGCATGAGATTGCGGTAATGTGAAATCAGGAGAATCCCGTTACGTGCGGCAATCCCAAACAGGGTCACAAAGCCGACCAATGATGCAATGGAAACAATGCCGTCACTCATACCAATCGCAAACACGCCGCCGATCAACGCCAAAGGCAGATTCACCATCACCAACAGCGCATCGCGGAAATTCCCGAACTCAGAAAACAGCAGCATAAAGATGGCAGCAATCGCTAATACGGTCAGGAGTCCGATGATTCTGCTGGCACTCTCAGCACTTTCAAATTGGCCGCCATAGGAGACAAAGTATCCTTCCGGAAGCGTTACGTTTTTGGTCACGCGATCCTGCACGTCACGAACGACACTCCCGAGGTCTCGGCCGGCGACGTTCGCTTGGACAACAATTTTACGGCTGACTTTTTCGCGCGAGATCATGTTCGGCCCGGTGGAAGCGTAAATCGTCGCCAAATCTCTCAGCATTACAAAATGACCATAAGACGTATGGAACGGCGTTCTGACGATTGCCGCGGTATCTGCTTTCGCGCTTTCATCGTATCGTACAATCATGTCGTACGCATTTTGTCCTTCCAAGACACGACCAACAATTTGTCCGTTAAAAGCCGTTTCAATTGCTTCAGCAAGTTCCACGGGTCTGACGCCGTATTGGCTCATTGCTTCCCGATTCATTTCGATTCGCAACTGCGGAACTTCGATTTGCGGCTCTACCGCCAAATCAACAATACCGTCGACTTGCATCATCTCTTCTTTGATGAGATCCGCCGTTCGTCTCAGTTCCGTCAGATTATCGCCATACAATTTCACAGCGATGGCGGCTTGAGTCCCGCTGAGCATATGATCAATGCGATGCGAAATCGGCTGACCCAAACTGATATTGGTACCAGGCACAATTGTTAGTTTACTGCGCAACTCTTCCAGCAATTGTTCCTTGTCAATACCGTCGTCAAGACGAGCCTCCATTTCACTCGCGTTCGATCCCAGAGCGTGTTCATCCAACTCGCCACGTCCGGTGCGGCGGGCCACGCTTGCCACGCCGGGTTGCGCCATTACGATTTCCTCGATCATTCGAGCAATTTCATGCGACTCCTGAAGCGAGGTACCGGGTGGGGATACAGAGATAACCGTCAGCGAACCCTCGTTAAACTCGGGCAGAAAGGCTTGGCCGAAACGTGAATAGAGCACGACCGACACGACCAACAGCAGCACGGAAAACGTGATAACAGACATAGCATGTTTCAGAGCAAAGTCCAGTATCGGACGATAAAGCGCCTTTAGCTTGCGAACCAGCCACGGCTCGTGCTCAATTTGATGCTGCTTAAACTTTCCCAACAAATAATAGGACAGCGCAGGCACGACCGTGACAGCGACCAGCAGTGATCCAAGAATGGAGATGACGAAGGAGACTCCAAGTGGCCTTAGTAAGCGGCCTTCAACTCCGGACAGAAAGAACAACGGAGTGAAGACGGCAATGATGATCAACGTCGCGACGACAATCGGCTTTCGCACTTCGAGCGAGGCTCGGTAGATAACGTCGAATCGAGAGTTACGCTCTGCCGCGGGTTTCAGCGCATTCAGCCGCAATCGCCGATAAACGTTCTCGACGTCAATGATCGCGTCGTCCACAAGCAAGCCGATGGCAATCGCCAATCCACCCAAGGTCATAGTGTTGATCGTACTGCCCATCAAATTCAGGACAAAAATCGCCAACACAACGGACAGGGGAATCGCCAACAAGCTGATAAACGTCGTTCGCAGATTTCCTAAAAATAGCAGCAGGATGATCGTCACCAAAATCGCACCGTCTCGCAAGGCGTTCATTACGTTACGAACCGCGATCTCGATAAAGCTTGCCTGCCGGAAAACGTCCGTGCGAACTTTGATATCGGCGGGCGCTAGTTTTTGCAGTTCCGCCGCCACAATGTCAACACGCTTAGTCAGTTCAAGTGTGTTGGCGCCCGGCTGCTTTTGCACGGTCAAGAGGACGGCATCCTTACCTTGCACGGAGGCCGTTCCCGTTGGAATGCTTCCGCCAATCCGCACATCGGCAACTTGATCAATGAGAATGGGCGCGCCGTCACGCATCGTAACAACTGTTCTGCCGATGTCATCAACAGATTTCACTCGTCCGATGCCTCGAATCAAATGCTCTTGCCCACCCTGAATCAAAAAGCCGCCGGTCGTGTTTTCGCTCGACATCCGCGCGGCTTCCAAAACTTCCTCGAGCGATACGTGATATGCGAGCAGTTGCTCAGGTTTAACGATAATCTGATACTGCTTAACTTGCATCCCTATGGAAACAACTTGCGCGACGCCGGGAATTGCCAGCAATCGTTTGCGCAAAACATTATCAGAATACGAGCGCAAGTCCGGTCCGCTTAGCGAATCGCTGCGGACACTGATGAGCATTACTTCGCCCATGATGGAGGCAATCGGTGCAAGCATCGGCGGCGTCATGTCAGGCGGCAAGTTTCCCATGACGGATTGCAATCTCTCCGTCACAATCTGACGCGCCTGCAAGATGTCGGTACCCCACGTAAATTCTACCCAGACAATTGCCATTCCCGCCGAGATGGAAGATCTCACACGGCGCACGCCGGTTGCTCCGTTCATTGCCGATTCAATCGGGAAAGCGACCAAATTTTCGATTTCTTCCGGCGCAAGTCCATGAACATCGGCGAGTACAGACACTGTGGGAGCCGTCAGTTCTGGAAAAATATCAATCGGCATTTTCTGCGCGATGTACGTTCCGGCAATCAGAATCGCTAAAGCGGTCAATAGAACGTGAAACCGTTTTTCAAGCGATTTACGAATTATATAATTAAACATGCGGCCCCCTTAGTGTGCATGGCCGTGACCGATTTCGCCGGTACTGCTCGTTGCAAGTTTAATTTTGTAAGCACCAGCCGTGACCACTCGCTCGCCTACTTTCACTCCGGAGAGAATTTCCACCCACGGGCCGTCAGTGGCTCCCGTAACCACGATGCGCCGCTCAAACGACTCGCCGCCTGTCTGAACATACGCGACTGGCGCACCGCCGTCCTCGACAATTGAAGTTTTCGGCACAACGACTGCGTTTCGAGAGGCAGAAGTTTGCAAATCCACTTGAACAAATTCTCCGACGCGGAGCACTCCGTCGGAATTGTTCAGTTCAAACGTCACGGGAATACGCCGCGTCTGCGGATCGAGCACGGTTCCCGATGCGATGACTTTTCCGTCGAACTGATCGGTTGAATAAATCTGCTCGGTTCCGTTCAACTGGAAGTATGCGCTACGGATATTGCGCTCGTTGCGAACATCCGCGGCGGCGACTTGAACGTCCAGCCACACGATATCGGGGTCGACAACGCTGAATAGCTTTTGACCGGAATGGACATACGCGCCATAGGCCGCGTCATGGTCCGCGATAACTCCATCACGCGGCGAGCGAATCGTAAAATACGGCACCTCGCCATCTTCTTCTTCCAGCTCAGCTCCGCCAAGCGCTGCGTTCAATTGTGCTCTCTTGACAGTTAGTAACTGGCGGGCTTCTTCCAACCTTCGTTTAGAAACGGCGCTCTCATCAAATAGACGTTCAACGCGGGCCAACTCCGCTTTCGCCAAGCGATACTCACCTTGCAGTTCGTACCAGCTGTTCTCCGCATTAGGCGAAGGTGAAATCATCGCCAGGGCTTGCCCCTTGCGCACGGTTTGGCCATGCCGAACGGCTCCATTCGTTGGGTCGGGCAGCAGAACTCCGGCAAACGAAGCGTACACTTCGGATGTCTTGTTACCGGCAGGTTTCAACTCGCCGGGCGCGCGCACATTGTCGTGAATATCTCTGCGCTCAACTTTCTCGATCTTCGTGCCTAATATCCACTGCTGTTCTTTCAAGAATGAAATTTCTTCTTCGCCATGGCCGCTCAGTGCTATAGGTGGCGCATGATCCGCAAAGACTCGCACCAAAGGCAGAGTGATGGTTCCGCTCATTTGCGGAGAAGCCAAGCTCATCGTCAGGCGATATGTCCCGGCAGCAGGCGGTGCGATGTCAACGATAAAGATTCCGGCGCGTGTAACAGATTCAACGACTTGCGACTTGACGATCTCGTCACCGGTAAGCCAGCTAATCGTGAGCGGCCCTTCCGTTGCGGGTTGAAAAGATTCCAGACTCGTGAAGTGCAAGACTGCTCGTGAGCTATGACCCGCTTCGAAAGGAGGCCACTCTCCGAACATTTCCAAACCATCCTGCCAAATCGTCTCGACGACGACGCTTTCACCATCTGCATGACCGTCGTGATCGTGGCCCCCGTGATCGTCATGGCCCGCATGATCATCGTGGCCATTGTGTTCATGACCTGCATGGCTATCGCTTTCCGCTTTCTTCGTTTGTGAAGCATCCTGCTGGCATCCGGTTGCGATTGCCATCACGAGGAAGAGAAAATATATTAGAATGAGAAAACTCTGTTTCATTGTCCACCCTCCAAAGATAGTCCGGTGATTCGGCGCAATTCGAGCGCGGACAGAAGCCGCAAGTTGTCGAAGCTGTTCCGTGCCGCAAGGACATCAGAACCGCTTCGCAGAACGTCGACGAGTTCCATTGCGGAAAGTTCGCCTTGTGCGTACATGGAAAGTCCACGGTCGAGGTTTGCAAGTATGCTTTGCTCTCCGCTGCTCGTTTCCAGCCTTCTGTCTCGACTGCTCTGCCAAATGCGATAAGCTTGCCGAGTTTCCTGTTCGACACGCGTCGCTGCCGCAGAACTTTGCAACTTGGATTCATAGAGCCGCGCCCGTGTGAACTGCACGTCGCTTCGCCTTTGCGAAAATATCGGTACTTCAATTTCTGCTCCGACGACCATTCCGTCGAAACTCGGTGCGACCGTCTTGCGCCCGATGCTCGCGCTAATGTCCGGTAGGCGATTTCGCTTGGCCGTCGAGTGATAAGACACAGCAGAGGCTTCGTTTGCCAAAGCCTGCTTCAGAATTGCTCTATTGTTCAACGCGTGACTGACCGCGTCATCTTCCGAAGTAAATGGCACATCAAGTGATTCTGTCAGAGATAACATTTCGCACCAAGAGACAGGTAGTCCGGAAACTTGTGTAAACAGTCGTGCAGCGTTCTGATACTCGCTCAGCAACTCTTGTCGTTCCTGTTCCGTCAGCAATAGTTCCGCTTGCAATCTATTCAATTCAAACTCAGACACGTCTCCAAACTCTAACCGCTTTTGCATCGCGTTGACGAGACCGCGTGTCCGGTTCAACACCGTGTCAGCGTAAGTCATTTGTTTGGCGGTCGCCTTCACATCGAGCGCGGCGGCAACGGCTTGCACATACGTGTCTTTTCGTGTTTCCTCATAGCGTGCCGCCGCCGACTCCAACGCATGCTTCGCACCTGCGCGACTCGCGCCATAGGTCCATAGGAAGCCAAGCGGCTGAGTAATCGAGTACACGGTTTCCTTCTCCGTGACATCGTTCACTTCTATCCGCTCATGATCAAAACCGAGTGACGGATTGGGAATAGCCCGACTCGCCTGATACTGTCTTTGCACGTCGGCCAACTCTGTTCGCGCCTGTGCAATCACAACTGATTGCGAGTCCATCGCGGCAAAAAGATCGGACAAATCCTTCGCTTCCGCCGAAACTACTGCAATCGAAGATATTAAAAACAAAAAAGCCGCTCGAACAGTGAGCGGCGTATCCCGATGAGGGACTCGCATACCTGTTCTCCTTAAGTCATAAACAAACCCACCGTGAAGTCACGGAGTATTGGCGTCAATGGAATTAGGAGAACAGTCGTGGAGGTCGGTCCGGCTGTTCCGGAGCTATGTCCAGAACAAAAGAAGAATAGTTTTCCTCAGTTAAGTTAATCGCAAACAAGAAATCAAAGCCATGAGTTTCTATCACCGCCGAAGTGCCAGAGTGGCCAACGCACCCGCAATCACACTGAGTATCTGAACATTCGGAAGTCTCTTCCGCATGATGATGGTGCGCGTCATCATGGTGCCAATACTCCAAGATGGAGGGCACACCGGCTGACGTTAACACCGCCAGCAGTAAAATGAGTCGCGCAATATTCAGCATTTCATGGGGTTTGATTGTGGCAAATGGCATCCAATTCGTAACACTATAGAATGCGCAAGACCCGTGCCGATTGGCCATGTACAAACATACGCCAATTGAACTTGAGATTCAAGCTGTGCGTTCCCCTCCGCAAATTTCAAATAATGCATCCTACAAGGTTCTTTTACCTTTACACCTGTGAAATTGTTCAAGTGTTCAACAAATTGTAAGTACCACGTTTCCCTTTTTGTGCCCCAATTCAACGTACCGGTGTGCCTCGGCAATCTTTTCAAACGGGAACCGCCTATCAATCACCGACCGATAGGCCCCGGCCTCAACAATCCCTTTCAGGAACTCGAGATCCTCCTTGCGCTCGCTGGCAACTCCCGCAATCACTTTCCTGCCACCAAAGATCGAATTCCTAAGCATTCGCCCGAACACAGGCAATCCGGCCACCGCGGCAGCGTAACGGCCCGCTGCCGTCAATGACTTTTTGCAGCCGGAAAACGAGGTCTTGCCCACCGTATCGAAGATGATGTCGTAAGTCGCACTGGATTTCGTAAAATCTTGTTTAGTGTAATCAATCACTTTGTCCGCACCGAGTGATTTCACCAAATCCAGATTTCCTGTACTGCAAACTCCCGTGACTTCGCAGCCGAAGTATCTTGCCAATTGGACTCCTGCCGTGCCCAAAGACCCCGACGCGCCATAGACCAAGACTTTCTCATCACTCTGGATATTCCCTTTGTGCTTTAGAAAGTAGAGCGCCGTCGTCGCACCGAACGGAATGGTCGCGGCTTCGTCGTAGCTCATATTGCTTGGCATCAGAGTAACAGCCGCGTCTTCCGGCAAACTTTTGTACTCGACATTTGCGCCCAAACTCATACCTGTTCCGGCAAACACTTTGTCACCTGTTTTGAAGAGCGTCACGTGCTTTCCAACAGCTTCAACCTCTCCGGCCAGCTCGGTTCCAAGCACGGTTGCTCTCGGCCCGGTGATTCCCATCCCAAGCCGCGCGGGTAGCCAGAATCCCGGAGGGACATTGAAGCCTCGCATACGTGCATCCCCAGAGGTGACAGTAGTTGCATGAACTTTGATCAGAATCTCGTTGTCTTTGGGAGCAGGTTTTTCGATCTCCCTAATCCGAAGAACATCCGGCGGACCATATTTTGTATAAACGGCTGCTTTCATAAGATTAACTTCCTGTTTAACTAATATGTGTAGTGCTCAATCAATGAGCGATTCCAAAACAAGTTGGACCCTGAAAATTCCGATCAAGGGCTGTCTTCAAATGCGAGGGGGCTTACCTCAAGTGTCGGAACAATAGCGTGCGTCTTCATCGCATGTCGTCGGCTCGTTTCCATATTCAAAGTGGAAACTAAAGCTTCACACGGTTAAGTCTCAGCGCATTTGCAATAACCGAAACGGAGCTAAAAGTCATGGCGGCGCTGGCGATGATTGGACTCAAAAGCAGTCCGAACCATGGATACAAAACCCCGGCGGCAACTGGCACACCCAGTGCATTGTAGATGAACGCGAAGAAGAGATTCTGTCGAATATTCTTCATAGTTGCGTGGCTGAGTTTTCTCGCGCGCACAATCCCCCGGAGATCGCCTTTTATCAGCGTGACATGCGCACTCTCCATAGCGATATCAGTACCGGTTCCCATCGCAATGCCGATATGTGCCAACGCTAAAGCCGGCGCGTCGTTCACTCCGTCGCCTGCCATAGCAACGATACGTCCCTTAGATTGCAACTCCCGGATAAACTCACTCTTTTGTTCAGGCAGAACATCAGACTTAATCCGTTCAATTCCAAGTTGTCGTCCAACTGTTTCTGCCGTGGTGCGATAGTCGCCAGTAAGCATGATTATCTCGAGACCCTCTTCACGCAGCAGTCTAAGAGCTTCCCGCGCACTCTCCTTAATGGGATCGGCGACTCCGAGGATTCCTGCCACCGCATCGTCCACGCTAACATACATCACAGTCTGTCCTTCACCGCGCTTTGCCTCGGCGCGAGCGTAAAGTGGCGTAGGATCCAGCTTGTGGGCTTCAAGAAGTTTCATGTTTCCAATAGCTACGCGATGCCCCCCCACAATTCCTTGAACGCCCTGGCCGGTAGTAGACTGAAAATCAGTGGCTTTCAATAGTTGGACGTTTCGCTGATGCGCTCCGTGCACAACGGCAGAAGCCAGGGGATGCTCGCTGCTCTGTTCAAGTGACGCGGCCAAGTACAATACACGATCCTCGTCAAAGCCGTCCATCGCGACAACACTGACAAGCTTGGGTTTTCCTTCCGTCAGAGTACCGGTTTTATCCACCACCAGAGTGTCGACTTTCTCCATGACCTCAAGCGCTTGCGCGTTCTTGATCAGAACACCCTCCAAGGCCCCGCGCCCCGTGCCTACCATGATTGACATGGGTGTCGCTAATCCCAACGCGCAAGGACAGGCGATAATCAAAACAGCAACGGCATTTACAATCGCAAAACTTAACGCAGGGTCAGGTCCCCATATCAGCCAGATAAAGAACGTTAATATGGCAACTACAATGACAGCCGGAACAAACCACGCGGACACGACATCCACCAGTCGTTGAACCGGCGCTCTGCTTCGCTGCGCCTCGCTGACCATGCGAACGATTTGTGCAAGGAGAGTCTCTGAACCGACTTTGGTCGCCTTCATTATCAGGCTCCCCGTCCCGTTCAACGTGCCGCCGATAACAGCGTCGCCCTTTTCTTTCGTTACAGGCACAGGCTCGCCGGAAATCATAGATTCGTCCACGTTGCTCTTACCGTCCTCAACAACGCCGTCAACAGGCACCTTATCACCGGGCCGGACGCGCAAAAAATTCCCGACATGAACGTCAGATAATGGGATGTCCATTTCCTGCCCGTTGGCATGAATGAGTCGAGCGGTTTTGGGCGCAAGGCCAAGCAACGCCTTGATGGCTCGCGAGGTATTGCTGCGCGCGCGTAACTCAAGAACCTGCCCCAACAGTACCAACGCCACGATCACTGCCGCGGGTTCAAAATATAGCTCAACAAATCCGGATTCAGATTGCATCGACGCAGGAAACACACTTGGGAAGAGCGCTGCAACAAGACTGTAAAGATAGGCCGCGCCGACGCCGATCGCGATAAGCGTGAACATGTTGGGACTGATGTTTAGCACTGAGTGCCAGCCTCGCACAAAAAAAGGCCAGCCGCCCCAAATCACAACGGGTGTCGCAAGCAAGAGTTGCGCCCAGACCAGCGCTTGCTCCTGAAAGATGCTCGAGATTGGCATACTGAAAATGTGATCCCACATGGCTATCACAAGCAAAGGAAGCGAGAGCAGTGCGCTGAACCAGAATCGGCGCGTCATGTCAATCAGTTCAGAGTCTTCGCCCTCGTCTTCTAAAGAAGGAGCAACAGGTTCCAGGGCCATGCCGCAAATCGGGCATGAACCCGGCCCGATTTGTCGCACTTCAGGGTGCATCGGGCAAGTGTAAACGCTCCCTTCACTGGGAACACTCTTGGCGATTATCTCCTGCGACTGTGATGCGCCCGAGGTCGCAGAATGATGGTGCGAGTGCTCGTCGTGCTCGCCGTGGTTTGTATGATTTTGAGACATAGTTGTGAATGGGTTATCTGATGAGGTGGAGGCTATCGCATCACTACGACCATGACTACGGCCATGACTGCGACCATACCGACCGCAGCCAATAGTGAGTTGTGGCTGCTACGCATGGAGGAGTGATTGTAAGCGGAGGCTTCGAGTATTGGCAAGGCAGATTCAGAATCCTTTGTGCTGTTCCACACGGAGTAACGAGTAGGACCGAGCATTGTAGGATGAATCACTTTGTCAGGATTTCTATTTACGACATTTTCCGCGTTGATTAATGGTGCGCCGTTAGTGAGCTGTATACGGATAGCTATCTTCCTAAAGCGCGGAGTCGCCGATAAGGAAGAAGCCGCGCCTAACACGAGAATAAAAACGAGAAGGATTGCGAATTGTATTTTACGCATGATTTGTCTCCCGCTTGGGATATGTTTTTCGTGTGCGCCTGACAAGAGTTACTTGAGACTAAGCTCTCCCCATGTCATCGTGCCGCCAAGATGTCCGGTAAGTCCCACAAGAATTGCTGCAATAACCAGAAGCACAGAAACGACAAGTCTAACTTTAAAGCTGTCCACGAACTGATTGTTGTGTGAACGATGCGCCCACCACCGGACTCCGAGTAGTGTAAGTAGAGCGATGGAAGCTGTAATTAAACTTCCGTAAGCAAGGAATTTGTGGCGCTCAACTAATTGTTTAACGATTGCGCGTCCGCCCGAAAACTCTTTCATTGTATTTCCTGTTACGATTGCGGCAACGGTGGCGGCTGCACCGAGCGCCGTTAGCAACAATGTTGACTGCCGCCAAAACGGACGCCCGGTCAATAGCCAAACAAGAACCGTCCCGCCTGCCAAGAGCAAAAAGGCAATAGGAAAATGATTAATCAGTGGGTGTGTGACGGGAATGTCGTACATGGGCCTTAGTGATGATGATCGCTATGGCCGTCCTGCGAGCCCGCTTCGCTCTCTATCATCTTGTCACCCTTCATCATCTGCTCTTGCCGAGCGTCATGAATCTTCTTCATATACTTGTCCGGATCCTTGGCAAAGTCTTTCTTGCACCCGTTGCAGCAAAGGCGCACAAGTTCGTTGTCATACACGATCTCAACGGCTTTGCCCATCTCGCCAAACTTTTCGCCGCTAACCACGCAAGTTGAGAGCGGGTAGTTGTCGCCTTGCTTTTTAACAATGGCCTTGTCGAGCGCTTCAAGATACTTGGCTGGCTCTTTTTCAAATGTCGCAACACAGTTTTTGCAACAGAACTTAACCTCGCGTCCTTCATAGTCATGTACAATCGGATCGCCCATGCTTCCGAGTTTCTCGCCACTCACGATACAGACATCGATAGGATAATCCCCTTTCATCATCATTGAGTCAGACATGGCTGTAGTTTCGTCTGCCATTGCTATAGATCCTACGATCAATAGCGCATTGGCCAGCAACAAAAGTGTTCGCTTCATAGTTGTTTCCTTCAGATTATTTGTTATTACGGATTCTGTTTCGAACTTAATCGGGTTTGCTGTCCGGCGCAACCGACGGACGGCGGAGGAAATAGTAAATGGCCGGAATCAAAATCAGGACGTGAAGTGTCGAAGTGACAAGCCCTCCAACCATCGGTGCCGCAATTCTCTTCATGATTTCAGAGCCGGTTGTACTGCCGAACATAATAGGAAGGAGACCGATCAATGTTGTCGCAACAGTCATGAGCTTGGGACGCACACGATCCACAGCGCCTTCCATAATCGCGGCTTTCAGATCGCTGCGCGTTTTCATCCGTCCTTCTCGTTCATAGCGATTGTAGGCTTCCTGCAAGTAGACTTCCATCACAACTCCCGTTTCGGCGGCGATTCCCGCCATCGCGATCATGCCGACTGCGGCAGCTACGGAGAGATTGTAATCAAGAAGATACATCAGCCAAATCCCGCCGACCAATGCGAACGGAAGCGGCACAAGCAGGAGCAGCGATTGATCCACTCGTCTGAAATGAATGTACAGAAGAAAGAAAATGACCAGAAGCGTGAGCGGTATGATGAGCATCATGCTCTTACGGACACGCTCCATATATTCAAACTGACCTGACCATACGAGGCTGTAGCCTTCAGGCAGCGTAATGTGGTCTCCGACAATGTGCTGCGCTTTCTTGACATATCCGCCGATGTCGCTGTCTCGTACGTCCACGAACACCCACGCCGTCTTGCGTGCATTCTCTGTCTTGATCATCGGGGGACCATCGGCAATCTTAATCGTCGTCACCTGACCAAGCGGCACATGATACCCTTGCGGAGTCATTACAAGAATACGTTTCAAACTTTCGATGTCATTGCGGCGTTCATCGGGATAGCGAACGTTTACAGGATAGCGTGCATTGCCTTCCACAGTGTTCATCACATTCATGCCGCCCAATGCGGACGCAATCACGTCATTGATATGTTCGACTCGAAGTCCATATCGCGCAGCCGCCTCGCGATCTATTTCAATATCAATGTATCTACCACCAACCAGTCGTTCCGAAAAAACAGACGAAGTGCCGGGCACACCGCGCATGACGGCCTCAATCTCCTGACCAACTTTCGAGAGCGTGTCAAGATTGTCGCCCATTATTTTGATACCGACGGGAGTCTTGATACCAGTGGAGAGCATGTCAACGCGAGTGCGAATCGGCATCGTCCACGCGTTTGTAAGACCGGGTATCTGCACTGCTGCATCAAGCTCCAATATAAGCGAATCAATCGTCACACCGGGCCGCCACTTAGAATGGTCTTGCTCAAGCATAATGGTTGTCTCAAACATAGAGAGTGGCGCGGGATCCGTGGCTGTTTCCGCTCGCCCGCTCTTACCGAAGACATGCTTGACTTCCGGAAAACTCTTGATAATCCTGTCTGTTTGCTGCAGCAACTCCCGAGCCTTGACCGGTGAAATTCCCGGTGGCGTAGTCGGCATATAGAGCAAGTCACCCTCGTTCAGCGGCGGCATGAACTCAGAGCCGATGCGCGACCACGGAATAATCGTGATTCCCAGAATAAATACTGAGATCATGATGATAACAAAGGGTTGCTTCAGCGTAAATCGAATGACAGGCCGATAGAGCCCGATGAAGAATCTGCTGATCGGATTGGCTGCTTCAGATCTGATATTTCCGCGAATGAATATCACCATCAACGCCGGAATAATCGTTACAGAAATGAGGGCCGACGCCGCCATCGCAAATGTCTTTGTATAGGCAAGCGGCGAGAACAATCTTCCTTCCTGTGATTGCAGTGCGAAGATAGGGAGAAAACTCACTGTGATGATCAATAAGCTAAAGAATAGAGCTGGACCAACCTCCTTCGCTGCCTCGGCAATAAGATCAATACGCGACTTGCTTCCGTCGGATCGCTCCAAATGTTTATGCGCGTTCTCAACCATCACCACGGAGGCATCCACCATCACTCCAATGGCAATCGCAATACCTCCCAACGACATAATATTTGCGTTTATGCCCAGCGCTCGCATCGCAATAAATGACACGAGCACACCAACGGGCAATGCCATTATCGCGACAAACGAGCTGCGGAAGTGCAAGAGAAAGATCAGAATAACCAACGCGACGACGATCATTTCTTCCGTCAATTTCTCCCGCAACGTGTCAATAGCTCGATGAATCAATGCGGAGCGGTCATACGCTTCGACGATCTCAACACCTTCAGGCAATCCCTTTTTCAACGAATTCAGTTTCGCTTTGACACGGCTGATCGTCGCTAACGCATTTTCACCATAGCGCATAATGGCGATTCCGCCGACCACTTCGCCTTCACCGTTCCAATCAACGATGCCTCGCCGCAATTCAGGGCCAACCCGCACGTGAGCAACCTGTTTCAGCCGAACAGGACTCCCCGACGGATCAGCGCGCAAGGGAATATTCTCTATCTGCTGAATACGCTCTTCGTCGTTCTTGCCTTTAATGTAGCCGAGACCACGAACAAAGAACTCCGTCTCTGCCATTTCAATCAGGCGGCCACCAACGTCATTATTTGACTCTTTGAGCGCCATTTTAACGTCAGTAATAGAGATCCCAAACGATGCCAAGGCATCGGGATCAACAACCACTTGATATTGCTTGACGAATCCTCCAATCGACGCGACTTCCGAGATGCCCGAAACGGACTGAACTTCCTGGCGAATGTACCAATCTTGAAGTGAACGCAGCTCGGCGAGATCGTGATTATCTGATTGCAATGTCCATTCATAAACCCAACCAAGACCGGTTGCGTCCGGGCCAAGACGAGGAATGACTCCCTCAGGCAAATCTTTTTGTGCAGTGTTTAGATACTCGAGAACTCTGCTGCGCGCCCAATAGATGTCGGTGCCGTCTTCAAAGATCAGATAGACCATACCGACACTGAACCCTGAAAATCCGCGCACGTCTTTGACATAAGGAACGGATAGCAGCGCCGTTGTGAGCGGGTACACCACTTGATCTTCAACCACCTGCGGAGCCTGTCCAGGATAATCCACGACCACAATCACTTGCACGTCAGAGAGATCAGGAATCGCGTCCACCGGGATGGTCCACATGCTGTAAATGCCGAGCACCACGACCGCGATCGAAATCAAGATGACAACGGAACGATGCCGAACAGAGCTGTCAATAATTCTTTCAAGCATGAGGTATTCTTCAGTTAGTCTCGCGTGGAATCGGCTTCAACTTCATGTTGCAGATCGCGCAACGCTCGTCTTTCTCGGAGCCGGGATGAACAATCGGACACATCACGCAGGCGTAGGGTTCAGAATCGCGCAAAGTGCTTATGACTTCTGAAGTCATCGCCACGAGTGGCACTTTGTCCAGAGGGCAAATTGTATTGGACTCCGCGGTTATCACATGATCATGGTTGGGGCAGGCATAAAGCGAGTCGCTGGTGAAGACAGCCTCCATCGTTGGACCAGGTGCCTCGCTCCTTTCCGTCACACCCTTTTTCTCGCTTTTGCTCGTTGACGAATGATCATGTCCCATAGATCTGTGCAAATCTTCTTCAGTTCCACCATCCGCGAGCAATTTTTCCAGGGCTTCCTTCAGTTGTCGTTCGCTGTCAATCAGGAATTGCGCCGACGTGACGACTGTCTCACCCGCCTCGACGCCAGAGCGAATCTCAAACATCCCACCGTCTCCTTCAAGACCTAACTCGACCTTGCGTGGTTCGAATTTTCCTTCGCCTTTCGCCAGAAACACCAAATTGTATTTCCCTGAGCGCACGACCGCTTCACGTGGAAGCACCACAGCGTTCTCAATGGTTCGCGCGTCGAGATGCAGGTCAACAAACATTCCGGGCTTGAAAGTGAGTGACGAGTTTTCAACTTGCAGTCGAACTTTTGCTGCGCGGTTTTGCGAATTCAAATACGGATAAATATAGCTAATCTGCGAAGTGATTGTGACAGTTGGATCATAAGGAGAAAGAATTTTCACAGAGCTTCCGATCTCAAGCCACGGCAGTTCGTATTCATAGACTTCCGCTTCAACCCAAATCGCTTTTAGATTTGCAAGCTGCATCAAGTCAGATCCTGCATTCACGCGATCACCTTCCACGGCATTTTTATACATCACAATCCCGTCACCCGGGCTATAATATGTTGTCACTCTCGAAGCCTTGCCGCTCTCTTCAAGTTGTAAAATCTGCTTTGTGCTGAAATCCCAATTGCGCAGTCGGTCTCGCGCAGCATCAAGCATCTTTTGCGAGCTATTCTCAAGGGATTCAACGCCGGACATTTCGGCAGTCTTGACAGAAGAAAGTGCGAGCAAGTACTCTTCCTGCGCGGCCACAAGCTCCGGACTGTAAATTTCAAACAGTGGCGCGCCTCGCTTCACTTCCTGGCCAGTTTTGTCCACGTATAGCTTTTCGATCCACCCTGAAATTTTTGGATTAATCGTATATGTGCGGGACTCGTCAACCATCACTTTGCCGTTGGTACGAATGGTTCGGCCAATATTTTGCCGGGAAACGGACGCAGTTCGCACGCCGATGTTCTGCGATACAACCGGATCAATTGAAATCTCGCCCGGCTTCTTGTTCTTATCCGTTTTGAGCGGAACAAGATTCATTTCACAAATCGGGCAGATTCCGGGATGATCAAGAATAACGTTCGGGTGCATCCCGCAAGTCCATAGCTGTTTTTCATCTTCGCCGCTTGACGTCGAGGGCTGCGATGGCGCGGACGACGTACCGCCGAGAAAATTGTATCCTAAACTAAGCGCCAGCAGCACGGCGAGGATAATGATAAGTAGCTTTGAGTTCATGTTAGTTATCCCCTTTCGGCAGTGCGCCGACAAGTTCATCAAGTTGTGAATCCACAATCAACAAATTTGCGCGGCGGTCAATCAGCATCTGTTGATTTCGCAGGAGATCCCGTTGCGCCAAAACCAGCGCGTCAAAGTCACCTCTGCCGTTCTGATAATCGGCCAGCGCCGCGTCAAACACCTGTCTGGATTGTGGAATGATAGCAGACAAATAGATATCTTCTTGTTTTGTCAGTCTAACACGCTGATCGTGCAAGTCCATGGTTCTGAATCGCAGTTGAGTGAGCAAGCTCTCGCGCTCATGTTCGACTTGGCGGGTTTCGATTTGCCGCTGCCTAACAAGAGGGCGTTGCTTGCTTCGACCAAATATTGGAAGAGTCGTCCCGGCCTGTAGGGTCACGAAACCACTGCGCGGCCCTCCTGCCGGAGTGCTTTCACTTCGCATGTAGCCTGCACCCAATGTAAACATCGGAAAGTTTTGCTTTCTTGCGATGCGCTGCTCTTTTTGTGCGGCTTCAAGTCGAAATGTGATCGCTCGCAGACGCGGACTATTCGTTTCAAGCACGGCGTTCAAGCTGTCTAACGATGACTCCGGTTTCGCGGCTGGCAGCGACTTGGGTGCGGCAAGTGAGTCATCAAGTTCACGATTTAGCAGAGTCAGGATTCGCTTCCGCTGTGTGGTCTCCAGCTGAGTCAATTCCAGCAGCCGATCATCCAGCATCAGCACCTCATTTTGAGCTCGCAGGATATTCTGCTGCGTCCCTTTCCCGATCTTATAGGCGGCAATCGCCACATCTGCCATTTGAGTCATGACGATTTGAGTCTGTCGGGTGATGGAGATGGTTTCGCGCAGTCCCGCCCAGCGATAATACGTCTCGCTGACTTGCTGAATCAGAGCGAGCTTTGCATCGTCAGACAACGCGGCTTGTGCGCCCCGCTCGTCACCTGCACGCTGTCGCCTAAGAGATCGAATTCCCGGAAACGGAAAGCTCTGGCTGACCATAATCTCCTTTTGTGTCATGAGATCTTGGTTGAGCTTCCACGTGTCAACCGGAATGTTGGACAAACTGAAAGTGATCATGGGATCCGGCAAGGCGCTCGCTTGCGGAATTCGTTCATCGTAAGCTGCGGCACGTTCGAGCGCAGACGCATAGGAAGGGTTATTCTGCACGGCTTCGGCAATGTAGCGGTCCAGCAATGTATCTGCCTTAGTGCTGGCGGCTGCCGCGCAGAGAATGAGGGTGTAGAGAATTGCGTTCATGTCATAGCATAAAGCAAGACATGGACCAGGCTTTACAAAAGCGCTATCATACTGTTTTTTACAAAGGTAATAAAAAAAAGGACTCCGATTTGGCGTCCTTTTGAAAGATTCTTTCAATCTAAAGTGAAAGCTATTTTCAGCCAGTTACGTCGCTTTAAGACTCACGAAGCCCGTAGTCATCCATTTTTTTGCGCAAGGTCGGTCGGGTAATACCAAGAATCTCACAGGCTCGGCCAAGATTTCCGTCAATCTGTTTCAGAACATGAATGATGTGCTCCTTCTCCACCTCAGCAAGCGAGCGCAAATCGTCCGCTTCCACAGATGCGGAATTCCTCCCCTCGTTTATTGATACTCGTGAAAGAACATCTCCGGCAGTGCGTACCACAGCTTGCGTCAAAACATTTTCAAGCTCACGCACATTCCCCGGCCAGCGATAGGTTTGAAACTCACGCAACACGTCGCCGGAGATACGAGTGACTTTTCGATGTAAATCCCGGTTGATTTTCTCGAGTAAATACTCTACAAGTTCAGGAATATCCTCGATGCGCTCACGCAAAGGAGGAATCTTAATTCCCATGACCTTGATTCGAAAATACAGATCCTCGCGAAAAAGTTCATCCGCTACGAGCGCGTCCAAGCTCTTGTTGGTCGCTGAAACAACCCTTGCTTCAAAGCGTATTGATTCGCGACCGCCAACGCGCTCAAAGGATCGCTCCTGAATCACACGTAATAACTTGGCTTGCAGGTCAATCGGCATGTCAGCAATTTCATCGAGAAACAATGTTCCTTTACCAGCAAGTTCCAGTTTGCCGATTTTTTTCGCGTGTGCTCCGGTGAATGCTCCGCGCTCATGGCCAAACAACTCAGACTCTGCAAGCGTGGGAACAATGGCCGAGCAATTGACGGCCACGAACGGCATGTTGGCGATTGAATGCTCATGAATCGCGCGTGCTACAAGCTCTTTACCGGTTCCGCTCTCGCCTTCAATCAAAACATTTACACGCGATTTCGCCGCAAGTCCGATTTGTTTGTGAATATCAAGAATCGTGCGGCTTGTTCCGACAATCCGGTGGGGCCGATAATCTCCGCCGATGGGCAAAAGATATGATCTGCTTCGTGCGCTGATTTGCTGTTGTGCCGAATCAAGAGCTGAGTTGAGTTCGTGAATATCAAGCGGTTTATTAATGTAGTTGAATGCGCCGTGCTTCATGGCTTCAACTGCATACTCCATTTCATGTTGGC
This sequence comes from uncultured Alphaproteobacteria bacterium, assembly GCA_964530625.1. Taxonomy (GTDB): domain Bacteria; phylum Electryoneota; class RPQS01; order RPQS01; family RPQS01; genus JABWCQ01. The sequence goes on along the minus strand of CAZHAK010000003.1, from coordinate 69,716 downwards.
CGGTAATCATGATCACTACCGCAGTGCTGTTCGCTTCATACATCTGCTGAAGTAACTGCAAGCCTGTTCCGTCCGGCAACATTAAATCAAGGATGACGATATCGGGACTCTGCGAAGTCCACGCACTTTTTCCGTGCGCGAGTGAATCAGCCGTTGTAACCTCGCTGAAGCTGTCCTTCAAGTGAAGCTCAAGTGTACGGCGAATCCCGTCATCGTCGTCAATTATCAGAAGCCCGGGCATAGGTCAGTTTGCCTCCGGTAAGGTAAATTCAATTGTCGTCCCGACGTTAACAGCGCTTTGAATATGCATCTCGCCGCCATGTGCCTCTACAATTTTCTTCGCGTTAGACAGACCAAGTCCCGTCCCGTCTTTGCGGGTTGTAAAGAATGGTTCGAACACCTTTTCCAATTTGCTGTTAGGAATACCGCGCCCATTGTCGCGAACAGAAATCTTAATCATTCGCCGCGACTCAACAAATACCCGGTCAATAGAAATCTCAATTATCCCCTGTTCATCAGTCGCCTGTGCCGCATTCAACAACAAATTCAGTAATATCTGATGCACTTTATCGCGATCAGCGTTTGCAAGCAATTTGTCGGCGTGATCAGTAACCATCAGCTGTCGTGCTCCAAGGTCCACGGAGGTACGAAAAGTTTTAACGGCCTCTGCTACTATTTCAGAGAGCGAGAGTTTAGATCTGTCAAGGCCGATGGGTCTGGAAAAATCTAACAATTCGTTCAAAAGTCTTTCCAGCCGAATTGTCTGCATCAGAGCCAAACGAGTGTGCTCAGAAAGTGTGGCATCAGAAGACAAACGCGACTCGAGTATTTGCAAATTCATCTTAACTGACGAGAGTGGGTTACGGACTTCATGCACAATACTCGCCGCAATCTCTCCGACGGCCGCGAGCTTTTCCGCGCGCAATAGATCTTCACGGGCGAGAACGAGTGATTCATACGACACGCGTTCGGATTCACGTGATTCTCTCAGCGATTTCACCATGAAGTTAAACCGCTCAGCAAGATCTCCGAGCTCGTCCCGCAAATGTATAGTCACCGTCTGCTGAAGATTTCCTGCCGATATTTGTTTGCTTGCTTCGGCCAGAATACGAATCGGATTGCTAATAGAGCGCGATACAAACATCACTATTATGAGGATTGCCGCAAGTGTCAGAAGCGCCGCAATGATCATGCTTTGCCGAAAAGTCGCAAGTGGAGCGAACGCTTCATTGGCACTGATCTCCGCTAGCAGGGCCCATTTCCGGTCTTCAATATAGTAATAAGCGCCAAGCACCGGCTCCCCGTACCAGCCCTCATAGACCGACGCGCCGGAAGCACCGGCAAGCGCGCGTCGTATTCCTTCCGAGTCCATTTGATGCGTCAACGGTGCGGGATGATTCATAAAGCGCGATGGTGTCAACATCCAGCGATCACTATCCACAATATAGGCTTCTCCCGTGCGCCCTAAACCTGTTGAGTCAAGAATGATCGGATTCAATGTTTGCGAAAGTGACAGAGTCGCAACAAGCAAACCCCTTGTCCGACCATCAGCGCCCGCGAATCGTCCAGCAATTTGCACGACCGGGCCGATTCTTTCGTGAAGATAGATGTCACTGACGACAGGCTCGTCACTTGCCGACGCGCGCCTAAACAAAGTGCTTTGATCAAAGTCTGTCGTCATCTCGGTACCAGCCATCGTACAGCAAAGCGGCACTCCAGCGGCATTATACAGGCAAAAATAGTCGTAAGCTTGCGAACGGTGGCGATAGGCTTCAAGTGCAGAGGTTATCTGTGTAATTGCATTATCACTGTGACTACGACCGAGCTCCTCGACTGAGGCGAGCAAATGCGGATTCGTTGTGAGCAACCAAACATCGCGGCGACGCTCTTCAAACCACATCTCAATCTGCGCGACCTTCGTCGCGGCAACGGCTTGCATGTGCAGATACGCCTCCTGCTCAATAGCCTGACGCGCTGAATTGTAGCCCTGAACCCCCATAAATACCAGTGGAATCAGAGCTACAACAAGAAACCACCCCAACAGGCGGCGACCAATTTTCCCGAGTTTCAGCACGTTGTCTTCGTCATCAATCTATCCCTGAGCCAATTCCTCCATCTACACAGTATTCAGAATCCGCGAGAAAAACAATAGAGGAGCGTCGCCGCAACTGTGCAAGGTAAAATGAATCCGTCACGGTGCCTATTCTCACTTTTCTAATCGTAATAGAAACAAATTCTTAAGGAAATGTAGTCAAAGAGTCGATGTTCGACATCTGAGGCGCGATCTTATCCAAAGCACCGAAATCACTCGACCAATGCATGCCAGTTTAAAAAGACAAAGCCCCTGACATTCTCATGTCAAGGGCTAAGTCATCAGCGGAGAGAGGGGGATTCGAACCCCCGATACGATTTCCCGTATGCACGCCTTCCAAGCGTGTGCCTTCAACCACTCGGCCACCTCTCCCAACCAAACTTCTGCTCCGCCGTTGTGGGTCCCTAGACTTGTCCGCGAACGAAGTGAAGGACCCACAATGGCAAAACCGCTAAACTATTTTTTCTTCCTCGCCCACATCTTTTCTATGTAGGGAATTGCTTCCGGAGTTTTACAATCTGTTTCACCGTGGTCCACCACGACTTTGCCTATACGCTTTGCGGCGGCGATCGCGAGCTGACGCAAACTCTCGCTGCGCGCGCCGATGCAAATCACCGTGTTATTCATCGCATGACGCGTGAAATTCTTTGCAGAGTGAATTTCTTTTTCGATCCTTTGTAGATGCTGCTCGAAGTAGCTGTCGGGAAGTCCGTTAGCATGATTCAGCGCCAAGCTGCCGATCAGACTCCAACCCGTCCTGCTGGCCCACTCGTCTTTAGACTTTATCCATTGCTCGGCTTTCTTCTGCGCAAACACGGTTTTGCCAATCAGTCCAGCCAGCATGTCACAACTTCCGTACCAGTTCTGATCCTTCACCCAGGATTCAATCTCTTGCTCCGTGAACAAAGTAGGATCGGCAATCTTTACAGCAAGATTGCGTGCGTCGGCGTTTTGGGACGCCCACAATTTTTGTGCAAGTGAGTGATCAACTTTGATCTGCTTCTGAAACCTATTCAGATTTGAAAAACTCACACCATACAGCGGCTCAATCATCCCATGCCGCTTATAAATCTTAACATTCTGTGCAGTACCCGCGCGTTTGAGTGCGGTCATCGTCTGATCAAACGACCAGCGACTCGCTCGGCCCACGCGCGCCAATGCAACTTTAACCGCAGGCTTGCTTTTCTTGGGAGCAACGACTTTCTTGACCGGTTTCGCGGGTTTTCCCTCGTTCAATCGTACGGCTTCACGCAATAACATTGCAAACTTGCGCGGTTGAATCATCACCAGCGAATGCACTTTGATATGCCTCATGCCTTTGCCCGTACCTTCGAGTAACTCACTCGAGAGCTCAGCGCCGCGAGGAAAACCAAAGTTGACTCGGTCCGCGACTCCCGCCAGATAAGCGAAGGACTCGCCGTCCAACTCATACCACGGATAGCCCCACTTGATTTTCACTTCCGCTTTCGGAATCACTTTCAGAATCAGAGTGTGCAGAGCTTTCGCGATGTCCCGCTGCGATTTCGGCAATTCCTTGAAGTATGCCGAAACTGATTTCTCGCCGTCTTGAAGTTTGACTGTGGTTCTGGGCATAATGCTCACCTAAATCTTTCCCGGCAATCCAAGTGTACGTCGCAAACTTCCCAACTGTCCGGCGTGATACGCTTCGTGTTGCAAAAAGAATTGCACGCGCCGCCCGTAGGATTGCGTGCTGCCTGCTTTGCGCTCTGGCCAAAAGTCGTCCCAGTCGCCCGCGAACTGTTCGATGCCCGTCTTCAAAATTGCGTGCGTGTGCTCTTCATCGGCTTTGAGTTTCGCTAAACTCAAGAGCTTGGATCTGTCCGTCTGACTCCAAGTGTCGTCATAAACTTTGAATTGTGAGTCTTTCCACGGATGAGCGACGTCAAGCACTTTGCACACATGCGTCCGATAAGCGATAATATGTCCCAGCACATAATTGATCGGATTTCCCGAAGGCAAAGGCTCGCGCAGCGCTTGCTCTTCGGTAATCTCTTCGAGATTCGTGATGATGCAAAAATGGCAGAAGCCGAGTTGTGCAAGTAAGTCAGGTGTGGTCATATAATGTGTCGTAATTTCCTATGACTTACTGGGTTTCGCGCCACCACGGATTGACTGCAGGAACGTTCGCCAAGGTGACCAATTGCCCCGGACGTGGAGTGATCAAGGAAACATTCGCACTCTTCGCAGCCGCCACCAATCTCTCCGCCGGCTCATCCCACGCATGAAACGCAAGATTAAACGTGCCCCAATGTATCGGCATCATCACATCACCGCGCAAATCTAAATGCGCTTGCACCGCTTGCTCGGGCCACATATGCACACTCGGCCAAAATTTTTCGTGATACGCGGCCATCTCAATCATCGTAAATTCAAATGGCCCGTACTTTTCACCAATCTCCTTGAATCCCTCAAAGTATCCCGTATCACCGCTGAAATAGAGAGAGCGCTTTCCCGTGCGAATCACCCATGACGCCCACAACGTCTGATTGCGCGTGATCGCGCGACCTGAAAAGTGCCGCGCGGGAGTACAAATTAACTCAAGATCGCCGTCCCATAACGAAACCGACTGCCACCATTCGCGCTCGTGGATCCGCTTCGCATCAATGCCCCATGACTCAAGGTGTGCTCCAATTCCAAGCGGAACTACGAATCTGGCCGGCATATCCGCAAAGCGCTTAATGGAAGGAAGATCAAGATGGTCAAAATGATCATGCGAAATCAGCACGACATCCACTGTCCTTAGAATTTCTTCCGGAATCTTGACATCATGAAATCGCACCGGCCCCAGCAGCGACGTCGGTGAACAACGCTTACTGAAAATCGGATCCGTCAGAATCCGAAACCCGTCAACCTCAATCAAGATTGTCGAGTGCCCTATCCACACAAACCGCACACCGCTCGTCTCTCGTGCCGCAAATGCTCGCGCATCGAACTCATCGGCGTGAACAGGCGCGTCAGGTGAGCGCATTTCCCCGCCGAATAGCATCTCCTTCAACATCGCCGCCATCGGCCCCATGGCGTCGGATCCGAACGTGCTCGGATTCTGCAGCGCCTTGCCGTCATAGAGCGGCGACGCCTGAATCCTTTGCAAGCGTTCGCCCTCGGGAGTCTTACCGAACTGTCTGAACAAATCCGTGCTGAAATACGTGAGTAAAAACAGGACAACGCAAGCTATAACAAAGAACCACGCTGTGACCTTGAGAATTTTGCGCACAGCGCCTCACTCGTTTCTCGAACATAAACAAACTCTCTCGTGCGGCGAAGTCTTCGTGTTTCAGAAAAACTTCCGTCGCACTCGTTGCGGAGAGGGAGGGATTCGAACCCCCGGTACCGACAAGCGGTACAACAGCTTTCGAGGCTGCCGCATTCGACCACTCTGCCACCTCTCCAGAAACTACGCGCCGTTGTGGGTCCCCGGACTTGCCCTCGAACGAAGTGAAGGACCCGCAATAGCTGTCGCGCGGGGCCGGTCGTAGTGCCCTTGCAATTGCGCGAACTATAAACCTTATTTCAGACGATAACTGATACTGCCAAGCAGCGTCCAGTTTGATTTCGAGTCCTGCCCGTCCACGTCAAAGTAATTCACGATCAGCGACGGATTAAACGTCAATTGATTTTCCAGATAAAATATGAACGTGCTCGTAAACGTCGCGTCCCACGAATCCGGCAGCGGCTCAGCGACGTTGTACTCCGCTTGCAGCGAGTTATCCCAATCAAGACGGTTGGTCAATTCGTAATAGATTTGAAAAATATCGCCAGCCGTCCACGATTGGTCCTCGGCAAACACAGTGCGCGAATAAATACTATTGCTGAACTGCAAATTGATCGTGTACGGCAATGCCCAGTCAAACTCCGCCGACGCTAACGGATCGCCCGCTTCACCGGAAAAATCCGACAACACCACGCCGCCGCCGCCGCGCACTTCCCAGCCGTGAAATCTGCGCCCCGTCGGCTCTGCCAGAACTTCCTGCACGCGAATCAATCCGACCGCGCCGAGTCCGTCTTCAATCAAAACTCCCGCGTCGCGGATCACGTCTTCCATCGCCCCGTACCAGTACTTACGATACTCGACAATTCCATAGAGACTGCGAAACTCCGATTGCCGGTCAATCACTCGCGCCAATTGCTGCAAAAATTCTTCAGGAATATCGCTGCTGATGACGCCGAACCGTTTGAAGTCCTGGTTAATTCGAATCGCCTGTTTCAAAACCGTCGCGTCAATCGAGCGTCCGTAACCCAATCCCGCCGTGACGTCCCAATACGGATCGTCCGCCTTAGAACTGGATTGCAGTTTACGATATTCAAGTTTCGACGCTCCGAACGCGAACCATTTGTGCTCGCGGGTAAAATACTTGTTGCCTCGAACGCGCAGCAATCCGTCGAAGCCTTCCGTGCCGTCCGCGTCGTCTTGCGTCGCGCGCATGAAAGCGAAGTTGCCCCGCGAATTTATGAAGTACGTGAACGGCAGCGAGCGATAAAACATGTCGTACGTGGCGGTGCCGCTGAAGCTGTAACCCGTCTGAGTAGTGTCTTCCGATTCGCCCGAAAGGTTGAACGCGCCGTTGATAAATGCTTCCTGCGAGGAGCTGGTCGGAAACGTGTAGCGGCGCAGGTTATAGCCATTCGCGGATTCGACGCCGCTCCAGAACAGCAATCCGCAAAACAGCATGGCAGCCCATTGACGTAGCATGGCCCACTCACTTCAGTTTAGCTGTGCTCAGATTAAACAACTCGGGATCCAAACCCGTGTTGACGTCCATCTCGAGAATCTTCGCGATGGAGATGTGCTCTCCGTTTCGATAGGTGTCCGTCTGAAACGGAAATGTATAGTCCTTAAAAACGGTGCGGTAGTCCGCATGTTTCCACGAAAGCGTGTCGCCGTTATAATCAACGGATTGCCCCTGAATCGCGCTAAGATCTTGCTGATCAATCCAAAGATGCAAATGCGCGTAACCTGTGCGGCGGCCCAGTCGCAATTTCCAGCACTCGCGTCCGTTTATGCTCTCTGTTCCTTCGACGCGCGCCCGTTCATCTACCAACGCCCACGACACCCAGCGCAGCGGCTGCAAGAGAAAGTCTTCTTCTTTGACACGCCGTTTGCCCAATATCGGCAGAAGCAGCCAAGAGTTGCTCCCGTCGTGCAGGATCATAGCTCTCATTCTGCCTTCCGTGGCGTGGCTGCGAATTTCCAATCGCGCCATACTTCCCAGCACGTAAGCGACCTGCACCGTGCGCTTTTCCTTGCGTTTGCTCACGTCGAGCATTTCGCGGACGGCCCGAATGTCAGCGACGTCGCTGACCAGCTTCTCAAACTCGTCGTGAATCGAGAAGATAACCAGCGAATCTTCCTTTGTCATGTCGGCGCACTGTCCCGCCGCGGACAAAAGGAAAATACAAAGCAGAAGTCTTGCAATCACGATTGTTTCACCTTCATTGAGAAGAAACCACCGCAGCGGCGAATCAGTCGCTCTTCAGGAGCTTGGAAACTTCGTTCGTAAAAACCTTGCCGAAAATTTGCATGGTGCGCATCAATTCGCCCATATCGGGAAAGTCTCCGCCGTCGAGATATTCAGCGTCAAAAAGTGCGTCGCGAAGAGTGCTGCCCGAACTCGCCTTCAGAACTTGCGCATCAACAATCTGCACGCCGTCCTGCACCGCCCGCATTTTGTGCGGAATGACGTAAGTTCCGTTCACGCCGCGAAAATCCGAGAACTCCATGCGGACGGGTTTTGCGTCCAGCGTAGATTCCGACTGCACAAGGACAAAGTACTCTTTGTCGTACCAGCTCTTCATCGTGACGTCGGTACCGTCCTCTTCCTTCAGCGGCGTCGAAATCACCCAGCACGAACGACCCTGAACCGTCTCTTCGCCCACAATCTGCGAACCGGCGGCAGGCTCATCCCAATAGACGTACCCGCGTATCCGGTTATCCACGTCGCTTGGTCGAATCTTGAGCTTCATCCCGACAACTTGCGCCCACGTCTGCTGTCCGTCAAAGAGCACGGTAATCGGAAAGCCCTCATCCGCGTTTTCATTTTTGAGCACAGCATCCGTACGCCATTTATTGCCGCGCGTAGAATACGTCGCGTCAATCGTGTAAACGTCGTGATCCGGCTGCGTAATCGTCCCTCGCACATCGAGCGCAAGCCCGTTCATGCCCTTCAAGTGCCGCGTATGATGTGCCTTTGCGTCATGCTCAAACTCCGCGATGTCATACGCGAACGTAGTATGACAAAGAGCAACCGCGCAAATCCAAACTAAAAACTTCATATCCCCTCCGCTAACAATTCATCAAAATCCAAAACGCCACGCGCCAGCGTCATTGGGTCCAGCGCCTGCGCTGGCTATTTCCCGTACTGCTTTTGCATCTCTTCGGCTTGCTTCATCAGTTTCTCAATATCCATATCCATTGCGCTGCCGCCGAGTGAAGCCGCGTCGAACAAACTTTCCTCCACGCCTTGATTGACTTCAACTTTCGTGATAGTCACGTCCATGGTTTTCTGATCGCCGCTGTACACGACAGCCTTATGCGGAATCATGTAACCGTCGGAAACCGCTTTGAAGTCGCTGAAATCCGTTTTGATGACTTTGCCGCTCAAATGTGATTCCGAACGCACGTTCACGTACCACTCTTTGTCAATCCACATCTTGGACGGCGCTTCGGTCACGTCGTTTTCGGGATAGATCACGACGTAGCAGTTGCGGCCGTTGACACTCTCTTCACCGGTCAAGCTGGACCCTGCCGGCGGCTCGTTCCAATATTGCGTAAAAGACATTTGCTCCATCGCTTTGTCCTGCGGCATTTTCATCTTCATCCCCATCGTGGACGTCCACATATCCTTGCCGTCGAACAACACGGTCGTTTCCATGCCGCCGCCCGCGTCCACTTCTTCGCCGTTCATCGTCATCTTACCGCCGCCCATGTTCATCGTCGCTTCCATGCGCCACTTCTCGCCCTTGCGCGTGAGCGTGGACTTCATCCCCGCGCCTTCCCCGCCCGGCCCCATGAACGTGCCCGTATATTCCAGCACCATGTCTTCAATCTTGGCCAGTTTGCCGTCATGATACGCCCGCGCATCCTTCAGCAAAGCTTCAAGATCAGCGCCAAACGCCAGTGACGCCAAACACAAAATGGATACGAAAACTGATTTCATAAATCTTACCCCTTACGTTATTCGCGGCGGCAGGCCTGTCCTCGTAAGGATGTCTTCACCTGCCCCTAATATCAAAAGTTTCTATCGTGTTGTCATCCCGCAGGGATCTATTCAAAGAAGCCAACAGAGTGAAGCGCAAAATGAGAATCGCACCAACATACTACTGTCAGGCTGCATTAAGCTCATTTACTCGATTAACACCCCAGTTGCACGCAAGCTCCAAAATCGGTCTCAGAGTTTCCCCACGTTCTGTCAGAGAATAGTCAACTTTCGGGGGAACTTGCGCGTAAACCACTCGCTTGACAATTCCGTCGCTTTCAAGTTCTCGCAGTTGACGAATCAGCATTCTTTGCGTGCATCCGGGCATCAGCTTCTTTAACTCGCCAAAGCGCTTCGTTCCGTCCCGAAGATTCCAGAGAATTAGCGTTTTCCATTTACCCCCGATTATCTTGAGGGTAAATTCGATATAGCAATCAAATTCTTGATCCTGAACTCTAAACATAGCTCCTGCCCCGGTATACTTTTTGGCACTATGTAACAAATTTGTAAGGTCTTGCTTTTAGGAAAAGCGGTCGTTACATTGAAAACAGGAGTTAGGGTCGCAGGGCGACTATCAATAAGTCAGAGCCGCAACAAAAAAGGAATTGGAGAAAACATGAAAACTTTGTGCTTGGTATCATGCTTATGTATGTTTATCGCGACCGCTGCCGCGCCGTCCAAAGCAGAGGAACCTGCCTCGAAAAGTGCAGTACATAAGAGCTTTGCGAAGCCGGGCGAGGTTCGCGCCTTCCCCAAAGGGCAACTCGAACTCGTTGAAGTTGACGGAGTAACCATTGGTCGAGCAGTCTTTGAGCCGGGCTGGAAATGGTCAACCTCGCTGAAAGAGGCGTCCAAGACAGAAAGTTGTGAAGCGCCGCACTTTCAGTATCACGTCTCAGGAGTGCTTCATGTTAAAATGGACGACGGAACTGAGTTTGACTGCAAGCCTGGCGATGTCTCGATGTTGCCTCCTGGCCACGACGCTTGGGTTGTCGGAGACGAGCCGGTCGTCCTGATTGATTGGCACGGGATGACGGAATACTCCAAATCAAAGTAAGTTCGATAGTTCATGTGAGAATAACTGCCCTCGCGTTTCAAGAGCGCGAGGCTTTTATTTTGTCCCAAGCTGAACCGCTGCTCAAACAATTGTAGCGCCCTGCTCGCAGCGCCAAATCCCCCAGCGAACTCACCACTCTTCCCTATTCTGTCATCCCGCAGGGATCTCATCAAAGTGCGCAACTATCTCAAGCGCAACCACAAATCCCAATCAACTCGTCATTCTGAACGTAGTGAAGAACCCCTCAGAGCTGCAATTCAGGCTATCATCCCACAGGAATTGCCGACCGGCGTAGTGGCAGACCTTGGTCTGCCTACATCGCTAGCGGCGGCCTCTGGCCGTCTTCATGTCTGTCATCACGAAGAAACCCTCACCACCAAATACTCCTTTTTCCCTTTCCTGAGCACCAACAGTTCCCCCTCAATCGCGTGATCAATCACGACGGTGTGCGCAGCATCCCCGACACGCACGTTATTGACATACACCCCGCCCGACTCAATCATCCGCCGCGCTTCGCCTTTGGATTTGAACAACCCCGCTTCGACAATCAAGTCCACGACGTTCTTGCCGTTCTGAATATCTCCGCGCTGAATTGCAAACGACGGTACATCCGAAAAAATCCCCGACACATCCTTCGCCGATAGCCCGTCAAGCTCTCCCCCGAACAATACCTTCGCGGCGCGTTCGGCAGCCTGCACGCCCGCCTCCCCATGCACCAGCTTCGTAACCTCCCGCGCAAGCTCCGTCTGCGCCTCACGTTTCTGCGGCTCATTTTCCACAAGCTTCGCAAGCTCAGCGATCCTCTCCTGCGGCAAAAACGTAAACGTTTTCAAACAACGATCCACGTCGCGGTCGTCGGTGTTGTACCAATACTGATAAAACTGATAAGGCGACGTCATCTCGGCATCGAGCCAGATATTCCCCGCTTCCGTCTTGCCGAATTTCTGTCCGCTCGACGTCGTCAAGAGCGGAAACACCATCGCGTGCGCCTTGCCCTGCCGCTTGCGCCGAATCAAATCCGTACCCGCCGTGATGTTCCCCCACTGATCACTGCCGCCAATCTGCAGCGTGCAGTTATGACGGTCAAACAGCATCAGATAGTCGTACGCCTGCATCAGACTGTACGTGAACTCCGTATAAGAAATTCCGTCTTCGCTTTCCAGTCTGCGCCGCACGGATTCCTTCTGCAGCATCACGTTAACCGAAAAATTCTTGCCAATCTCGCGCAAGAACTCCACCATCGTCACGCTGTTGAGCCATTCGGCGTTGTTGACAAGCTTAGCAGGATTGCCCTTCGCGTCAAAATCCAAAAAGTGCCGGAGCTGCTTCGCCATACCCGCCATGTTCTCGGCAATCTGCTCCATCGTCTGCAAATTCCGCTCAGCCGATTTCCCCGATGGATCACCAATCATTCCCGTCCCGCCGCCAGCAAGCGCGATCGGCGTATGACCAAACAACTGACAGCGGCGCAACTGCAGCAAAGGAACCAAACTTCCCACGTGCAAACTCTTCGCCGTCGGATCAAATCCCGAATAAACTGTCAGCGGACTCTTCACCGCTTCCGCAGTTTCCGCAGTCACGTCAAAAACCAACCCGCGCCAACTGAATTCTTCAAAGAGCGTCACGCGAAATCATCCTCGCGGCGTGGCGGCACGCAGCTTGCGCGTGCGCATCGCGCGAACCCGACTGCCCGTGTGCAGTGCTTCCAGCGCGGCCATCGCCGTCAGTTCCGTCACGCTCAAACAACGACTCAGATTCGGCACAAACAAATTCGCCGCCGCGTCATCCCACCATTTCGTCTCGTCATCCTGCCTTAACAGCAAGTGCGCGCGCGCCGAAGCCAACTCGTTGGCGTACCTCGCCGGACGCAAACTCAATCCGCGAATCGCAATCGCTGTATGCCAAGATGTCAAGCCGTGCTCGTCGCAAAACCCTCCGAGCGTGTGCTGCTGAGCGACAACCCAACTCAGTGCGCGCTCGACCGGACGGCGATTTGCGCCGAACGCGTCCAACGCCTCCGCTGCCAATACCGTCGTATAATGCTTCGATTTCAAACTCGATTGCGGAAACGATCCGTCAGCAAGCTGCTCGCGCTGAATAAACCGCGCCGCCTTGTACATTGCCGGCAGCGCGTTATACTCCCCGCTCTCACACAATGCCAGCAGCGCCATACAAGTAGCATCCAAACTCGCACGATTGCGCGCCCCGCGATGCGTAAACCACTTGTTGTTTGACATCAACGCAAAACTGCCGTCCGTATGCTGCGCCGAAAGCAAGAACTCTACCGCGCGCCGCCGAGTCCAGCGCGTCTCAAGCGGATTATCTCCAAACAACGACAGCGCGTCCAGCGCCATCGCCGTCGTCATCACGTCCACCGGCTGTCCGCTGCCGATACTCCATCCCCCGCTCGAATCCTGATGATGCAAAAGCAGCATCGCCGACGGCGCGACGTCATTCGTGTCCGCTCCCGCCAGCAGCAGCGAGCGCACCGTCGTCGCATGCAGCGCGTTCGACACGTCGCACGGCGCCTGCAACAAATCTTTTCCGTCCCACTGCTGCAAGACGCGCATAAACCGAAAGCCGCGCTCAAACAAACTGTCGCTCGCGGGTAATCCAGCCTGTCTCAATGCCGCCATCGCCAAAGCCGTCGAGCGCACGTTACCGTCCCACGAGCCGTCCGAAAGTTGTCTGCGAATCAGTTGCGACATCCGCGCTGAGTCCACTCCGGCTTCGGTCATCAACAAGTGCGCGGACAATCTGCGCGACGTATGATGATTGCGAAAACTCCAGCCAATCGCCGCGTGCAAAGCCGGCTTCAAAAAACTCTTAAATCGGATCGGCGCGCCGAGTCCCGTCGTGTGTCCCAACAATAGCAACGTCTCCGCGCGAAGCTGCCGGCGATTCGGATACTCCTCAAGCCACGTCACCGCTTGGTCGAGCGCGGGCCGTGTTTCCGGTCGCTGCGATTGCGACAGAGCCTGCACCACTTCCAGCGTCAACGAAACATCATTCCTCCAACTGCCGTTCTCGGCCTGCTCCAACAGCACGGGCCGCACTAAGGGCGAGATATCGTCATTCGGCAATTTCCCGAGCAGCGTTCCCAACAACAGCGCCAGCGAGTTTCGTTCCGCGCATGGACGCACCGCCACGGGCCAAACAGGAATACTGCTTTCAGCGCGCTGCGAAAGTCGCGCGCGCAATTGCTCAATGGGATTAGGAATCGGACTTGCCAAGTTTTTTCTCGTCTCGTTTGTGGGCGAAAAAAGCGGAGAGAAGTGCTGCGCATTCCTGTTCGCGGACTTTGCGCACGAGGTGGGCGCGATGATTCAGCCGCGGGTCGGAAAGCAAGGTATAGAGGGTGTCGCAGGCTCCCGCTTTGGGGTCGGGTGCGCCATAGACAATATACGGAATTCGCGCGAGAACAATCGCTCCGGCGCACATCGCGCACGGTTCCAGCGTGACATAGAGGGTACAATCTAACAAACGGCGGCTGCCGAGTGCTTCAGCCGCCGCCGTTATCGCAATCATCTCAGCGTGTGCGGTGGGGTCCTGGTGGTTTTCAGTCAGGTTATGCCCCCGCCCGATGACCATACCGTTATGGACAATCACACATCCGATCGGAACTTCGTCCCGTTCGAAAGCCTTTTCCGCTTCCGCCAATGCCGCCCCCATCCAGCGGTCATGATCAGGTTTTCCAAATGTTTCCAGCAGGCTATCCGTCATAAGTGAAAAGCGGCAAGCCGCTTCCATTCATCATTCATCATTCCGCCTTCATCATTCGGTAGTACGCCCGTAGGGATTCGAACCCCAAACCTTCTGGTCCGTAGCCAGACGCTCTATCCAGTTGAGCTACGGGCGCATACACGCAACTTCTCGAAAAACATACCTTTCGAAAATACCGCAAGTAAACCCAAGTATATGAAATTTGAGGAATAAAGTCAAGGTGCGTGACACGCACCTCCCGTGCGCTTCGCATGCGCCAAACTTCGCCGTTGTGGGTCTCCAGACCCGCAATGGCAAACGAAAGGGCGGGTCCCGACCCGCCCCCGCGCTAATCGAATTCCACAATCGTAGGGGCACACCATGTTGTGCCCCCCTTCTGTCATCCCGCAGGGACCTATCCAAAGGACGTTAACATCTAACTCGATGACCACAACTTGACACCGCTTATCATCCTGGAAGGATCTATTCAAAGGACGCACTCAACCCAAGCACATCCCGAAAACGTAAACCACTCGTCATCCTGCCTGTCCCTGTAGGGAAGCGAAGTGAAGGATCTCGGTGCGAACGCAACAATCTCAAGAGTTCGCCCCAACCCAGTCGTCAAACCCAATAAATGTAGGGGCGGATGGTAATTCGCCCGCTCTAATCTCCCCGTTCAATCAAGAGATACTAGGTCGTGCTTCCAAGCATGACCATCATCCGGCCTTGCGGTGGCAAGTTTCTTTAGAGGGTTGCCAAATCAAGCAAAATGGACGAGGCGAGCCACTTGGCTCGCCCCACTTTTGTGATCCACAATTTCGACAGTAATCCTAAATAGGCTTTTCACCCCGTATCACTCGAATCAACACCATCGCAATTGCAATCACCAATAGAATATGAATGAATCCGCCGATCGTGTAGGAACTCACTACTCCGAGTAACCACAGGATCATAAGTATGACAAAAATCGTCCACAACATACTTCACCACCCTTCACAGTTTGTTTTCTTACTTCCGTTTCGTGGAAACTAAGATCAGCCCTAAGCCTGCAAAGATCACGACTCCTCCTACCAACTTGTTCAGCTCGATCGAATCGGTGTCCTTCGTCGTCACTTCAATGTCTCCGAGATCAATGATCTTCTTATCCCGCTCGAAGTCTATCGAATCAAAAATAAAGAACAGCGCCCCGATAATAGCTAGCACGATTCCAAGCGTTTTCATACGGCCTCCTGCGTAATGTCCGTCTATTTCATCTTGAATGCTCATTTTGTGCTATCCGCATCGAGCATTACTCTAGATTGCTTTCCCGTCCTTAACTTATTAAACGAGTCCACGGGTCGTCAAAGTTCCTAAGTATTTTTTTTATTTTGTAAATTACTGCAAATCAATAGTCTATATAGTGTTCATTAAATATACTGTGTGCAGTTCAATCATGAGTTGTTACACGTTCTCTTGTGGAACCACGAGCGTTTTTTTGAGGTTGAAACAATAGCGCGCACTTAAGCGTGTTGATGATTATCTATGAACAGGTGCAGTTTAGTCAACTGCGGAAAGGATGGACATCATGAGAGATCGCATCATCGCCGCGACCCTCGCGGCAATGCTGATTGCAGGAGGAGTGCTTTTCGCTCAATCCGACGGCCAGAATCAAGCGGCCAGAGAAACTCCGGCGATCACGCAGAACAAGGCTCGTCCAGGTACCGTGTTTGCAGTCGTCAATTCAGAAAGTGAGTTGAGCAAGTTCGCTCAGAAGGCAAGGACTGCGGGGCTTCAAGGTGTGTTGGAGTCAAGAGGACCGTATACGGTGTTTGCTCCGACAAACGAAGCTTTTGAAGTATGCGCCGAAACCGAGATACAGAAACTTTCCGACAAAGGAAAACTGAAAATCGCTCTGCAGAATCATATCGTGGTCGGCACAACACTAACGTATGATGATTTGATAAAGATGAGCGGGCAGTCACTTACGACAGTGATGGGCGATCAACTGCCGATCACAATTGAAAATCGAGTCGTCTGGGTGGGCAGCGCCAAGATCACGGGCTCTGAAATGACGGCAGACAACGGAGTCGTTCATGTCGTGGACGAAGTGCTGATGCCGCAGATGCTGTATGGCCGAAGTATGAAATAGATACTCCTCGTCGCCGCGCGCAACAATTGCGATCAGGAAGAGAACAGCCCCCGTCTTATGGACTGGGGCTGCGTTTTCTCATTCGCGGCGGCACCCAAGCCTGTCCCTGTAGGGCTGGTTGCCCCCTCTTCCGCGCTCCCTCTTCTCCGTTCACGGGAGCCTGTGCTCGAACGAAGTGAAGCAAAAGGGGCCGGGGATAGGGGCCTCGTCTCCATCCCCCCCCCTCGCCGTTGTGGGTCTCCAGACCCGCAATGGCACCCCAGAAAGCCTCCTCAAAATCCAAATTTCTCCTCAACTCCATCTTGAACAAACGTTTACTAGCTCCAATAAAATACAAAATACACTTGACAAACGCCCGTTCATGTCGTATATTATGCACAGCTAACCAACCAAACCACCCACAGAGGAACCCGGCGGAGTGATCAACCGTGACCGGCCTGAAGTGTGTCTCCCAATATTACTAGGTCGAGCCTCCGGCTCGACAGGGACAAACCCAAAACACTAGGTCGAGCCTCCGGCTCGACAGGGAGCGAGGGTAAAGAAGGTCAGCAAGAAATTTGTCGTGCTAGTAACTTCAAGTAACTCAGAACGGGTGAAAACGAATTATTATTTTAGCAGACATCGCAAAGAAAAACGACAGCCAATGGCCGCCGTTTCTGAATTCCCCTATTCTTATTATCTTCCTACCCCCCGAGCGTTACGTCTTGGGATTCGTACCACTTAAGAGCTTGGAAGAAATGATCCGGTTCGAAGTCGGGCCAAAGTTCGTTAAGTATGAAAAAATCCGAATAGACCGACTGCACCGGCAGTAACCCGCTCAATCTCCTTCGTCCTCCCCACCTCACCACCAAGTCGATTCTGGAAACTTCGGACGAGCCAATACTCTCCATGAAAGATTTTCTAGAGCCGCCGCCGTTCTGGTTCCCAGCTTTGTTCAAATCCCAGTGCCAATCATAATTGACTAAAAAATTTACTTTGATGATGCCGCCGCCAATGATTTGGCGCGTCCGGTATTTTTTCAGTTCAGACGGAAAGAGCGGGGAGTCGTCATTGCCGACGACTAACAAAGCCGCGTCGAGTTTGGAAAGTCCTTCGACCGCTTCGACGCAGGCTTGGCGAAAGGCGACGGTTTGCTCGGGCGGCCGCTTGGTGTTGTCGCTCGTGAAGCCATAGACAGAAAGCTCTTCAATTCCGAGCGCGACGGCCAGATGATACAGCTCGAAGCCCGGTCCCAAGCCGTAGGCATAGCCTTCGTCCTTGCTCATGCCGCGATCCACGGCCCAGCGGCGGTTGCCGTCGGGAATGAAGGCGACGTGCTTGGGCAGCCGCTTGAATTTGGGAATTTCGAGCGCGGCGCTTTCGGGCCGGACAGGTGTCGCAAGGATCATGGTCGGGTCGGTAAGGTGAGAGCGTGGCAAGCCATAATCTTCAAAGTGGGGAGAAATTTTGAGCTTCGCAACTTGACTTGACAAACGAAGCTAGGTTTTGTATATTACCAATAAGTTAATTAACCTTATTGTTAACCAGAATTATGCAAGATAGATTAAGTCAAACATTTTCAGCACTTTCAGACCCGACTCGGCGAGCGATTTTAGCGCAACTCTCGAGCGGAGAAATGTCCGTAAACGAGCTGGCCAAGCCGTTTCAAATGACGGCTCCAGCTGTGACGAAACACTTGAAAGTGTTGGAGAAGGCTGGGCTGATATCTCGGTCACGGCAGGCGCAGTGGCGTCCCGCCAAGCTTGAGGCTCAGCCTCTGAAGGAAGCCTCGGACTGGATTGAGCAGTACCGCCAGATTTGGGAGGCGCGATTTGACAGATTGGACGACTATTTGAAAAAGATTCAGGCTGCAAGCAAGAAAGGCAAGACACCAAATGAATAACAATGTATCTCTCTCAACCTGTCTCTGGTTCGACACCGCGGCGGAAGAAGCGGCAAACTACTACATCTCGATTTTTCCAAATTCGCGTATTCTTGATGTTTCGCGCTATGATGAGGCTGCATCGAAGGCTTCAGGCATGCCGGAGGGCAGCGTGTTGACCGTGGTGTTCGAGTTGAACGGTCACAAGTTCATGGGCTTGAACGGCGGCCCGGTGTTCAAATTTTCCGAAGCCATTTCCATCATGGTAGATTGCGAAACACAGGAAGAGATCGATCACTACTGGAATACCTTGACTGCTCATGGTGGCCAAGAAAGTGCGTGCGGATGGTTAAAGGACAAATATGGTTTGTCCTGGCAAATTGTCCCGAAGGAGTGGGCGAACATCATCAACAACAAAGACAAAGCGAAGTCGTCGCGGGCGATGCAAGCAATGCTCGGGATGAAAAAGCTCGACATCGCTGAGCTTAAGCGGGCGTTTGAAGGGAAATGAGCGGCGTTGACCATTACCTGAAGTCTCTGCCGGATGCGCAGCGCGAAGCACTTGAGAGGCTTCGTACCACGATTCTCTCGGTAGCAAAAGGAGCGGAAGAGAAGATGTCATACGGCATTCCGACCGTCTTCTATAAAGGCAACCTAGTTCACTATGCCGCCTTCAAATCTCACTTGAGTCTGTTTACCGGAAGCGCGAATTTGAATACAAGTTTCAAGGAAGATCTGGCAAGTTTCAAGACATCAAAAGGGACGATTCAATTCACGATAGAAAAACCATTGCCGGTCAGGTTGGTGAAGAAGATTGTGAAGACGCGGATGCAGGAAAATGAAGCGAAAGAAATACAGCGAATAGCAAACAAAGTATCGAGGAAGCCATGAGCGCATTATCAAAAATGCAGGTGGATGTCAATGATCGGGAGATTGTGTTTACGCGGATGTTTGACGCGCCGCGGCAATTGGTGTGGGACGCGTGGACGAAGAAAGAGCACTTGCTTCAGTGGTGGGGGCCGCATGGCTATACGAACAAGAATTGCAGTTTGGAGTTGAAGCTGAAAGGCAATTTTCTGATTACGATGGTCGGCGAAGACGGGGGAGAATATCCTTGCCATTTTATTTTCGAAGAGATTGTTCCCATCGAAAAACTCGTGATGACGGACAAAGTGATTGACGGAGAGTTTTGGGGACCGGGTGGCCCTCCTCCGAGCAGCAAGATGACGCTCACGCTGGAAGATCACGGCAATAAAACCAAGATGACAATTGTTTCGAAATTTGAAACGAACGAAGGGCGCGACAAGATTCTGGCGATGGGATCCAACGAAGGCTGGGCTCAGATGTTCGAGAAACTGGACGAGTTGTTGAAGAAGTAAGTATCACTTACTATTACGGGTTCGGAGATCCACAACGGCGGACTAAGCAAATGCGGCCACGACTATGTCGTGGCCGTACTTAATCTGAGTGCGTTGCTGCTCCGTCTTCCGCCCCCATCATGCCTTGCAGACTGGCCATGGCGCGGAGTCTTTGGATGCGGTCTTTGGTGGGAGGATGTGTGGAGAAGATGATGCCTTTTTGCATTTCGTCGTTGCGGAGGGGATTGACGATGAAGAGGTGGACGGTTGCGCGGTTGATCCACGGGAGGGGATTGACGAACATGGACTGTTCGATTTTGGCGAGCGCGCCGGCGAGTCCAAGCGGATTGCGGGTGAGTCTGGCGGAGGTTGCGTCGGCCAGATACTCGCGCTTTCTGGAGATGGACGCTTGCATGACAAGCGCGGCGAAGGGAGCAAGAATGGAGAGCACGATGCCGATGACAAAAAATGCTCCGCGTGAGCTTCCTTTGGTAGCGGCGCGTCCTGTTCTGCCGCTGCCGTACCATAGGCTTCGGCGATAGCCGTCGGCAATCAAGGCGATGGCTCCAACCATAGTCGAAACCAACAGCATGTAACGGATATCAAGATTTGCGATGTGTGCCATTTCGTGTGCGACGACACCCTGCAACTCATCGCGATTTAAATTTTCCAACATCCCGCGCGTGACGGCGATGGCGGAATCTTCGGGACTCCAGCCGGTCGCAAAAGCATTCAGCGCGAAGGAATCAATCACATAGACACGCGGCATGGGCAGGCCCGAAGCGATGCGCATTTCATCGACGACATTAAACAGGACCTGATCGGACTCCCATGTGGCTTCGCGCGCGCCGGTGAAACCCAGCACAATATCATCACCGAGGAAATAGGTGATGAGCATGACGAACACCGCGAGCAGAAAACCGATGGGCAGACCGATGTTTCCGAAGTCATAGGAGCGGCCAATCACCCAGCACAACAGCAAAAGCAAAAGCGGAAGCCCGATGAACAGGATCACCGACTTCCGCTTGTTGGCGCGAATCTCTGCGGCAAAATCGCGGCGGTAGTCGCTCACCGCAAGTCAACCTTCACATTCTGCTTTTCTTCTTCGGGCACCTGATAGTACTCTTCCTTCTTGAAGCCCAAGTTGGCGGCAATCAGGTTGGCGGGGAACAATTCCTGTTTCATGTTGTAAGTCATGACGGAATCATTGTAGTATTGCCGCGCGAAGGCAATTTTATTTTCGGTCGAGGTCAGTTCTTCTTGAAGTTTCATCACATTTTGATTAGCTTTCAAGTCGGGATAGCTCTCGAACAGGGCGAACAGTTGGCGCAAGGCTCCGGTGACCTGATTTTCAGCAGCCGAGACGGCGGCAGGGCCTGATGCGGAAATGGCGCCATTGCGGGCTTCGATGACCTTTTGCAAGGTCTCCTGCTCATAGGACATGTAGTCCTTGACCACTTCGACCAAATTGGGGATCAGGTCGTGGCGGCGCTTCAACTGGACGTCAATCTGTGCCCAGGCTCCTTTGACCTGATTGCGCAGGGTAACCAAGCCATTGAAGATGCCAATCACCCAGATCACGGCCACGGCCAGCAGGCCCAAGAAAATGAAAAATCCCATGCGGGTTCTCCCGTTAGTTTCTAACTGTCAAGCTGAAAGTTACGCCACGGCAGCGAGATTAGCAAGCAATCGAGCACGGACGAAAAAAAGCAGCCCTCAGACATGAGGGCAGCTTTCTACGCTTGTAACTCTATGCTTACATCAGGGCTATCCGCTTTCCTCTTGTTTAATAGACGGATAAGTAACCCGGTAGAGGAAACGAACGGCGGAATACACTAAAACAAAACCGACAGCGTAAACAACTCCCGCCCAATATTCAAGGAAACTAAGATCAATTCGCCACGCGACGATCACCATCCAAAAAACGACGAATGCTAGGACGAAAACGGACACGTCTCTGTCCCTTCTCAATTCCTCATACGACATTTTCTTCTCCAAGCGCTTTGAAAGCTTAAGCACAATGACTGCTGCCAAGAACGCGAAAAGAGTGCCAAGAATCATCACCGTCCATTGCATTTGAAACTCCTCTCTAGAATCCACACATTTGGAGAACACAGTCAGCGGCAGAAGCCCCAAGACCACCTCCGACAGCACCTGGCAACGCTCCAGCGCCCCCTCCAGCAGCACCTATCAGCCCACCTGCAACAGCACCAGCAAGATCGGCTGCACCTGTTCTTCTTCCGTTCCAGAAAATGGGATCATTGGGGTCAGGATTGAAGTTCCAGCCGCCTGCTACTTGATAGTCCCAACTGTAGACGAGAACTGCGGCAAAAGCAAGGCATAGAATCTCATCTTCTTTCCATTCAACACATTTTACGTCACCAACAAACAGATCGAGACTATCTTGAAAACTATATGTGCTCAAAGAATCTTTGTAAACGAAACTAAGGAGTCGCCTGATATATGTTTCTTCAAGCGCTGAGACATACTCATTTGTGATAAGCGTATCGACACACGCGGACAAATAGTTAAAAGAAATTTCCATAACTGCGACTCTGTCCATCGCCGACTTAGCAATAGTAAGATCGTACGAAGTGCTGTCTTCCATAAATTCTTCAGCGGCGTATCTGACTTGCAGTTGAAGTGTTGAAAGAGACCATGTGCTGTCGTAATTCGTCTCCAGCCATTTGTCTAAGAAGACCATACCACGATTGTGGTCAATGCCTGCTATTTCCCAATCATCATCAAGGTTCATCGCTTGGCTTCGTCTGCTTTCGCTGCCACTTGTTAGAATCTTGTCATTATCTGACTCACTGAACTGGCAACCCCACATAAGGGACAGTAAGGTCACTAGTATTCCTGTAAGAAGCTGTTTTTTTTTCATTTACGTTATCCGATTTGTTAGTTTTTGCGCCTCTACTCGAAAATGGCAAGAGCCCTTCGCTTGCAAGGTGACTTTGCCCAAGTATAAGCAAACGAATTCTTTGATCGAAATCAATTGGGATGGTGCAAGACTTCAGGCGAAATTGGACAATTGTAACACTGTTACAATTTACGTACTTTTTCTCGTAGCAAGGAATTGAAAACTCGCTCCATGCATTCTGGCGAATGTAGAAAACTGGGCGGTGAGATTAGCAAACGGTTTTCTCCAAAGCGGAACCATTACCCGTCTCAGTGCGTCTCAAGAGTATAAGCAAGTCCCTCTTTTCTATGAACATACCCTCCGGAGGTGCGGCATGAAAATCTCGATTATCGGCATGGGCAACGTGGGCAAAGCGCTGGGCTTTCGCTGGAACGAGGGGCCGCATGAGGTGATGTACGGCGTGCGGAAGCCGACGGCGGACAAGTACGCCGTGGATCAGGAGCACAAGCCGGTGCGGATTTCGACGATTGAGGAGGCCGTGGAATGGGGTGAGATTATCGTGTTGGCGGTTCCTTATGAGGCGGCGCTTAAGGTGCTGGCGAATTCCGGGCCGTTGCCGAGGAAGGTGTTGGTGGACGCGACCAATCCGATCGCGCCGGGGCTGACGGGGCTCTCGGTCAGTGGGGACACGTCCGGGGCGGAAGAATTGCAAAAGCTCCGTCCGCAGGCGCATGTGGTGAAGTGTTTCAACACGACCGGGTTTAACAATATGACAAATCCGGTATACGGCAAGCAGAAGAGTGTGATGTTGTATTGCGGCGGTGACGCGGTGGCGAAATCGTCGGTAAAATTGCTGGCTGATGAATTGGGATTTGACGCGGTGGATGCCGGGCCGCTTTCGATGGCTCGTCATCTTGAATCGTTGGCGATGTTGTGGATTAAGTTAGCTTACGAGGAAGGGCACGGCCGGGAGTTTGCGTTTGCGCTTCTGCGGAGGTGATGTGATTGAATTATTGAAAGTTGGCTTGGCGTGACTTATCCATACTTTTGGGAGTGGGGAAAATGCTTAACAAAGTGAACCTGTGAGAGTATATTGATAGCAATTACGGTGCGCTGATGGATGGCGCGCTGATGGACAGTGCGCCATGAAAACCCTTAGTTCAGGAGGCTGGCCATGAAGAAAGCAGTTTCCACGATTGCCGCAGCGATGATGCTTGCGGCTTTTTTGTGTCTGGGGATGACGGATCAGGGTTGGGCGTGTACGGATTGCATATGTTTTACTGGCGCGACATGTTCATCGAACGACGATTGCGATGAGTACCTCACGACTGATTGCACACGAACTGTGTTTTCACCCGACTGTGATGGGACTTACGCGTTATACGCCGCTGTCACATCATGCGGGGATGTTTGCGAAAAGTGCTATAGCTGCGTAAATATTTTTAAGTTGGAGGGAACGACGGAGACACTGATTGCCAACTGCCATACGCATTTGTGCGCATCTGACGACTGCGAAACCGACTGCGGCGCAGTTGTGTCTCTGAACTCAAACGGCACATATGTCATGTACGTCTGCCAGATCAACTGTCCGATTTACACAGAAGATTGCAGTCAGTGTAATGCATCCTGTGTGGCGGTCGGCTGTCTTTCCTTTGGACCATCAACCACGCCCTGCACACTGTGATGAAAGCGCCATTTACAATTCTGCTGTTCACCATAGTCTTTGGTATTTCAGTTATGCGAGACGCTTTCCGTACCAGAGCAGTACGCAACGATTCAAGGCGCGCTTGAAGCCACGACGGCGGGAGACACGGTTCGAGTGGCGCCGGGAGTGTATCATAAGTTTTTATCGGGGCCGCAGCATCCCTTGGTTCTTACCGGTTGGTATTCGGGAGATACATTGGTTGAGTTGAGAACTCTGTTGGATCCGATACCAGACGGTCCGGACACTCCGTCCGTCGCGATCTTTTACGGTGACTCTGTAGTCATACGAAATTTTGCTTTTTACAACCGTCCGGAAATGCGGCAGGAGGGGTTCGCCACGCGCACAGGGGCGTGCTTTTTCAAGGCAATCTACTTCGTCTTGAGCATTGCCGCTTTGATACTGTTTCGCGGGCAGTCTATGGGGGGAACAGAATTGTCGCCCGAGACTGCGTATTTGATAAATGTACAACATTGGGTCTTCACCCCAGCAATTTTGGTTCCGTTGATGCTGAGCGTTGTTTTTTCGACGGCGGTCGGGGAACGTGGCTCATGCGTTGTTTCAGTGGATCTTCCATACGCAATTGTACATTTGTTTGCAGTGAGAATAGAACGGACTTGCTTTCCATTGTTGGCGCAAATATTGAGGTAGTTGGCTGTCGGTTTGGCCCGTGCTATGGCCTTTTTCCGATTCTACGTGCATACACGCAGGGCAATTGCCGGATCGAGGATTGCGTTTTTGAGGGCATAGAGCGATCGAGCAGTTTGATAGAAATCAACATGGATTGCCCCGGGCCAGAGGGAGTACCTATCACGATCCGCGGGAATAGGTTCTTGAACTATCACGGAGTATCTCCGGCACAGGGGACGACCGCTATTCGTTTGCTTCCGCAGGATCAATCCTACTGTTACTTCGGAGTTATTGAAGAAAATGAGTTTCGTGACGGGTCGTCCATTCTTACATCAGGAATACGTGCAGGCGCTTCTGTTGATCTCGTCGGCAATACGTTTCAAGATCTCGGCCCGGATCCAATGCCTAACGTGTATGCGTCTGGCCTTTTTGTTGACACGATTCACGCGCGCTATAACTCATATCTGGAGCCGGGCATCGCGGCGGAGTCGAGTGGGCCGTATTTTGACGTGAGAGAGAATTGGTGGGGGGATAGCACGGGGCCGAATCATGCGAACTTAAATCCTGAGGGACAGGGGACGCCTGTGGGGAACGGTGTGTTGTTTATTCCGTGGCTGACGATGCATCCGGATTCGCTGCCGGATACGAACGGGGTGGCTGTGGATGATCTTGACTTGTTGTTGCCGAACGAGTATGCGATTACGGTTTATCCGAATCCGTTTAATGCGACGACGACGCTGACGATTGAAGTTGTGACATCTGGAATCTACGAGGTGATTTTGTATGACTTGACCGGGCGGGAGACGACGCGATTGTTTAGCGGAAGAATTGAGTTTCGGAGGAGTTTGCAGGTGAATGCGGAAGGTTTTGCCAGCGGGGTTTATTTTGCGAGATTGTCGAATGCTAAGAGCGAAGTTGCGGTGACGAAACTGCTGCTGCTGAAATAGCTGTTGCCATATGCACAACGAAAAAGCCCCGCGAAAACACGCGGGGCCTTTTTAAAAAAAGCATTGCAATCCACTTATCAAAAATCTCTTGGCGACACTAGGCGGAATTCCACTTCATAAAACATTAGTTTGGCACCTGGGACTTGACTGAGAGCATATCTAAGGCCTTTATCTGCCTCGCGCCCGACTATCAAACCCTCAACATCCTCGCCATTCTGGGCAAGGTGTTGCTTGACCCAACCAATGTATCGAAGCAGTTGACCAACTGTCTGATCACTGGTTTGGTTTCGCTTTAGCTCGATAACCAACCAAGCTGGCCGCATCTTGTGTTTAGCGAGAATATCAATTCGACCAACGTCACACGGGTACTCGTATCCAGCTTCATCGTCACCAGGCTCGGCGAAGATATCCCACTCTTTGCCAATATCTAGGCGGTTCCAATTGTCGCGAAGAAACTCGTGAAGATGTCGTTCCAATCCAAAGCTCTGTTCCGCAGACATCGAATGCAATGTTGGAGCAGCAGATTCCGAAGGAGCGGCATAACCGTTTGACTCATATTCATCTATAAACCAAAATAGGCTGTCAAGGGTCCACAAATCCGTTCTAATATCATCACGAAGCTTTCTTAGAATCTCATTGACCTTGAGATACCGTTCTCCCAGAGTACTTCCGCGTTCGAAATCTGGCCAGATTCCGAGCCGTTTCATGGCCGCTTCTGATCGGCTATTCCAAACACCGAAGCTGTCCGGTTGGCTAACCAGCAGAATTGCAGTCGAAATGTTCTTTCCCATTCCATCTATCATGGAAACAGACTTGTCAATTCGCGAGTCAACAGGTTGCGCCTTGTCAAGCAGTATGGCAAGAGCCTTTCGCAGGGCGGGCATATCATTACAAGTTCGCGCGCCAGTACGATAAAGTCCGCTCCAATGATGATTGTTTTCAGGTAGGAGAAAGCTATAGAACTCCTCCTTTGTTAGCTTCGACAAATGGTTGGTGGCAAATACCGGCTGATAGCGAGCTAGAACAGAATCGCGATGGATGAAGTCTTCATTATATGACCGAACATTCTGAATGTTCACCATCGCTTCACGAAGAATTCCGACCGCGTTTTGATACTCGTTGTTGCTCATAGGATCATCCTTTGTATTCAAAGTCGGCCTATTTCACCAGTTTGTCGGGGTTCATGGCTAAGAAGGCTTCGTGAACGAAGATGCCGTCTTTGCGGATGAGTTGTCCATCCATCCAGATTTCGCCGCCGCCGTATTCGGGGCGCTGAATGCAGACCAAGTCCCAGTGAATCTGGCTGCGGTTGCCGTTGTCAGCGTCCTTTTCGTAGGCTTGCCCGGGAGTGAAATGGAAGGAGCCCGCGATTTTTTCGTCGAAGAGAATATCGTCCATCGGGTCGAGCACAAAGGGATGAAATCCCAAGGCGAATTCGCCGATATAGCGCGCACCTTCGTCCGAGTCGAAGATGTCGTTGATGCGCTTGTTGTCGTTGGAGGTCGCGTTGACGATTTTACCGTCTTTGAATTCGAGCACGACATTTTCAAAGGTGAATCCGCGATAGCTCGACGCGGTGTTGTAGCTGATTTTACCGTTAACGGACGTGCGGACGGGGGCGGAGAAGATTTCCAGATCAGGAATGTTAAACTCGCCGCCGCAGGGTTTCCAGGGGATGCCCTTGACGGAGAATTGCAAATCGGTGCCGGGCCCATTAATGTGAACTTTGTCGGCTTTCTCCAAGAATTTTTTGGCAGGGACCATGGCGTCATTGGCTTTCTTCCAATCCACGTCACAGCAGACACGATAGAAGAACTCTTCAAAGGCTTCGTGACTCATCTTCGCCATTTGCGCCATTTGCGGAGTGGGATATTTCAGAATCACCCAGCGGGTTTCTTCGACGCGGTGTTTCAGGTGAACGGGTTTGAGCCAATGCTTTTCCCAGAGGGACATTTTGTCGCCGGGAATATCGCTGATCTCTTTCGAGTTGAAAATTCCGCGCACGGCGATGTAGCAGTCCATCTGCTTCATGCGGTAGAGTTCGGCGTCGGCACAGACTTTCATGCTTGCTTCCGTCGCATTCATGATCAGTTTGCGCTGCACCGATTGGAATTTGTATTCCAGCACCGGAATCGCACCGGCGTCGGAGATCTCCTGCACGAGTACGGAGATAAATTCGGGCGGAGTGTCGGTGCATTCGACCAGCACTTTGTCGCCGGGCTGCGCTTTGATCGAGTGTTTGACCAGCACTTCCGCGAGTTTCTTGTGACGAGGATCGTACATGATTGCCTTTCAGAGTTTCGTCGTGTTCCCCAGAGCATAGGGGTGTAAGTTAGTGAAATTCAGCGTGTTTTTCAAGAGGCATTTATGATCTTGGCAGGCTTGCAACCCTGCTCAAAAACCCGTACATTTTTGAAGTAAATCCTTGAATAACATGTCCACATTAAATCACTTAGAAAACGACCCTCGCAGTCCGCTTGCCCACCCGGGGCATGCGCTGAATCGCGCGTGGTGGGACGAGGTCATGCCGGTTCACGCGGCCAGCGAGTTTTATGACATCGAGGGATTTTTGCAAGGGAAGTCCGCTCTTGACCGATTGGAGTTGGATTGGCTGGGGGATGTTGCAGGTAAGCGCGTGGCGCATTTGCAGTGCCATTTCGGCAAGAGCACGATTGAGATTGCCCGGCGCGGGGCGGCGCAGGTGGTGGGGGTGGATTTTTCACCGGTGGCCATCAAGACGGCGCGGGAGTTGGCGGAGAAGGCGGGGGTTACTGATCGGGTTTCGTTTTTGGAGTGCGATGTGCTCGAGTTGGATCGCCATTGCGGGTCCTTCACTTCGTTCGAGGACAAGTCTGGAGACCCACAACGGCGAGATGCGGGCGAAAAGTTCGATGTTATTTTTACGAGTTACGGTGTGATCAACTGGCTGTCGGATTTGTATCGCTGGGGTGAGGTGATTCGGAATCTGCTTGCGCCGGGGGGACGATTTGTGATGGTCGAGATTCATCCGACGATGATGATATTTGATTGGGAGAATGAGAAGATTGAGCGCAAGTATGGATATTTTCATTGCGAAGAGGGGGTGTCGCTGCCGCCGATGCCCGATTATGCGGATCGCTCCTATACGCCGAAGTCACGCACGCTCGAATGGCAATGGAGTTTGGCTGACGTGATGCGCGCCTTAACCCGCGCGGGATTGACGATCAAGCAGTTTGAAGAGTATCCGACGTGCTGTTTTAAGCCGTTCGCGAATATGATTGAGTGCGGCGGGGATTTATACAGATTACCCGACGGCGAGCCGGAGATTCCGATGACGTTTGCGATAGAAGCGACGGCCTGAGCGAATGAATCCTTATCTTTTGTTGGCGATGCAGGGCGGCGGCGCGTACGGGTCTTATCAGGCGGGAATGCTGGCTGAGTATTTTGCGTTGGGCGGGCAGGCTTATGACGGTGGATACGGGGTTTCCGTCGGCGGGTTAAACGTGGCGCAGTTGTTTGGCACGAGTGACGGAGACCTCGGCACCAGCAGAGCACAACAGGCGCAGAATGCCGCGCAGTTGGTCGAGCTGTGGGAGAAAGAAATTTCATCTGACGCATCGATTTATGTGCCGCGCGAAACATCCGGATTGTTGACCGAAGGCGCGCGCAGATTGCTCGGCAAGAATTTGCACGGTGATTTGGCGGTGGCTGTTTTGCGCAAGACGGATTCGGTTTATGACACGAAACCGCTGCGGAAGATCGTTGAGAAACACTTAAACGGCAAGAAGTGGCACGACGCGGTGCGCGTGGGGGCCGTGCATTTGGAGCAGGGTGAATTTGTCGAGATACCGCTGGCGCATCCGCCGCAGGGTATGACGGCGGTTGACGCGGTGATGGCGTCGGCGGCGATCCCGATTGTGTTTCCGCCGGTGAAGGGCTATGTGGACGGCGGCGTGACGGACGTGACGCCGCTCAGCGAGGTGTTCGGGCAGTTTCGCAAAGCGCGCAACCGACATGTGTCGTCGGGTTTCGCAGTCGCGCCGCAGGAACTGCACATTATGCGCGCGTCGGCGTTTCCGTCGCCGCAACCGGGCACATATAATCGTGTTGTTTCTATCATTGAGCGCACGCTGGAAATTTTCGTGGACAACACGGATCGCGAAGACTACACGCGCGCGGCGATGATCAATGAGTTTGCATCTCGTCTCGATGAAACACTGTCGAAAGCCTCACCGGACGTGCTGTCGGCGTTCGCGGAGTTTCGTTCCCACTATTCGCTGATTGACATTTATGTCATCGGCCCGTCGAAAAGTGAGATGGGAAAATTCTCTGATTCCGCGCGCAGCTTCAGCAAGTCGGCAGTCAAGGAGGGCATCAGACTGGGGCGCCGACGCATGGCGGATTTTCTGAAGAATAAAGACGACTATTTGCTCGAAGTGGTTTTGTTTCGGGACGATGTTCCGGGATTGCCGAGGTAAAGATGAAACAAGTTATCACACTACTTGCCATTGTTTCAATGCTTCTTACGGGTTGCCTGAAGAACTGGGATGAGGATGAGTACACATTTGGCGAAACGCGCGAATTGGGTGTGATGAATATGTATCCCGGCGCGCTGACGCAAGAAGGAGCATTCTCGATTCCGCTGAATGATGATGAGTCGCTGTGGGTTTTTGGTGAGACGTTACTTGCGGATTCAAGCGAAATCGGGTTTCATGCCCTGTCAAACAGCGCTGGAATTCATCGGGGGCGCGGCGCTCCGGTGGGGGACGCTCTGGAATGGATTACGGATTCTTCGGGGAATTTGAAGCAGTTGATTCCTTATAACGACTTTGAATTGGAATGGAACAGTGATCCGAACGCGCCTTATCAATACCGCTTATGGCCAATTGGCGGCGTAAGAATTGGTGAGTTCACCTATATATTTGTACTAAAGGCGGGGATGGTCTCATACTTTGATGTTTCACATTGGTATTCGTTTCTCGTGAGACTGGACGAGTCACTTAGCGCTACCCGACTAAGCTCATTTGGTATGATTTGGGGATATGGCGCGCGATTAGACGAAGATGGATATATCTACATGCAGGGAAAAGAGGCGCGCGATAATCCAGATTACGCAGGCTTTGCAGGCAGATTCAGGCAGGATAGTATTGAGTTTTATGAGGCATATGAATTCTACAACTGCGATGATAGATGGTCCCATTTGTCATTTGAAGCTTGCCGCAGTTCATGGGCACCAAATACCTCGATCGCAAGTAATGCGTATTTGGACGCATACATCGTAATACGTTCCTACTATTGGGAGAATTCAATTTGGTTTGCGAAATCCCGTCGTCAATATATTCAAGATTACGGTTTTGAGTTTCCCGTGAGTGTTGCTTTCCCGCCACGCAACTTCTGGATCAAAAACCTTTATCAGCATCCCGAGTACGAACGTGACGGCGGGAAGACGATTCTGATCAGCTACTGGAGTCAGCAGGAAGAGAGCGGGCCGGGGCTGCATTTGACTGAGTTTGAGTTTTACGACAGATGAAGCACGCTATTTTATTACTGCTGTTTTGCACGACGAGTTTGTTTGCCGCGACTTGGGAGACGATGCCGGGAGCCTCGCGCGCAATCGGCAACGGACTCAGTGCGACGCGGGACGCGGGACATCCGTCGTGGCAATATCTTCCTCGGGAAACACGGACTGGTGGAGCCGACTTCGGGTTTGGAGCATTGCACGGCAAGCACACGTCTTTGCGATTCGGGTTTTTCGGAATGTTTGAGCTGGAGTCAGACAACGATGAAACAGATCCGGTTCCCGGAGCTGATCACTCAGTGGAAATGTGGCGCGGTTTGTTCGGGCTCTCGGCAATGATTTCATTGGATAGGTTTGCCGAGAAACAGTTGGGGGACGGAGGCAAGATTGAAGTAGGTGTATCTGCGCGGCACGAATCGGATCACGGATATGACTACTCTCCGTACTATTATGACTCCCCCCCTCACATCGGAGATTACGTCATGCCTGAGGCCGCAGTGCGGATACCGTGGGACAAAGCGAGCATTGATGTGCGGGTGCAGGACAAGATTTTTCTTGGCGAAGCTATTGAAGACAAAGCTTACACGCACGGCCCCGGCGCGGAGCTGATTGCCCGCTGGAAACTCAGCGAGGATGTATACCCGTTCATGTCCCATTATTGGGAATATCTGATTGGCACAGTTAAACCATGGAGCGGAAATCTTTCTCGGAAGACTCCTGACAATCAGTATTACCGGAATCTTGTGGGCATCGTTTTGCCGGGCAAACACGCGTCTCTTGCGCTCTACTCATCCATGATGGCTGGAAACCAAAAGGGCCAGCAGGTTTTCAAGGAGCAGTTCGGGTGGGGCTGGGGATTCCGGGTGGTGTTGTTCGGGAGTTAGTTATTTTGTATCGGCAGCCACAGGGGCAGCCGCTACGCTCTCGATTTTCTTTCGTATCTAATTTTTCATTTCACATAGACAGAGTTTCATGACAAACGTATTTTTGGTGGACGCTCTCCGGACTCCGGTGGGCAAGCATAATGGTGTATTGAAATCGGTGCGGCCTGATGACATGGCGGCGCTGGTTTTGAAAAAAATAGTCGAGCGCAACAAACTTGATCCGGGTTTGGTGGATGAAGTGTATTTGGGCTGCGCGAATCAGGCGGGTGAAGATAACCGCAATGTGGCGCGGATGGCGGTGCTGCTGGCGGGATTTCCGCACTCAGTTCCGGCGGTGACGGTCAATCGGCTGTGCGCTTCGGGATTGGAAGCCGCGGCCCTGTCTTATCGGGCCATTGCATCCGGCGAAGGCAATTGTTACATTGCAGGAGGGGTGGAATCCATGACCCGCGCGCCCTTCAGTGTGCCGAAGCTTGAAGGCGGATTTTCCTTCGGGAATCTGACTGCGTGGGACACGACTTTGGGCTGGCGCTACCCGAATCCGGCGATGAAAGAGCTGTTCCCGCTCGAATCCATGGGCGAGACGGCGGAGAATATCTACGAAAAGTGGAATATCGCGCGGGAAATGCAGGACACCTTCGCCTATGAGTCGCATCAAAAGGCGGTCGCCGCTCAGGAAGCCGGATTGTTCAAAGACGAGATTATTCCGGTCGAGATTCCGCAGCGCAAGGGTGATCCGATAATTGTTGACCGCGACGAAGGTCCGCGCAAAGACACAACGCTCGAGAAACTTTCCACTCTTCGTCCGGTTTTCCGCAAGGGCGGTACGGTCACGGCTGGAAACTCGTCGAGCCTGAATGACGGCGCGGGAGCGCTGCTGATTTGCTCGGAAAATTTCGTCAAAGAGCACAATCTAAAACCACTGGCGCGGATAGTAGGCTCGGCCTCGGCGGGCGTGGACCCGCGCTATATGGGAATCGGGCCGGTGAATGCGGTGGAGAAATTGCTGACTCGGACCGGATTGACGCGCTTTGAGGTCGGGCTGTGGGAGATAAACGAGGCCTTCGCGGTGCAGGTTTTGGCGGTGATTGCCGAGCTGGATCCGCCGATTGACCGGGTGAATCCCAAGGGCGGGGCGATTGCGATCGGGCACCCTCTGGGGATGTCGGGTGCGCGCATTTTAGGCACCCTTGCACGCAGTATGCGAGATGCCGGGACGAAGTGGGGGATTGCCAGTCTCTGCGTTGGAGTCGGGCAGGGGCAAGCTATGTTACTGGAAAATATAAACTAAGATGGGTCTGGAGATTTTGCTAAAATAACCGTAAGTTGGCATAATCTTCGCTTTGTAATTTCTTACAACCCTTAACCACCTTTCAGAAAGAACTTTAGGTGCCGCCTGGCACCGTAATGAACCCAATGATTGTCAGCACCGCGACGATAGCGGACATTACTCAGCTCCTCGAGCTGATCGCCGAATACCAAGCCGACGGCGAAGAATTTGAGGCTCTTCCGGATAAAGTCAATCAGGACTATCTGACAGAGATTTTAGAAAACGACCGTTTGGGACAGGTTTTCATCGGTCGCACCTCGAGCGGAGTTCCGGTTGGATTTCTGCTGATGTATTTGACACCTTCGACTCTCGAAGCGCAGCGTGTCCCCACGATTCTGGACATGTTCGTGCGGCCTTCACAGCGCGAGAAAGGCTTTGGCCGGCAGCTATTTGATCATGCCATCCGCTGGGCGAAGAAAGCCAAGTACACGCATATTGATTGCACCGTGGAAAACATGAACATGGTTGCCCAGTACCTCTTCGATTATTACAAAGCCGATTCAGTCGGCCGCATCCTCTATTCCATTGATCTCTCAAAAGAGTAAACTCGCTCTCGTCATTTGTGTGCTTCTAATCGCGTTCGCTTGGGCCAATAAGCCTGCCGAGCCGCAGAAGCATGCTGGGCGCTCGCTGCCGCAGCAGCAGAATGTGCGCGTGCCCGAGCGCTCGCTGGACGACCTTTATACCTGTCGGGACACGCCGATTCCGATTCCGGATGCTTCGACGATTGTGGCTGTCATTGACGTGCCAACGTCGTTCAACGTGGAAGACGTGGACGTGGGCGTGACGATAACTCATCCGTGGGTCAGGGACTTGCAGTTGATTCTTGAGCGTGATTCGGTGTATCTTGATTCAATCAGGTTTATTGATTCGACGTTTGTGGATACTGTTTGGGTACGGGACACGACGTGGCAGGATACGCTGATTGATTCGGTCGCTTCGGTGCTTCTGCTGGACTATTTTCCCGGCGACTCGATAGTCAATATGACTGACTGCTGGTTTGACGACGACGCGAACCGGGGGATCTATGAGGGCTTGCCGCCGTTTACGGGTGGGTTTCGTCCGCTGAGAAGTTTGGACAGTGTGTTTGCCGGGCACGACGCGCAAGGCGAGTGGCGGCTTCGGGTGCGCGACCGTTTTGCGGTCGACGTGGGGGTTTTGGAGAGCTTCAGTCTTGAGTTAAACGGGGTTGTGTCGCTGACCGGTACGGTGACGAACAGTGTCACGGGCGCGCCGGTTACGAATGCGTCGGTCTTGCTGATTGATACGACAGGCACGGATTCGACGGGCGCGGATACGCTCGCGCAACGTTTGACGGGCAGCGACGGCCGGTATTTTATTTCGCGCGTGAACTCCGGGTCTTACCGGATGATCGCCGCAGCGACGGACTATGATTCGGTCGTGGTGGACGGCGTGCTGATTATGGATCAGCAAACCACAACGCGCGATTTCGCTCTTGTACCGCAGTTTGATTTCACGGATGTTTCTTATACGGGCGGGCGGGTCTTTTTGCCGGACACGTCCACGGTCACTGTGCCGCTCGAGGTGGCCAACATCTCCAGTGAGATCCTCGACCTTGATGTCACTCTGAACATTCTGCATACGTATATCGCGGACTTGACGATTTCAATAGTTCATCCTGCCGGGGATACAGTCATCCTGTTTAATCCTCCAATCGTTCCGAGTTTAGGCGCGAATATGACGAACTGCCGGTTTGACGACGAGGCGACGACGCAGATTGGTCAGGGAACAGGTCCGTTCACGGGGTCATTTGTTCCCGAGGAACCGCTATCACCTCTGGAAAGCCTGAATCCGATTGGTATCTGGACACTGAGTATTCAGGATTTTGGCGTAGGCGACACAGGTTATGTCGAAGGATTCGTGCTGCACTTTCAATCAGAGTTACTCGACGCGGACGACCGCGAAGTCGGTTTGCCGCAAGCCTTCAAGCTGCATCCGGCCTTTCCGAATCCGTTTAACGCGAGTGTTGGGTTGACGCTTGACGTCCTGCGCGAGCAGGCTATTGAGCTTGCCGTGTACGATATCATGGGCCGTTTGACGACGACGCTGCACAGCGGGAAGCTGACTGCGGGAAGCCATCGGTTTGTTTGGACTTCCGTGAATGCCGCGAGCGGAATGTATTTTGTGCGCGCCAGCACCTTGGATGCCGCGCAGACCATTAAGATTGTACTGTTGAAGTAGAGCTACTTTACCATTTCATAAATCCGAGCCGCACCCCGGGCGGGCGGAATCATTAAATCTGGAGATTGAGAAAAATGCAGAAATTTGTAAAACTGTTTGTATTGGCCATGTGCCTGACGTTTGTCGGCGCGCTGTGGGCGAACAGTGCGAAAGGGCCGGTTGCGAATTTAGTCGGCAAGAATGGCACGGTTATGTACGCGACGGAGATCGCGCAGACCGACTATCAACTACCAGCCGTCGGGACACGTCGTCCCGGCTCGCTTGACGAAATCATCATTTCGGAAAACTTTGACGCACTCACGCCTGGAACTCTACCAGCTGGGTGGATCATGGTTGACGTTGACAATGCCAATTGTTCGGATGCCAACTGGCCGTTCGATCAGTCCGAGTGGACAGTGCTCGGCGCACCATTTGCCGCACACAGCGGAACCAACACAGTCGCCAATGTCTATAACGATGGCGCGGTTCCCAACAATGACTGGTTGATTCTACCGCAACAAAATTTGACAGGCGAAATCACCCTGTCGTTTTGGGCGGCTTCCCAGCAGTCCCCGTATCTTGAGACGTTCGCAGTAAAGGTTTCAACGACGGGCACGCAACCTGCCAATTTCACGAACACGATTCAGACGTTCACGAACATTCCGACGACCTGGACTCAGCATACATTGGATTTGAGCCAGTTCGCCGGAGCTCCGTTCTACGTCGCGTTTCACCACACTTCGATTGATATGTGGGTATTGAAGATTGATGACATTTTACTCGAGGCAGGCGCAGCTGGCCCGACGGGCACGATTTCGGGCACGGTGACGCGCGAAGGCACGGCGACTCCGATTTCCGGAGCCATGGTGCAGGTTCAGGGTGGACCCAGCGCAACGACCAATGCAACTGGAAATTACAGCGTCATCGTTCCTGTCGGCACCCATGCGATCAACGTAACCGCACCGAATTACGAACCAGAAAGTGTCACGGGCATTGTCGTAGCCCAAGATCAAGCGACGGATGTTGACGTGACCATGACTCCGTTCGGCACGGTTACGGGCACCGTTACGGCGATGGGAACGGGCACTCCGATTGCGGGCGCGACGGTCGGCATTCAAGGCGGACCGAGCGCGGTTTCTAATGCCAGCGGCGTTTACACGCTCTCAGTAGCGGCGGGAACGTACACTTTGAATGCAACTGCAACCAACTATGAGAACGAAACGCTCGTCGGTGTGGTGGTTGCCTCGGGTCAGGCGACCACAGCAAACATCGAAATGATTCCCTCAAGCCTGACGACGACGAACTTTCCGTCGGCGGCGACTCCTTTGAGCATTCCGGACAATAGCCCGACAGGCGCGACGAAGAGCCTAGTGATTAACGCAGATCATTTGATTGAAGACATAGATGTGACGGTCAACATCACACATACCTGGATCACCGACTTAAGCGTATGGCTGATTTCGCCGTGGAGTGACACCGTGCTGTTGGCATTGGAGCCTGAAGGCGTTCCGAACGCAGGCGCGAACATGACTAATTGCCGTTTTGATGACGAAGCGGATTCGCTTTTCGACTACTTGGCAAGACCTGCGCCCTACACAGGTTCGTGGCGTCCGGTTGAGGAACTTTCCGCATTTGACGGTTTTTCTTCCCAAGGAACTTGGGGACTTCGCGCAGTTGATTATGCGGCGCAGGACACCGGCTCGATCAGAATCTTCGTCATTCATATTACACATGAAGCGGGCTCCGCAATTGGTGATCGTCCCGAAGGCGTACCGACTGCGTTCGCGCTTCACGCGGCTTATCCGAATCCGTTCAACCCGAGCACGCGAATTGATTTCGAAGTTCCGGTGGCGGCAAACGGCGAGCTGAAGATTTTTAACTCTCTTGGTCAGGAAGTGACGACCTTGGTGAGCGGAAAGCTGAATGTTGGTTTGCACTCGGTTTACTTTGACGCCTCATCTTTGACGTCAGGTATCTACTTCGCGCAACTGCGTTCGGGTTCGTTTGTTTCGACACAGAAGCTGGTGTTGATGAAGTAACGTTTTTTAGTGACATGAAAAAAAGCGGCGGCTCATTTGAGTCGCCGCTTTTCGTTTGTCGTTGTCGGTGAGAATGTCACCAATTATCCTGACCCTCTTATGCCTCTTTTAGTTTCATCCAAGCGTCACGAAATTATGTGAAATAATCGTTTACGCAACATACCCACACAGTATTAGATGAGAAAGGAGTTGCGCAGACTTATTTCTGAGTGTATATTATGCGTGCTGTAAAACAGCAACCTCCCAAAAGATCTCCCTGTCATCCGGCAACCTCCCAGCCGGATGAGACCATGAAGCCCCTGCGCAAGCGGGGGCTTTTTGTTTGCGGGAAAACATGCCTAACGCCTCCGAATTGCGTCAACGGCGAATACCATGCGCGCAAACGGCTGACCGGATTGGCTCGCGATATTGCAACAGTTTTCCACGATTCGCAATGAGGTATTCTCGACAGAAGATTACGCTACAATAGGTTACGCTTGTTTGAAGGCTCTAAAGAATCAGTCAACACTGTTACAACATATACTATATATAGTTTAACTTTCGCTTTTCTTGCGTGTGCCTGTGGAACGATTGCTGCTGACACAGTTTGCGTGCTATATTGGGTGTGATTGAACGAATATCTTAGCACAACTGAACTGGGAAAAGAATTAATGAAAATCTTTCGACTCGTTTTCATTCTGACCGCTTTGCTTTCGACAACCGTATTCGCGCAAGACCCTTGTTTTCCGAACGGCTGTCGCACGCAAACGCAGGGCGGGTGGGGTCAGAACTGCAATGGCAACAACAACGGCTGTCTTCGTGACGCGAATTTCGTGGCGGTGTTTCCCGCAGGGCTTACCGTCGGCGGAAACTTCACGATTCACTTTTCGACATCCGCGGCAGTCAACGCATTTCTCCCGGCGGGCAGCACCCCTGGAGTCCTTAGTGCAAACTATAACAACCCGACCAGCACAACGGCTGGAGTCTTTGCCGGACAGGTGACAGCGCTGGCAGTGTCTCTCGGTTTCTCCTCAGCAGGCGTTCCGAGTTTTTGTAACTTAGGATCACTTTACTACTTGAGCGTGTTCCCGTACTCGCCGAATCCGTTTGTGGGCATGACCGTAAATGAGTTGTTTGCACTTGCGAATCAGGTTCTCGGCGGTAATCTTGGCGCGCTTCCCAACGGCACGACAGTTTCCGATCTGAATGACGTTATCAGCAGCATCAACGAGAATTTCGTGGACGGCACGACGAATAACGGCGATCTGGTCAGCTTTGACTGCGACCAGGAACTAGCCGCTGAACTTATCTCATTCTCCGGCATCGCACGTGACGGCGTGATTGAACTGTATTGGACCACCGCTTCGGAAAGCGACGTTCAGCGATTCGAAATTGAACGCACGACCACAGATCAGTGGATGCTCGCGGGGATCGTTTCAGGACTTGGCGACAGCCCGGTCGGTCACAGCTATCGCTTCACGGATGAGAATGTGAATTCCGGGGAAGCCTATAGTTATCGTCTCGTGGATATCTCGTGGGACGGCAGCCGGAACGTGCTGGCTCAAGTCGTGACCGTTGAAGCAGGCAACGAGTCGGCGATGCCGACCGAGTTTGCGCTTCAGCAGAACTATCCGAACCCGTTTAATCCGAATACGCAGATTTCATTTTCACTGCCGGAAGCAAGCAGCGTTACGCTGATTGTTTTTGACGCATTGGGACGAAACGTTTCGACTCTGGTTAGCTCAGCACTCGCGGCAGGAAATCACACAGTAGGATTTGACGCTTCGGATTTGTCCGCAGGTATCTATTTCTACCAACTGAAGGCCGGAGATTTTTCAGTAGTTCGCAAGATGATGCTGATTAAATAGTTTTCAACTGTTTTGATTACAAAGCGCCCATCCAAATCTGGATGGGCGCTTTGTTTTTCTCTTACTGAAGCTCTTTATCGTCCGAGCGTCAGCGCATAGTCCGCCCAGAAGCTATTGGTGGAGTCAACTTTGATCAGCCTTTGCACAAGTTCGCGCGCAGCGTCAAGGTCGCCGCTCTTCGCAATGGAATCCACATGCAAAGCGGCATTCGCCCACGTCTGCATTCGGTCGGCGTGCTCAATTTCAGGATTCAATTCAATCGCAGTATCCACCAGAATTTTCGAGCGTACAATATTGCCGCGCTTGGCTTGCGCGACCGCGTAGTAAAACAGATTGCCCGCATATTCAGTTTTGATGCGAGCGGCGGCAATGGCTGTGGTGTCCGCCTCGTTCATGCGGCCGGCGAGTTTGTATGCTTCGGCTAAATTGAAAAGGTAGCGCGGGTTTTGTTCAACGGAAACGGACTGCTCCCACGCATGAATGCGCTCGTCCAATTCGCCTGCGCGTTGATAATAGAGCGCGAGATTTTCCCAACCGTAAGCAGAGCGCGAGCGATCCAAGTCGAGCAGGTTTTTGAAACGCGCGATGGCGGTTGACTCCTGCGACTGCACGAGCACGGCAGGGATCAGCAGCAGCACGATTAAGGAAAGTAAACTCGCTTTCAGATTTGGCAGCATGGCGGGAGCGTGTTCAAGTTGGGACAGTCTCCACGCGCCATAAAACACGGTCGGCCAAAGTGCGGCGGTGACGATATCCCAGTCGCGCGCCATGCCGAGATTCGGGCTGAAGACCATCACAAAGACCGCACCCGAACCTGCGGCCAACAGCAAGAAATGCTCTTGATTGCGCGCGCGGATGTTTTCTCCGATCCTCTTGGTCAATAGCAACACGACGAGCGCCGCACCCACAGCCCATAGCGCAAGATTCAGCAAGTCCGCTCCATGTTTCAGCGACAGCAAGGCATAGCCGTCGTCCACCCATTTCGGCAACAGCGGCATGACGCTGATCCATCCCTTCCACCCTTTTACAAAAACATATCCTGCCATACCCATGATCACGAACAAGGCAATGACCATGCGCAGTCTTTTCGTCGGCGCATGTGAATCATCGCGTTGCCGGTCGCGTGGCTCAAAGTGCATTGTCCAGAGTAGATAAACCCATGCGGGAACCAGCACAATAGCCATGAAGTGCATGGCCACGGCAACAGCAAACACCAAGATAGGCATGACGGGAAGTCTGCGCGGCGGCTCGGTGGTCTTTAGTCCTGTGACAAGAAATGCAATCATCGCCACGGAAACCCAAGCGTAGTTTTCGACATAGCCAAAAAAGGTCAGCCATCCTCCGCATGCGAAGAACACCAGGAAGAATACACTCGGTTCAATATGCTTGCGCGTTCTGACGAATCGCAGCAGCAACAGAATCAGCAAGGCTCCGGCAAGTGACGACAGAATCCGGTAGCACCACTGCGCGACGCCGCGATAGGCGAGCTGCCGCTCCACTCGCTCGGGCTGGGCTGCCCGGCCCTTGACCAAGCCCAACTGAGAACCAACCGTCACCAACGCTAGGCGAAAGGCTCCTTCATGCAAGAACATCGTGCCCGGTTCTTTTTGCGACAGGAATCTGCCGCGCGGAATTCTTTGATTAGCTTCCAGCATGTCGCCGACATGAGCCAAGCGGGTGATGGATAATTGTCCGTCGCCCAAGAGATTTCCGTGCACACTCAGGAGCATAAACAGCACAAACGAAACTGCCGCCCAACCGAGGGGCGGCAGTTTTAGGAAGCGGAAGTTCAGATTTTCGACCATGCGCGGGCCGAACGGTGTCAGCAATGCTCCGGCTATCATCAGTAGCGGCACAGCAATCGCAAGATGCAGGAATGCAAATTGATGCACGGCCCATAGTCTCCAGTCGGGCTTGAACATCGCAAGAAAGGAGAGCACGAGCGTAACGATTCCCAAGAGCCACACTCCCTGCACAACACGCGCGCCGGCCGGGACATTAACGGTCGTCTCGGCGACCGGTTCAGATTTGCGCGGTTTGGGCTTTGGCATGATTTACAGAGGCTCGTGCTTCGGCTCGCTCCTGCGCGGCGACGCGGCGGCTTTCAATCGTAAAGATAAAGAAGTGCGCGAACGAAATCGTGTACATGAACGTCCAGAACAAAAGGATATACACGAACGGCGCAACGTCTTCAATCCGTGCCATGTGAAAGAGTGTTCCTCCCACCATTATCAAGAATACAAAAATGTAACTTTGCGGAGTCTTCCAGAATGGCCGATGCAGATTCATCGCTTTCTTGGGAGCAATTTCAAACAGGATGACATCTTTCCACAGCCCCTTGACGACGGACACGATGTAAACCGGAATCGTGTTGGCCAACAAACCTTGCAGCAAGACC
This sequence comes from uncultured Alphaproteobacteria bacterium, assembly GCA_964530625.1. Lineage (GTDB taxonomy): Bacteria > Electryoneota > RPQS01 > RPQS01 > RPQS01 > JABWCQ01. The sequence continues at coordinate 27,986 of CAZHAK010000003.1, read as the reverse complement.
AAATTACGAATCGAGTATCCACGCAAGCGCATGTGGACATAGGGGAACAACGCCACGGCAATGTAAAGAGGATAAACTGACAGATAGACATAGTCAATCGGCCGCATCGTCGGCTGCAGATACCAATCCGCTCCGCCGACGCCGAAACGGACAAACAACAACAATAGCATCGGCACGGTGGCCAGATACCCAAGCGCGAGCGTCACGAAATAATATCCCGCAGACCACAGGTATTCTACACAGAGTTTCAACGGCGCGCGCTGCTTACTCCACATATTTTTCCACACGAACATCGCAACCGATGTGTTGCCGACAGCCCAGCGCTGCTGCTGTTTCCAGTAGCCGTACACGGTTGTCGGGCCCATCCCGATCGCGTAGGCCTTGCGATGATAGAGCGACCGCCAGCCCTTCGCATGAAGCCAAAATGACGTCATTAGATCTTCAGAAACCGTCTGCTCATCCCAACCGCCGACGCTCTCCAAGGCGCTGACTCGCATCACAAAATTTGAACCGCAACAGAGCGCCTGCTCAGTTGCGCCTTTGGCTTCCATGACGGAATCATATAGAAGCATCTCCTGCATGGCTGCAGCGCGGGTGGTCCATGTTATCTCGGCGTTCGCGTAGAGTTGGGGTGTTTGCACGAAGGCGAGTCCGTCGTCCTTTTCCAATAGCGGCACCAGCTCACGCAGAGTTTCCGGCTTGACCTCGTGATCAACATCGAAGACCGCGATATATTTTGCGTCCCGCTTAACTTCGGGAAGCGCGTCATTCAACGCGCCTGCCTTGTGTCCGCGATTGAGGATGTGCAGAACATCAATGCCCAAGCGCTCTGCGACTTCGGTGCAGGCAGCTTTGTTCTCGGCTGTGCGCGAGTTCTCGACCAGATAGACTCGATAACTCGGATAATCAAATTTCGAGACGGTGGACAAACTGCGCTCGAGAATCTCCGGGTCTTCGTCACAGCAGGCAATCAACACCACAACCTCGGGCGGGTTCGCATCGAGTGGTAAATCAGGCGGGAGTTTGTAGCGATGAGTGGCGCGCCAGCAATAGAAAATATAGAGCAGCCAATGTGTCAAGACCAGCATTTCAGCGATGATCAGCAAGATCATACCAATGACGTGCACGGGCTCCCAACCCGTTGATTGCAGCGCCGCAAGATGCGCCATTTTCTCAAACACATACTTAAAGAACGGGATTCGCAGTCCCTGTACGAGAACAAAAACGACCGCCATGACAAAAAACCATGCGGTCACGGTACGGCGCAGCGCAGCCGAGCGGCGGTACTGATCAAAAATATGGTTGATCTCCGTGCGCGGCTTGTAGCCTAACACGATCAAAGCCGCAAGGGTCAGCATAACAACAGCGGCATATATCAGAATGGACAGTGTCACAATTCAGTTTCGCTTAAAGGCTCGGGCCCCATTTCCGGATGTTTGTTTTCTTTGAGCGCAATTTCAATCGGCGCGCTCCAGAATCGATTCGGATTCATTTTTAGCATTTCGTTCATCTTGACTCGCCGCAACTCTGTTCCCCAGGACTTGACCGTGTTCATCATGGCAAGGCTGGCGCTGTCTTGCGTACTATAGGAACTGATTTCCCATACGCGGGTCGCGGTGGCCAGCGCTGCTTCCAAATCGGCGACGGACGACGGACGAATATATTGCGGTTTCAATTCGTCGGGGAGATAAAACGCGAGCGAGGGCCGCACAAAGCGCGGATTGCTGATAATTACGTCCCCGGGTTTGACTCTTTCAGCAAGATATTCAGATGTTTGCCGCCACGGGTCTTTGTCCACTTTTGTGAAATAATTCCAGAGCGGGAATGCCGTGAGAACAACTAAGAACGTGACAAACAATCTGCGCGGCCACTGCTGCAAACTTGCGGCTGCCGTGGCCATTAAGAAAACCACGACAAGCAGACCGGGAGCCATATAGCGCATCACGAACACCGGAGTAAGAGTTACCGAGACGATCCACGGAACCAGCCACATACAGGTGCCGACAATAGCCAGCCATTTGAAACCGGCGCGCAGTTGCGGCTCGCTGAGCAGGCGCACGATCGCAAGCAGGCTCGTAACCAAGAGAACAATTGCGCCGAGGCGAGTATCCATAAAATACTCCGCCGGAAGCTTAAACAGCCAAGTTAAATGCGGTTCGGGAATCCAGCCGGCTGTGCTGGGTCCGCTCATCTTCTTGAGTGCGGCTAACGCATTTTGCGCAAGCTCCGGCAAACATGATACGAACAGCAGCGCGAACGAGAGATAGTAGGGGCGGGAACTGCGCAGCGCGCCGCGAAAGCGCGATTCTCTTCTGAACAATCGAAAGATAACGAGATGCGACAAAACCAGAAACATGCCGAACGCATGTGTGTAGAAGGCTGCCGCAGTGACAAGAATGTAGGTCCACGCCAACGGCCAGCGGTGCTGCCGCATCAAGAGCAGTAAATAGTGATACGAAAGAAGCGACAGGAGCAAAAAGAGCGCGTAGGGCCGCGCTTCTTGCGAGTAATGAATGGCGAACGGATGAATGCTGATAAACAATGCCGCCAATAATGCTGCCGTGCCGCTGAAAAGCTGCCGCCCTAATAGATAGATAAACGGAATGGTCAGAGTGCCAAATATCACCGACCAGAGCCTGAGCGTCCATTCATGGGTCCCGAACACCAGACCCCAACCCTTAATCAGCAGATAGTAGAGCGGCCCCTGAGTTTCCGAGTCCCAACCAAAGAACAGATTCCTGAGCGACTCATGGACTCGCATTGCCGCGACGATTTCATCCAGCCAGTAGCTCTCGGCGGACAGCCCATAGAGCCTGAGGGCCAGGCCAATCAGAGTGATCAGCCCGATCCACTGCCGATGCTGGGGTTCGCGGGTGAACAGAGTCATTCAGGAGTTGTCGCGGTTGCATTTGCCATATAATTTGACAACATACATGTTACAGCGCAAAATCTCAAGGTGATTTGTCCCGTTAATTGCATTCACAATTGAAATTCGGTTAATTGAATCAGCTAACCGTCAGCAGAAGTTTTGATTTGGTTATTTTAAGTCATTTCTAAATAAAGGTTTACCATGAAACTCGGATTTGTTGGACTGGGGAAAATGGGGAGCAACATGGTCGAGCGGCTTCAGCTTGGGGGCCACTCCTGTGTCGTTTACAGCCGGACGCAGACTGACATTGATGTCGCCGTGTCAAAAGGCGCAATCGGGGCAAAGGATCTCGCCGACATCGTCTCGAAGTTGGCCAGCCCGAAAGTCGTCTGGCTGATGATTCCGGCGGGTGCGCCGGTGGACGAATCCATTGCAACCCTCAAGACGCTTCTGAAATCGGGCGACGTCATTGTGGACGGGGGAAACTCTAATTTCCGGGACACGATGAAGCGCGGCGAAGAGTTGGCCAAACTGGGAATTCACTTTGTAGATGCGGGCACATCCGGCGGAGTGTGGGGATTGAAAGTCGGCTACTGCTTGATGGTCGGTGCAAATCCCGGCGCCTTCAAACTGCTTGAGCCTGCTCTGAAAACGTTGGCGCCGGAAAATGGCTACATGCACTGCGGCCCGACGGGATCCGGACATTTTGTCAAGATGGTGCACAACGGCATCGAGTATGCGATGATGCAATCTTACGCCGAAGGCTTCGAGCTGATGCACCGCGGACCGTTTCAATTGGATTTGCCGGCGATTTCCAAACTTTGGGAAAGCGGCAGCGTCGTACGCTCGTGGCTTCTGGAACTCGCGACGCTTGCTTTACAGGATGATCCGAAACTGCAAAAAGTGAAGCCGTGGGTTGCGGATAGCGGCGAAGGCCGTTGGACGGTGCATGAATGTGTCGAACATGCGGTGCCCGCTCCGACGATTGCGGCGGCGCTGTTCGCCAGATTCGCGTCGCGGGATGAAGAAGGCTTTGGCTTGCGGCTCTTGAGCGCGCTCAGAAATCAGTTCGGCGGTCATGCGATGAAGACGGAGAAATGAGCGATACTCCTCTCAATCTGTTTCGCAGCGGCATGTTGATGGAACATCCCGCCGATCCGTGTGTGTTGATTATTTTCGGCGGCACGGGTGATTTGGCACAGCGCAAACTCTTTCCGTCACTGGCTCATCTTGTGCGCGAGGGTCGCGTATCTGAACGAACGCAGTTTTTGTGTGTCTCGCGCAAGGACATTGACGAGAACACGTTTCGCGAAGACGTCTTGAACAACGCGCGCGCGATGGCTCCCGGATCGATTCCCGATGACGAGTTTGCGCGAAAGTTCGCTGAACGAATTTTCACCGTGAAGGACTCGGCCAGCGATGGAAGATTCGATGATCTGCGCTGGCGACTGGGCGAGATGGCGGGTGCGGGGGGGCCGCGCAATCATTTAATTTATCTTTCGATTCCGCCAACGGGCTACGCTCCGACTATCGCGGCGTTAGGCGCGGTGAATATAGCGGACTCCGAACCCGGCGCGTGGTGCAGAATCATAATCGAAAAACCCTTCGGCAGGGATTTCGACAGCGCGGAAGCCTTGAATTCGGCGGCGGCCAAAGTGTTTCGAGAAGATCAGATTTATCGAATTGATCACTATCTCGGTAAAGAGACCGTGCAGAACATTTTGGTTTTACGTTTAGCCAACACGCTTTTCGAGCCGATCTGGAATCATCACTACGTGGATCACGTCGCCATCACCGCCGCCGAAGCACTCGGAGTCGAGGAGCGCGCGCAATACTATGAAGAGTCGGGCGCGTTGCGCGACATGATTCAGAATCACTTGATGCAGATTTTGGCAATGGTTGCGATGGAGCGCCCCGCGAGTCTTGCCGCCGAAGCGATTCGCGACGAGAAGCGAAAAGTGCTCGAATCCATACGGCCCATCGCGGAGCAAGACGTGCCGAACGTCGCCGTGCGCGCGCAGTATGCCGCCGGCGCCGTCACGGGAAAAACCGTCGCGGGATATTTGCAGGAGAACGGAGTCAAAGCGGATTCGCAAACGGAGACTTACGCCGCGCTGAAACTGAACATTGACAACTGGCGCTGGAGCGGCGTGCCGTTTTATCTGCGCACGGGCAAGCGATTGGCCAAGCGCGTGACCGAAGTTGCGATTGTGTTTCGCACTGTGCCGCACATGGTCTTTTCGCAGTCTCCAGTGGACAGACTTGAGCAGAACGTGCTCGCGATTCGCATTCAGCCCAATGAAGGGATCAGTCTGAAGTTTGAAGTAAAACTTCCCGGCTACGCGCTGCATGTGCGTCCGGTGGAAATGGATTTTCGTTACGGGACCTCTTTTGGAGGGAGGCTCTCCGATGCCTACGAGCGATTGCTGTTGGATGCGATGATGGGGGATCAAACTCTTTTTGCGCGCCGCGATTCAGTCGAGGAAGGCTGGCGCATCGTGCAGCCCGTGCTCGACGCGTGGGCCAAGGACACCAGTGAACCTCTGCCGCAATATGTGGCCGGAAGTTGGGGACCGAGCGAAGCGGATTTGATGTTGGCAAAAGAGAATCATCGTTGGAGAAAGTTGTGAGCGGCATGTCTCCCCTCGCCCCGCCGCAAGAGGTGGACGTCGCGCGAATCGAGCAGGAACTCGAACAGTTGTGGCGCGATTCCGAAACATCGGATCATCCGATCACGCGCGCGACGGCCTTCAATCTTGTGCTGATTTGTGAGTCGCGCTCGGTGGAAGAAGCGCGCGAGTTGATTCCCGACCTGGCGCTGGTGCATCCGACACGCACGATTTTGGTGGTGCTAAATGAGAACGCTCCGGCGGCACAGCGCGCATGGGTGACGGCGCATTGCCGCAAACTTGAAGGCGAGAACCGGCAGATTTGTTCTGAAGCGATTATTCTCGAAATGGACGGCGAGGCCGAGTTGCGCGCGTCCTCATTGGTTCATTCACTCTCCTTGGGCAGTCTGGCCACGGCGATTGTCTGGCATTCTTCGTTGCCGCTGAATCATCCGCTCTTGAAAATTCTGTCGCAAAGTTGTGAGCGCGTGATTACCTGCGCGACGGACAATCTGGCACCCGCTTCAACTTTGAAAGAGTGGTTCGAGCTTTACGAAAGCGTACCGAGCGAGTGCGTCGTGACGGACTTGCTGTGGGCGGAACTGTCCGGTTGGCGCGGCGCGGTGGCTGAACTTTTTGATGTGTGCCCGGCGCACTCGGAGCTTTTAGAAGTACGGATCCATTCGCTTGGCAGCAAGCTGACGTGCGGATCGCTTTTGTCTGCGGCGTGGATTGCGTCGACGCTTGAATGGCAATTAGAAAGCGTGTCGCTGTTGGGCAGCCGTCCCGTTATTGCTTTTACGAATGACCGCAAGATAGTGTTTCATTTGGACGGAGGCAGCGCGCCTGCCGGAATTGAATTCATCTTTGCCAACGATCTGACTGCGGCGGTGGTGCGCGAAGAAGAGAATTTTACCTTGACCTACAACGGACACACACATATCGCGCGCGCGCGCGAAGCGGATATACTCACGCTGCTCACTCACGAACTGCACGCGTGGGGCCGCGATCCGCGCATGGACAAGAGCGTGCGCATGGCCCACGACTGGCTCCCGGAGTTACTCTTCTCATGAATCCTGAAATCATTTATTGCGAATATCCCGACGACGTCGCCGAAGCGGCGGCGGCGCTTTTGCAGGAGTTGCAAGCAGAAGCGATTGCCGAGCGCGGAGTTTTTCGCATTGCGCTTTCCGGCGGCTCGACTCCGGCAATACTTTTCAAACTGCTCGCCGACCCTGAGTGGAATGAAGAAATGGATTATGGCAACTGGGAAGTTTTTTGGGTGGACGAACGCGCCGTTCCTCCGACACACAAGGACTCAAACTACAAGCTCGCGTACGACTTGTTCTTGAGTAAAGTTGAACTCGGCGACGTTTTCCGCATGAAAGCCGAGCAGGAAAGCCTGCAAGAAGCCGCCGACGAATATGCGCGCACATTGAAGAGCCGCTTTCTGCCCGAGTCGGTTTCCTTTGACGCGATTTTACTGGGCATGGGCGCGGACGGTCACACAGCCTCGCTCTTTCCCGGCACGCCCGTGCTGGAGTCTGGCGCATTAGTTGAAGCGGTTGAGATTGCGGGCAACGCGATTCCGAAACGATTGACATTAACTCTCAGAGTGTTGAACAACCCACGCGCGGCAATTTTCTTGGTGACGGGCGAAGAGAAAGCCACTCGTTTGCGCGAAGTGCTAATTGATAACAACTATCACTATCCGGCAACCAGAGTCAATCCGCACGAAGGCCGTTTGATTTGGATTCTCGATGAGGCCGCCTCGAGCGAATTGAATAACTGATATCAATCATCCGAATAAAAAACGAGGCGACCGCAAGGCCGCCTCGTTTTTCTGGCTTCTGATTTCTGACTTCTTACTTAAACAAGAAGTACAGCCCTCCCCACGGACGAATCTGCGCATCTTCGCCGTCCGGCAAATACGCCTTGACACCCGCGCTCACTTGCACGATGTCAATGTCAAGTTGAATCGAGCCGTCCAATATCGGCGCCTCCATATAGGGGAAGAACGACTCTTCGACCTGCTTCTTGAAGTCATCGTTATCAAACGACGCGCTTAACACTTGATTACGCGCGCCGCCTTCAAGTCTTAAGCGGTAAGACGGGCTGCTCAAAACAGTCCAACGCAGCGCCACCGATTGTTGAAAGATCGTCACGTCAACGGTATTCTCGCCCGCGGTTAAGTTGCCCGGTTGAGTGATATATTTGTAAGACAGTTTCGGCTCAAGATGCACACCCGCGCCGACCGTGACTTGCGTTTGGTCTGACAGTTTGAAATTTGCGTTGCCGTCAATCTCATAAGAACTGCCCGTCGTCCACGTCCACTCGTCGGTGACGGGTCGGCCAGATTGCGAAAGCAATTCCTGCGAGAACGTATAGCCGCTGTTGTCAGGACCGGGCCAAATGGCTGCGACGCGTCCCCACACTCCGATCTTCTTCCCCGCTCCATAGGGCGCCAGTTTGTCGAGTCCGGCTTTGACCGCAAGCTCGTAGTGTCCTAAATCCTGTGCGGACGACTCTTCATACGTGTCATCTTTCCAACCCGCTCGCACGCGATCCCAAAATAAATTGTCCTGATAATAAGCGCGCAATCCGCCGAAGACAAACAGCGAACGATCCCAAGCGGGAATATACATGACTTCACCGGACGTGCCTAAAAATCTTGCCGAGAGTGAATCGCTTTTCCACGGCGCGAGCTCTGCCGTGAATCTTAGCCCGACGCGCGAGTTGATCTCTTGCCGCCCCGCGATCCATCTGTCCCAGACGCCGAACTCCCACTCGTTACCGGCGGCAAAGGATAATCTGCCGCGTGAAGCATCCCGCCGCGACATGGAATACCCGCCGCCCAGCATACCGAGCGCTTCACGATAATAAAGTCCGCGCGGAGTTTCCAGAAGTTCGCTCGGCACATAGACCGTATCCCGAATGATGATCGGATCCTGCGTGACGGTTACAATCTCCGGCACGAATACCGTGTCGCGCTGATAGACAAAGACAGTGTCATATTTCGACGGTTCAGGTCTGGGAAAACTTACTCTGGTCGAATCAAAATTCCACAAGCGGATCTGCGCGCCGTTGTTCGTGAACTTAAAATAGCCTTCAATCAGATTGCCGCGATAGCCGCGCGCCAATCTCTCCTGCAAGCCGCCGAGCAAGCCGTAACCCAACGCTTTCCCGCCGCGGCTCATGATTGAAACCGAATCGAAAACCGAATGATACTGCCGGCTCTCATAAATTTCCGTGTTGGGCGGCGGCTTAAACGAACGCAACAGCGAATCCAGTCTGTCGCTGATCGGCTCAAGCCTGAGCACTCTTCCCGTCGGATAGAGCACGACCGCGTCATTCTGATCAAAGCCGTCATTCAACAAGTCCGTAATCAGCGCGCGCTCAATCGTTTCGTTTCCTAAAAATAATTCTTCTCGCAAGACCTGAATGTCGCGCGCGTCCGTGACATTCTGCTGCGTCACGAGTTTGTAGTCCACTTCGGCAAACACGTTCATCGTCATCATCAGAGCCGCGCACGCGGCAAACAGCCATCTCAGTTGCTTCACTTATTCTCCCCCTAACAGGGCTTGATATTTTTTCATATCGTCCCATTGCCCCTTTGAGCGATAGGACGTCACCAAAATCTCGTACGCTTTTTTGCGTTGATCGGGCGTTAGCGGATATTGCAGCGCGCGCTCGGCGTTCTCGATGGATTGTGTCAAATCATTGGACGCGATTTGCGCGATGGAAACAAATCCTCCCCCCTGTCCTTCCCACGGCACTTTCGTGCTGTTCAAAAAATACTCCAGCGCGCCGCGCCGGTCGCCGTTGGCCACAAGCTCCTGCCCGTAGGCGTACAACATGCGTCCGTAACTCTCTTTGTAATCTTTCGGACAGTCCGCGCCCAACCGATTGACGGTTTCACCGAGCCGTTGAATACCTTCGGTCTTGTTGCCGTGATTATAGGTCACGAGCGACAGCCGCCACGTCAGAAAATCCTTGGCTTTGGTCGTGCGCGCGGAACCGATGCCGCCGAGATAGGCTTCGCGCGCGGCGTTCCAGTCTTCTCTGTTCTCCGCGGCATATGCCGCGTCACGATATTCCGCCGCCGCGATGCCGCCGTCATCCCAATTGATCCAGTCAATCGTCGTTTGAATTTCGGCGGAATCTTCGGGAGAGGATTTCGATTGCGCGAGCGTGAACATCTTCAGCGCGTTCTGATCCTGATAGGTTTTCAAATACGCTTCGCCGAGATACAAACGATAACTGTTGGGAATCGAATCCTGCGAACCGGTCACAAGCTCTTTGATGCGCATCGCCTGATCAAATCCCGTCACGGCTTTGTCGTACTGCTTCGCTTGGTAGGCCGCGTAGCCATAGGCGAACCAGAGATTATCCTCGCCTTGACGCTCATTCAATATCTCGCGGTAGAGCGGCAGCGATTTGTCCCAATCTTCCATTCTATCATAGGTCGCCACGAGCCAGAGTTGAACTTCTTTCATCTCCGGCTGTTTTGCGAGCGCTTTTTCAAAATTTTTCGCGGCGGCCTTGAAGGCGGACATGGCGCGCTTGCGCGTGTCCTGCTCTTTGGACGACTTGGTTGTGTCCCCCATCGCCTGCCCGATCAATCCAAACACTCCACCGCGCGACTTCATCGTGGTGTCCGTTCCTGCCGCGCGCATGGCATTCGCTTCCTTCAAGAATCCTTCACCCGCGTTAAAATCCTCTTTCCCGCGCTCGAACAAGACCGTCGCTTGATCTTCTGTCCTTTCATTCCCGAACAAAAGCTTCGCCAGCGAATCCGCTTCCTGCTGTGTCTGATCTTGCGCAACCGCGAGCGAGCACGACAAAAAGATGCCGAGCAGATAAATCATCACGTGTGGTCTAATCATGTTCATCTTCATAATCTCATCTCCCCGCGAACTGAATACCCTTGCTGCTCATCCAGCCTTGAAAGACGGAGTAGAATTCGCTGGTGGTTTGCGCGGTCGGGCGTTCGCGCTGAGCGGTGACGGAGTTGACGTCGCGGCCTACGCGCGCCACACTGCCCATGCCGAACATTTGCGAGCGCCGTTTGAAATCGGAGTCGGCCAAGAGAATTCCTTTGTCGGCGCGAGACAGAAAGACTTTCAACTGTCCCTCCACTTCGGAATACTGAATGAAGATATCCCAGCCTCCGAAACTTGTGATACCCTTCAAGTCTCCCGGATCACTTTCCATATAGGCCATCAGCACAGGCGAAAACGCGCCCGGATTCGCGCGCAGCCAATCGAGCAAACCGGAAAGTTCACTTTCGCCGACCAAGTCATTGCCGAGTGTGATGGATTCGCTCGTGCCCGGTCCGGCTTGTCTGCCGACGGACGATTGAAAATCCTGCTCACCGCGCGCGATACCCGGAGTCTTGGATGTCGCGAGTTCGTCGCCACGCGACAAGCCGACCGCAGGTTGCTCCGCAGTCGGCAAATTCAAATCCGGTCCGGTATAACTCGGAGTCAGAGAAGGTTCAAGATTCGGCGCACCCGCTCCTTTATAAACTCGTCCGGACTGTTCCGTCGGCGCGGGAATCGCGGCTTGCGGACGCGACTCCCCCGCATCGGCCCGCTGAGTGATAATGTTTGGCAATGGAGACGCGGTCGGAGAAAGTTTCGTTTGCGGGCGATCTTCCGGCGGCGGATCAAACAGCTCGTGCACCATGCCGAACTCGGGTTTCTCCAGCGACGGCTCGTTGACGATAATCTGCGACGGATCCGATTTCACTTCGGTCGGCGCAATCACCGGCGACGGCGTGGCACGCGGGGCGATTTTCGCCTGTGAAATGGGAATAGGAATCGGCTTGGGTTTAGGCTTCTCGCGCATGACCAGAATTTCTTCAAGGTCAATATACATGAGCCAGTCAAACTTCTCGGCCAAAGCTCGCAAAGGAACCCCCGGAAGATTGAGCAGCAGCACGGAAGTCAGCAAAACCGCGAGCACCCGAATGCCGATTAAATAATGGCGATCGGTCACGGAAGCACGTCCTCCGCAAGCTGTGCAGGTTCGAGCGCGATGGACACCGGAATACTATGTTTGCCGCACGCCTGCAATATCTGAACGGGCCGATCCCAAACCGCGCCGCTGTCCGCCCGCAAAATCACTTTGCCGTCGGGCTGCATAGCGATATAGCGCTCGATGAACGCGTCCGTCAGTCTGAACAAAACCGAGTCGGCTTCCAGCGAATCCGCCAAAAGCTCTCCCGAAATTTCCACGACACCAGAGCGCTTGACGTGAATAATGAGCTCTTTTTCCACCTGCAAATACGGCGTGCCCTCGTCGTAATTATTGGGCAGCTTGAGCGGCACAATCTCTTCCGGAGCAATCACCGTGGTGACAATCAGGAAGAGAATAATAATAAAGGCAATATCAATCAGCGACGTGGTCGCTTCGGCGAACGGTTCTGTTTTTCGCACGTCACTTGCCCCCCGCCAGCTCTTCGCGCTTATTCGCCATCAAGCTGTTTAACATGTGCCTGCCGACCACGCCAATCAAGGCCACAATCAATCCACAGACCGTGGTGACCATCGCGACGTACATACCACCCGCGATAGACTGCATCGAAACCTGCTCCACGAAAGTCTGCTCGCTGAAGACTTGCACCAATCCCACGACCGTTCCCAATAGTCCCGACATCGGCGCGGCGGCAATCATCAAATCGAGAAAGATATATTTGTTCTGCAAACTCTCGATTTCAAAGTTGATCGCTGATTGCAGCGTGACTTCGTCAGCCAAATGACTGACTTTCTTGCGTAAGTGGGTCTGGAACTTTGCGCCCTTAAATTTGATATAATAGAAAATCGTAATCCCGACGCCGATGAACAGCAAGAGTCCCTGAAAGAAATAAATCAAGCTGTCGAACGCGCCATACAAAACAATCTGCGAACCAATTTTCTCGCTCATCGTGACTTTCCGCGCGGCATCTGGCTGGGCGCTGGCGATGACGGTAAAGACTAATGTCATTGCGAGCGCGGCGAGAAGCACATAGCCAAAAGCGGACTTATTCATGCGTTGCCAAGTTTTCATCCGGAACATCCTGAGAGTTAGTGTGGGTCAGGGGCAGGGTAAACCTTTGATATAACAAGTAATATAGCATCGTTTCAAGGAAGTGTCAACAGTCCTGAAGTGGAACTTGAAAGCTCTTTGCAGGGTCTGTGCCGCGAATCTGGAGGTTTCAACTCCGCAACCTGTTGTTCTAACTGAATCTTCGGCACTGAAGTTGCAACTTCGCTTGACAATCGCATAGGGAATACTTAACTTCCTGAGTTCAAACGACAAAGCTCGCTAAACCACACCCGTTTTCATGAAATCCCGCAGCCTAATTCTAAGCCTTTTACTCACCCTCGCAGCCGCATTTTGGCTTGCGGGTTGCCAGAGTCCCGCAGCCAATGCGCAGAAACTCCTTGCAGATCGCAAGTATTCAGAGGTCATCAAAAAGTATCCGGACACACAGTTCGCCCGCCGCGCTCAAGCGATGATGGCCGAAGAACTGCTGGCGGCAGGCAAGTATCAGGAAGTCCTTGAAAACTATCCCGATACCCGCGCAGCCTACCTCGCTCACGAAGAAAAGGCCAAGAACCTCTTCAACGAGAAGAAGTATGCGGAGGTCATGAAGCAGTTCCCCAATTCCCCTCTGGCGACCGAGGCCGAGCGGGTGCTCTCGGATGAGCTGTATAATCAAGGACTTTTCGACTCGCTGATGGCGACCTATCCGAATTCCCCCAAGGGCCAGGAGGTCAAAACGGCGAGGGCGCAAACGGACTATGAGGCGGCCCAAAAAATGAAGGGTCAGGCCCAGATTGACGCGCTGGAGAACATTTTGCGGTCCTACACAGATACGCCGGTCTATAAGGATGCGGCCAACCTGCTCAGGGAAGTTCGCAAGAAATAGTCGTTCACAACCATGCATCATCGCATATTCTACATCATTGCTCTGCTTCCGTTAGTCTTACTCCTGGGCTGCGCGACGCCCGCGGAGCGCGCCGAGAAGCTCTATGAAGAGGGGAAGTATGCGGAAGTCTTGGAGCGGTATCCTTCGGAACCCGTCGCGGTCAGGGCCAAGGAAGCGCTGGCCTCCAAGCTCATGAAAGACGGCGAGTTTCTGCGGGTCATGACCGAATTCGCCGATACGCCGATGGCCATCGAGGCTCGCGTGCGCTATGCCGAGAAATTGCTGGAAGACGGCAAGTTTCAGGAGGTGCTGGAGAATTACTCGGACACGCCGGCGGCGATCACGGCTCGCGAACGGGCCGCGCAGGAGTTGTTTGACGCGGGCCGGGTGTCCGAAGCCGCGCGCGATTATCCGCAAACTCCGGCCGGGTCAATGGCTCGCAATGAACTGGCCCGCGCAGAGTTCGAACGCATTTTGACTTTCAAGAGTCCAGCCGAACGCCGCAAGGCATTCGAGGATTTCATCACCAATTCAACCTATGCGGGAACAGGCGCCGCGGCCCAAGCTCAAATAGAGTTAGCCAAACTCGACGGCCTGAAACTCCCCGGCAACTACTAAACAAGTAAGCATTCAAAAAAGGCGGCCCCACGGTCGCCTTTTTTTCAGGTTCCCCCCCGGTCCTCCGGGGGGGTTAGGGGGGGTCAAACATTAAAGCGCTCTTATTTACTCCGCGCGCACTGTCATCCTGAAGCCGCCGCGGCTGAAGGATCCCTCCGCAAACGTCAAACATCCCGAAGCTCTCAGAGAGATCCTTCACTACGTTCAGGATGACAGTCCGTTTTATTCCCCATCCCAGTGCCCAAAGCAATCATAAACCTCCAAGCCCTGAAAGCAAACTTCACAGCTTTATCAGCCCGCGTAGCTCCCAAACAGGTGCTCGCGGTGGTGAAGTGGGATGCCTACGGTCACGGCCTGCTCGAGTGCGCGAAAGTTTTGGACGAAGCGGGCGCGTGGGGTTTCGGAGTAAGCGGCCCGGCAGACGGCGTGAAGTTAAGAGAACAGGGTATCACCAAACCCATTCTCGTGATGACCGATTGGGTCGGCAAACCCGTCAAGCAGTTTACCGAGTATGATCTCTCATTCGCCGCGACATCGTGGTACAAAGTCGAATATCTTGAAGCGCTCTCGAAAAAAACCGGCAAGCCGATTTCCACTCATTTGAAGTTTGACACAGGCTTAGGCAGAGTCGGCATTCATCACAGCAAACAGAGCGCGACTCTAAGGAAAATAGCAAAACTAAAACACTTGCGGCTGGACGCGATTTACTCTCACCTGGCTTACGGCGGTACGCACGACCGCGAGCGTGGCTTGGAGCAGATAAAAGTCTTCAACAAGATTATAGAAAACGCAAAAACCGTCGGCTTAACACCAACGGTCACACATTTGGCAAACTCTGCCGCGGCCTTAGCTCTGCCCGAAGTCCCCGGTAATTTGGTCAGAACGGGCATCGCGCTCTATGGCCAGCCGCCTTCGCCCACGGTCGCCGATCTGCTGCCGCTTGAACCCGTGATGACATTAGTCGGCAACATCGAATCCGTCAAGCGCATCAAGCGCGGTCACGGTTTTCCGTCTCCGCATTTTTGGAAAGCTCCCTATGACGGCTGGGGCATCGAAATTGATTTGGGATTCAGCACCGGCTATCCGCGCACCATGGTCGGCCACGCCAAAGTTTTGCACCACGGCCAGCGCGTCCCCTTAGTCGGCGTCATGTCCCGCGAAAAATCCCACGCCTTCACCACCGGCGAAAAACCCCACGTCGGCGCAGAAATAGTTTTCTGGGGCCGACAAAAAGATGAAACGATTTATCTCTACGAACTCTCACCCCTGATAGACGCTCTACCCTATGAACTCACAACATGGCTAAGCCCAAAAGTCAAGCGAGAGTATTCAAATTCCCCCCCGGTCCTCCGGGGGGGCTAGGGGGGGTCAAACACCCAAGCGTATCAACTATTGGCTCTTCTGTTCATCAATCAATTTCAGCAAGCGTTCTCGCTTCCATATGTAGGCAGCGGTATCTTCAGCCGAGCCACCTCCAATCGGCTCATAATGCATGTCATCAACTGCACGGGGAAATACACAGCCACAAAATTCAAAAAGCGCTTCAAGCAATCGAAGTTCGGTTCTCGGATCAACTAACCGGCGAGCGGCTTCAATTCCAATCTGAATCCCCCTTTCATCGCGCCAGCCTGTTGCAACTAACGAATCAACAAATTCCGCGGTTCGTTCATCATCACAATGTCTGTCCAATGCTTGAACGTGCGAAGTCAAGGAGATATCTACCTGTCTTTTAGTCGTTGCTTCAAACACACTGAAACAAGCGATGGACTTTTGTCCGGTAGGATAACCGTTCTTCATAAGAATAGGTCCATATGGTGGCGTGGTTACCGTCAACCTAGCGCATATACGCTTACCCGAGATACTCTCTGGAACTGCTATGTCATACCAATACATGAACTTCGCTGGACGAAAGCTTACAGGTTGTGGACTTTTGTAGAACGTCGGATTCAGCAATTCTCGCAGTTCTTGCGAGACAACGAATGAATCGCTATCAGTCTCTCGATAACTAAACTCGATTGTAAACCAGTCGGGTTCGACACCCGAGCGCCATGCCGCCGAATCGCGTTTGTCTACGTCCTTTGGCATGACCGATATAACAACCGTACCCACAGAACCTGTGTACATTCTGCTTCCGGTTTCAATGCCAATAATGGTTTCAGCGCACGCGAGCGATGCAAACAGCAAGCTGAATATGATAGTTCTCATTGCTTAATAGTTTCATTTTAGCTATCGTCGCCTTTGCACCGTCCCCAGTTGAGATGCACACTTTGTCCAGAAGATCGAAACACTCAAGTGCCCCCGCGTCAGCACAATCAGTCCAGCGGCACGCTGGCGCTGGCTACTTCACCTTATACCCCGCCCCCTCCACAGCAGCAGTCAGCGTCGCTCGGTCGAGCTTCTCGCCGTCCACCATCGCTGTTCCCTGATCCAAATTCACCTCAGCGCCCGAGACTCCAGCGACTTTTTCCAACGAGTCTTTGACGTTCTTCACACAGTGCGAGCAGGTCATGCCCTCGATTTGTAGTTGCAGTTTATCGCTCATAGGAATCGGTGCGGCCCCGTACCGCCGTTTTAGTTTGTAGTAAAAATGTCGTAGCAGATAATATCCCAGCACAGCACCCGCCGCAAGCTGCCACCAGACCACGCCGTGATCGTGCAAATGCGCGGGCAGATTGATTGTCAGCGGCGTATTGGCCAACAGGAAATCAAGTCCCAACCCGAACAAGAGAGCGAATCCGGCAATCGCGGCCAAATATACGGCCAGCACTTTCGAACCCAACGCTCGCCCGATCACCATCATCGTCGCGGCATTAGTCGCGGGTCCCACCATCAAAAACACGAACGCCGCTCCCGCCGAAATGCCTTTGGTCATCAAGACCGCGGCAATCGGCACACTCGCGGTCGAGCACACATACAGCGGCAATCCGAACAGCATCATAATCAGCATCGGGCCGATGCCGTGGCCCAGCGTCCCCACAAAAAAATCAGGGGGCACCACAGCCGAAATCACTCCAGCCACCAAGATGCCAATCACCAGCCAAAACGCGATATCGCCGAGTAGTTCTTTGAACGCGAAGTGATACGCGTCACGAAATTTTTCACGCGCAGATTTTTTCGCGTCCACTTCGGCTAATGCGTCTTCCGAATGCAGATGATGTTTCATCCACTCGTCTTCGCGCGCACCGGGTTTGACCAGCATCACCGCCAGACCGCCCAGCACACCGCTGATGAACGCCGCGATGGGACGAAAGATCGCCAGCGCCCACCCGAAAAATCCATACGTCACCAAGATCGAATCCACACCCGTCTGCGGAGTCGAAATCAAAAACGACACGGTCGCCGCTCGTGATGCGCCGCGCTTTCTAAGCCCCACTCCCGTCGGAATCACGCCGCACGAGCACAGCGGCATTGGCACTCCCAGCACGGCGGCCTTAAACGCCGAAATCAAATTCTCTCCGCCGAGATGTCTGCCCACAGCCTTGCGCGGCACGAACGCGTGCAACACTCCCGCCAGCGCAAACCCCAGCATCAAGTAAGGCGCCATCTCCAAATACAGCGCCCAAGTTTCAATAAAATAGTTTTGAATCATATTCTTTTTCCCCCCTAAAGTTTTGTCTGCAAAACTTTGGGGGGGTTAGGGGGGGCTTTCCCGGTTCTTACCTACTCCGAAACTCCGCCTTGCAAGGTACCAACTCGCCTCCGTAAATTCAACCCCCACCAAGAAATTAGCCTCGTCTGTGGTTGCACCTCAAACAGAAAATCGGTATATTTCACGGATATTCCACAAATTCCGAACTTCGCCCTTGTCCGCCTTCCTCTCCCGTCTTAAAGCCTCGATTGACCGCGCCGGTTCCCCGCTCTGTGTGGGGCTCGATCCGGATCCCGCGAAGATTCCGGCGAAGTTCGGCCACGGCGCGGAGGGCGCGCAGAAATTTCTGGAAGAGATGATCATCGCGACGTGGCAGAAAGTCGCGGCCTTCAAACCCAACTCGGCGTTCTTTGAAGCCTACGGCTCAGGCGGCTGGCTGATTTTGGAAAGACTGCGAATCGCCTGTCCGCCTGAAGTGCTGTTTATCCTCGACGCCAAGCGCGGCGACATCGAACACACGAACGAAGCCTACGCCAAAGCCGCCTTCGGAGCGCTCGGCGCGGATGCCGTCACCGTGCAGCCGTATTTAGGCATGGCCGCGTTGGAACCGTTTTGGCGCCACACCGACAAAGGCGTGTTCGTGCTCTGTGCAACTTCAAACGCAAGTGCATCTCTAATACAAGAGTTGAGCATCGGCTCGCGCAAACTCTACGAAGAAGTCGCGCACCAAGTCAAAGCCACGAATCTGAATCATAATATGGGCTTGGTCGTCGGCACCACCAAACCCGAAGCTCTGAACAATGTCTTAAGCATCGCTCCCGAACTGCCCTTACTCTTGCCCGGCAGCGGCGCCCAAGGCGGCAGCTTCGATGTCTTGAAAAAAGTGAAAGACGCAAACGGCGTAGCACTGTTAAACGTTTCGCGCAGCGTGCTCTATGCGTCAAGTGGGGATGATTGTATCCAAGCGGCGGTTAAGGAAGTAGATAGGTTGCGGGTCTCCCTTAATCAAAACGAATCAAAATGACACAAACACATCTCAACAAAGTCGCAACAGTCACACTGCTCTTCTGGATCATGAAGATTTGCGCGACGACGTTAGGCGAAACTGCCGGCGATCTGATGTCCATGACTATGAATGTGGGTTATGCCGTCAGCTCCCTGATTCTGATTGGCTTCTTTTTGGTTACTCTGTTCTTTCAACTCAATACTGACAGATACCGACCCTTTCTCTATTGGTCCGTAATCGTGTCCACCAGCACTGCCGGTACGACGATGTCAGATTACATGGACAGGACGCTCGGTTTAGGCTACATGACGGGTTCGATAATCCTTGTTCTGTGTCTGATTTCAATTTTATTTATTTGGTATCGTGTCGAAGGCCATCTCAAAGTTGATCACATCAGTTCGAGACGGCCCGAGACGTTCTATTGGATAGCAATCTTAGTGTCAAATACTTTAGGAACGGCATTAGGTGATTTTCTGGCCGATGATTCGGGCCTCGGATTCGGGGGCGGCACATTATTAATAGGCAGTCTTATCGCACTGGTTGCCGCCGCGTATTTCTTTACGAAAATCAGCCGCGTAATTTTGTTCTGGATTGCCTTCGTACTCACCCGTCCGTTTGGAGCTGATTTCGGAGATCTGTTGACCAAGACTCCTGCAAAAGGCGGCTTAGGTTTTGGCACAGTCGGCTCCTCGGCGGTGCTTGCATCTATTTTGCTGATTCTTGTTGTCTATACTTCGTTTAAACCTGAAGTAAAATCTGTTTCGGCTTAGACACTTCCGGAGAATATCCCATGTTCTGCACAAAATGCGGTAAAGAGTTGTTAGACGACGCGCGCTTCTGTCCGGCTTGCGGCACGTTGGCGGGCGCGTCCGCGCAAACATCGGTCGTACCCGCGCAGCAAGCAGTGAAAAAATATCGTTACGCGGGATTCTGGATTCGCTTTCTGGCTCATTCCATCGACCAGCTTGTGATTTCGGTCGTGCTGTTCATGTTTGTCATAATCGGCATCGTCTTCAGCATCGGCAGCTTGACGGCCTTGTCCGACTTCCCCGACATGGATGACCCCGACCCCGCGCTGATTGCCAGTCTCATCGGCGGCTGGATCATCTTCGGCATTGTCGCCACGATTGCGCAATGGCTCTATTACGCGTTCATGGAGAGTTCGGCTTCTCGCGGCACACTGGGCAAGATGGCGCTCGGTCTGCAAGTCATTGACTACAAGGGTGAAACGGTGTCCTTCGCGCGCGCGACGGGCCGCTACTTCGCGAAAATTCTCTCCGGTATGATCCTGATGATTGGCTACATCATGGCGGGCGTCACAGCCAAGAAACAAGCGCTGCATGACCTGCTCTGCGACACCTACGTCGTCCGCCAGCGCGACACGCTCGATTACGAATAATTTTCTCGTTTCGCCGAGCGGGGATTAAGTGCGTCAGCACGGTTCCCCGCCGGAATCTGATAAATGACTCAAGACAAAGCATTAACTCTGCTCCGTGACTGCGGAGCTTTCCTCCACGGACATTTCCTGCTCTCGAGCGGCCGCCACAGTGACGTCTATGTGGAAAAATTTCGCCTGCTCGAACATCCGGAACTCACCGCACAAATCGCGCAAGCCATCGCCGAGCATTTTCGCGGCGACAAAATTGAGTTAGTCGTCGGCCCCTTGACGGGCGGAGTCTTGGTCGCCCACGAAGTCGCAAAGGCCCTGAAACTTCCCCTCGCCTTTCCCGAGCGCGTGGACGGCAAAATGGAATGGCGGCGCGGATTTCAGATCAGGAAAAACCAGCGCGTGTTGATCTGCGAAGACGTCATCTCCACAGGACTCTCCGTCGGCGAAGTCGTTGATGCGGTTAAACAACAAGGCGGCGAAGTCGTCGGCATCGGCGCGCTAATACAAAGAGGCGAAACCGATCTCTCTCCGACTCCTCATGCCGTCGTAAAACTCTCGCTCGACTCTTTTGCGCCAGAAGATTGTCCGTTGTGCGACAAACAGATTCCACTCACCAAGCGCGGCAGCAGATCGTAAATAAGCGCGCCGCATTTCTGATTTCTAACTTCTGACTTCTGACTTTCAGGAGGCTCCCATGTACTGTCCTCATTGCGGAAAACAAAACTCTGAAGACGCGGAGTACTGTTCGAACTGCGGTCGCGAGTTGAAGGCTCCCGCGCAGCAAGCCGAGCAGACAAAGTCGATTAACATCGCGCCTGTGCAATATGCGGGCTTCTGGCGGCGCGCGCTGGCTGTGATTATTGACGGAATCATTGTCTCGATTGTCAGCGCGCCGTTTACATGGAGACTCGAGTTTGATCCGTTCACCCTGAGCTACGGCGTTGGTTTCATTATTCAGTGGCTCTATTTCGCGCTCATGGAATGCTCCTATCGCCAAGCCACGCTGGGCAAAATGGCGCTCGGCATCGTGGTCACCGATGAGCAATACCGCCGCATCAGTTTCGCGCGCGCCACGGGCCGATACTTCGGCAAATTCCTTAGCGCGATCATTCTCGGCATCGGCTTCATCATGGCCGCCTTCACCGAAAAGAAACAAGCGCTTCACGACGTCTTAGCCGACACGTTAGTCGTGCAAAAGTAACTGCGGTCTCCCTCCCGCTGTGCGTGGGGATTAAAGGGCTTCTGACTTCCGACTTCCGACTTTATCATTCATCCTTTATCCTTTGTTTCTCTCCATCCTCGCCTCAGGCTCCAAAGCCAACGCACTCTTGCTTCGCGATAACGACACCCGCATCTTAGTGGACGCGGGCTTGGGCATTCGCGCCCTGATGTTCGCCTTGCAGGAGCTTGGCGAGAAACCCGAGAACATCAACGCGGTCTTCATCACACACGAGCATACGGATCATACGCGCGGACTCGACAGCTTGCTCAGGAAAACTCAAATTCCCGTCTATGCGACCGCGGGTACATTGAACGCGCTCTCGCCCGGCTTCATGCGCAAACAAAAAGCCTTTCCGATGAACGGCGTGGCCGTGGACGTCGGGCCCTTCACCGCGCGCGCGATCTCCATTTCCCACGATGCCGCGGAGCCCGTGGCTTATCAAATACATTGCGGGAACCAAGTAATAACCGTCGCCACGGATTTAGGTGAAGTCTCGCCTGAGCTGCATCAGGCTTTCACCGAATCAACGGTCGCCGTAATCGAAAGCAATCACGACGAAGAGCTCTTGCGCTCGGGTCCCTATCCTGAACTGTTGAAAGTGCGCATCGCGGGCAAACGCGGCCACCTTTCCAATCGTCAGACGGCGAATGTTTTGCGCGATTGCTGCAACAAAAACCTGAAACACGTCGTTCTCGCCCACTTGTCAGAAGAGAATAACTATCCTCCTTTGGCGCAAGATAGCGCGCGGGTCGCTCTGAACAATCCGGAAATCGGCGTACACCTGACTGCGCAAAAGGTGCTGGGGCCGTTGTTAACAATTTCTTAGTTCCAAACTTGCGGGAGAATTTTATGTTCAAACAATTTTCCGCGGCTGTGATCCTCGTCACGTGTCTGGCGCCAGTGCTTCTCTTCGCACAGAACTATACAACATACTATACAGGATCCCCCTTCGACAATCAGACCGCACCTGAAGGCGGTATCTGTATGATGGGCGGCGCGTCTGAGCACGATGAGGCAATGAGGTGGTTTCTGCGGCGGGCGGCAGGCGGTGACATTCTTGTTCTTCGCGCCACCGGGTCGGATGGGTACAATGACTATCTCTACTCCGAACTTGGAATTGCGGTCAACTCGGTCGAGACGATCGTTTGCCATAATGCGCAAGCGTCCGAAGAGAGCTACATTCACAATAAGATTCGATCCGCAGAAGCGATTTGGTTTGCCGGTGGTGACCAGTGGAATTATGTCGCGTATTGGAGAAATACGGCGATCGACAGCCTGATTAACGCGGCGATCGTCAATCGGAACATTGTCATCGGCGGGACCAGCGCGGGCATGGCCATACTCGGAAAATACTATTTCACGGCAGAAAACGGGACGGTGACCTCCGAGACGGCGTTAAGCAACCCGTACGATGCCGCCGTGACAGTGGATTCCGCAGGATTTCTTGACATCGAGTACATGCGCGATGTTATAACAGACACGCACTACGCTGATCGCGACAGACAGGGCCGCCATACAGTTTTCCTCGCAAGAATTCTCACGGATTACGCGGTTGCACCGAAGGGAATCGCCTGCAACGAATACACCGCCGTCTGTATTGACACGGCCGGTCTCGCTACGGTCTATGGCGACTTTCCTAACTACGAGGAAGCTGCATACTTTCTACAAACCAATTGTGAGCTCGAGGATTTTTCTCCCGAAGTCTGTTTAGCCTCCCAGCCCTTGACCTGGAATCATGGGGGACAAGCCGTTCGCGTCTGCAAAGTGTACGGAACGAACAACGGCACCAACACATTTGACGTTTCGGACTGGGAAACGACAGCCGGAGGGGAATGGCAGAATTGGTATGCGGTCAATGGTGTTCTTAGCCGCGTTGTCGGAAGTCAGATAGACTGTGACGGGTTCTCGGCCGGAGACGAACCCAGCGTTGGACCTGATCGCTTTGGTCTTGTCAATCTCTACCCGAACCCCTTCAATCCCTCTACAACCGTCTCGTTTGATCTGCCATACGAGGCGAACGTTTCGCTTAGGACCTACAATGTTCAGGGCCGCGAGCTCGCGCAACTCGTTGACGGACGGATGCCCGCAGGAACTCACCATGTGTCGTGGAACTGTCCGGAGTGTGCGACGGGAATCTACTTGATTGAGTTGATCACCGGGAAACGTCGATTCGTAGAGAAAGCCGTGCTGCTTCGGTAAGGCGCGGAATAATTGTCCAAATCACCATAACACAAATAATCTGGAAGGAACCATGACCATGAAAACATTGATGATCGTGCTGATCGCTGCGGGCGTTGCCTTTGCGGGATGCGGCAAAGCAGAGAAGGCTGCGGACAAAACCGCGGCCAAGCAGGACGAGAAAAAGACTGAAGTCAAAAACGAACAGGAACAAGCAAAGCAGATGTCAGATACACCCAAGCTCGAAAAATGGCCCGCCGATTATCCGGTGGACGGAGACAGCGTCGCCGTAATTGAAATTGCACAGGAAGGCGGCACCATTACGGGAACGATCGTCGCCGAGTTCTATCCTGATAAGGCTCCCAATCATGTCCGAAATTTCAAGTACCTCGCCAACAGCAAATTTTACGACGGCACGGTCTTTCATCGCGTGATTAAAGGATTCATGATTCAAGGCGGCGACCCCGCAGGGACCGGGATGGGCGGCCCGGGCTGGACGGTCGATGCCGAGTTCAACGATCGCAAGCATGAGGCGGGCACGCTCTCGATGGCACGCACGTCCGATCCCAACAGCGCCGGCTCGCAGTTCTTCATCTGCCACGTCGCCACGCCGCATTTGGACAATCAATACACCGTCTTCGGCAAGACGATCAAGGGCATGGAACTCGTGGATCAGATTGCCAACGCTGCTGTCCAGGGCTCTTCGCCCGTCCACAAAATCGCCATGAAGTCCGTCAAAATCATGAGCCGCAAAGACGCCGGTCTTTAGTCGCTTTACTTCCGCGAAGCCCAAAAAGAAAACAGCCGCGTGGAATTCCATGCGGCTGTTTTCTTTTCGTCTATCCATTAGACAGCTTGCCTGCTCTCTTCGGCAACCGTAACTACGCGGCATTCGAGGGGAAGCTCGTGCTTACGCAGATACTGCAGCACATCCCGCACCCAGCGCATCGAGCACTCTACGCTGCATGGACGAAGATCCTCTTCTCTGAAACAATGACCTTCGCATTCTGGGTTAAGAAAATTTAAGACCGTATACTCCGGGCCTTTGTACAACGAGGAAAACTGGCCGGCAGGTATCGACAGCGTGGTTCTGCATTGCGGACAAATATGAGTCAGCATGAAGACACCCTGCTCCGGGTTTTCAAAGCTTGCCTTATACCCATTTACAAGTAAGTTGGATTCGAGCACAAATTGCTCGACAGTCTGCCATGAAAACCTACACTTCTGGCAAACTTTGAAAGGCGCTTGACCGTTCAAAACAAATCACTCCTTCCCCCAAATAGTTCTTTAGTTATCTTGTCACCTGCAAGATACGCTCCCTTGAAGTCACCAAACGCAAGTCTTTAATACACAATAATACACAATTCAAATCTTTCAGGCATTTTGCAAACTATTATCTAATTTTATTTGCCAATGGCAAAATTCACCCATTTTTAGTAAGAATCGTTCGCAAACAGCAATTAATTTATCACACCCGGTCAGCTTGCACCATTAGTGCAAGCTGTTTTATTATACGGTGTAGAACAGCATCAGGAGCACTGGCTGCCAAAATATGACTAAATTGGGAGAAATCAAGATGAAACGATGTAGAAACCTGTTCCTCGTCCTGCTTGCTTTGTGTCTGACTCTGCCTCTTTGGGCGGCTTCCGTAGAGGAGGCTCGCACCCCCGCCAACCCTCTCGACCAGGGTGGGGACAACTGCTCAAGTGCCACGGTCATCACCTCCATCCCCTATTGTGACACGGGAACCACGGCGGGATTTTTGAACGACTTCCCGGTTCCCTGCGCGGATGCCAGTATCGCGCGCGATGTTGTCTATCGCTACACTCCTTCGGTGACCACGGTGCTCTCTTTTTCACTCTGCGGAACCTCGTACAACTCTGCCTTGACCGTTTGGCGGGGCTGCCCGACCCAGAATGTTTTGATCTGTTGCAGCGACAATCTCTGCGGCGACGATGCCTGCTGCTCCGGAGTCACACTGATTCCCGGAAGTGACTACTACATCGTCGTGGACGGCGGCGTCGGTGCAAATAATTTCGGCGACTATCTTTTCAACGTCGTAGCCGGTCAGTCCTGCCCGAACACGCCCTGCGCGCAGGACACTTGCCCTTTCCCCAGCCGTGATGTTGAACCGGTCAATAACAGCTGTGCCGCCGGTATCGGCAACATCACCTGCGGCGAAATACTCTGCGGTGAAATCACGACCTCTGCCGACCGCGACTGGTATCGCTTCAACTTTACACAGTTCCCCTGCGCCGACGTGCGCATCAATGTTTTCGGCAATGACACGCCCGGCCGCTTTCCGTTCGGGCAAGGATTAAATCCTAAAGTTTCCATCTGGTCATTCGATTGCACAACGATGCTCGCTCAGGATGACGACGGCGGTATCGGCTTGGACGCTCTGCTCGATTCACTCTGTTTGCCCGCAGGTTCGTACTCAATTCTGGTGGAATCATCCGGCGGCACAGGTCCCTATGAAATCGGTATAGCCTGCACCTTCTGCGAGTGCCCGGCCTGCCCCTACCCCAATAATGACGTAGAACCGAACAACATTTGCACAAGCGGCGGCGGAGTCGTCACTTGTGAAGATACGCTGTGCGGCTTTGTGGAGCCGGGCAACAGCGGCGACTACTACTATCTGGACATCATGGGCCCGGGCTGCCAATATATCTCAATTGATGTTTTCGGCAATGATACTCCGGGCTATTTTCCTTTCGGCCAGGGCTTGAATCCGACCGTAACGCTTTACAGCATCAACTGTATTGACGTGCTCGGAGTCGACTTTAACAGTGGCATCGGTGAAGATGCCCGGATTGATTCAGTTTGTTTAGAGCCCGGCCTCTATCGTCTTTTCATCTCCGGTAGTCCGGCGAATCAAAACTCGGGCCCGTATATCATCGCGACGTCATGTACTCCATGTCCCTGCCCCGACACTTGCAACTATGAGAATCGTGACAACGAGGCGCTGAACGGCACCTGCGGCACGTTCAATCCGCCGATGATTTGCGGCGACACGCTTTGCGGCGACATCACCGCTGTCAATGACGTGGACTGGTATCTATTGACCGCCGTCGGCCCCGGATTGATTCGCGTCACGATTGACGTTTTCGCTGATGACACTCCGGGCTGGTATCCGTTCGGTCAAGGTCTTGACCCGATGGTGCGGCTCGTGGGTGCAGGTTGCACAAATGTCATCGCCGTAGACACGGCTGGCGGTGTGGGCGAGGACGCGCGTATCGAATTCTGTGTCCCGCAGGGCTCATACAACATTCAGGTTCAGCAGGAAGACTTCACAACCGGCCCGTACATTCTGGCTACACATTGTGAGCCCTGCGATACCTGTCCCTATCCGAACTTGGACATTGAACCCATTAACAATCAGTGCGGCACGTTCAACTCAATTCTGACTTGCAGTGACATCGTTTGCGGCGACATAGAACCCGCCTTTGACGTGGACTGGTATGTCTTCCGCACTCCCGTTGGAGGCGGCTGCGTGAATGCCTTCATTGACGTGTTCGGCGATGACAGTCCCGGTTGGTATCCCTTCGGTCGCGGTCTGAATCCGATGATACAAATCTGGACGATTGACTGCGCGACACTGCTGTGGCAGGACTTGAACAGCGGCATCGGCGAAGACGCGTCGTTAACAACTCCCTGTTTGGAGCCCGGTCAACTCTATGCCGTCAGAGTGTCGAGTGATTCGCTCGATCCGGCAACCAACGGTCCCTACATTCTTTCGATTGCTTGCGAGCCGTGTGATTGCGGTCCGCCTTGCACACTCGTATGTCCGGAGAACGCGCTGCTCGAAAACGAACCCTGTCCATCCTTCGTGGACACGACCAATGGCGGCTGTGATTCGAATCCGCGCGACTTCCTGCGGCTTTTATGTAATCAAACCTATTGCGGTACAGCCTACTCCGATCCCAGTTACACCGATCAGGATTGGTACAGACTGCTGGTCGTGGCGCCGAGTCAGGTCAGGCTCTGTGTCAACAGCGAGTTTAACGGCTACCTAAGCATCTATCAGCGCGGCCCGGGACTTGATCCCTGCCCCGGCAGCGACTTGATAGATTGCCGCTATATTGCCGGTTGCCAAGGGTTGCAATGTGTTTCCCTGTGTTTGACATCGGGTACGTATCTTGTAGAATTCAGCCCCACCGGACTCGAACCGGTCAACTGCTGGGACTACATTTTGTCGGCCGCCTGTTCGCCCTGTGAACCTGAAATCTGTCCGGCTCCCGACAGTCTCGTCATTCACTATCCGGACTCAATGGGAGTCAGTGATTCACTTGAAAATGTCGCGCTCTACTGGTCTGCCGTTCCGGGTGCGACGGAATATCGCATCTATCGCACGAGCAGCAACAACGGCGGCATTGTCGTCCAGCCCGCAAACTACGTCGCGTCGACCAACAACACGTTCTATCTGCACGAAGGAGTTGTTCTGAATAACGGCGTAACAGAAATCTGGATCTACGAAGTCGTGGCCTATTGCGAATACAACACCGAACCCTGCGATGATTTGCCTGCGGCGGCGACTCCTCAAGAGCCGCGCCTCCTCAGGCCGCGCGAATAACCTGTACTCTGCGTCAC
>CAZHAK010000002.1:0-242046 GCA_964530625.1 uncultured Alphaproteobacteria bacterium | reverse complement strand
CGGCCCGATCACCACGACGCTGTTCTATCGGGTAAGCGGTGGGGGCGCGTTTTCATCACTTAACATGCCAATGACGGGCAATCCGAGCGAGTACGCGGCATCCTTTGTCACGACTGAGGGCGCGTATGATTACTTTCTGCGCGCGGCGGACGGCACGAACACGGTGTATACGGACACGATTAGCTTCGACGTCGAAGATTGTCCTGCCGCAATCGTGTTTGACGACGGCACAGCGGAAGGCTACAACTGGGCGAACGAAAACGAGTTCTCGTGGGCCGTGAAGTACACGCCGCCCGCATATCCGTTCTTGCTGTGCGGATTTCAAGTAGCCATCGCGAAATTCCATCCGGACAGCGCGCATTCTCCGATTCAGGGCCGAGTTTTATTGGCAGACGGGAGTGCGGGGTTGCCGGGCACGGAGGTTTTCAGCGAGGTAAGCGGCTCGATCGGCAACGTCATCGGTGGATTGCCGGGTGGCCAAGTTGCGTGGGCCACCGTGACGACATTGGATGGGTTCGGTGATCCGCTGATTATGGGTGAACCGTTTTACGTTGCCGTTGACAATCCGGATGTAGGCAAGCACGAGGCGTTTGGCCGTGATGACCACACGGCGAGCACAAACAGCTTCTTTTACGACGGCTGCGACTCGGTCTGGTACAGTGAGCTTGACCTTGTGCCGAACGCGCAGGGAGGTCAGCGTATGATTCGTTTGCTTGGCGTTTCGGTACCTGCACCTGAAGAATTGGTCATCTATCCCAACGGCAACGATGTTCAGCTCTACTGGTCGGACTCTGGCGCGCCCTTCTACAGGGTTTATTCTGCAACCACGACGGGCGGGCCATTCAGCTTCCTCGAGGGTTCGACCTCTGATACTACGTTTACGGACGTGGGTGCGGTTAGCGCGGATGCCGTAAAGTTCTACGTTGTCGTGTCGTCTGCGACGCCTTAAACTACTTTGGATTCGCCGGTTAGGCCCGATGAAAGTCGGGCCTATTTTTTTTCCTGTGCGGTATGAAACTATGAGTAGAAATTTATATCATATGACTTCAGTGTGTTACTCGCTGAAGATAAAGCAGGCAGGTCATTAGTGTTATAATTAATAATAACTTAGTGATCCCGTGCGGTATTAGGCAGAGGCATAAGCCTGTCGCAGTCAGAAAAAATTGAGAGGCATACCTCTGCGTTCTCACAGAATTCAAGTTCAAATAATAATCAACGGAGGCATTGTCCCGATGAAGCTCCTTAAGTTTTCTATGCTCGTGTTTGTGCTTTGTATCGTCACCAATAGTGTGAATGCGCAAGGAATCACAGCCATCATTTCCTACTGTGGTTATGAAAACACGCTTGGGTGTGGTTGTGACGCTGGAACCAGAGTACCTTTCGCTGACGGCGAGAATTCGTGGTGCGTCTTTTGGGATCGCAATGCAAACGGCCCTGACGCAAGCGATCAGCTTGTTCCGATTGGCACCGATGAGGGTCAAGCTTCGCAGAACTGTTGGACATTCAATGGCGCTGAAGTTTGTGGCATTGCAGGCAATTTCGCAGGTGATCCCGGCCTTAGCATCCTGGTTCCACATTCTACAGATCCCTGGCTCTATTACGTAAAGGCACCAGGTGCGACCTGTTGCTGGGTGTCTGACACGTTTCGCCTGATGATCGGTCTGCAAGACGTCGTCTTGGAAGACGGAGATTTTTCTTGCATTGACACTCCCTGCCCCATAGGTGAGGTGCCGGATCCGGTCACAAATGTTACGGTTTCCGATGATCAATTTTGCCTTGATGTTAACGTGAGTTGGCAACATAGTGGGGAGAATGTTTCTGGATTCAGATTGACCATTTTTGATGAAGAAACCAGTGAGTGGATTTTTCAAACGCAGACGAGCGACACGATTCGAAGTGCGTTGCTTCCGGTTTGCAGAGACGGCGAAGTTCAGGTAGGCGTTCGCGCAGTTAATGGTTCCCAAGCAGCGGATCGTGTTGCGGGCGTCGGCCGCACTTATTTGCGCCATTTTGATCCTGTTGATCCGATTGATTACTTGGGCGGCAGTGACATTCTCTTACGGCTGGTCAGGCCGGGCGCAGGTCAGGCATGCAATGCATTCCTGAACTTCGACCTTTATTGCGGCGGAGAATTTGTTCAACATCTTTGCGGCGTCACGTCGGCGGACTCTGTAGGAATTCTTGAAATTCCTTGCACACTACCCAGTGAAACTCCGAACCCGAGTTGTTACATTGTCATGCGTGACTCTTCCGATTCGCAGAGCCTTGGTGGATGTGTGCTGACGGATACTTTGTTCGATATTATGGTTAGCGCGGATGACTATCCCAGTCTTGTGCGCGAGTTTTCGCTCCTGCAGAATTATCCGAATCCGTTTAACCCGAACACGGCAATTGAGTTCTCAGTTCCGGCTGAAGGTGTCGTGGATCTGTCCGTCTTCAATTTGAACGGGCAAAAAGTTGCAACACTGATTAGCGGCAACGTGAGCGCGGGTTCGCATCGTGTTGATTGGAACGGCACTGCTGCCGCGACGGGAGTTTACTTCTATCGCTTGCAGATGGGCACTCAAGTGATGACCCGCAAGATGCTGCTCCTGAAGTAGTCATAGTTTAGTCTTGAAACAGAAAAGCCCGGTGCGTCATGCATCGGGCTTTTCTGTTCTAATCTATTCGTCTATTTCGGCGTTCTGACTCTCAGTAAAGGTTTTTCGATTTTCATTTCGGCGTTGTAGGTGGTGTAATCCAACGCGACATTATACGCCGGGCCTTCGTCAAATGGGAGGTAGAGAATTGTTGAAGCATCGGGCGAAATGAACGTACTTCGGCCCGGCGGTGTGAAGTCCGCCGTCCAGCGGCAAACATTGCTTACTCTGATTTCGTCGAGCCATCCATCAAATCCGCGCTGAGTATTGTCTTCACCTACTCCGTTGCCGATGTGCACAGCCTTGCGAGTGATGTTGAGCGTCGTGTTGCTCGGGATGGCCGTCAGGAGTTTGCCGTCTACGAAAAAGCGGAGAAGTGAACCGTCAGACGTAACGGCGACGTGCTGCCATTTCCAAAACTGGATTGAATTGGGATTGGAAAGTTGCCAACCGACTTCTCGATTTGGCCTGAAACCGATACGGCCCTCATCGGAGAGATAGAACGTGAGGCTCGACGTCACTTGATCGAGAATTCGCCCGCGACCACCGCCGCCTTGCGTGCGCGGCCTGACCCAGGCCTCAAAGGTGTAGCGAGTCGCTCCGTCGAGAGATTTCAATCCGGCTATTTGCTCGATGACTCCGCCGGCGGTCTTGCCGTCCAAGTCGAGACAGTAGTTAACCGAGGGCTGCTGCGCAACCGCTACGCCGCATAAAAAGAGAATGAGAATGAATCGCGCGCTCACTCTTGAGCAGGCTCGGCCGGAGCAGGGAATCTTTCACGCAACATGGCGCCGAGATCCGCGATCTTGGCAGCTTCGTAAAGTTCGGATTTGCTTGCTTCGGAAATCTTTTTGAAGAAACCGTCTTCATCGCCACCTGCGACAATAATCAGCTCGTCGGCATGTTCTGCGCCGAGTTTGTTGAACTCATCGGAAAGCGCGCCTCGGCGATTCTTACCGCCGATGTGCATCGCGAGCACGGGGATTCCTTTGGATTTCGCTGTCGTCAGCAAGCCTGTGATACGGGCAGACTCCTCTTCGGCGCTGACTTTCGCCGCGCCAAGTCCTTTACTTGAGCCACCTAACACGATGATGACCGCGCCTTTGCCGGTGAGATCGTCGGCTGTCGCGAGCGGTTTGAATTCAAAAGCAATGCTTTCGCGGGTCAAGAGTGTCTTGACCATTTGCGGGTCGGCGCTTTGACCGCCTGATGTCAACAGGACGGGTGACGCAAAGTCGACGGCGTACACTATTGACGCAAGCGCGACGGTCAGAAAGAGTGTCCAGAGTGTCATTGGGTGACCTCTCTATTTGGATGTTGCCGAGTCAGCGGATAAGTATGCGCCGACTCCAGCGATTTGAAGTTCGTCGTATGTGGGAAGGCCGTTAATTGTGACAGCCTTTTCTTCGTTAAGGCTAGAAAATGCGTCGATGAGTTTTTGCGCTCCGGTAACGTGGCGGCCCACGCGGACTTCGAGTGGAATACCGTGTTCATCATAGGGCACGCGTGTCATGTTGATTTGGGCGGCCCGGACATACATTGGGTCAATGCCTGACAAGATGACATCCGAGGTAGTCTTGCCGCGTAGTCTGCCTTGAATGACATTGGCGGACTCCATCAGCGTTGATTGAGCGTTTGTGTGATCGCCGAACTCGCGGTGTGACAGTCCGTGAAAATTTGTCGGCGACGGTTCGAGCGCAAAATCAAGTCCATCCAGCTGCAAATCGAGCACGGCAATCGCGGCACAATCCATGGCGCGCTCGTGCGCGATAATAGCGTTGATGACCGGATACTCGAGTGAGGCTTCGTGCAAATCTATAATAAGATCCACTTGCTCCTGCTTCACCATTTCTGTGATCGCATACGCGACGCTCTCCGTGAAGCGTCCGTCGGTACGGCCCGGGTAGCACCGATTTAGGTTACGGCTATCCGCGCCCGAAAGTTCCTGACCCGAGGGATGATGCACAAAAACTTCAGGATCGGGCCATTGGTCGAGCGGATTCGTGTAACGGCTGCCCATGCGAAAGCGGCGCGAACCGTTTCTTGTTTGCACGTCAAAGTATTGTGGATGCGCTTCGCCGGGAATTGTGTGTGTCAGTGCGGACCGGTTAGCGCGCGGCAGCACGAGCACTCGGCCTCTGTCTATTTGCAAATTCTCAATCACGAGATAAGCGGCAACGTAGCTTGCGGGTTCGTCACAATGCGCGCCACCGAGAATCAGCACCGTGCCGCCCGCATTTTCGCTCTTGTACTCAAATATCTCCGTGTCACCGCGAGTGCCTTTGATTTGCGCCGAGTATTTTGAGAGCGGAAACGTACCTGTCAGCGCAGGGGACGGATAGAGTGGCTCATCTATTTGAGACTCCCTGAAATTACTTCCTGTCCAAAGGCAAACAGCCAGTGTGAGTATGAGCAGAATTCCCGGTCTTATCATGCGGCTCATTTGAATAAGAAAATTCTCATGATGAGGGGAACCAGCACGATCGCGGCTGAGAGTTGCTTGCGCCAATCTTTAGTTGTGAACAGTTCGTTTGCTGTCAACACGAGCACCAAGGCCGCTAACATCCAGTAGGATAAGAAAAGCATGTTACAACAGCACGATGTATTTGGCGAGGTCGTTGGCGAAGTAGATCATCAGCAGACTGAGAATGGTTGAGAGAATGATAGGCCACGTGCAATATCTGAGAATCAGCGAAATCCTCGATTCTCCGACGACGGAGCCCGCGAGTAAAATCGCAAGGCGGGTCGGCGGCATGAAATCCCCGACCGACGCGAGCATCGACAATGCTGCGGCGACCATTATGTTACTGCGATCCAGCAAGGATAGGAGGATAGGCACGCCTAAAACGACACTTGCGCCATAGGCTGAGACGCCACCAAAGAGCGGCACCAGCAGAGCCATGCCGGCATACAATTGCCAATCCGGAAGCGAGAGTAAATTGATGACGATCCAGCCACGTGCGCCGGTCAGAGTCAGGATTTCGATAAACGCGCCTATGCCCGCAAGCAAGGCAA
The DNA here is from genome assembly GCA_964530625.1 of uncultured Alphaproteobacteria bacterium. Taxonomy (GTDB): domain Bacteria; phylum Electryoneota; class RPQS01; order RPQS01; family RPQS01; genus JABWCQ01. Next base: position 236,392 of record CAZHAK010000002.1, on the reverse strand, counting down.
GAATTGACATCGATTGAGAAACCGACCACGTTGCCGACTCTTGCAACGAAACTTTATCGCCCGTGAAGGAAGCGATGATGGCACTGATGATGAAGATCAGTGGAATGCCGAAGTACGGAATAACTCCGGGCGCGAATTTCTCCCCGAGCATCAGAGTCGTTAGCACAAGAAGCGGCAAATACAGTTTTGCGCCATGCTGCTCGTAGCGGGACGCGGGGAGATGCGAAGTCGCGTTGCGCGCGTCGAAGTTCCTGAAGTATTTTCCGACCAGTAGAAACGCTGAGAACATCGCAAGTGGAATCGTGGCGAGCAGGAGTGGAAAATCAAAGCCGATATAAGGCATGTCCACGCCCGCGCCGATTAACATCGCGCAGATATTTACGGGCGGAGCGACCATTCCGAAGAACGCTCCGGTTGCGATAAATGCTCCGGCGACTGCGGGGGGTGCGCCTGCGGCAAGAATCAAAGGCGCCACCATAGCTCCTGTCGTCAAGACGCAGGGGGCCGTCAAGCCCGTGAACATACCGGGGAACATCACGAACAGCATCAACATCGAGATAAGCAGGAACGGTCTGTTTCCGAAGGCGCGGACTGTCCAAACATTTAGAGTGCTCAAAGCTCCTGAGCGCTCGAAAACGGCCATGAAAAAGAGCGACGTCACCACAATCAGCAACGGATCGAGATAGAGCATCGTGCCCTCAATCACATAGCGAAGGCCGATTCCGTTTCCTGACGCGAGACTTCCGGCGATTGCTGAAAGGACCAGAGAAACGCCAGTGGGGATGCGCACAACAAAGATGCCTGCACACAACACCCCGACCATGAGCAACAGAATGAAGCCTTCGCTCACGGAGTTTCCACAAAATACACGGGGGACGTTCCGAGTCGCGGCAACGGCGAAGGATCAACGGGAATACCTGCTTGCTCAGCGATGTTTTCGACGTGCAGTAGATTCAAAACCGGAACACCCGAGAAGAGAAAGTCAAAGACCAATCCGCCGGAGGTGCTCGAGACGGTGCGCTGCCAATCCGCGCTGTTCGGTTGAATGAATCCGCCGGGCAGTTCGCGTCCTTCTGGGCCTGTGCCCAACATCAAATGATTGCCGCCCGCGTTGATCAAGAGCGTATAACTTTTTGGATCGCCGAAGAGAGTCAGCCGCTCTTCGTATTGATCGCGCTTGTTGCCGGATTCGAGCAGTGGATAACCCAGCCGCGCACACTTTCGGCGCAAAGCTGTAATCGTTTCGGAGGTTAGTCCACCGCCGATATCGCCTGTGCCACCGAGAGTGACGAAATCGCTACGACGCTTCAGCACTCCTTCGCGCACGAGAATGTCTTCCATGTCAATCCACGTCATCTCAAGCTGGTTCGCGCCAAAACTTGAGGCTCCTAAACTCGCAATTCTGAGCGCGGGAATGTTTAACTGTTCGAGTGCGCAAAGTAAAGCGAGATTCAGGCCAGGCAAGGATCCCGTCATCGTTACCAGCACTGTGTCCTTATCGGACAATCCATGCTCGCGCAGTAATCGAACCAGATACGCTGCGAAATCAGGATTCGTGGCGGAGCGCTTCGCCAACATATAACCGGGCGTGGTGGTTAGCGGAGTATATTCTTCACCGACCAAGCCTGTCCGATTGACGTCGCTCTTTTCGTTCAGCAAACCGAGACTCAGTTTGGTCAAATAGATTTTTCGCTCGGCAAGCTGCATCTTTTGCGCGGCGGCGAGCATGAGATCATAGTCGCCGTGCCGTTTGGCGGCGATCGCGGAGTCGCAGATGACACAAAGCAAGAGCGAGAAGATTACAAGAGTCGCGCGACGTGTTTTCATGCGAGGATCAATAGCCGTCGGCTGCTCCGTCACGTCTGGGATCTGAACTGCCTAACAGGCGCGGACCGCGCTTGGGGAAATGAATGGCCTGCACACCGCCAAAATAATTACTGAGCGGATCATTGGGATAAGGCCTCCACCCTTTTGCGGCCAACGCATCAATGGTCTCTTGCGCTAAGCGAGTTTCATACACGAGATAGGTTCCGGCGGGAAAGAAACGCGGCAGGTCGAGCGCTTCATTCAGCGGCACGCCGAACTCGAGCACGGCAAGGATAACTTCCACCATCGCGGCAGGGATGCGTGCGCCGCCGGGAGTCCCAATTACTAAAACGGGCTTTCCATCCTTCAGAATAATAGTCGGGGCCATACTGGACACGGGGCGACGAAGCGGCGCGAACGGGTTGGCTCCTGTGGTATCGCTGCGGAAATCTGCGAGGTGATTGTTAAGGAGCAGTCCTAGTTCCGGAACGATGACTCCCGCGCCGAAGAAATAGTTGATAGATTGCGTAATGGATACCAGATTGCCATGCTTATCTGCGACGGCCAGGTGAGTGGTGTTACCCGGACCGAAGGCGCGAATTGAGTCGAGCGCCGTCAGTCGTTGCGGCACGGTGTCTTGCGACAGTGAATCGCGCGCTTGCGACAGGTAGCTGGCTGAGAGCATTACGTCCACGGGGATGCGAGCAAAGTCCGGGTCGCCAAGCCAATCGGCGGCGTCAGTGCGAGCTTGCCGGATTGCCGTGGCGACTGTGTGAATGTACTCAGGAGAGAGCAGTCCCATACTTTGAACATCGAAGGCTTCCAGTAGTTTCAATGCTTCCAACATAATCAATCCGCCACCTGCGGGAGGCGACGTTGTGATGATATTGTAGTCACGATATTTTACCCGCAGAGGTTTGCGCTCGACGGCGCGATAATTGTTTAAGTCGGATTCCGTTACCTGCCCGCCGTGCGCGCGAATCGCGTTTGAAACATCCGTCGAGTATGGAGGGAAATAGAAGTTTTCGAGCCGGGTGTTGGAGAGAAATCTCAATGTCTTCGACAGACGAGGCTGTTTAACCCTGAATCCCTCGGCAGGTGGCAGGCCATCTTCCAGAAAGGTTATTGAAAGCAATGAGTCTTTGGTCAAGTCTTCAACGTGATCAAAGATAATCGCAGCTGCCTTTTCAGTGATGGTATAGCCCGTGTCGGCAATAGCGATTGCATCCGCGAAGAGCTCGGGCATTGTGCGAGTGCCGTAGCGTCGGTGGAGCTGTTGCCAGCCTGCCGCCGCGCCGGGCACGAGTACGGAGGTTCCGCCTGTTCGCTGAACGAGTTTTAGTGTATCGTCTGGTTGAAAGAAGATATCGCGTTTCAAGCGAGCGGGTGCGCGCTCGCGGTAGTCCAGCATATATACTGAATCAGCAGCGGCATCATAGTAGAGCGCGAATCCTCCTCCACCTAAACCACTCGCGTGAGGTTCGACAACGTTTAATGTCGCGAGTGCAGCGAGCGCCGCATCCATCGCGTTGCCGCCTGAGGCAAGGACTTTCTTTCCAGCCGCTGCCGCCAGTGGATGTGCGCAGACAACGATCCCGCTGTCATAGGTCGCGGCCACTGCGCGGACGAAACTCGTATCCACCGGGGCAACCGGTTCAGGTGCTTCTCCGGTGCGCGAGGTGGTCGCGGCGCATCCCCAAACCATGAGGAGAGCCAAAAGGAGGGTGATTACGGCGGACCGGGCGTTTCGGCCCGAGAAGTGAGCTAAGTCGAGAATTCTCATAGACCTTAAATGAACAAAAATCACGCGCTAAAAGCAAGATTTCTATTGAGAATTCCGACTGAAGTTGGAGAGGACGATACGTCCCGCAAAGATAAATGTGAATTGATTATGTCTTGTTAACACAGATATTTACATTTCTTTCCGGGGACTTGCGGGAAACAAACTACATTTGTACATTGTAACACGTTACATTAATCATGTGATTTATATTCACGAGGACATAGTTGAAGTTCAATCCGAACGAAATTCTGCCATACTGGCTTAACCGGACGACGTTTCTATTTAGGTCTATCTTTGACAAACGTGCCGAAGCGTTTGGTGTCACCTGGGCAGATGGAATCATCCTGCTGAAACTCAGTCTAGGGCATAACACGTTGGCGGAACTTGCGCGCAATCTTGAGCATTCGCATCCGGCCATTCTTCGACATATAGACAAGTTGGAAGAGATGGGGCTTGTGGAACGCACGGGACATCCCGAAGATCGGCGAGTTAAAATTCTTCTGATGACCGAAGCGGGCAAGGAAACGGCTGCTAATCTGCAAATGATGACGCAGGAGATTTCCAAAGAGATTCAAGAGCGCTTCGGCAAAGATCGAGTCGCTCTGGCCATTGATTTAATGCAGGATATCGTGAGTGCTTATTCAAGCGACGAGCATACATCGTGTCCAGCAGCAGAAGATACTGATCAATCCGATGAAAAGGCGGGACATGAATAAAAAAATATTGGCGCTACTGGGTGCGGGGCTTCTGCTGGGAGGCTGCGGCTATTTTCAGCGACATCAGACTCCGCAGATTAGTTCACCTGAATCGTTTTATCATTCCGTAGAGCAGACTGAGTTTCGTGACGAAGCTTGGTGGACGGACTTCGGTGACAACGCGTTAAACTCGTTGCTTACGGAGGCGATTGATAACAGTCCAAGTCTTGAGGCCGCGCTTGCGCGCCTGCAGCAGTTTCGGGCGCTCAGTCGTTCCACTCATTCGTCGCTTTTTCCAACGGTTGTTGCAAACGGATCGTATCAAGACGGTGAGCGCGCGTTCGGTGGCATCGGCAAAATCAATTTGGATTACTACGACGTCAGCGTCAGCGCGCAATACGAAATTGACTTATGGGGAAAACTATCGGCTCGGCGGAGGGCTGCTTATGGAGACTTGCTGGCTTCGGAGAATGACGTACGGACGGCGTTGTTGACGTTGACCTCGCAAGTTGCGCGAACATATTTTCAGATCGTGGATTTGAAGGAACAGCAACGACTGCTGGAGCAGACGCTTGTCTCCAACCAAAGCGCGCATGATCTTGTGTCTAACCGTTATGTGCTAGGTGTCGTGACCTCGTTGGATGTATATCAGTCGGAAGCAAATTTGGCGCAAACGCGCGCGCAGAAGGCGACGATTGACGCGGCGCTGGCGACGACCGAACACCTGCTGTCCGTGCTGATGGGCCGTTATCCTGAGACTGACATCGATGGCGTGGCGACATCGCTGCCTCCACAATTTTTAAGTAAATCGGAAGGCGTTCCCTCGGATTTGTTGAATCGTCGTCCTGATATTCGCGCGGCGCGAGCCAGACTATTTGCCAGTGACGCGCGCTGGGCTTCGGCAAACGCCGCACTGCTTCCGAGTTTTAGTTTAACGGGAACATTCGGGAATGTGAACAAAAAACTTGAGAACGCACTCGACCCTGATGAGATGTTGTGGAACTTGGTGGCCGGATTGACTGCGCCGATTTTTCAGGGCGGACGACTGGCCGGTGAAGCGCAGCGAAGCGAAGCGGCATTCCGTGAATCGGCTGCTGTATACAAGCAAGTCGTCTTGAACGCCTTTCGAGAAGTGGAAGACGCTCTGGTGCGCGGTGAGAAATTGCGTGAAAGAATCTTGCAGCTTGAAAGGCAATCGGAAGCCGCCGGGAACTCGTTCCGTGTGGCCGATGACCAGTATCGGCAAGGTATCATCAGCTATCTGCAAGTGTTGATTACACAAAACTCATATTTCCAAGCTCAGAGTGCGTTGATTTCGGCGCGTCGCGAGCTTTTGAACAATCGAATCGATCTGGCTACGGCACTGGGAGGATCGTGGACTGACCAAGTTCTGCGATCACGAGAGCCGTCTCCAAAACTTCATACGGAGGTTCGCTAAGTTATGGCTGCACAGACCGCAAAACGGAAGAGCCGGACTCTTGTTCCCGCACTGATCATTCTCGGCGGCTTCATATTGATGCTTGCTCTCATTGCGAGCCGCAAGAAACCTGAATCGAACGTGCCTGAGTTCGCCGGAGTGCTGGTGGAAACGCTCAAGGTTTCCCCTTCGACTCACAGAGCGACTATTACTGGTGCAGGTACTGTTCGCGCGAAGAATGAAGTCGCGTTCGCGCCGCAAGTCGGCGGAAAAGTTGAGTGGGTGAGCGAAGAGTTCGCTTCGGGTGGATCGTTTCGGACGGGTGACGTGCTCTTTCGAGTTGAAGCTATTGATTTTGAATTGGCCGTGGAGCAAGCTAAGGCTCGCGTGGCTCAAGCGGAGTACCAACTCTCGGTTGAACAGGCTCAAGCTGATGTCGCCAAACGCGAATGGGGCCGCATGAGCGAGACGAACACGAATTTATCCGATGCGCCTGCTTCACTCGTACTGCGTGAGCCGCAGTTGAAGCAGGCGGAAGCGAATCTTGCTTCCGCACTGGCCGCGTTCCGGCAAGCAGAACTCGCATTAGATCGTAGCAAAGTGCGCGCGCCGTTCAACGGGCGTGTGCGCCGTGAATCGGTGAACATCGGGCAAATGGTAGCTCCCGGTGTGCCAGTGGGCATGCTCTATTCCACGGGCGTCGCGGAGATTGAAGTCGGGCTGCCTGTGGACGAACAGATGTGGTTGGAAATTCCCGGATCTACTGCCATCGTGAAGTTAAGCGTGGCAGGCGATGAGTATTCGTGGCAAGGCAAAGTCGTGCGATGGGTCGGTGCGCTGGATAGCATCGGAAGACTATCGCGTGTCGTGATTGAAGTCAATGATCCTTATACCAAGCGTGAAGACGGCGGACCGGCACTCGCGGTAGGAAGTTTTGTTAACGTGGAGATTTCCGGTAGAGAAATTGAAAACGCGGTCGCTGTTCCTCGCACCGCGATTCACAGCGGAGATATTATCTGGATTGTGACCGCCGACAACACGCTGGAGCTTCGCCCGGTAACCATTGCACTCAGAACAAGAGAAGAGGTTTACATTACCGACGGACTAAACGTTGGAGAAAGAGTCGTGTTGACTCCGATCTCCGGAGCGGCGGACGGATTGAAGTTGCGTATCGCTGAGGGAGGTTCGCGCGGATGAACGGATGGATTAAATGGATGGCGGGCAATCATGTCGCTGCCAATATGCTATTGCTCTTGTTTATCGTAGGCGGCTTTCTGATTGCCCCGCAAATCAAGCAGGAAGTTTTTCCGGAAATTCAACTTGATCAAATTCAGATCGCCGTGACATTTCCTGGGGCGGGGCCGTTGGAAGTTGAAGACGGCATCGTGCGACCGATTGAACAGGCTGTCTCGGGTATTGACAATGTCAAGAAAGTCCGTGGATCGGCCACAGAAGGACGCGGCACTGTTACGGTTGAGTTGATCGAAGGCGCAAACATTGACGTCGCTTTGAACGACATTAAATCTGAAGTGGATCGCATCACCACTTTTCCCGAACAGGCCGAAGAGCCGGTTGTCAGTAAACTGACAAATCGGCAGGAAGCCATCTCGTTAATGATTTACGGCGACGCTTCTGAGCTTGCCCTAAGGCAACATGCCGAGCGGATTCGTGATGAGCTTTTGTCTCAACCGGACATCTCACAAGTTGAACTGGCCGCAGTCAGACCGTATGAAATTTCCGTGGAAGTATCTGAGGCGACGCTGCGTTCTTACAACTTGACGTTGCCGGACATCGCAACGTTAATCCGGCGGGCGTCGCTCGATTTGCCGGGTGGCACGGTCAAGACACAGGGCGGCGAAGTGCTGATTCGCACACGGGAAAAGAAGTACACCGGCAGCGAATTCAGTAGAATTGTTGTGTTGACGCGCGCGGACGGCAGCGAGATTACGTTGGATCAGATTGCAACGATTCGGGACAACTTTGAAGAAACGGATCAGCAAGCGTTCTTTGACGGCAAGCCTGCCGCGATGATCAAAGTGTTTCGCGTCGGCAAGCAAAAGCCGACTGTCGTCGCGGGCGCGGTTCGTGAGTTCATGGACAGCTATCGCGCGCAACTTCCACCGTCCGTGCATCTTGACGTGTGGCTTGACTGGTCTGTAATTTTTAAGCAGCGCATGGATTTATTGCAACGAAACGGTATCATGGGTTTGATTCTGGTCGTGCTGATTTTGGCCATGTTTCTTGAGTTGCGGCTCGCTTTCTGGGTGTCAATGGGAATTCCCGCGTCATTTTTGGGCGCGCTGATGTTTATGCCGGTGTGGGACGTGTCAATAAACATGCTCTCGCTGTTTGCGTTCATTCTTGTGCTCGGAATGGTCGTTGACAACGCTATTGTCGTCGGTGAGAATATTTTTCAGCATCGTATGATGGGTAAGTCTTACTATCAGGCCGCCGTGGACGGTGCGACAGAAGTCGCCGGGCCTGTCACGTTCTCCGTGCTCACAACAGTGGCAGCCTTTACTCCCCTGTTGTTTGTCACGGGCGCAATGGGCAAGTTTATGTTCGTGATTCCGGCGATTGTGATCTCCGTGCTGATCATTTCGCTCGTGGAAGGATTTCTTGTCATTCCGTCGCAACTTTCGGGCAAGCTTAGTCAGAGTAAAGCTGAGTTTTGGACGAAGATTGAGAGGGTTCGACATCGCTTTGACGAATGGCTCCAGACATTCATTGACAAAGTTTATGTGCCGTCGCTGGCGGCGGCGACGAAACATCGCTATGTGACTTTTGCGGCTGCAACGGCGCTACTTTTCTTGACTGTGGGGGTCATCGCCGGTGGGTACATCAAGTTTGAATTCCTGCCTTCGATTGACGCGGACATTGTTAACGTGCAAGTGACGATGCCGCCGGGTACACCGATCGAACAGACGCGTGACGTGACGGAGCAGGTGCGCCAGGCCGGTCTGCGCGCCATTGAGAAGTCAGACGAGAATCAGGAAGAGGGTAACAGCAATCTTAAGCACTTATTCATTGCAAGTGGATTTCAAGTTTTTGAAGGCGGGTCGCAGGGTGTGCGCGAAGTTATCGGCGCTAATTTGGGTCAGCTTCGGATGCAGCTGATTGATCCTGAGATTCGCAGTATGCGCACACCCGATATCGTGAACATTTGGCGCAAGGAAGTCGGTGAAATCGCGGGTGTGGAACAGATTCAATTCAGTGCGAGTCTGATTGCGCAGGGCGCGGATATTGGAATTGAGCTATCGCACGAAAATTTCGGTGAGTTGCTGGCTGCGGCGGACAGGTTGAAGGGGCAGTTGGGGACGTACGACGGTGTATACGACATTTCTGACAGTCACCTTGAAGGCAAGCGTGAGTTGCAACTTAAACTAAAACCCGATGCGCGTTCTTTAGGCATAAGTGAGACCGAGTTGGCGTCGCAGGTGCGCGCGGCATTTTTTGGAGCGGAAGCGCTGCGCTTGCAGCGAGGGCGTGATGAAGTGAAAGTAATGGTTCGTTATCCTGAAGACGAGCGGCGCTCGCTTGCGAGTGTGGACAATATGATGATACGCACACGCGACGGAGGAGAAATTCCGTTTCATTCAGCGGCGAGCGTGGTTGACGCTGTCGGTTACAGCGGCGTATCTCGTACAGATCAAAAGCGAGTCGTTGTCGTCAACGCGTCGGTTGATCCGGCGACGGCAAACGCAAGTGAAATTACTGCGGCGCTTGAAAGCGGGATGTTGAAAGAGCTAAAGTCCGACTATCCGGGACTGCAGTTTACTTACGCGGGGCAGTCGCAGGATCGTCAGGAGTCCATGCGGAGTCTGGCTTTCGGGTTTGTGTTCGCGTTGTTTCTCATCTTCGGATTGATCGCGATTCCGTTACGCAGTTTTACGCAACCTCTGGTAATCATGAGTGTCATTCCATTCGGATTTGTCGGCGCGATTTTCGGGCATATTCTGTTTGGGTTTAATCTGAGCTTGATGTCCATGTTCGGCTTCGTGGCGCTGACGGGTGTCGTCGTGAACGGAGGTATCGTGATGATTGACTTTATCAATCGCGCGCGGGACGATGGTCTGCCGATACGGGACGCAATCATGCAATCGGGTGTGCGGCGCTTTCGCGCGATTATGTTGACGTCATTGACCACGTTTTTTGGACTTGTGCCGTTGATCTTGGAGAAGTCCGTGCAAGCACAGTTTCTGGTGCCAATGGCGATCAGTTTGGGATTCGGCGTGTTGTTCAGCGGATTTCTGATTACGTTAGTCGTGCTTCCGGCGATGTATCTCATCTTGGAAGATTTACATGATCTTGTGGGAGCGAAGAGTCGCCATCTGGCTGGTGAGGGCAGCGATGTGTTTGATGAGCCGGTTGTGGTGAAGAGTTAGGCTCTTCGTTTGACGGGTGAAGAGAGCGGGTGACCAAAATGGTCGCCCGTTTACTTTGTATCGGCTGAAATTGCCTGCGTACGGTGTCGGAAGTGCGGTTGTAGAGGTTACTTACAGGCGCGTACGCTGTGGCACAGGTGTTGCTTTTGCGTTTAGCGACTTAGACTCCGTCTTGAAGAATTGTTCAACTTGAAGGTTATGCCGTGAATACTCTGAAGGCTCCCGATCTCACCACGCCAAAATCGTGCTGTTACCCCAATGAAGATCAGCGCATCATTGACGATTTTCATAATCTTTATCGAATGCGCAAAGACTCAACGTGGATGGACACAAATTGGATGGGCGTGCGCGTCTTCAAGTGTCCGCTTGACGCGTGGGTGTATCAGGAGATGATGTGGGAGCTTAAGCCCGATGTGATTATTGAGTGCGGGACTTGCTTGGGCGGAAGCGCACTGTTTTTGGCAACGCTGTGCGACATGATGAACAAGGGGCGCGTTGTCACAATTGACATTGATCCTTCGGACGGAAAGCCGACGCACCCGCGCATCACGTATCTGCAAGGGTCTTCTACTTCGCCTCAAATCGTTAGCAAGGTCAGGTCATCAATTCAACCTTCGGACACCGTGCTGGTTATTCTGGATTCCGATCATTCGCGCGAACATGTGCTGAATGAGCTGCGCGCCTACTCCCCGCTCGTACCCGTTGGCAGCTACGTGATTGTCGAGGATACGAATGTCAATGGCCACCCGTGGAATCCGGACTTCGGTCCCGGGCCGTGGGAGGCGGTTGAGGACTTTCTGAAGGAAACCTCTGACTTTGTGATTGACGAATCGCGCGAAAAGTTTATGATGACGTTTAATCCGCGCGGATATCTGAAGCGTGTGAAGTAGGCTTCGTTTTCGTGTGATTGAGAACGGGCGACCAAATTGGTCGCCCGTTCTTCATTCAGTGGTTCGCAAACTCTTTGGATCAGCTACAGCCGCTGGTACTTCCGCATCTTGCGCATTTCAAACAAGTACCGTTTCTGACCATGGTGAAGCTGCCGCATTCGGCGCAAGCGTCGCCTTCGAAGCCTTGGATGCGCGCGATTTCGGCTAACTTTGCTTTAACGTTTCCGTTCATGTGCCCGTTGGTGTGCTCGGCTTCGGCGTGCACGGTTTGGGGTGTTTTTGTTTTCGGACGAGCTTCTGTAATTGCATCAGCAGAAGCAGTTGCTGGCGCCTGCGGCGAGAGGGTGTCTTCTTCACGGTCGGCCTTCTCCTCTATAGTGTCGTGGGCGATCGGAATAACGGCGGCTTCTCCATCAAGATTCTTACCGCCGTTGATGGCGTCACTGCGCGAGGTTTCGCTATGGGCGTCTACGACGTGCGCGAGATCATGGCGATCCAGATAGGAAATCGCCAATTCGCGGAAGACGTAGTCAATGACCGAGGTGGCGTACTTGATATGATCATTGCCGCCGACGGGACCGTTGGGATCGAAGCGCGTGAACACAAAGGCGTCCACGTATTCATCCAGCGGCACGCCGTGCTGAAGTCCTAAGCTGACGGCAATCGCAAAGCAGTTCATCAGGCTGCGGAAGGACGCGCCTTCCTTGTGCATATCGAGGAAAATCTCTCCGAGCGAGCCGTCTTCGTAGTCACCGGTGCGGAGATAAATTTTGTGTCCGCCGATGCGCGCCTTTTGAGTATAGCCGCGGCGACGATCCGGCAGTCTGCGGCGGCGCGTGGCAAAGACGATTTTCTCGAGGGCGACGTTGACGGAATCGGCTTCGGTGGCTCCTTCTTCCAGGCCGAGATCTGTGATACCAAACTCATCGGAAGTTGAGTTGAGCGGCTGTGAGAGTTTTGAACCGTCCCGATAGAGCGCGACCGCTTTCAGCATCATGCGCCAGCTTTGATAGTAGGCATCCTTGATATTCTCAACTGAAGCGTGGCGCGGCAGATTTATGGTCTTGGAAATTGCGCCGCTGATAAACGGCTGCGCGGCGGCCATCATTCTCAGATGTGCCAGCGGTTGAATGTAGCGCTGGCCATACGCGCCGCACTTATTGGCGCAATCAAAAACGGGCAGGTGTTCGCTCTTCAGATGAGGCGCGCCTTCAATCGTCATACGTCCGCAAATGTGGTCGTTCGCTTGACGAATATGCTCCCTTGAGAAGTCGAGCGCGGTCAGCAAGTCTCCACCAGCTTCCCGCAAATCTCCGTCTGTGATTTTCAGTCGGTCGCGCACAACGTCGGCCCCAATCACCCACGGCGCGACCGCAAAATTGAGGCTGAACGCACCCTTGAGCTGAGCGTCTATCTTGTCCAAGGCATCTTCGGGAAGCCCTTTGGCGCGCAGAGTTTCGCGATTGACGTGCGGCGCGCCTTCAAGCTTGCTCGTGCCCGACACATATTGCGTAATCTGGCGGATTTGCGCCTCGGCGTAGCCCAAGTTTTCGAGAGCCAACGGCACACTGCCGTTGATGATGCGGAAGTATCCGCCGCCCGCGAGTTTCTTGTACTTCACCAGCGCGTAGTCGGGCTCGATGCCCGTCGTGTCGCAATCCATGACAAGACCAATCGTACCGGTCGGAGCGATCACGGTGGCTTGCGCGTTACGGTATCCGTTTTGGACACCGAGCGCCAGCGCTTCGTCCCACACGTCGCGAGCGGCGTCGGCCAATTCATCGGGACAATTCCCGACATCGAGCGGCACGGGCAGAACGGACAATCCTTCATATCCGTCCAGCGTTCCGCCGTAGGCCGCGCGGCGATGATTGCGAATCACCCTCAGCATTTGCTCGTGATTGCGCGAGTAAGCGGGAAACGCGCCGAGTCTGCCTGCCATCTCGGAGGACGTACGATAGGACTCACCGGTGAGAATTGCCGTCAAGGCTGCACTCCACGCGCGGGCTTCGGGACTATCGTAAGCCATGCCCATGACCATCGCGAGCGTACCGAGATTGGCGTAGCCTAATCCCAACGTGCGATACTCGAACGAACGACGCGCGATATTTTGTGACGGAAACTGCGCCATCTCGACTGAAACATCGAGCACAACCGTCCAGATACGAATGGCGTGACGGTAGGCGTCAATATCGAATCTGCCTTCAGTCGCTTGCAGGAACTTCATCAAGTTCAAGCTGGCAAGATTACATGCCGTGTCATCCAGGAACATGTATTCGGAGCACGGGTTGCTTGCTTCGATCTTGCCGTCAACAGGACAGGTGTTCCACTCGTTGATCGTGGTATCGTATTGAATACCGGGATCGGCGCTGGCCCAAGCGGCTTCGGCGATTTCGTTCCATAAGTCCTGCGCGCGTAACGTTTTGAGCACGCGACCGTCCGTGCGCGCTTTAAGTTCCCACTTTTCGTCGCGCTCGACAGCCTTCATGAACTTATTGTTCAAGCGCACGGAGTTATTGGAATTCTGACCGCTGACCGTTTGATAGGCAGCGTTGTTCCAATCCGTGTCATAGGTATCAATCCGCATCTCCGTGTAGCCTTGCGCGGCAAACTGGAGCGTGCGATGAATATAGGGATCGGGAATAAAATCTTTTCTGGCTCGCAGAATTGCGGTGCGCAATCCGGCGTTCAATTTCGGATTCAGACGGGAGTCGGTCGGGACGGAGTGATCGTGCGCGGCTTTGAGAATTTCGTTCAGGCGCGCTTCACTGATTTTGGAGCCTGCCACGAGAGCCGCGACCTTTTGCTCTTCGACGACTTTCCATTGGACAAATTCTTCGATATCCGGATGGTCGGCATCCAAGCAAACCATTTTGGCCGCACGGCGAGTTGTGCCACCGCTCTTGATGGCGCCGGCTGCGCGGTCTCCGATTTTCAGGAAGCTCATCAATCCGCTTGAAACTCCGCCGCCGGACAGGCCTTCCTCTTCTCCGCGAACTTTCGAAAAGTTGGTGCCTGTGCCTGAACCATACTTGAAGAGGCGCGCCTCGCGAACCCAGAGGTCCATGATCCCGCCCTCGTTAACCAAATCATCGTCCACGGACTGAATGAAGCAGGCATGAGGCTGCGGACGCTCGTAAGCGTTTTTAGAGCGCTCAAGCTCCCCCGTCTGAGAATTGACGAAGTAGTGCCCCTGCGCGTGTCCATCAATAGAATATGCCCAATACAACCCGGTGTTGAACCACTGGGGACTATTGGGCGCACAGATTTGAGCCGCCAGCATATACTGAAGCTCATCGAAGAAAATGCGGGCATCGTGATCGCCGTCGAAGTAACCCGCTTTCCAGCCCCAATAGGTCCAGCAGCCGGCTAAGCGGCGGAATACCTGACGAGAGTCTCGTTCGGCGCCAAAGCGGGAATCCTCGGGCATTTTGTCGAGGACGGACCAGTCCGGCTCCTGACGGAGCAACCACTCGGGAACGCCTTCCTCCCAGACCGGTCTGGAGGCCATCGGCACGCCTGCCTTGCGCAGATATTTCTGGGCGAGCACATCCACGGCCACCTGCGACCAGCTCTCTGGAGCATGGACTTCTTTAGCTTCAAAGAGGACTTTGCCCTCCGGTGACGTCAGCTTAGACGTCCAGTGCGTGAAGCGCAGGTCTGCATAGGCATCCTGTCCCTCACGAGTATAGTGTCGAGTAAATTTCATGCCGCTCCTTGCCGCGAATGTTCCCTGTCTCCGACTCTCCCTGCACTCCGTCCCCCGAATTCCATCCACGCAAGCCTCTTCATCCTCGAACACATACCTTATCTATACGAATCGTCTAACACTGACCACAACATCTGGTGGTCGCTGTTGGGGCCGTAATATAGGCTCAGGCGAGTGCTTAGTCAAGGGGTTAAACAATCATTTCTGAAAAGTTATCCACACCACAAATCTTTCAATTCCAATAACTTTAGGGAATCAGTGAGTAAAAACAATGATATAACGATGAGGAATGCGTAAACTGAGGGAATTCTGACTTTTGGACAGGCAAAATTAGTAAGCGACGGAAGAATAGGGGCTTATTGTTCAAGTGAGCAATCCTCTACTTGATTCGTTGGAGATAGCTAGCACAGGCAAACATAGCGATATTTATTCATTTGTTCAATAGCTCAAAGAATGAAACCTCGTTTTTCACCCTGCAGAATCACGTGAAAATACTCTGCGTTGGCTTGACATTACGAGTCTCTTGCCTTATATTTTGAGGCTTACGCCGACAACCGGCGCAATTTTCATTTTTTAGACCCACCATGGCATTTCAGAAACCCAGACAACGCGGCAGCAGTGCCAACCGAATTCGTACCGGTATGGCTCGTAAACCTTCCTATTTGGAAGAACACGGGATCAAGCACATTGATTACAAAGACATAAAGTTGCTTCAACGCTTTATCGGCGCCAACGGTCGTATCTTGCCGCGTCGGTTGACTCGTCTCGATCGTCAGGAACAAAGACTGATGACGATGGCGATCAAGCGTGCGCGCCATATCGCTCTCTTGCCGTTCGTGCAAGAAGCTGAGGCTTATTAACATCCGAGCGATTTGCTCGCAACCAAGAGAGAAATATGTCACGAGTTTGTCCCATCACGGGTCGCGGCCGCCACAAGGCGAATAACGTCAGCCACGCGAACAACAAGTCGCGCAAATGGCAATATCCGAACTTGCGTAACAAACGCTTCTTTGACGAAGCGACCGGTATGTGGGTGCGTATCCGCGTTTCCGCGCGCGGCTTGAAGACCTTGACCAAGAACGGTCTGCCCCCCGAATGGCGTAAGCAGCTTGAACTGCATGCGGCCCTGCACAAGCACCAAGAAGCTAAGGAGATCAGTCATGGCTAAGAAGACGAAAGAAGGACGTATTATCGTGACGATTGAATGCACCGAGTCGCGTGGTCAAGGATTGATTCCGAGTCGCTACAGCACGATGAAGAACCGCAAGAACACTCCGGATCGTCTGGAGCTGAAGAAGTATAATCCGAACCTCCGCAGGATGACTTTGCATCGCGAAGTCCGGTAACGGACGGCGCGGAGACTCCGTGCACGATGTTTATTGTTTGATTTTCGGGCCGACGAGTGTTGGCCCGTTTTCTTTAGAAGGAACCACGTGATGCTAAGATCACCACTTTTTCTGCGAGCCACATTGTGGACACTATTGGCCGGCGCATTCTTAACGGCGGTCAGCCTGTTCGTCTTCAAGCAGGTCGTTACGGCGCGAGTGCGAAGTACCGTCGGTGATGAATTGGTAACCAGCCAGCGCGTACTGCGGCAACTGCTTGACCAACAGCAGGAATTTCTACATGCGGTGGCCGTAAATCAGGCTGAGTATATCTCCATGATGGATATGCACTCATCACCTGACAGTGCGGCGGAATGGGGTCGGCATTATCTGGATATGGTGATGCTCGATTTGTTGCAGATTGAAGACAGCACGGGAGAACATACAACGCGCGTTATTCGCGGCATGGACGAGGCGCTGAGACAGCCGGAGATATTTAAGTTAGCGGGTCTGCGCTTTCAGCACGATGACATGTATCTATATCAGATCGCGTCCGCTGACGTGCCGGGTGGCGCGGGTAAGCGCGTGTTTGTCGGGAAACGTTTGGACACGAGATGGCTGTGGGGACTTTCGGAAATTACGCGCAGTCGCATGGCTGTCTTTACGGGGGACCGGTTTCTGTTTGTGAGTGTTGATTCCACGCTCATCCAACCGCTAAAAACTTCGCTTCCTTGGGATATGGCTGCGGCTGTCAGTCCGTTGGAAATGAGAATCGCGGATCAGGACATGCTGGTGATGTGCGAGGGGTTGCCCGGTGGACCATCGCCTGATTTATGCGTATTGCTCGTGCGCGATCTTGAACCGGAGCTCGCGATTCTTGGCGACATACAATGGAGCGTGGGCGTGTTGGCGGGAGTGATTCTGCTTCTGATGACTGTTCTCGCGGGGCTTGGCGTCGCAAGATTGGTTGGTCGTGTCAGAACGTTAGACAAGGCAGCGGCGGCGCTTGAGCGCGGCGAAGCGGAAACCCCGCTTGCAGCTTCTGGCAGCGACGAGATCGGAAGTTTGACCAGACGATTCGGGGTGATGCGGAAAAAGCTCGGTGAGCGGCAGAAAGAACTTGAGCTTCTTAACGGACGTCTCTCCTCTCAAATGAAGGAGCTCCGACTGACACAGCGACAGCTTATTCAATCAGAAAAATTCAGCACGGTCGGCAAACTGTCGGCACAGCTTTCGCACGAATTGAACAATCCCATTTGTAACATTCAGAACTGCGTTGAAGTGCTGGGCCGACCGAGCATCGCAAGGGACGAAGCACAGGAGTACGTGCATCTGATTAAAGATGAAGTCGGACGCATGGCCAAGTTAACACGGCAGCTGCTTGATTTTCATCGGCCGACTCAAGAAGAGTTTCGACCGACGAATCTCAACATCGTGGCGGAATCCGTATTGAAGGTTTCTACACCGCAGCTTGAATCAAGGAATATTCTGCCACGCATGAATTTTGACGAGGCACTTCCGGAACTTTGGGGCGAAGCGGATCAGATCAAACAGGTACTACTCAATCTGATTCTTAACGCGGCGGACGCCATGCCTGCGGGAGGGACTTTAACACTCAGCACACGTGCAGAAAGCGAGCACGTTGTGCTGGAGGTCAGCGACACAGGCGTCGGGATGGATGAGGCGACGAGGGAGAAAATTTTCGACGCTTTCTTCACGACGAAATCAGAGGTCGCGGGTGTCGGCTTGGGACTATTCGTCTGTTACCGGATTATCCGATTGCATGGTGGTTTTGTGGACGTGCAAAGCACACCCGGCACCGGCTCCACGTTCAGCATTAAGCTGCCGCTGAAGCCCGCGCATATATCGACAGACGAGAGCGTTGCGGTATGAGTACGACCCGCATATTACTTGTGGATGACGATTTGGCATTTCGCAAGTCAACTTCAAAGCTGTTGGAAAATGATTTCTGTATGATTGAAACAGCGGCCTCGGGTGAAGCAGCGCTTCAGAGATTTCAAGAAGTGAGATTCGATGCTGTGCTGTGTGATTTGGTCATGCAGGAAATGAGCGGACTGGAATTGTTGCCGAAATTGCGAGCAATAGATCCGCGAGTGCCGATCATCATGGTCACCGGCCACGGCTCCATTGATTCCGCCATTGCCGCGATGAAAGCGGGCGCCGCCGACTATGTGACGAAGCCCTTCGATTCTGACGAATTGCGGATGAGGCTGATGCGAGCCGTCGAGCAAGAAAAGCAGCGACGCGAGTTGGAGCTCTTGCAGGATCAGATGCTGACGCGCACGGGATTCAGTGGCATGTTGGGACATAGCCGAGCGATGGAAAATGTGTTCGTGCTTGCGAAAAAAGTCGCTGCAAGCGACGTGACCGTTTTGGTATTGGGCGAGACGGGGACGGGCAAGGGCTTGTTGGTGCAGGCGATTCATGCCAATTCTGCGCGAGCAAAGAAGCCGTTTGTCAGTGTGAATTGTGCGGCGCTGACACCGACGCTGTTAGAGAGTGAACTCTTTGGCCACGAGAAGGGCGCGTTTACGGGAGCAATTGAACGACGCATCGGGCGCTTTGAACTGGCTGATCAGGGCACGCTATTTCTGGATGAAATTGGAGAGCTGACGCCGGAATTGCAGACGAAATTGCTGGACATTGTGCAAGAAAAGACATTCGAGAGAGTCGGCGGCACTCAGACCATTAGCGTTGACATTCGGTTGGTTACGGCGACGAACCGGAATTTGGTTGAACAGGTGAAGGCCGGTAAGTTTCGAGAAGATCTCTATTACAGGCTCAACGTAGTTCCGATTACGATTCCGCCCTTGCGCGCGCGGCGCGAAGACATTGAAGTATTGTCCGCGTATTTTTTGGCTCAGGCGGGTGAAAAACTTGGCAAGACCGATATGAGGTTTACACCGCGGGCTTGGCGCTCGTTGCTTGAACATTCGTGGCCGGGCAACGTGCGCGAACTTGAGAATACGATTGAGCGGGCAGCGGTGCTGACGGAAGGAAATGAAGTGGTTGAGATTGAGCTAACGGAGACAACCACTGCTCACTCGGCGGCGGCGTTGGCCACGGATAAGCTTTTGAAGGACTTACTCAAGGAAGAAACTGAGCGGGTCGAGAAGCAGTACTTGGCGGCTTTGCTGTCGCGGTTTGGAGGCAGTGTCACGAAGACCGCTGAACAGGCTGGCGTTGACCGGAGGACGGTCTTCGAGAAAATGAAGCAGTATGACCTAAGGAAAGAAGATTTTAAGTAACCCTGACAATGGGAGTTGCATCTCCCATTGGGAATCTTACTTCACAAAGAGCGATGAAATCTCATCGCTCTTTTGCATTTAAGAATTTGTTATTAAAGTACTTTCAGCTTTAAGATGTTATGGCATGATGCTTGTGTTTAGGATGAGTAGGTTTTATCGAAGCTGCTGGAAGGCGAAGGGATGGCGCGAGACTTCAATTTCCAATAAAGGCAGCATCGTTCGCCAGCGAGGGTGGTAACTTCCCCAGGCCCATCTTCGCTGACACTTTAGACAAAGCCCCTGACATTTCGATGTCAGGGGCTTTTCTCTTGCACAGCTCTTCCAGTCTGAGGATCAGTTCTTTTCTTTGCGAATCACGTTTGTATAGTTGGCGCCTCCGGGCCTGGCTGGCAGGAAATTAACCGTGGAGCCAGTGACGTTAAAGCGGGTCACCTCAAGCCTTTCGTCGTTCTGGATCGTGCGCGAGAATGTGCGCGTCGTGCCCTGAACAACCGTGCGGACGTTAATTGACTGCGAGGGGATGTCGTTGCCACAATCTGAATACCAATCTACGATGACGACATATTCGCCATTGGGAGGAGACGAGGTCCAGAAGATATTTTCCGGGCGGCCGTTTTCATAGTTGCTGCAAAGATTGTCTCTATCTAACACGCCTCCTGAGCTTGAGGGATTGTTGCCGTAGTAGCAAGTTTCGCTATCCGGATCCATGACCCACAAGTCTAAGTCGAGCGGCAGATGGTTAAACCATGTCAAAGTGACTTGAATGTCGCCCGTGCCAACCGGAGTTGTGGGCAGCGGGACGCAGTCGCAGCGGCCGTCGGTGTATTGCGCTCCAATGCCGTCGCCCCCGATTTCAAGGGTTGTGCAATCATAATTATGCAATCCGTTCCAAGAAGGTCTGGCCGCATTGTCCACGACAAGTTGATCGGGCAACCAACGATGCGTGTACATCGTGTCGTGGTCGCCGGGCTGATGGTGATAGGTCACGCAGATGCGATACCAGCCTTGTGGCATCCACATTTGACCGCTGTTGGAGACACCGATGTTATGATTCCATGGCGCCCAGAAAGACTGCAAACCTTCAGCGGCGATCCATTGCGCATCGCGGGCGGGGTATCTTAAGCTATCAGGAACGGCGCACACACTCACCCACTTAACAGAGTTGTTTTGCACCCACGTACAGCCCACGCCCTCCGGATCTAATGGACGGCAACTTAAGAACCATGGAGAGAAGTGATAGGTTTGCGCACTGACGGTTCGCGTGTCCGCATGATAGTCACCCGCAAACAATTCGGTTAGGCCGGTTTCCGGATTCACTCTATAAAGATTAACTTCCATATCTCCCGGATCGCGTTCATCAAGGAGTGGAATTTCGACCGTCACCTGGCGCTCAAACACGAATCCTTCCGGCCCTAAGCGATATAGTCTTGAGTCCATCGTTTCACCGGGCGGTGGGGTAATGCTTGCGTCTTCGTAGGATTCGATCGAGAAGACCATCGTGGATGGTTGACCATTCGCCTGTCTCGGGACGGCACCCTCGGGCACGTAGATCCGGGCGCCTGCAGGCGTCTCAATCACTCCTTCCTGATCGGATGTGAATGTACCGCTGGCATTATCTTCAGTTGGAGCTTGCGGGTCAGGAGTGTCATCTTCGTCTTTGGGGCAGCCTACGAGTATAAAGGCTACGGACAGGAACAGAATCAAATACATCTTCAAATTCATGGTATGCCTCCGACTTAGGTCTTTTGTTATGCTGAATTTAAGGGGTTCTCTAACTGTTATAATTTAGCGAATGAAACTGGATAAACAAACAGGACTGTCAACATACATTGTATACTAATATAGACTATAAAAAGCCAATATCAACTATCACCTGTATTTATCTATCCTCGTATTGAACGAGAAATGTTGATTTGTCACAGTAGAGAATGAAAACAAGGGGCGACCAATGGCCGCCCCTTGTTTATCTACATCAGGCAGTACGCTATTTCGTTGGGCCAGTGGCCGCCTTGTTCGGGAACGGGGGCATGGGGACATCGTTACGTGGGTCAATTTTGATTTGATCCCTGCACCACTTGATTGCGTAGTCAAGCTGATCGTCTTTGCCATTGATCAGATTCTTGACATTCTGGTCAATTTCTACGTCGGGCGAAACGCCGGGGCCTTCGATCAGCCACTTTCCGTCAGCACCCCAACCCGTGAATTCAGGCTGCGTCGAGCCACCGCCATCAATGAACGGCTTGCCGCCGCGAATGCCTACCCAACCACCCCAAGTGCGCTTGCCGACCAGTGGTCCAAGCTCGAGGCGCTTCCACCCTTCCGAAAAGGTTTCGCCATCGGAGCCTGTCTGTTCATCGCACAGTGCGATCATGTGGCCCTGAAATGCCATTGACGGATCGTGATCACGAGATCCGTTGCGAGCTATGCCCCATGTCCAGATTTTGCGATCTAACTGAGACAAAATCCAGCGCGCGATATTACCACCGCCGTTGTTGCGCACGTCAAAGATGAAAGCCTTCTTACCATACACTTGCGGATAGTATTCGCGCATGAATTGCTCCATGCCCGGAGGGCTCATGTCCGAGAGATGCAAGTAAGCAATATCGTCACCGCCGTTCTGCTTAACATAGTCCATGCGGCCCATGACCCAATCCCAGTAGCGAAGTTCACCTTCACTACTCATCGCACGCACGACAAATTCGCGAGCACCGTCCAGTGAAGGTTTGTCGTTGATCGACAGCATCACTAATTTGCCGCTCTTGTTGCTTAAAAGCTGAAAGTAATTGCTGACCGAATTGACGGGCTTGCGATCAATCGCAACGAGGTATTCACCTGCTTTAACATTCAGGCCGACTTGTGAAAGCGGACTCGAGCGATCTTTGTCCCACGGATCAGGAGCAAGAATGCGATCAATCCTATAAAAGCCGTTTCCTTCGCGAGTGACGTCAATACCAAGAAGTCCGACACCTATGGTTGACGAACGTTCGCGATCTCCGCCGCCGATGTAAGCATGACCGGCATTCAATTCACCGAAAAGTTGTCCGAGTACGTCGTTTAACTCATCACGTGTGGTGATGCGCTCAACAAGCTTGGCGTAGCGGTCGCCCTCCTTCTTCCAGTCAATGCCGTGCATGTTGGGATCATAGAAGAAGTCGCGTTCCAATCGCCACGCTTCCCAGTATATTTGCTTCCACTCCGCGCGCGGATCAATGTCATGTGTCCACTCGCTTAGTTTCAGACCTTTGTCTTTGTCATCCTTGTCAGCCTCTGGCTCTTTGGTATCGCCTGCGTCCATAATGAGGAAATCATTCTTGGTGCGAACCACCATCTTCTTGCCGTCGAGGGAGAAGGTGTAACCGCGAGCACCGTCAACAACCTTGTTGTCTTTCTTCTTCTTAATTTCGAAGCAGTGCAAGGCCACCGTGGGGTCGTCATCGTGGAAGTCACGATCTTTCCATCCGCGCACATCGTAAGCGACATAATAGAGTTTGCCTTCCGTCGCGCCGAGGCCAGAGTACCGCCCCGGATCAGTCGGCAATAAGATGATGCGATTGACGATGCCGTCCCAGTCTATTTTGACTTCAACTTTCTTGTCGTCTTTGTCATCTTTGTCGTCCTTGTCGTCGTCTTTGTCCTTCTTGCCTTTCTTGTCCTTCTTGTCATCCTCGTCGTCATCCTTCTTCTCATCGTCCTTTTTGTCACCTTCAATGGTGTTGTCCACGTCGAGATAGGGACTCTTGGTGTCTTTGGCAAGCGCCAGCGCGAAAAGCTGGCTTGTGTTCAGCGTGATAAAACTATACTCGTTTTCGCCGTAGTGCGCATTGTGGTTACGGCCTGACGCGAAGTAAAGCCATTTGCCTTTCGGATCCCAAGTCGGAGAACCGCTGTCGAACATAGGGTCAGTTACAAGGTGACTCTTCTTCTCTTTCATGTCGTAAATCTTGACGGCGCCAAATTTGTTTGGCATCGTGACCGCGTAGGCGATATAACGGGAGTCGGGTGACCACTCGTAGCTGTAGATTTCCCAGTCGGAGGAATCCAGCACGGATGTTGACCCGGTTTTTAAGTTGATCAACGCAAGCGTGCGATCCTTATTGCCACATACTCCCCACTCACCATCGGGAGACATGGCGACTCCGAAATTGTATGTCGATGGTCCGGGAGCAACTTTGCGCGGCTCACCCTTGCCGTTGGCGGGATAGGCCCACAGCGTTTGGTCGCCCATTTTGTCCGACCATGCAAAGATTTCCTTCCCGTCTTTGCTGTAGAAAGGTGACTTCTCGCGTTCACCGGGAGTACCGGAGCTTTGCAGAATTACACCACGTCGTTCGGTTGACGCGGTGAACAAATCACCACGCGCACCCAAAACGATGCGACTGCCATCGGGCGAAAGGCCGTAGTCGTTCGTGTAGTCATCCGGTGAGATGAAGCGGTCACGCGCCAAAAGTAACTCCGTCGGGAGCTTAATGTCTATCTTGCGAGTTTGCCCGGCGGCGATGTCATAAACATATAAATCTGCCCCTACTGAGTAAGCGATTTTACCATCGGCAAGGCTTGGCCAACGCACATCATACTCGCGATGTTCGGTTAAGCGTGTCGGGTTTGAGCCGTCGGGATTCATACACCAAAGGTTGTCCCGATCGTCTTCGTTGCGAACGTAATAGATTTTGCTGCCATACCACATCGGTGTAGCGTCGTTGCCTTCCCATGTGGTGATCTTTTTGTAATCCATTGATTTTTGGCTGCCAACATAGATGTTTTCAGCCCAGCCACCTTTGTAGCGTTTCCAGGTACGGTGACCGAGCGAAAAGCGAGTGTAGGCGATACGATCTCCACCCGGTTCGAATGACACGTGTGCGATTTCAGGCACATTCATTTTAGTTGGCCAGCCGCCTTCTTTACCAATGATAAACATCTCGTAATAGCGAAGGCCATTATCCGAATAGTTTCTGTATGCGATCTTACCGTCGTTCGTCCAAGCGGCTACCCAGTCCGCGCCCGGATGGTAGGTTAAGCGAGTCGGTTCGCCACCGTCAGGAGAGATTGTGTAAACATCGAGATTACCGTCGTAGTTGCCGCTGAAAGCAATGGATTTGCCGTCGGGTGAAAAAATGGCAAAGCGTTCTTCACCTGGCGCGGACGTCAGCCGTCGGGCCATGCCACCGGAAAGCGGCGCGATCCACAAGTCGTTGTCGGCAGTGAATGCGATTTGATTTCCGTAGGCAGTCGGCCAACGGTAATAAGCCTCGGAGGGTGCGGCTAGTAAGGTGACGCTAAAGGTAAGCATCGAGACAAGCGTGATGAAAAGTTTCATGCGGGGTTCCTACGAACTAAGGGAAGAAAATCTGAAGATAGTGCAAGGTGGATGATTTTGCCATGCGTTCCGAGCGAGCGAAGCCTGTGAAACGCTAGGGGAGGTGACTAAGACAAAATGGCCCCCGAAGTATGAGACTCCGGGGGCCAGATTTTGTTGCATTAGATTACTTAATCAGCATCATTTTGCGTACGGACGTGAAGTCGCCCGCGTGCATACGATAGAAATAGAGCCCGGTAGGCAGATTCGCTCCGTCAAACGACGCCGTATAAACGCCGGCCGAGTAGCGACCATCCGCCAGAACGGCGACTTCCTGTCCGAGCATGTTCACGACGGTCAATCGTACGTTCGACTGAGCCGGAAGCGAGAACTGGATTTCGGTCGAGGGATTAAACGGATTGGGGTAGTTCTGGTTCAGCGCAAACTCGCTGGGTAACGGCAAGTTGTTTTCCCGAACCGAAACTGTCGTATCTCCAGTGCCGAGAAGGGTGACCGACCATGTGGGATCGTTCTGAGCGTTGCTGTTTATCGTAATCACGCCGTTCCATGCGCGATGGAAGAGCGGGTCAAAGATTATGGTTACTTCCTGACTGTCAAGAGGCAGCACTGAGAAAACTGTCGGCGAGATATCATAGACTTGTGCAATTCCAGCGGGTTCAGAAATGCTGGTGACATTCAATGCGCCGCCGCTGCCGAGGTTATAGACCCACAGTGACTGCGTGGCTTGTCCGCCGTTCGGATTTACGGCACCAAAGTCAATCGTGGTGCGATCTGTATTGATGAACGGGAAAGGCGGTGCGGCAGTCGTCGTATCAAAGAAGACCTGCATACACAAATTGCCGCCATCGTCCACGAAGAACTGAGTGCCATTCTGTGCGAGCTGGTAGGAAATGGTGTCCATACTCGGATTGTCGCCTGCGTTCGGCGGATCCGTGTCATAGCCCATATTCACACCGGTTTGGAACAAATAGCCGAGCGTGATGCCTTGGCCCTGAAACAGGTCAATCGGAGGATTGATGTCAATCAGATTCCAGCCTTGAACCACAGCAGGCGTGGCCGTCCATACCGGTGGGAAAGTCGGAATGCCATTAAAGTCGTTCAGCCAAATACGGAAGTCCGCGTTGCCTGTGCCGCCCATATCCATACGAATTTGTGTCACACGCGCGGGCCAGACACCAGGCTCAAACTTCAATGCCCAGCCGTTCCCAGCGGAGAAACCCGTGTAAGAATCCGCGCCATCGTCATCGTCATATCGGTACCAGCGGTCATTACCGCCGACAAAGAAGCGCAGCAAGCCGACATTGTTTTCGGCATTTTCGTCGCCACCCGCCAAAGCTGTACACTGCGCAAGATATTCACCCTCTGTTGCCGGAGTGAACGAACTAGTAGTATGTGTGGTTTCAATACCGGGTACAAGATTTGTTCCGATGACTTCTTCTGAATAAACTTCCGCACCACTCGGGCCGGTGATTGTGAACTCTACGACATAGGCATCGGCAGCTTGTGTACCAATGTTTGACAGCTTCTGGCTTAGCGTAAGGCTTTCGCCAAGGGGGAAGTTAAACTTCGGGACGCCGCCGACTGAGTTGTAAAGATTTCCGGCTGCGAGGTCCGTGAAGACACCCCCAGCAATGCCGCCGACGCGCACAAGCCAGTCACCGTTGTTCGCTGTATACGCTCCGAATTTCCCTTGTGTCGAAAACATACTACGACCTGCCGTGGCGGCATTGTCGTAGACCGGATTCCAGTTTCCGTCACCCTGCGGGCCTCCTGCAATGGGGCCAAAAACAACCCAGAAGTCCTCCCCTCCGTTGACCGTAACTGAGTCATTGAAGTTGCGATCCATCCAAGCGAATTCTGGGAAAGGTGCCGCAAAAATTGCCACTGCTTGCTCGCCACCCGGTGCGGGTGTAGCTGTAAACACATACATCGAGCACGGCGCGTTGGTGGAATTGGCGTCAATGGTCATCATATAAGCACTGATGATTGTGAAGTCGACCTGTGGCGTGAAGCGGACACGCGCCCAGAAATTGGTCGAAATAATCAGCGCACTCGGTTGTCCATTGTCATAGAAAAGCGAGTCAGGCTGGGGATCATCGAGTGATCCTTCGTAGGGGGTGGTTCTGAACTCGATATCCGAGGGTAACAGAACCATCGAGTTATCCGACGCCATGGCGCCAGGAACCGTAGCAAGGCAAAGTAGCATGAACAGAAGTGTCCAACGCATGGGGGTCCTCCAATACTTGGTATCTACAAACATTTCAATAGTTTCCGGGATAAAAACCACCTTGATTCACTTTAAATGAACAGGCATCAACAAGCCTGTTCGAAAAGATACGGATTATTGCCTAAAAAGGAAAGTCAAAGGCTGCATGAAACGGACTATACTTTTGCCTGATATAACCCGTGTTTTTTGATGTACTTTCGGACGGAGGCTGGGATCCACTTAGCGGTGCTTTTCCCTCGCTGGATGGCCTGACGGATTTCTGTGGCGGAAATCGGGACAAGCGGGGTTTTTAGCACATGAACGCGAGCCAAAAATCTCGGCTGAGCATCGTTCAGATCCACACCCGGTCTGCGCAGAACCGCCACACGGGCGTGTTCAAACAGGTCGTCGGGGTTTTTCCATTTCGGCAACTCGACTAACGAGTCAGCGCCGACAATCAACCACAAATCCTTCTTGCCGGCGGGCAGCTTGTCAATCACCCGCCGAATGGTCTCCGTGGTGTAGGCAGGGCCCTCTACATCCTCTTCCGTCTCTGACAGCTTCAGCGCTGGAAACTCCTCCAAGGCAAGCTTCAGCATTTCTTTGCGATGCTGATAGGGCGTCATCGCCAAATGCAGTTTGTGAGGAGGCTGTGGGTTGGGGACAATCCACACCTCGGGCAAGTCCAATTCGATTCTCGCCGCTTCTACCGTTCGCAGGTGGCCATAGTGCACCGGGTCGAAGGTTCCGCCGAAGAGGCCGAGGTGTGTCATGGATTTGCGGCTTGCTCCTCAGATTTGGGCAGGTTTCGCGAGATTTCGTTGACTCTACCTGAGAATTTTCCAGAGGGGAATCTGCGTTTGTAATCGGTGATCGCTGCCAGAGCCTTTTCAGTCTCTTTCAGCTTAATCAATGCGCGTACCTTGTCGAAAGCCGATTCATCCGCATACGATGTGTCATAGTAATCCGAGAGCATCGCATCCGCATAGATTACGGCAGAAGCGTACTCCTGAACTTTCATGTAAAGCTTCAGAGCCATGAAGGTTTTGCGTGCAAGTTTATCACGGCATTTCGACATGTACACGTAGGCGCTATCCGCGAACTCATTCTGAGGAAAGTCTTCGAGGAACCTTTGAAAGCCGTCGAAGGCCTGTTCGGTATAGGATTGATCGAGACGAAAATCCGGTCCGAGTTCAAAATAGCAGCGAGCTTCGTAATAGGCCGCGTTGCCCGCTAAGATGCTTGAAGGGAACTGCTGAACCAATCTCCTGAAATCATCTGCGGCGACAAAGTAGTCATGCTTTTCGAAGCCTGCGCGGCCGAGATAGTAGTGAGCCGAGTCGATGAAGGCTGAACCAGAATAATTCAACGTGATGTCGCGCAATAACTGTGAGGCACGGTAGTGGCGTTCACGCTCGTAGAGTTTTTTGGCGCGCAGCCAGTCCGCTTCTGCTCCATCATCGGAGATAAAACGAGTTTGCGACGCACAGCCAAACAGCATAAGGGCCAGGAGTATGAATAAAAGGTACTTCAATAGATTTGGTTTACTTGCTGCGAGCTGTGAAGAGCACGATAAACACGCCTGCCGTCGCGCCAATGATAGATAAGGGGAGGAGCCAGCCTGAAGTCACAGAATGCGAGTCAAGTGAAGTGGAGTCCTCTAACTGCACAACAAACGACGTGTCTGAGAAAAAAATTGAGTCACTGTCCACAGGCTCGGGTTCCGCAGCAATCGACAGACTTACGAATGCGGCCATGAGAGCGAGCTTAATCACAGTCGCCATGCCAAAGTAAGCGCCGAATAGGCGCGCACAGGTTGTCCGTCGTCATAGAGCATGCCCATAGCCACAGATAGTATGTCTTCCGGTATCGGCAAGCGGTCTTCCCTGTCGCGAAACCAGTTTGCATCCAAGAGCCCGACTCCTGCGGTTGCAGCGGCGCCCCGACTACGGGTGAATAATGTTCCCCCTGCTCTGAGTGCAACGGCTCGCCAAGGCCTCCACTCTGCTCCAAGACGCGGCTCAAGAAATCCAAGTTGGTCGGATTCACTCAGGTTTGAAAGCTGAAAGGCGACGGAATAGTCTTCCTTCTGAATCGCCACCGAAGCAGTCGTACCTTGATCTACTCGGCGGTCAAGGGGATGCAGCCAGCGTGGCCCGGTAACCGGAAACCTCTGATAGTGTAAACCCACTTGGACCCCGCGAGGTTTCAGGATAACGCCGTAGCTGAAGCCTTCGCCGTCACCTTCAAAGTCACGGGAATAGAAATCCACCCTGCCACCGACTTGAACTCGCGGATGCACAAATAAATGCAACAACAGACTTGTCTGATATTCGGCAAGTGCGTTCTTTTCTGGAACGTCATCAAAACGCGTCGAATCCATCCGGCGCATCACGGGTTCCGTCAAAATTGTGGACGCGGAGGCCCAACGATGTTTGAAGGAAAGAGAGCGAATGAACAGGCTTGAGATGTCGGCAATCTGATTGATCGTTGAACGACCGTCTGCGCTTGTTTCCGAGTAATCGGCTACTTGAGTAAAGCCAATTGCCTGAAGGACTCCGGCAGCGCCCGTTCGCTTGCCGACTGGAAAGGCGATAAAACCGGCGGGGTTTCCGCCGCCTGCGCTTAAGGGGCCCAACATCGCACCGGTAGCGTTTCCCATCGCAAAACTGCGCGCAATTCCCGGCTGGATCAGCAGCGACGTCCACGGCACGGCATAAGCTGATGCGGAGAACAATAGTGTTAACAGCAGGCGGATCATGCGGCTTCCGGTGATCCGTAGCGCTGAACGCGCATCCACTGAGCAGCCAGCACGATTGCGAGAAGACCGTAGTAGAACATCGTCCAAACTTTTGCAAGTTTCACGGCAATCGTCACATCGTTACGCGCGGGAATTCCCCCGTGGATTGTTCCTGCCACGTCATAGCCAAGAGTTTCGATGTATCGGCCGTTAGGCAGGATTAGCGCGCTGATTCCCGTATTGGCCGCGCGGACAATTGATCTGCGAGTTGCCACTGCGCGCAGGCGCGTGAGAGCGAGATGCTGATAAGGACCGCTCGAATGTCCGTACCACCCGTCGTTCGTGATGTGACCAAAGAACTGCGCGCCTTTTTCTACTGCGTCAGCCGCAATATCCGAATAGACAACTTCAAAACAGATCAAACATGTAAAGGGAGGAACAGTGCCACCAGAGAAAACAACTACGGAATCACCCGGGCTAAACTCGGCCTGGCCCAAATGCAAATTGCCTAAGAGTGGAAACCAGCGTTGGCCGGGAATTCTCTCGCCAAACGGGACGAGATGAATCTTGGTGGATTTCTGGAACTCGAATGAATCCGGGCGGATTGCAAATGCGGCGTTGTAAGGAACCTGTTCGCCGTTCAGAATTTCGTAATCCGTGGCGCCGGTCAGGATTATCGCGTCGTTTCTTCTGGCCACTTCACGCAAACTATCCGCCGCCCACTTCCGAAAGCGGATCGGCATCGGCACGGCGGTTTCAGGCCAGCAGATAAACTCCACACCCTTGCCCGCCAAGCTGTCGGTCAGCAGAATGTGGCCGGCTAAAATATCCGAGGAGCTTGTTTGCCATTTTGTTTCAGCTGGCGTATTTGCCTGCACACAAGCTGCCTGAACCAAGCGTGGCGAGGTTTCCACTTGCGGGCTTCGCCACGCACCCCAAACGCTGGGCAGGATCACCAAGGCAAGACCCGTGATAAGATAGGCTCGCTTGCGCGATTGCCAAAACAGAAAGAGCAACGCATTGATGGACAGCACCAGGAACGATAGCCCTTGTGTGTCAATCCACTCAGCGATTTGAATTGCGGGAAGAAAAGCGGAAAGTGGGAGCGCCCACGATGTCCAGGGGAAGCTCGTTTCACCCGTGCCCCAAAAGACTTCCAGAGCTTGGTAGGTGACAACAAAGAGGAGGGCGGCTTCCGCTTTCGATAGAGCGATTGCCGCTTTGTGAACGGCCCAGGCGACGATCGCCCAGATGGTTGCCCAAATGCAGATTAGGGCCAAACCAGCCAAGGCCGAAAGCAACCACGGCGCGCCGGAATTCAGGCCGACCCAATAGAGAACTCCGCTGTAGAACAGAACGCCGCCGTACCACGCTGATCTAAAAACGCGCTTGCGAGTCGTGTCTGTTGCCGCCAACAAGAACGGAACCAACGCAACATAGGCCAGCGGCCAGAGGGAAACGGGTGGATAGGCCAGCGCACCCAAGAGCGCCGCAAGCAGAAATCCCCACCGCGACATCATGTGTTTAATCGTCCGCGCCGATAACTACTTCGCGGTTTTCGGAAGCAGATTTGTAAGCGGCTTCAATGGCTTCCAGAACATAAGCGGAATCTTCAGGAACGGACATCGGTTTTGCTTTGCTGGCGATGACGTTGTAAAAGTGCTCTAGTTCGTACTCAAATGACTTGTTATAGAGCGTCGCCGCTCTGAGTTGCGGACCCGCGGGAGTTACGTTAACCAGATTGCCGCGAATTTCTTTGGTAATCTTGAGAGGATTCAGCTCAGCCATACCTTTGTTGCCACTGAAAACAGTCATGGCGCTGGACTCGTCTGACATATAAGCCCATGTCGCGTTGAGTTGCAAGGTCGCGCCGCCATGAAACACATAATATGCAGTGACGGTATCCTCCACCCGCAGATTCAGGCGATCCTTCGAGAGGCTGGCGGTCACCCGCTTTATTTTGGGTTTTCCTAATGTCCACCAAACGACATCGAGCAGTTGCAAACCCAAATCCATCAAGACGCCGCCGCCGGAAATTCTGGTTTCATGCAGCCAAGGACTGCGCGACCAGGTTTCCTTGCGCTTCAGCCATGATGCTCGTACCACACGAACGGTTCCCAACTCCCCACCCTCCACGAACTCGTGGAGAATCATCACGTCTGGACGAAATCGCAAGTTCATACCAACCATCAATTGACAGCTGGCTTTCTTCGCGGCCTGCGCCATCCGCTTAGCTTCCTCGGATTTACGGGCCATTGGTTTCTCGACCAGCACATGTTTGCCAGCTTCCAAGGCAGCGAGGCTCAAAGCGAGGTGTGAATTTGTCGGCGTGTTGATATGCACGGCGTCGATCTCGGGATCCGCGAAGATCTTCTCGGCGTCGCGATAAAACTTTGGAATCTTATATTTTTCAGCCAAAACCGCGGCCTTTGCGTAATCCGTGTCGGCAATTGCTGTCACGTCTGCATAGTCGCTCTTTTTCAACAGAGGGATATGGAAGAGCTGGCTTACGCCACCGGCTCCAATAATGCCAACTCTGAATTTGTCAGCCATATCCTCTGAATCTCCTCCTATCCGTGCGATTGCTGTTCGTCCAGAAACGACTGCAGCAGCAAAACCGCTGCCGCCATGTCGAGTCTCCCGCGTTGTTTCTTCTGGTTGACTCCCGCGTGTGATAGGGAGCGGCTGGCCGAATACGATGTAAACCGCTCATCCACGAGTTCAACCCGTGGACCGAGGTTTCCGACTCTCACGGCAAACGAGCGAGCGGCCTGTGCAGACACTCCTTCGAATCCGGAAAGCGTCAACGGCAATCCGACAACAATGAGTGAGATATCCTCCTCTCTGATGACTTTTTTCAGCAAAGGAAGATACTCCGACTCTTGGGCGGGCCAGATTGCAAGTCCGACCGCCAAGCGTCGCTCATTGTCCGAGATCGCAACCCCGATGCGACGCGTTCCCCAGTCCAAACCGAGGACGCGCGACACGATCACTTCTCGCTCTGTGAAATCTGATCTAAAGGAGTTTTGAGCGACTCCTTCAACAGTTTACCGGGCTTAAAGTGGGTCTTACGCCGTGCGGCGACGTAGATAATTTCGTTCGTCTTGGGATTTCGCGCTTTCGGCTTGGGCTTGGTCTTCTTGACCTCAAACACGCCGAAATCGCGAATCTCAATCCGCAACTCCGCTTCATCTCCGGCCATTATCTGGCGCAGCACGGTGAACGTATCGTTGACCACCTTGGCCACCGTATCCGGACGCTCGTTGCTGAGCACGGCCACACGCTCTACCACATCTTTCTTGATGTAAGTTCGCATTCAGCCTCCTCTGCTGTTCCTCTGCGAGTTTGGTATCTGCAATGTTCTAATCTTTACTTCTTATTAATGGAGGTGTGTCCCGGACGTATCCTCGTCGAGTCGCTCGACATGAAGGATTCCCGGGATTGCGCGTATCCGTTTTAACACGCGCTGCAGATGAAGCAGGGACTTCACCTCAAGGACTAAACGACCCGAGGCGAATTGATCCTCGCGCTTCATTTCAATATAGAGCAAGCTGACGTCCTCTTTGGCCAGACCTACGGTGATGTCGCCAAGCAATTGACTACGGTCTTCTGCCATGATTCGAACTCGGACGTTAAACTTGGCTTCGCGGTCGGCATCCCAATCCACCTGGATGTTGCGCTCGGGGCGCTTCATCAGGAAAGGGATATTTTTACAGTCTACGCGGTGCACAACGACGCCTTTGCCAGTGCTGATAAATCCCGAAATTTGATCACCGGGAAGTGGCTGACAACAGGTACCGAAACTTATTGCGACCTGATCCATGCCGTGAATCTTGATACCTGTGTCACTGCCCTTAACGCGACGAATAACTTTGGAGAAAACATTTGAAACAGGCCCGACCGGTGACGGTTCGGGTGCCATCTTGCGAAGGACATTTTCCACTGTCAGATCGCCCGATCCCATCGCCGCAAGAAATCCTTCCAGCGAATTATGACCGAAAAGCTGAGCAGTCTCCGCGATGTCCTTGTCCGTTTTTTTGTACCGCAGGCGCGTGAGTTCGCGCGTGAGCATTTCGCGGCCAAGTTTTTGCGATTCCTCGAAGTGCTGTTCTTTCAGCCACTTCTTAATCTTGTTGCGCGCGCGGCTGGTCTTAACAAACTGCAGCCAGTCGGGGTTCGGTTTCTGATTCGGCGAGACGATCACTTCCACCAGATCACCCGATTGCAGCGTTGCTTTCAAAGGTGCAATCTTGCCGTTAATCTTGACGGCCATCGCGTGCAATCCGACGTCAGTATGCACGGCAAAGGCGAAATCCACGGGAGTCGCGCCGACCGGAAGCGTGAGCAGTTTTCCACGAGGAGTGAAGACGAAAATTTCTCCCTCAAAGAGATTGATCTTCAGGTCTTCGAGATACTCGCGCGAGTCTCCAACTTCGGATTGATTGTCCAGCAAGCCACGCAGCCATTCGATTTGGCGATCAAGCTCCTTGCGGCTTTGGTCGCCTTCTTTGTAGCGCCAGTGTGCGGCGATGCCATATTCGGCGCGGCTGTGCATGTCGTCTGTGCGAATCTGCACTTCTATCTTACGCCCGTCGGGACCGAAAACTTTTGTGTGCAGCGACTGATACATGTTCGACTTCGGCGTCGCAATATAGTCGGTGAACTTGTCCTGAATTGGTGTGTAGAGCGAGTGCACGATACCCAGCGCGAAGTAACACTCTTCCATCTTCGGAACGATGATTCGAATCGCCAGCAGATCGAGAATTTCTTCGAACGAATAGCCGCGAGTCTTAATCTTATTATGAATCGAATAAAGGTGCTTAGGCCTGCCGAGCACCTGTCCATTTACGCCAGCTTTGCGCAATTCGGCCATAATGCGCGCGGATTCGCGTTGAATAATCCGCTCACGCTCGTTGCGCTTCAGAGTGACTTTTTCGGCCAGTTCGTGATAGGCGCGCGGTTCGAGCACTTTGAAGGCTAAATCTTCCAGCTCCCACTTGACCTGATTGACTCCGAGACGATGCGCGAGCGGTGCATAAACGTCCATTGTTTCCAGCGCGATGCGTTCCTGCTGCTTGCGAGACATGTGCCCGATTGTGCGCATGTTATGCAAACGGTCGGCGAACTTGATCAGGATGACGCGCAGGTCATTGACCATCGAGAGCAGCATCTTGTGCAGATTCTCCGCCTGCTGCTTCTCTTTGGATTCATACTTCAGCTCGGGAATCTTGGTGACGCCATCCACCATTTTAGCGACGCCCTCGCCAAACGCTTTGCGCAATTGCGGCATCGTCGTTTCGGTGTCTTCCACGACGTCATGCAATAATCCTGCGGCGATGACGTCTTCGCGCATGTGCAGTTCGGCTAAAATTCCGGCGACCGAGAGCAAATGCGTGATATACTGCTCGCCGGAAAGCCTGCGCTGATTCTTGTGCGCGTCGTAGGCAAACAGAAAGGCGCGCTCGACCATGGCCAGATCAGCCGTCGGGAAATTCTGAAACAGAGCAATACGAATCGCATCTAACTCGCGCAAAAACTCAGGCTCGATCCTGTCGAAGTCAGGACCTGCCAGCGGTGGAAGGCTTACCGCGGATTGCGGGTCTGCGTGTTCCTCAAGTTTTTGTGCTGCATCAGCCATGTGCTGGTTAGGCACTCCTTTAGCGGGAGCATAATAGTAAGTTGTCGTGTATCGGTTCTAAAATGGTGTATCGTCAACGGGGGGCAACGCATTGTCGCCGTAATCATCAGACGTTGAGGCGGCGATTCGCGGCTCGTGGCTTTCGAGCGGCGCAAACATCGTGTACTCTTTAATAAACGTCAAAGCCAGTGATCCGGTCGGGCCGTTACGATTCTTGGCGACGATTATCTCGGCTAAGCCATCAATCGGATAAGGTTGCGTGCCGATTTCATAGGTCTGCTCTTTCTTGCCCTTGAAATGATCTTTGTAATACTCAGGCCGATAGACAAACATCACTATGTCGGCATCCTGCTCTATCGCTCCAGAGTCTCGAAGATCCGAAAGCATCGGTCGGCGGTCGCCGCCGCGAGCTTCCGGCGCGCGAGACAACTGGGACAGGACAATGATCGGGATCTTCAGTTCCTTAGCAAGATTTTTCAACGAGGCTGAGACGTAAGCAATCCACTGCTGTTGATTGTCCACCAATTTGGGCGGCGTAATCAATTGCAGATAGTCTATCACGATCAAGTTGATCTTGTTTTCGAGCCAAAGCTGACGGGCACGAGCGCGCAGAGTGCTCATGTCCAAACCCGGCTGATCGTCAAAGAACAAATTCAAATCGGCCAAGCGCCCCGCATGAACAGAGAGCCTGCCGTACTCGTCTTTGGTCATGCGGCCCGTGCGTAAGCGCTGCAAACTGATGTGCGCTTCACCCGCGAGCATACGCAAGACCAGTTGCCGGACGTCCATTTCCAAAGAGAAGATTGCGACACGAGCATCACTTGTATGAGCGGCGCCTGTGGCGATATTCATCGCCAGCGCAGTCTTACCCATGGACGGGCGCGCAGCGATAATAATCAATTCACCGGGATTAAATCCCGTCGTGTAATCATCGAGTCTGTCAAATCCCGAGGAGACACCATGCACGTGTCCTTCGCGGGACTTCATGTGCTCAATATGCTCAATCGTGCTCTTGACGGCATCCAACGACGTCAAGGCGTTTCGTCCACGCCGTCGGCCAATCAAGTCCACCAGTCCGCTCTGCACTTTTTCAAAGACCTCGTCCGCTCGAGCAGTCGGATCGCTTGCTGACGTTACCGCTTCTGCGCTTAGCGAAATCACATTGCGGAGCAGAGCCTTTTCGTGCACTACGCCTGCGTAATGCTCAATGTTCGCGGATGTCGGGACTTCGGCGGCAAGTTCACTCAAAAACGGCACGCCACCGATTTCTTCAAGTTTGCCGGCTCGGCGCAGCTCGTCGGTGATTGTTATCAGATCAATCGGCTCGCGACGAGCGTCTAGCTCCGTCATGCACTGAAAGAGTGTACGATGATTCGGCTTATAGAAAGAACTCTGCTCAACCAAATGGGCAACACGCGCGAAGGCCGCTCCATCCGAAAGCAACGCTCCCAGCAACGCACGCTCCATTTCGGGAGATTGCGGCGGAATACGGACGCCGGAAAGATCAGGCGCTTTCGAACGCTCTACAAATGCGGGGTGAGCCACGTGAAATCCTAAGCTATCAATTCAGACGTGACGCGATGATCACGGTAATTCATCGTACAACTTGCGCAGCAATTTGAAATCGGCATCGCCGTGAACCTTTTGCGACATGTTGCGCAAATAGTACGCGGGATGGTAAGTCACCAAGAGCTTCATACCTTCCCAAGGGATGACGCGACCACGCAACTCTTTCATCGGCTGGTCCGATCCGAGCAACTCATTTGCCGCGTGCTTGCCCAAACAAACGATGATGTCCGGGCTGATGAGCGAAAGCTGCGTGCGCAGATAGGGCCTGCACGTTTCTTTTTCAGACGGAAGTGGATCCCGATTTCCGGGCGGTCGGCATTTCAATGTGTTGCAGATGTAAACCTGCTTGCGATCCAAGTTTACTTCCGCGAGCATTTCATTTAGCAGCTGCCCGGCTCTGCCAATAAAGGGAATACCCGATTGGTCTTCATCGTGGCCGGGAGCTTCACCGACAAACACGATACGCGCATCGGGACTTCCATCACCGAACACGAATTTTGTGCGCGTGTTTCCCAACTCACAAAGAGTGCACTCACAGATCTCTTTTTCAAATTCCGCCAGACTGTTTGGCAACGGATTCAGCGAGCCGTTCAGCACTCGCAGTCTCTTGGTCATAGATGATTCAAAAGATTCTGCGCGCGGCAAATAAAGATCTTCTTCAAAGAGCGAGAGGGTTTCGAGATATTCTCTGACCGCACTCGAGTAGCTCATTCCGCTGTCTCGGCCACTTCGGTTTTGACGATTTTCTTAGCGGACTTCTTTCGAGGCGTCTTTTTGACCGCTTTCTTCACAGCAGGCACTTGCTCCGCACTCTCGGCACTCGCAGAAGTCTCCGCACTTTCCGTTTTCGGTTTCGCGGCGGACTTCTTCTTGCGGGACTTCTTGGCAACCTTCTTTGGCTTTTCTGCCTCTGTTATCGTTTCAGAAACCGCTTCCGAGGCTGGCTTCGGCTCATGCTCCGGCTCAATTGCGAACAATGGAACAATCCCTGAAGGATCAACATGCCCTGATTGCTGTGCGGCCAACGCGGCTAAACGCTCGCGGCGTTCACGAACTCTTCTGCCGCCGCGGCGTGATTTTTTCTTGGCGGCTGTTTGTGCCGAAGATTCTTGCACCGATTCGGGAACCGGAGGTTTCTTGGGTTCTTCCGTTTTGACCGGGGCAACTACTGCAGTCGTGACCGGGGGCTGACCGTTCTGATGAGCGGGTTTGCCCTTGTCTTTGTCTTTTTTCTTCTTGTGCTTTGACTTATTGGCGGACTTTACTGCCTTGGCAGGCTCGGTACTCTCTTCGAGGTCAAGGCCGTGAAGTTTCACTAATCCGCGTTCCTCTTCGAGCACTTCCTCAATCTCGGGATCCAATTCCAAGTCAAGGTCTCGGTCGTCGTCCGGCTCGGGAAGCGGATTGCGATAGAGTTCCATGACTGCATTCAGAATCTCCCGAGCAACTTCCCGCTTGGATTGCAAGGGCAAGTCCTGCACGCTGCCGTTTCTGTGGATGATAAAGACTTGATTGGTTTCGCCTTGGAATCCGCTGCCCTTAGCAAGCGGGTTGTTCGCGACGACAATATCCAGATGCTTTTCGCGCAATTTTCTGAGCGCGTTGTCCAGCAGGTTCTCGGTTTCGAGCGCAAAGCCGACGATGACGCGGTTGCCTTTGTTCTGCGATATCCCCTTTAGAATATCTTCAGTCGGAACCAAGTTAATATCGGGATCAGGATCACCCTTTTTGATCTTGTTCTTGGCCGTGTGGTCAAACGTATAATCGCTCACAGCGGCAGACATCAAGAGAATATTGCAATACTGAAACTCGCGTTTAACCGCTTCTGCCATTTGGCGCGCGGTCGTGATGCGTGTTAACCTGACACCCGTCGGCGCTACGACTTCGCTAGGCCCGGAAACCAACGAAACATCGGCGCCTCGCTCGCGCGCTTCTTCGGCCAATGCAAATCCCATACGGCCAGACGCGCGATTGGTCAATACACGCACAGGATCCCAACTCTCTTCGGTGCGGCCACCCGTCACTAGCACTTTAACTCCGCGCAAATCTTGAGGCGCACTGAGCATATGCTTTACTTCATTGAATATCGTTTCAGGCTCGGCCAATCTGCCGATACCCTGCTCTTCACCAGGACGTGCCATTTCGCCGCTTTCGGGATTGATGACACGATAGCCGCGGCGGCGGAGCGTATTCAGATTATCCTGCACAGCAGGGTTAGCCCACATGCGCGGATTCATCGACGGGCAAACTACGCGGCGGTGTTCGCAGGCGAGGAGTGTCGTGGTCAGTAAATCGTCACCAAGACCACAGGCGATACGTCCGATATGATCGGCCGTAGCGGGAGCGATGACGACGATTTCAGCCCACGTCGAAAGCTCTGTGTGCCACGGAGACTCTTTACCGTGTTCAGGAAACATTTCGATGAACACGGAGCGGCCTGTGATGGCTTCAAAGGACAACGGCGCGACAAATTTCGTCGCGGTGTGAGTCATCACGACCTGAACTTTCGCGCCGGCTTGCATAAACAAGCGCGTGACCTCAACCGCCTTGTAAGCCGCGATGCCCCCCGTGACACCTAACAAAATTCTCCGACCACCAAGCTCTGCAGAATATCGCGCATCCCGTTCCGGGCGGCGGTTACTCTTCATAGCGCCACTCAATTTTATCTTCGACCATTTCACCTAAAGCCAAAACGATCGGCTTCGTGAATTGAATCTTCTCGCGCTCAATCTCTTCGATCTCTACGGAATCGTCTCCGCTTTCCGCGCGAGCGCGGGCAGCTGCTTGTTCCAATACTTCGGTCTGTCCCAAATGACGATCAACGCGGCGCTTTTGCAGTTCGCCAATCTGACGGGCGCGGCGCGATATAATCAGCACCGCTTCATAGACATTTTCGGCCTTGCCGACAAATGACTCGGGATGTGTTTCTTTTGTGTAAGCCATGTTTTTCTCGTGTGAATGATTGCGGATCGCCCCCCAAAACGGGATTCCGCGAAAGCTGTACTACTCTGCCGCCGCCCGGTTTCGCTCTATACAGCGCAACACATCGGCGACGACTTGTTCAATCTCATTGTTGGTGACGACACAGTCGAAATCTTTCGCGTGCGCCAATTCCATTTCCGCGCGGGCAAGGCGTTTGGCAATTACCTCGGCGGATTCTGTTCCCCGTTTCTCCAATCGCTGTTTCAGAACTTCGAGCGATGGAGATTGCAAAAAAATAGTGTGGGCGTCCGGGTAGAGCTGTTTGACGCTTGCCGCACCTTTGACGTCCAAATCGAGCACTATTGTGGCATTGTTAGCCAATGCTTGATCCACATATGAGCGCAGTGTTCCGTAAAAATCGCCGTGGACCTTTTCATATTCGAGAAACTCTCCGGCGTCAACTCGTCTCAGGAACTCTTCCCGCGACAAGAAGTAATAATCCTGCCCATCCACTTCATTCGGTCGCGGCGCTCGCGTTGTGGCGCTGCATGAAAAGAGCCATTCAGGATGAACTGCCCTGACTGCGTGAATCACCGTGGTTTTGCCACCGCCTGCCGGTGCGGCAAAGACGATCAAACGACCCTTACTACTCAAGATTTTGAACCTGCTCGCGGAGCCGCTCTATTTCTTCGCGGACACTCACGGTCAGGTGTGAAATTTCGAGACTTGACGTTTTCGAAGAAATCGTGTTGGCTTCGCGATTCATTTCCTGTAACAGAAAGCCGAGTTTCTTACCTACCGGGCCGTCAGGCTTTGTTAATGTTTTGCGAAAGGCTCCGATGTGTCCGTCCAACCGAACACATTCTTCCGTAATATCCAGCCGGTCGGCAATCAGCGCAAGCTCGAGTTCCAACCTGCTATTATCATAGCTGTCCGACGGAACTAATCTTTGGATACGATCTTTGAGTTTTTCGAGTGCGCGTGTCGGCAATCCTTCCTGCGCCTTCTTGATCTCTACCAGCGCCACCGAGATTACATCCAATCTCATAAGCATGTCTTTGGTCAAATTCTGACCTTCTTCCATTCTCATTTGACGGAGGTTCTCAATCGCTTTCTCAGTTGCCGCTAAGGACAATTTGAGAATTCGTTCGGAAATTTCCGGAGGATCAACAGGCGAAATGACTTCCGGGAAATGCAACAAGTGATCAAGGTGAACGGGCTCGGTGATGTGCAAGTCCCTACAAAGATCCTGCAATTGCGCGGCGACCCGTTTGGCCGCATCCACGTCTATGCGAGTCGCGGCTGGTGATCCGCCACGATTTTCCGCGAGAGTCAATGAGATTTTGCCGCGCTCTACACCTTTGCGGCAAAGCTCGCGTAACTCTGACTCAAAATTCGTTATCGTACGGGGCGCGCGCAATCCGAAATCAAAGTAGCGATTGTTCAGCGTGCGCAATTCCGCCGTTACGGTTGTTCCATCTTCAGTAGCTTCCCCTCGTCCGAAGCCGGTCATCGAATAGATCATTTTTCTTAAGTTGCGAGGGTTTACTGTATTTGCTTAAAAGTCCACACCGATGGAAACTCGGTGAGTCAATCCAAGGTCGGTATGATCTTCCAACGCGGCATGGACAGCGAGACTGCCGAACAGCAATCCTGCTCCGGCTGTGAAACGATCGCCTTTGAGACCGGCGCGCACGGCCACGGTTTTTGAAATCAGGTATTCCGCGCCCAGTCGAGGTTCTACGGACACCGGGCCGGCTGATATCACTTCGGCTTCACCGCGCGTCTCGAATCGTGTTTCCGCGTCGGCAACGAGCGTGATGTCGGCATTCATCGCCGGCAACGGAGCCGACCAGCGCGCTCCAATTCCGAGTGTCGGTAGTATTGACTCTGTACGACCGGTTGACCACGCCATCGTGCTGGTGGTGACGTCACGAACAACCGCGCCGAATTCCGCACGGGAACCAAGCACACGATTAAGACCTAAATCGAATCCTAATCCTACGGCGGTTTCAGACGCAACCGACTTTGTCAAGATTTTCGCGCTTGCTCCGACATTCCAGTCTCCGCCGAGCTTGCGTCCTGCTGAAGCGATTGCCGCCCATTCATGATCGCCAGTTTGACCGTCTACTTCAACTCTGTTGGCATCCGAGAGCGGCTGCGTCGGATCGGCCAACCGGGTTAAGGGAATATCACCCACCCGCGAATAAAGAAACGTTATCGCGCCGGACATCTCGTGCCGACTGCGCTCTATCGGAGTCGCGAACGACAAATAGTCGTATGTAAACAGGTTGTCAAACTGCGACGCGTGCATGAACTCCACTGAACGCCTGTCTAATCCTGCTAACCCGGCTGGGTTATAATAGCCTGCCGTAGCTGGCAAAGGTGAGGCTACAGACGCACCGCCCATAGCAAGCGCTCTGGCGCCCGCGCCAAGAGACAAGAATTCTCCAGCATATCTCCCGATAACCCACTGCGCTTCCGCAACTTGGGCCATGGAAGAAAGGGCGATAATCAGTCCGATGCACCGCACGTTGAACATGCCCTGCTCCATTGAATACTTTCACGATAACAGTTTTGCTTACTCATTGAACGCGCTCAACATAGAAGTCGTTCGTATTACAAAAAGTAATTTATACAGCAGAGAGCAACTTTTGAGAGC
Organism: uncultured Alphaproteobacteria bacterium; assembly: GCA_964530625.1. Lineage (GTDB taxonomy): Bacteria > Electryoneota > RPQS01 > RPQS01 > RPQS01 > JABWCQ01. The sequence continues at coordinate 194,062 of CAZHAK010000002.1, read as the reverse complement.
GCGATGCGCGAGGGTGGTCTCCTACCTTATTCCTATATTCTGTAAAAATAAGGATAAACTAAAGGAGAGTCAAGGCTTTTAGACGGACTTTGCACTCCGACGCTCATTTGCTAAACTCTTGATTTCATACAATTTATCAAGTGCATCGCGGGGAGTTAAGTCGTCCAAATTGAGGTTTTGGAGGGCGTCAACTACTCTCTGAGTATCGGATTCAAATAGAGTTAGCTGAAATTTTGAGGGTTTTTCGATGGGAGCTTCGGGCTGAGATTTGGGGCCATCTTCCCATCCTGGTAACAATTCGCGGGCCCGGGAGACGACGCTGTGAGGCAGGCCTGCGAGGCGTGCGACTTCGATTCCATATGAGCGATCCGTCTCGCCTGCAGAGATCCGATGCAGAAAAACAATCCGGTCGCCCCACTCTTCCACATCCACTCGGGCATTGAATATTCGTGGAAAAAGAGAGGCCATGCGATTTAATTCATGATAATGTGTCGCAAAGAGCGTTTTTCCGGCTACATCAGTGTTTTCGTGCAGATGCTCCGTGATGGCCCATGCCAAGGACAAGCCGTCATAGGTCGAGGTACCGCGACCGACTTCGTCCAGAATCATCAGTGAACGCGAAGTCGCGCTTCGCAGGATGTTCGCTACCTCGGACATCTCAACCAAGAAAGTGGACTCGCCGCCCGCGAGGTTGTCCCCCGCGCCGATGCGCGTAAAGATACGATCCACGACACCAATCTCCGCGGCTTCCGCTGGCACAAACGAGCCCATTTGCGCCATCAACACAATCAGAGCCGCTTGCCGAAGATAGGTTGACTTACCTGACATATTGGGTCCTGTCAGGATCATGATCTGGCGCGAGTCTGTGTTTAGATCTAGATCATTGGCGATAAATCCTGCGGCTTGGGAGACTAATCTTTCGACGACGGGATGCCGGCCCTGTTTGATGCCAAGCTTTGTTCCATCGCTCATAAGCGGCCTGATATAACGCTGCTCGCGGGCCAAGCTGGCAAGACCGACATAGACATCCAGTTCGGCCAGCGCACGGGCGATGCGAGTCAGTTGTGGGCCACGGCTGATCAATTCATTTCGAAGCGATTCCCAAATTTCTTCTTCAAGGCGCGCAAGCTTCTCGTCTGCGTGAAGAATTTTTTCTTCCCAGACTTTCAAATCCGGTGTCACATAGCGCTCGGCACCGGTCAGCGTTTGCTTGCGGATGTAGTTTACCGGAATGCGATCTTTATGCGCATTCGTTATCTCAATGTAGTAGCCGAAAACTCGATTGTAGCCGATCTTCAGAGACGTTATGCCCGTGCGGCTGCGCTCTTGAGCCTGATGTTCCTGCATCCACGTGCGTGCGCGGGTGCCGATTGTGCGAAGGTCGTCAAGTTCTTCCGAGTAGCCTGTTCGTATCGCTTTTCCGTCGCCAATGGTTGCCGGTGGATCATCCACGATGATTGAAGCAATCAGGTCGCTGATGTCTTTCGGTTCATTCAGTTCTTGCGTGAGAGTGTCAAGCGGAGAGCCGGCGTGTTTGGCAAGAGTCTTTTGCAACAGGGGAAGCTTTGCCAAAGTTATGCGGATCGAGTGTGCGTCTCTGGGTGAGGCACGGCGAGTCGTCAGGCGTGACAGGACTCTCTGTAAATCGGATGTTTCGCGTAACTGCTCAGTCAGGATGGCAATAGACTGCGGATCACTTACCAAAGTCTCCACGGTGTCCAAGCGGCTCTCGATTTCGGCTAAGTCCGTCAACGGAGCAAGCAGCCAACGGCGCAGGAGCCGTCCACCGGCGGCAGTTCGCGTGCGGTCCATTGCGTGAAGCAGCGTCGCTTCTCGACGACCACTGGGTGAATCTACTAACTCCAAATTACGTCGCGTCGAAGCATCGAGAATCAACTCGCGGCCTGTGGAAAAAACTTGCAAATCAGGCAGCAAGGCCTGCGGGTCTTTCTGCTGTGAGCGCAAGTAACTCAGCAACGCTCCGGCTGATTGCATAGCGGGCAGCATGTCCGCAAGACCGTAGCCTTTTAGATTCGCGACGTTTAGATGTGTGCGCAATGTCCGGTCCGCGCCGTCCGCTGCAAACTGCCACTTGGGCAACGTAGTCAACGCACAATTTGGAAACGACTCAAGTAGTTCACGTGCTCGCTCTTCATCTTCCACCGTGACAATCATTTCGGCAGGCTCCAGAGCCGCAAGACGAGCCGTGATCTCGCTTGCCGGAAGAATTCCCGTGAAAAACTCTTGTGCGGTGATGTCGGCGTAAGCCAAGCCGCAAATCTCCTCCTGCCATGACACCGCTGCAAGATAGTTATTCTTCTGGTCATCCAACTGTGAGCCGGAAAATGTCGTGCCCGCGCTGACGACTTCGGTGACTCCGCGCTTGACGATGCCTTTAGCTTGCTTGGGATCTTCAAGTTGATCGCAGACGGCTACGCGATAGCCTGCGCGTGTCATTTTGCTCAAATAGCTTTCAAGCTGATGATGCGGAAAGCCAGCCAGCGGCACCTCCCCGTTCTTACCGTTGTTGCGTTTCGTCAGCGTCAATCCCAACACATCGGACGCGGTTTTGGCGTCGTCGAAAAACAGCTCGTAAAAATCCCCCATACGATAAAACAGAATCACGTCCGGATACTGGGACTTGATCTCAGCGAATTGTTTGAGCATGGGGGTTGACATGAAACTCTCTTAGCCATAACGCGCCGCCCCAAGGGACGGCGCGTCACAATTTCTGAAAAATTGGGTGGGATTACGGAACCGTTACAAGGACGGCAGGGACTTTGAACTTCTCTTTGATTTCATCACCGACTTCGCGGCCTTGAGCTTTCGTCTCAAAAGAACCGACTCGGACTTGCAGCAAATTATCGCGCGGAACGAGAAAAACTTTGTGGCCGTCGCTTCGCAATTTCGCGGCTAGCTTGTGAGCATTGTCGTGATTTCCGAACGCACCGACCTGAATATACCATCCGTCGGGAGAAATCGTGTCAATATCGTGTGGACGAGTCGGCTCAGGATTGGGCTTTAAATTCTTCTCCTGCACCTCAATTGGAATCTTTTCCGGCTCTTTGACCAGAGATGCGGCGCCGGGATTGCTTGCGGCGATTACGCCCGTGTCCTTCTTGGCCGGAAGCACCGTTCCGTAATCAAGCGTCGTGCTTTCGGACGCTGGAACTTGCGATTTTTCTTCAACCTTCGGATTCTCTTCCACCAGAGGCTCTGCTTCAATCGGCGTTGTGATCAATGGCTCGCGCTTGGGTTTGGCCGGCTCGACCGGCGCGGTGATCGTGATTTTGGTTTCAGCAGTTTTTTCAATGACGGGTTCGTCAGTAAGGTGCTGTCTCTGTTGTTGTTGGAGTTTTGCAAGCTCTTTCACCGTCAGGTCAGAGTTGTGCGGCCTCTCAACTTCATAGACTACCGTCTCGTCCTCTAGTTCGTCCGTTTCTAGCAGAGGATCTGCTTCGAGGACGAGTGCTGAGATGTCAATTCCCATTTCGGCCGCTTGAAGCAGCCGTTCCTGTGCAAACACGTCGCAGTCCGTGCCGGGGAAACGCGCCGAAATTTCGCGATAGAGAAAACACGCTTCAATCGCGTTTGGCTCGCGGAGAGCGTCCAACAGCAAATGATAGCGCTCGGGCGCTTCGCTCTTCTCCAGAATGCGCTGAGCCTCCATCATACGGCCTTCGCGCAGTAAGTCAACTGGCGACTTGTTCACTGCGTCGCCGTAAGCTGCGGCACTGAGCAGCAAAATCAGGATAAGTTTATACATTGTATGAATCCACCTTGTTGCATTTGGGACAAACCCACAGCGGTTCGCGCGACACATTGCCGCAGTTCGAACAAGCGTATTCGTAGTTCTCTTTCATCACTCTGGACAAGACGTCGCGCGACATGTTCATCACTCCATCCACGTCATGCACATCGAAATACATTCTGATCAAGCGGCGGCGAAGCCACAGACTTTCGGGGTTATTCTCCAGTCCGTCGCGCAGAGTCGTGATGGCTCCTCCAGCATCGCCTTTCTTGCGAAGAAATCTTGACAACGCCGCGTAAGCATGGACATTTTGAGGATAGCTCTGCACGACTCCGCGATAGATCTGTTCAATTTCTGAAAACCTGCCCAGATCAAACAAGTGCGACTCGAGCCGCTCAAACGAAACATAGCTTTGCGCAGGATTGACGTCGATCAGTCTACGCCAGATTTTCACTGCGTCTTCAATACGGTGTTCACGAACATAGGAGTCGCCCCAATACAGATACGGCGCTACCAGTGTCGCGTCATGCTTGATCGCCTGTCTGAATTGGATGCGTCCGTCCCGCTCTTTGCCGCTCGAACATAGTCTTTCGCCGTCGAGAGTTTTCAGGATTGCGAGCCTGCGGCCTGTCGATGTTGTGCTTAGACCGTTGAGTTTTTCCGCTGTCGCGTAAGCCGCCTGCCACTGTCCTTGACTGGCAAGTATTTCACTCTTTTGCTGAAGCGCCCATGTGTCTTTTTTGGCGATCGCCAGCATTTGATTGACGGCTTCAAGCGCACGGTTTGAATCTCCTGCGCTCAAATAATCTTCCGTCAACGCGCGATAGATGTCCAACTTTTGTCTGTCGACCAGATCACCTCGAAGGGTGAGTGCGCGATGAATCTTCGTCGCACGAGCCAAATCACCGCCTTGTGCATAGAGCGCGCCTAAGCGTAAGTATGCGTCGATATTGTTCGTATCGGCGGTTACGGTGTCCCGCAATTTTTGAATCGCTTTGGGCGTATCTCCGTCGAGAATGGCGCGCAAACCTTCTGCGTAAGGAGTCGTCGGGGTGATGCTGTGCCGGACTTTCCAATCCCGGAAATAAACTGCCGCGCCAATGCCGCCACCGATCAAAACCAGCAGAAAAAGAAACTCAAAGAAACTCATGAGTGCGAAACTCCCGGCTCAGTTCCTTCTTCTTCCAGCGCGAAATTGCGCAGACGCTCGAGTTCATTTTGCAACGCTTGATTCTTGCGCTTTTGTGCGGAAATCTCGCTGCGCAAACGCAATTGATTAATCACGGCCACGAGCAGGCTGATGATATAACCTAACAGCGCGGCCAGAAATAGCATGAACGAGAGCGGCAATTCCGGAGATCGCCAGGAAATTATCTGCACATGAACCTTCGGATCGGCGTTCTGAGACAGAAACCCGACAACGAAGAAAATGGCAATCAAAAACAGTAACCAACGAAGAATCCACATGGATCGTCTCCGATTATGGATAAAATGTCAAGGAAGTCTTGACGCGTGAAACGTAAAACCAACCAGTGAATCAAGCCGAACGGAAATCATGTCGCCAACCTGCTCGCCGTTGCGGTGCAGTACCACGGGGCGAAAATCAGGAGTGCGGCCCGACCACATCGCCGCATCCTTGGGAGCCGGACCTTCAATCAATATCTCGGTCGTGCGGCCAAGCTGCTCTTCATTGCGCTCGCGCGCGATGGTTTGCTGCAAGGCAATCAAACGCTCTAGCCGCGCGGTTTTCACGGCCTCGGGAACATCGTCTTCAATTTTCGAAGCCTTAGTCAACGGGCGCTCGGAGTATTTGAACATGAAGGCTGTGTCGTAGCGCACTTCGTTCATTAAACTGAACGTGTCTTCGAACTCCGTATCCGATTCCGTAGGGAAGCCCACGATTATATCTGTGGAGAGAGCAATATCAGGCACATACTTGCGCGCGCGTTCGATAATGCCGAGATAGTGTTCGCGTGTATAGGGCCGATTCATTTCTTTCAGTACGCGATTGTTGCCGGCTTGCACGGGCAAATGAAGATAAGGACAGATTTTCGGATGCTCACCCATCGTCTTTAGGAGCTTGTCTGAGATGTCCGTCGGATGCGAGGTCATATAGCGAACGCGCAAAAGTCCCGGCAGATCCGCAACGGCGGCCAGACAATCGGAGAAGTCGCGGCCTTCCCAGCGATACGAATCCACGTTTTGGCCTAACAACATTACATCGCGAACACCTTGTACAATCAAGTGTTCGATTTCGCGCAACACACTTGGCAAGGGGCGACTGCGCTCTCGTCCGCGCGTTCGGGGCACGACACAAAAGCTACAAAACTTATCGCAACCGCGAATGATTGTGACAAATGCGGTGACGCCGCCGTGATGGCGCGGAAGAATGTCGTCATAGAGTTCTTCGCGCATCAGCGTGGTTTCCAGCAAACCGGGAGTTCCCGGCGGCGTGATGAAGCGCTCTTCCAGTAGAATCGGCAGACGGCGATAGGAATCCGGCCCGACCACCATATCGACATACGGGTGCGTGTCGAGAATTTCTTTGCGCTTGGCTTGGGCGACGCATCCAAGAATTCCGATGACGCGCGAAGGATTGCTCTTTTTCAGAGAGGAGAGATTGCCCAATTGCCCCAACGCGCGGACTTCGGCGCTCTCGCGGATCATGCACGTGTTGACCAGCACTACGTCGGCTTCTTCGGGAGTTTCACAAAAGCGATAGCCCGATTCAGCCAACATGCTTTCAATCGTCTGCGAATCCGAGACATTCATCTGGCAGCCATAGGTGCGAATATACACACGCGGACCGTTCCCGTTGGTTTCAGGAAAGGGTGTCCGCGCGGGTTCGCCTAACTCGGCTTGTAAGGTAACGAGTTCGTGCAAAATTTAGAGATTTATGGACAAAGGTTCAGATAAAGTTATGTCGCGTTCTGTTACGCGGGCTTTCATGGCCAGCAGCTTGACACCTGCTGAATAGGCATCGCGGACAGTCGTGCCGTAAACGGGATCAATTGCGTCGGCGGGCGAAAATGATTTGGCTAAATGATGCTGCACGATATAGAGCATATAGGAATGCTTGCCTGACGCAACGTGCTCCATCAGTTCATGCAAGTGCCGTGTGCCGCGCTCGGTTACGCTGTCCGGAAACAGAGCGATACCGTTTTCGACAAGCGAGACGTTCTTGACTTCCAAAAGCGCGTCGTCGTCACCCAGCGAAAAATCAATGCGCGATCCGCTGGGAAGTTTGATCTCACGTCGAAATGTCTTGTAATGTGTAAGCTCGGGTATCGTTCCCGCCGACAGCGCTTCAGCGGTCAAAGCATTGGGCATATGCGTGTTGATGCCCACCCACTTGTTCGAGATTTCGACTAGCTCCCACGTGTACGGATATTTGCGAGTCGGCGATTCTGAATAGCTGACCATAACCGGTGCTCCGACGATGCAAACACCTTTCATGCTGCCGGTGTTCGGCGTCACGGCGGTGATCTCTTCTCCGCTGTCCAACAGGATGTCCGCAAAAAACCTTTTGTAGCGGCGCAGGAGTTTGCCGCGAGCGAGCGGCTGCGGTAGCTTCACGGTGTGCTATGCGAATTCGTTTGCAAGCCTTACGGCAAGTTCCGCTTGCGGAATGGTGACCTGCTCCTGCGTACTCAAATTTTTAAGCGATACTTCGCTGCGTGCGCGCTCGTCAGGGCCGCAAACAACGACAAAGGGAATTTTCTGGTGATCCGCATACGAGAACTGCTTCTTGATGCGGTCGTTGTCGTACCAAATTTCGACCCTGAATCCTGCTCTCCGGAGAGACGCCGCAAGTTCAAGATTTGTGTTGACACCTGCGTCATCGAAACGAGTAATAAGGACTTGCGTTTCCGAGGGTATGGATTCAAACTGTTTTAGTTGCGTCAGCGCCGTTTGAATTCTGTCTAGCCCGATGGTCGTACCCGTGGCGGGAACGTCGTGCTTGGAAAACATCGCCACTAAGCCATCGTATCTGCCGCCGCCGGTCAATGAGCCGAGGTGCGGCAATTCAGGCAAAACGGTTTCGAAAATCGGGCCGGTGTAGTAATCCAAGCCGCGCGCGAGCGTTGCGTCAAATGAAAGTCGGCCAGCTGATACTCCGAGTTGAAAAGCGGCGTTAAAGACAATTTCGACTTCGTTCAGTCCGTTTTGTGCCGCGTCGTTCCCGCTCACAAGTTTTCTGGCGGAGTCAAAATCAGGCGTTGTGCCACCACAAGCCATCAATTCTGTTACTCGGGTGCGCGCGTCTTGTGCGGGAATGTTGTTCTTGCGAAACTCTTCTTCAACCTCATCCCAACCTGTCTTATCCAGTTTATCAAGACATCGGCAGAAATCGAAGAAATGTGTTTCGTCGCCCGTCACGATTGCAGACAGCCCTGCCAAAAATTTTCTTGATGAAAGCCGAATACGAAAGCTTTGAAACTTGAGCTCGGTTAGCACTTCGCTTGTCAACGCAATAATCTCCGCATCCGCAAGCGGCGAGTCCGTGCCTAGAATATCCGCGTCGCACTGAACAAACTCGCGGTATCGTCCCTGCCGGGGTTGTGGGCGATCCGCGCGCCAAACCGGTTGAATCTGATAACGCTTGAAGGGCCGGGGTAATTCCGCGTACTGGGCGACCACTCGTGCCAGCGGAACGGTCAGGTCATATCTAAGCGCGATTGCACTTTCAGCCGTCTCCTCTGTGTCTCCCCGTGCACGGCGAATCTCATAGATTAGCTTGTCATTTTCCTCAGATTTCCCGGTAAGAATATCGAGATATTCAATCGCGGGTGTCTCAAGTGGCTGAAATCCATAGCGCCGATAGGCCTCCTCTATCACCCTGACAATATTGCGGCGGGGGATCAGTTCGGAAGGAAGAAAGTCGCGTGTACCGCGAAACGTGCGAGGTTCGATCCGTGACAATTATGTTAAGTATTTGTTTTTGATAAAGAAAAGACTCCGATGTCGGAGCCTTGACGTATTGCACAGAAAGCAATTTCAGTCAGAAGGCCAGTTCACCTAAGCTATTAATATCAGAGTTTTTAGACGGAAAATCAAGGGAAACAGAATAGTCCAGCTCATTGGGCCTCCAATGGAATCTGTGCGAATGCGTCCACGTCAACGAGGCCAAGGTCTGTGAGCTTAAGGCTCGGTATCACTGGAAGCGCGAGAAAGGACAGGGCCATGAACGATGACGAGAGTTTGCAGCCGATGGAGCGCGCGGCGCGATGGAGTTCGTCCAGTTGCGGAGTGATCTCTTGGGCGGATTTGTCGGACATCAAGCCAGCCACAGGTAAGGCGAGCTTGGCAAGAACTTTTCCGTTTTGGACTACGACCCAACCGCCGCCGCATTCGGCCAACGCGCGCGCGGCGATCAGCATATCACTGTCACTCATGCCCGCGCAAATCAGATTGTGCGAATCGTGAGCAACCGTCGAAGCAAAGGCGCCGGAAGCAATGCCGAATCCGCGCACAAATCCTTTTCCGATCGTGCCGCCGCGTCCATGCCGTTCGATTACGACCATTTTTGCGATATCTTGCGATGCATCCGCCGTGAGGTGTCCATTTACCGTCGGAAGTGCTGCAATTGAGCGCGAGGTAACAATTTGATCAGGAATGATGTCAATTACGTTGATCAGTTTGCTGTGGACGGCTACTTCTAGTGACTTCTCCGTCAGGTCAGGCAGGCGAACCGTGCCGGTGACTCGGCTTGTATCGCACTTGCTGATTTTGCTCAGCAACTCACCTTCGCGCGCAACCTCTTGCCCGCGATACCAAACTCGCAGAGGACGAAACTCTTTAAGATCTTCAAACAACACAAAGTCGGCGTATCTGCCCGGAGTCAGCGCGCCGGTTTCTTTCACTCCGAAAATTCTTGCTGTGTTGGAGCTTGCCATCGCCACCGCGAGCAGCGGGTCGAGTCCCTGCTTGACTGCTTTTCGGAGCGTCGCATTCATGTGACCTTCGGCTAACAATTCATCCGCATGCCGGTCGTCAGAGACAAAGGCGAACATATGCGCGATCTCAGGTTTGACCAACGGTAGCAAGGCTTGTAGGTTTTTGGCGGTCGAGCCTTCTCGAATAAAGACGGCCATACCGCGACGCAGCTTCTCACGTGCTTCTTCAAGTTGCGTGCTCTCGTGATCCGTTCCGATTCCCGCAGCGACATAGGCGTTTAACCATTTTCCGCGCACTCCCGGAGCATGGCCATCCACGGGACGGCCCTCGGCGAGAGCGACCTTCTGAAGAACATCGTCCAGCCCTAAGATGACGCCGGGGAAGTTCATCACTTCTGCAATACCCAGCACGCGCGGATGTCTTAGAAACGGTTTCATGTCGGCGGCGCTCATGGAAGCGCCCGCTGTTTCCATATGAGTTGCGGGCACGCAGGAAGGCACCATGACCCAGATGTTTAAGGGCAAGCCTTCGGAACTGTCGAGCATGAATTGAATTCCCGGCGCTCCAAGCACGTTGGCGATTTCGTGCGGGTCACAGAACACACCGCCCGTTCCCAGAGGCACAACTGCGCGCGCAAACTCAGGCGGAGTTAAGAGCGTGGACTCAATATGAATATGACCATCCAGCAGCGACGGAGCGAGCAAACCGCCCCTGAGGTCAATAACTTCCTTTGCGTCGTAGTCACCGATGCCAGCAATGCGCCCCTCGAAGACCGCAATGCCCGCCTCTTCAATCTCGTGCGAAATTGTATTGATCAGGCGGGCATTTCGGAGAAATAAATCAGCAGGGCGGTCGCCGCGAGCAACTTCCAGCAGCCGCTGCAGAGACTTCAAGTCTTGCATGGAGATTGCATTTTGTTAGAAGAAGACAATTTTGTGGCGGAACCCTTGCGTGCGAATGTGGTGTGAAAGCGAATCCACTTCTATAAGTGTCTTCGTCAATTTCTGATACAGCTCGTCATCGGTCATGAGTTTACCCATAGTACCGTTGCCCTCGTTCATTCTGGCTACAAGCAAGCGTACCTCATCAGCCACGGTGGTCAGCGAGGACATCGCGCTGTCAACAGATGACAGTGTCCCCTCGGAGCGGGCGTTCAAGGTCTCTGTCAACTCTCGCGCCGCCGACATGGACGCGCGCAAGTCCACCAAAGATGCTTCCAACAGTTCGCGGTTCTTAAGCAGCATGTCGTTTGACGTCTCGCTCAGATCCGCGACACTTGACATCGTGCGTGCAAGGTTTGTTTGATTGGACGTATCGCCCAAGACGCGATGCGCGTCTATCAAGACTGAGTCCAAGCGATTCAGCGTCACCTCAATGCGGCCCGCGAAACCCTGCACCTTTGATACAATCGTGCTCATGCCCTGCGGGTCTGTGCCTTGCAGGGGTTGAGTGACATCGATTTGCGGCTGCATTGTGCCTGTCGTGACATTCAAAACCTGCCCAGCCATCACCGTCGGCGCCTCGATGGTCACCGCGTAATCCGAGTAAATTGTCACGTCTTTGTCAATCGTCGCGGAGACCTTGACGAAACCTTCGTTAAACTCGATATCCGTCACATGGCCCTTGACGACACCGTTGGCAAGTACGTTCGCACCGTCTTCAAGCCCGCCCGTGTTCTTGAACATCACTGTGAAGTTGTAGCGCTTCGCCTGCAAGCGAAAACCCTTGCCCCACATGATCCCGCCGACCAAAATCACAAGTGAGACAAGAACGGTGATGCCAACCTTTAGTTCTTGGTTCATTCAGTTAGCCGCGATACACGACTGGAGTTGTTGAGGGGATATCCTGGCACGATACGCGCACACCGCGCTCTACCATTTCATCCAGTGCCATGCGATCCCATTTGGAGAGAAATACGTAGGGCAGGAGTTCTTCACTTCCTTCTCGAAAATGCAATCCACCGACGTGGAGTTTCTTCAGCGATACGCCCTTATGCAGCAGCCTCAAGGCGTCGCCCGGACTCTCGAGAACCAACATGGACTTTTGGGAAGTGTATTCGCCGTTGATCATATCCTTTACGGCTTGCTCAAAATCAATCACATCCACCTGCATATCAGGAGAGACACCCGCTTTGATCGCCGCACTAAGACTCTTGTCGGCGGCGACCCTGTCGTTGGCGAGAATCACGCGCTCCAATCCGAGCGCACTGGCCCAACCGACCACGACCTGACCGTGCAACAGGCGGTCATCTATTCGGACAATTGGAAAATCGCTTTTCTTGCGACGCCACTTGAATGCAATCATTCGCCTTGATGACTTTGAATGCCGCGAACGGCGTCACGCTCGACCATCTTTGACAAATCGGTCAAATCAAGCGAATCGCGTTTGGTAAAATAGGAAAGCAGCATCGGAAGATTGACGCCTGAAACAATCGCCGTTTTGGCGGAAAGATGACCTAAGCTGCTGCACGCCATAAACGGCGAGCCGCCGCAGAGATCGACCATGATGAGAGTCGGATCATCCGTTAGGAGGTTACGGACTTTGGTTTGAATCTGTTCGAGCGACAACCCGCTATTCGAAAGCACGCTCGCGCCCGACTGCGGACCAAGTACGGATTCCGCCGCATCGTAAAGCGACTGGCCGAGAGTGCCATGCGTAACAAGAATCGCGCGAATCATCGAGGGACCTATTCAAAGTCCTTTTCGAGGTAAGACTCTAGCGTGGACTTGTCTTCCATCATGTGGGAAAGCGCCCTGCCGAATTCCTTAGCAGGGTGAAATCCATAAATTTTCAAGTGCAAATTCAAAGCGATTGCTTCTGCGATGACGGTAATATTCTTGCCGGGGAAAATCGGCAAAATAACGTGCGGAATCTTGACTCCGAGATATTCTTTGTATTGTTCATCCATACCCACACGCTCGTAATCCACTCCATCCCGCCAATCCACAAGCTCTACCACAGTTTCGACGCGCTTTTGCTGACGGATCGCACGAACGCCGAACATTCTGCCGACGTCAATGATCCCGATGCCGCGAATCTCCATATAATGTTTCAAAAATTCGCGGCCCGAGCCCATCAACACATTGTCCGCTGTTCGGGTTAGGGTCACCATGTCGTCGGCGACCAATCGCTGACCACGCTCGACCAAATCCAATGAGACTTCCGATTTGCCAATACCACTCCTGCCCGTGAACAAAAGTCCCGTGCCATAGACATCCACAAGCGAAGCATGCACGGATTCAGTCGGCGCGAACTTATGATCCAGATAGCCTGACAACAAATGAATCATTTCCGTTGTCGTCAACGGCGACGAGAAAATCGAGACATTTGCGTTGTCGGCCACCTGTACAAGCTCGTCCGGCAGCGGGTTGTCATTCGTAATTATCAGACAAGGTATGTTAAATTCAAAGAGCCGGGAAAGCGATTTTTGCCGCTGGTCTTCAGCGAGGCTTGACAAATACCGCATCTCGGTATTCCCGAGGACTTGAATTCTGTCATATGTAAAAAGCTCAATAAATCCGGCAAGCGCAAGTCCGGGACGATGCAATTCCTTCTGAGGAATCTCCCGGATCAAACCACGCGGGCTGTTGCACAACTTGAGCTTCAGCCGCGATTGATTATCCTGGTAAAAAGCGCTGACTTGCAGCTTTTCCACTATAACAACTTCCGCTTAGTGCTTCGCGTGAATTTTGTCCTTGTGCTTCTTCACCTGTGTCTCGAGCTTGTCTACTGCGAGCACGACAGACTTTTGAAAATCTTCGGAGACAGAGGAGGCGTTCAGCACAGTGCCGTCCAAGGAGACATGAATGTTTGCTCTCTTTTCCTGCTTGTTAAACGTGAACTCGATCTCGCAATTCGTGATATTGTCCGCAAACTTCAGCAATCTTTGAACTTCAGTTTCAGCAAACTCCTGCAAAATATCCGTAGCACTAAAATGAATCGCGGTAATCTGGGTTCTCATAGCTCCATCCTTTTGGCGGTGATTACCCCGCCGATTTGTTTTCCGGTTTAGGCTCGCCTCCGTGTGGGTGTGCCTGTGAGTAGGCTTCCTTTAATCGGCGAGTCGTAACGTGCGTATAACGCTCGGTTGTCGTGACTGACTCATGTCCGAGCAATTCCTGTACCGCGCGCAATTCCGCACCGCGTGCTAAAAGATGTGTCGCAAAACTATGCCGAAGTTTATGCGGGCTGGCTTCAGGCATCCATGCGCCCAATAGATTCTTGATTATCTTCGCGGCCCGAAAACGACTTAAGGGCTTGCCCCGATCCGAAAGCCACATCGGATTAGCCGGATGCGACGGAAATTCGGCGGCACGGACACTCAAGTAATCGTGCATCGCGCTAACAGACACTTTCGAAAGGGGCACAAGGCGCTCTTTGTTGCCCTTGCCCAGTACGCGGGCGACGCCACGCTGCAAGTCGAGATTGCTTGGCTCAAGCTCAAGGGCTTCTGAAATTCGCAATCCGCCGCCGTAAAGTAATTCCAAGAGCGCACGGTCACGGACATTGGGCCACGTAGTCCCCAGACTATCCAGTAGGTCTGCTAATACCTTTTCTGAAAACACATGCGGCAGAGATTTCTTAACGCGCGGCGGATCAAGCAGGGCCAAGGGATTGCTTTCCAGCCGACCCGTGCGAATCAAGAACTTTGAAAAATCGCTTAAGACCGCGCGCTTTCGTTGCAGCGTGCTGGCGCTAAGATTACTCTCCGCCCAAGCATAAATCACGTCGCGTAAAGATTCATATCGCCAGTCTGCAAGGGACAGTTCGCGGCCAAGGTTTTCATAGAGCAGACGCAGCGCCTGCTCAAGGTCGCGCGCATACGCCGCTTGCGTATTTGGCGATCGGCGGCGAAGTTTTAGGTCGGCAAGATATTCGGCTACCAACGGGTCAAGGCCCGTTACTTCTCCGCCGGTTCTTTTTCGATCTTGTGCTTGCATTTCGGACACTGGTGGATTAAGCCTGCCTTGAGGTTTTTCTCCTCCATGTAATTACTGCCGCACTCCGGACACTTTTCCGCGACAGGTCGGTTCCAACTGACGAAATCGCAATTGGGATAGTTTGAACAACCAAAGAAGACTTTGCCGCGACGTGACCTGCGGGCTCCCACTTTTCCGCCGCAGCCTTCGCGCGGACAATCGATAGCGTTGGGGTCTGGCATCGGTTGAATCGTTTTGCATTCCGGATAACCTGTGCAGCCCAAGAACCAACCAAAGCGGCTCTTCTTCGGCGCCATCGGCTTGCCGCACTTGGGGCAATTTGTCGCAGGAAACTCGGGCGGCGCTTCCGATTCAAGCGGCTCCGTATAACGGCACTCGGGATATTGGGTACACGCGATAAACTTACCCGCGCGACCCCATTTGATTACCAATTCGCCGCCACAATCCGGGCAGGGCTTTTCAACGGTTTCTTGAATTGATTTCTTCAGTTCCTGATGGTTCTGATTCACACGTTCGAGGTCCGCTGAGAACGGCGTATAGAAATCCTGCACGACCTTCTGCCAGGCAACGCTGTCGTTTTCGATGGAGTCGAGCTCTTCTTCCATTTGTGCTGTGAACGACACGTTGAAAATATCCGGGAACTGCTCTACGAGAACCTTGTTCACCGCTTCGCCCAAGTCCGTTGGCTGGAAGCGTCGCTGTTCATTCGTGATATATTTTCGCCTGACCAAGACCGAGATAATCTGAGCATAGGTACTCGGTCTGCCGATTCCTAACTCGTCGAGAATTTTGACCAATGAACCAGCGTTGAATCGAGGCGGCGGTTCCGTGAAGTGCTGTGTCGGAGTGACGCTCTCCGAAGGGTAGGACTTGTTCACCTTGAGTTCCGGCAAAACGTTCGTCATATCGGACTCAATTTGTTCACGCGCATCGCGCGGCGTATCGTCCACCACCTCGGCAAGTACTTGAAGGTGACCGGGGAAAAGCATTCTGCGCCCACCGGCACGGAATTCGTAGCTGCCGACGGTCAGGATCGCTGTCGTTACTTCAAAACGCGCGTCTTCCGTTTGCGAAGCGACGTAGCGCTTCCAAATCATTTCGTAGAGCCTAAACTGCTCGGGTTTCAAATACTTCTTTACAGAAGCCGGATCGCGGGCGACATCCGTCGGTCGAATCGCCTCGTGAGCGTCTTGTGCTGAGTTCTTCGACTTGTAGAATCTTGCCTTACCCGGAAGATACTCGCTGCCGTAGCGATCCTGAATAAACTCACGCAGGCTTTCCAGAGCGTCGGGGGCGACCCGCACGGAGTCGGTACGCATATACGTAATCAAACCGACGGATCCATCCTTGCCCAGCTCGACACCTTCATAGAGCTGTTGTGCAGCGGACATCGTGCGGTCGTTTGAAAAACTTAAGCGGCGCGCGGCATCCTGCTGCAGAGTGGAGGTCGTGTACGGAGCGGCGGGAGAGGACTTCGACGGACGAGCCTTCAAGTCTGTTAACTTAAACTCTTTTCCGGTACAGTCCTTGACAATCTTCTTGGCCGTCTTCTCGTCCGGCACTTCGGCTTTTTTTCCGTCGATCTTGGAAAGTCTGGCCTCGAATGTTTCTTTCTTGTTCGCCGCAAGTAGAGCGGTGATGGTCCAATATTCCTGTGGTACGAACGCGCGAATTTCGTCCTCGCGCTCGCAAATCAAGCGCAAAGCTACCGACTGCACACGTCCGGCAGAGGTGCCGCGGGCAATGATTTTATGGAGCAGCGGCGAAACAAGATAGCCCACCAAACGGTCAAGCACTCGGCGCGCCTGTTGCGCGTCCACTTTGGTCGCGTCAATGATGCCAGGTTTCTCAAGAGCTTTCTTGACTGCGTCGCGAGTAATTTCGTTGAAGAGCACGCGCCGTACTTTGTGCCCGTGCTCTTTGCCGATCTCGTGCGCAATATGATACGCAATCGCTTCGCCTTCGCGGTCAGGGTCAGTCGCGATGAAGACTTCCATCGCGTCGCGCGCATTGCGGCGAAGCATAGCAATGACGTCTTCTTTACCTGCGATCGTCACGTATTCCGGCTCAAAATTCTTCTTGAGGTTAACACCAAGCTTCTTCTCGGGCAAATCACGAACATGGCCCACAGACGCGGCCACCGCGAAATCCTTTCCGAGATAGCCGGTCAGTGTTCTTGCTTTTGCAGGGGACTCGACAATCACAAACTTGCGTCCTGCGGCAGAAACTTCGTCCATCTTTGCACTGCGAGAACCGCGCGCGGCGGACTTCGCAGACGTCTTCTTAGCGGCGGTTTTCGCCATCTTGGACGCTGACTTTGCCGAGGTCTTCTTAGCAACCGCCTTCTTCTTCACTGCCTTCTTTGCAGGAGCGGCGGTTTTCTTGGAAGCGGTTTTCTTCGTGGAGGTCTTTTTTGTTGTCTTTTTGGGCATTTCTGTAAGAAAGCAAAAGCCTTAAGCGTACGCTTAAAGCTTTAGGTTTGCGAAAAGTGTGACAGCCGTGAAATTGCGGCTAAATCCATATAATTTGAATGATTTCGTCGAGTAGTCCGGAGAGGCACTTAATGGATCAATTCCGGCGACATGCGGGCCGATGCGGCAGGAACCATGCTTTCACCGGGAAGCAGTTCTTTTTCGAATAAGTGTGTTGCCACTAACATCTTCATCTCAGACATTTCGGCGGCAGGCGATCCCATCATCACACAACGTTCAATCAATTCTTCCACGTCGGCGTGATTCAGCACTCCGAGGCGCAAGAGTTGAAGAACATGGCCATGAGCCTCGCTGCTGACATATTGAGATTCCATTTCGTGCAGCACACGATGAGCATTGGGATTGAGCGGTTCCGTGATTTGAGAGCGATCGCTCCCACCCATTATCCGTTGATTGAACACGGAAAATGCAGTGGCCACTTCGCGTCTCGAGAAGCCTTGGTTAATCAGGTCTTCCGAGATTCCATCAATTTCATCCAGATTCACACGGCGGGACTCAATCTCGCCAATTACGTACAAAATGATCTCAACTATCCGTTGGTCCATGCAGTGGCCTTCCATTTTACCCCGGTAATATCGGGACGGTTCCACATTGATTTGACCCGAACCCTTAAGTTCAAGGTAGTCCATTCTTTAGCTAATACCTGCGGGTACTTGTGCATTTTAGCGAAAAAAACAGCGAAAGGCAAGCCCTCTTCATTAAGAAACTGCTTCTGTCGCACCGTGGCACTTCTTAAATTTCTTGCCACTCCCACACGGGCAAGGGTCATTTCTACCGACCCGCTCAGCCACGCGGACGGGCTGTTGCTTACCGGCCTGCTGACCTCCCTCTCCTTGTCCCCCGCCCCTGGGCGCCTGAGAATACGCTAATCCTGCCGTGCTGGCGTGCGAGTAAGTTACCGCGGGAGTTCGTGTTACCGTTGTAGGGCTGGCTTGCGGTGAGGTCTGCAAACGATAGCTGAACATGATTCGCAAAGCTTCCACGTTGACTTCGTCCAACATCGATTGAAAGAGAGTGAAGCCCTCCTTCTTGTATTCGATGAGCGGATCCTTCTGGCCATAAGCTCTCAGACCCACCCCTTCTTTCAGGCCATCCATCGCATAGAGGTGATCCTTCCATTTCAGGTCAATCACCCGCAGGATTGCCTGCCTCTGTAAGTCACGGAAGAGTTCCGTTCCAAGCAGCGCTTCGCGGTTCTTCTTAGCCTCCTCTATTCGATCCGCTAGTATCTCCTGCTGGTCTGAGGGCTTGGCTATGAAGAAAGCGTCATCGTGCGAGAAATCAATAAGGAACGTGCGCATGACCTCTTCGGTGAACGCTTCACGGGCGATAGTTTCGCCCTCACCGTGTTTCTCAAAGATATAATCCTGATAATCGCCGATCATTTCCGCGACAAGCGGCGACGTGTCTTCGCCGCGTAACGCTATGTTTCGACGAGAATAGACCACGGTGCGCTGCTGATTCATTACATCGTCATATTCAAGCAAGTGCTTACGAATACCGAAGTTATAAGCTTCGACTTTCTGCTGGGCGCGGCCGATTGAGCGTGTTATCATTCCGGCGGAAATGACTTCGCCCTCTTTTAATCCCAATCTGTCCATCACGGCCGCCATGCGATCTGATCCGAACAGTCGCATCAAGTCGTCTTCAACGGAGACATAGAATTGTGTCGCTCCCGGATCCCCCTGACGACCCGCGCGGCCACGAAGCTGGCGGTCTATACGCCTTGACTCATGGCGCTCTGTACCCAAAATGAACAGTCCGCCTTCAGCTTTGCTCTTGTCGCCTTCCTCGCCTATCCATTTGACGACACCGGCACCTAACTTTATGTCTGTACCGCGACCAGCCATGTTCGTGGCTATCGTCACTGCGCCCGGCTCGCCGGCCTTGGCAACGACTTCCGCTTCCTTGTCGTGCTGCTTTGCATTCAGTACGTTGTGCGGTATCCGCTTGCCTTTGAGCATCCGCGACACCACTTCCGAAACTTCCACTGAGGTGGTACCCACGAGCACAGGCTGACGACGTTCGTGCAGTTCCGCAACGCGTTCTATAATCGCATTATATTTTTCGCGCTTGGTGCGGTAGATCAGGTCATTCATATCGACACGGCGAATCTTGCGATGCGTGGGAATGACCATCACTTCAAGTTTGTAAATCGAATAGAATTCGGATTCTTCAGTCTCAGCGGTACCCGTCATTCCCGCAAGCTTGGAATAGAGGCGGAAGTAATTTTGCAGCGTTATCGTGGCGATTGTTTGCGTTTCGCGCTCGATCTTGACGCCCTCTTTCGCCTCAATCGCCTGATGCAAACCATCCGAATAGCGGCGACCGGAAAGAATGCGGCCCGTGAACTCGTCTACAATCTGGACCTTTCCGTCCTGAATAACATACTCAACATCCTTTTCGTAAATTGTGTACGCTTTCAGTAATTGCGAAACGTTCTGTACACGCTCGGCACGGTGTGCATAAATACTTTGGAACTTGGTCTTTTCCTCGGCGCGCGTTTCGGGAGTCAAGGATGAATCGCCGTCGAGCTTGGAAAACTCCTCCGCGAGGTCGGGCAACAGGAATAAATCCTGATCACCGCCGGCGTATCGCGTTAACTGCAGGCGACCCTTGTCCGACAAATCAGCTTGGTGCGATCTCTCATCAATAGAAAAATAGAGTTCCTCGTCGAGGATGTGCAGCTTTTTATCGCGGAGATATTCATTTTCTACCCGCTGGCGAAGCTGCTGATTACCTGCTTCCTGAAAGAGCTTTAGGGTTCGTTTGTGTTTCGGAAAGCCGCGATGGAGCATCAGCAACCGTTTGCCAACCTCAAATTCATCGAATTTCGGCTCCTTCAGCATCGCTTCCACTTCGTCGGCAATCTTGATGATTTCCTGCGACTGAAGACGGACAAGCTGCTCAACGGGCGGCTTCATTTCCTCAAACCTTTGGGTCGAGTGCTCGACCGGGCCGGAAATAATCAGCGGGGTGCGGGCTTCGTCAATCAATACGCTGTCTACTTCGTCCACGATTGCGTAGTGGTGGCCGCGTTGCACAACATAGTCAATGTGATGAGCCATGTTGTCACGCAGATAGTCGAAGCCGAACTCGTTGTTTGTGCCGTAAGTGATATCTTTGCCGTACTCTTCGCGGCGCTTCGGGGGCGACATGTCCGAAGTTATCACACCAACACTGACTCCCAGCATGTTAAAAATCGGGCCCATCCACTCCGCGTCACGCTGAGCCAAATAGTCGTTCACCGTCACCAAGTGAACACCCAGTTTCGGAAGGGCATTCAGGTAGAGTGCAAACGTCGCGACAAGCGTCTTGCCTTCACCTGTGGCCATTTCCGCTATCTTGCCCTGATGAAGAGCGATGCCGCCCACGATTTGCACGTCGTAGGGAATCATATTCCACGTCATCTTCTGTCCGCGTACGTCGTACTCGTGCCCCATCAATCTACGGCAGGCATTTTTCACAGCCGCAAAAGCCTCAACCATCAGATCATCAACGGTTTCACCGTCCGCTAAACGCGCCCGGAATTCTTCCGTTTTCGCGCGGAGCTGCTCTTCGGTCAATGCTTGGTACTCTTCTTCGCGCTGATTGACCGCATTTACAAGCGGCATCAGACGTTTGGCCGCGCGGTCGTGTTTGGTTCCGAAGATTTTGGACAGAAAAAAATCGAACATCTACTTCTTTACATTGATTCGTATAAAGCGGCGGCATTCGAGCCGCCCTTAACTCTCTACAAAGGAATTACATTCCTATGAACAATCGCGAGGCTAGAAACTCCGGCAGACCCGCGTCTCGAATTTTTTGCGCGGCTTTTTGAATATCATACTGTACGCGGCTCCATTGGAAACTACCTGTATCGGTTTCATAAATCAGATAGCTTGCCAGCGGATTGCGATCACGAGGCTGGCCGACTGCACCGATATTGATGATCCTCCGCCCTTCCGGTCCTGCGAAGTGAGCGGGAATGTGCGAGTGTCCGATAAACGCAGTTCGGCCCGGCGACATAACGGCAAAGTGCACGGCCGCTTCATCAGGATTGTGGATGTAGTTCCACGCGCCGGGGTCCTTCGGCGTCGCATGCACGAACAGCACATCGGCCAAGGTGTGAGTAAACGGTAATGTGCCTAACCACTGCTTATGACTCGCTTCTATTCTGGCTTGCGACCACTCGATCGCGGCTCGTGCGTAAGCGTTAAAAAACTGCATAGGCGTAATCTCGCACAATGCGCTGTCGTGATTGCCCATCACACATGCTGCGCAGCGCTCGCGCACTAAGTCACAGCATTCATTGGGGCTTGCACCATAACCGACTACGTCCCCGAGGCATATCAGAGTCTCCAAATCTTGCTTCTCGCAGTCCCTCAAAACTGCCTCAAGGGCGGGAAGGTTCCCGTGGATGTCGGACAGAATACCCAGCTTCATCGCGGCTCCGCTGCTGCCAGCTTTTGTTTGCGAGTCTCGTTCTTCTTCAATTCAGCACAAACGGCATCAAGGATTCCATTCACAAAACGACCGCTTTGAGCGGTAGAGTACTCTTTGGCCAATTCGATCGCCTCGTTGATGGTTACTTTGAAAGGGATGTCGTCAAAATATAGAAATTCCGCGATCGCCATGCGCAAGACGATCAAGTCGATGACAGCCAATCGGGCAATATCCCACTTCTGCACGGCTCGGCGAATCTCTTCGTCTATTTTTTCGTCACCTGAAGCAGCGTGTGTACAAAGCTTGCGGCAGAAAATGAGATTCGCGTCTTCCTTTGAGTCACGAAGAATATCATCGAAACATCGTTCAACCGGATACCCGGACATTCGGGTAGCATATAGCACCCGGAGTGCCCACTCACGAGCGGATCGTCTGCTGCGCATGCGGAGTTTTTCTTCCTATAACCAGTAATGCAGTCCGAGCGAATCTTCTCGGCGGCCTTCGATCAAATCAAAGAACGCAGCCTGAATCTTGCGGGTTAGCGGACCCGCTTTCCCTTCTCCGATGGAGACCTTGTCCACCGAGCGAACAGGAGTTACTTCCGCCGCCGTGCCCGTAAAAAACACTTCGTCGGCGATGTAAAGCAGTTCGCGCGGAATCAACCCTTCCGTAATCGGAATGTTCATCTCGCGGGCAATCTGCATGATACAGCCGCGCGTGATGCCGGGCAAGACGGACGCACCCAAAGGTGGAGTCACAATTTTTCCGTCACGAATGACGAAAATGTTCTCGCCCGATCCTTCGGAGACGTAACCATTGGTGTCGAGCGCGATGCCTTCAGTGAACCCAAGTACTTGCGCGTCCACGACCGTCAAAATGGAGTTTGCGTAATTTGCGGCGGACTTTGCCAAGGCAGGGAGGGTGTTCGGCGCGATGCGCGTCCACGTTGAAATCATGACATCCACGCCCAACTCGAGCGCTTCCGGACCCAGATACTTACCCCAGCGCAAGGGAATAATCACACATTCGGTTGGGCACTCTTTAGGATGCACACCAAGCGAATTGTAGCCGCGATAAAGCAGCGGACGCAGATAGGCCTCGTCCATGTTATTGGATTCTACGACTTCCTTGCAAGCAAGGATTATCTGCTCCTGTGTGAACGGCACCGGCATACGATAAATCTTTGCCGAATCAAACAGGCGGCGTATGTGCTGCTTTAAGCCCCAGATAGTTGTTCCGCGTTCAGTCTTGTAGGCGCGAATGCCTTCAAAAACGGCTGACCCATAGTGAAGCGCGTGAGTCGCGACGTGAGTGGTTGCGTCCTCCCACTTGATAAGCTCGCCACTCATCCATATTTGTAATGTTTCGTCGAAGCGCGATTTTGCCACTCTCGGCTCCTTTGCTATTGCTGTTTGCATTAGTTGCTCAACAAAGTTCGTGCAATGATAGTGCGTTGTATTTCAGATGTACCTTCGTAAATTTCCGTAACTTTAGCGTCTCTTAACATGCGTTCCACGGGGAAGTCCATCAAGTAGCCGTTGCCGCCGTGAATCTGCACCGCATCCATGGTCACGCGCATGACAATGTCCGAGGCGTAGAGTTTTGCCATTGCCGCTTCGTGCGTGAAGCGCTGACCCGTATCCTTCTTGCGCGCCGCGCTGTAATTCAGAAGCCGCGCGGCTTCGGTCATCATCTCCATATCCGCAAGTTTGAATTGAATCGCTTGGAACTCGGCAATCGGCTGATTAAACTGCTCGCGGATTTTCGAGTACTTTACAGCTTCTTCAAGCGCGCCCTGAGCGAGACCCACCGCTTGAGCTGCTATTCCGATGCGACCGCTGTCGAGCGCCGTCATCGCGACTTTGAAGCCGTCGCCTTCTTTGCCCAGCAAATTTGCCTTGGGAACACGGCACTCTTCCAGAATTATCATGCAGCAATCCGACGAGCGGATGCCCATTTTCTTTTCGTTGGGGCCGCGTTTGAAGCCGGGCATCGTCGCATCCACAATGAAGGCGCTGATTCCCTTGGTCCTGTTTTCTTTGTCCGTGCGGGCCATGACGATATAAGTGTCCGACATCAGGCCGTTG
Organism: uncultured Alphaproteobacteria bacterium; assembly: GCA_964530625.1. Taxonomy (GTDB): domain Bacteria; phylum Electryoneota; class RPQS01; order RPQS01; family RPQS01; genus JABWCQ01. The sequence continues at coordinate 170,469 of CAZHAK010000002.1, read as the reverse complement.
GTGATAAACGCTTTTTCACCCGTCAGAATATAATCATCTCCGTCCTTAATCGCGGCCATCGTCAGGCCCGACACATCGGAACCCGCGCCCGGCTCGGTCAGACAGAATGCGCCAAGCAATTTGCCTTCAGCAAGTGGCTTAAGATAACGTTTGTGCTGATCCGCATTGCCGAATTTCTGTAGCGGATAACAGACCAACGAATTGTTCACGGAGACAATAACACCGACGGACGGGTCAACGCGGGACAGCTCTTCAATGACAATGGCATACGTGACCGTATCCATGCCAGAGCCGCCCAACTCTTCCGGTGTATTCACCCCCATAAACCCTAATTCGCCGATCTTCTTGATAATATCTGTCGCAAATTCACTATGCTCGTCGCGAATCGCGACTGTCGGCGCAATCTCTTTTTCGGCAAATTCGCGTATCGCTTTTTTTACTTCGAGGTGCTGTTCGGAAAGGAGGTGATCCATATCGATAAGGTATGAGGTTAGAGGTAAGAGGTATAATACCTGGAAAAATTAGACGGAGAGTTTGACGGCGGTGCCGGAGGCTGAGACCATCAGCATCGAGCCGCCAGAACCGATGACTTCGTAATCGAGGTCAACTCCGACGACAGCATTCGCGCCCAGCTTCTGGGCATTTTCGCCGAGTTCCTGGATGGCGATCTCGCGAGCTTTGCGGAGTTCCTTTTCGTAGGCCTCGCTGCGGCCGCCGACGATGTCGCGGATTCCGGCAAAGATATCTTTGAATATATTCGCGCCAACAATCGCTTCTCCGGCAACAATGCCAAGATAAGCTTCCGCCTTGCGGCCTTCGACAGTCGGGGTGGTCGTAACAATCATGACAGTCAATCCTTACTTTGCGTAATCGTAAAATCCGCGTCCTGACTTGCGGCCTAAGTATCCTGCCGCAACGTGTTTTCTCAAGAGCGGACAGGGACGGTATTTTGAATCACCAAGATCGCGGTGCAAAACTTCCATGATGGCAAGACAAACGTCTAAGCCAATCAGGTCAGCCAGAGCCAACGGACCCATCGGATGATTCATGCCGAGTTTCATCACTCCGTCAATCGCTTCCGCTTCGCCGACGCCTTCCATCAAACAGTAAACCGCTTCGTTTATCATCGGCATCAAAATGCGATTCGAGACAAAACCGGGGAAATCGTTGACCGTGATCGGTATCTTGCCGAGAGCTTGCGAAAACTCAACGACCGCTTTGTGCGTCGCGTCATCCGTAGCCAGACCGCGAATCACTTCAACCAACTGCATGACCGGCACGGGGTTCATGAAGTGCATCCCAATGAACTTGTTTGCGCGCTTGGTCGCCGCAGCGATTTGTGTTATTGAAATCGTTGAGGTGTTCGAGGCGAGAATCGCTGCCGGCTTCGCCATCGCGTCAATCTTCTGAAACAATTCTTTCTTGACGGCTTCGTTTTCGACAATCGCTTCAATCACGATGTCGACATTCTTGACGTCTTCAATATTCAAGGAGCCTTTGATGCGGCTCAGTGTGTCCGTCCTTTCCTGCTCGGTCAGCGTGCCTTTGGTTACCTGACGCGCGAGGTTATTATCCACGACTCCCAACGCTTTATCGAGCAGAGCTTGGGATGTTTCAATCAGATGAACTGTGCAGCCTTTTTGTGCGCAGATGTGGGCGATTCCGTTGCCCATGGTGCCGCCGCCAATGACGGCTAATGTGGAGATACTCATGAAATTTGTTTTTCAATTCCGCCGAAGCGCCGCGCTCGCGCGCGATTCCCCGGTCGGGCAGGCTAAATTAAACGTTGACTATAGCATTTCAACTGCCATGGCTGTGGCTTCGCCGCCGCCATTGCAGATTCCAACGACGCCACGTTTGCCGCCGCGATTTTTGAGCGCGTGCAAAAGGGTCACAACAATGCGGCAACCTGAAGAGCCGATGGGATGGCCCAACGCCACCGCACCACCCCAGACGTTCACCTTGTTACTCGGCACGCCGAGTTCTTTGGTGTTATATAACCCGACGACTGAAAATGCTTCGTTCAGCTCAAACAAATCAACGTCCGACACTTTCCAATCAATGCGGCGCAAAAGTTTCTGCACTGCAGGAGCGGGAGCTGTCGTGAACCATTCAGGAGCGTGACTGAACGTTGAGTGACCCACAATCCGGGCTAACGGTTTCAAACCGCGGCGTTGGGATTCTTCATACGACATCACCATCACCGCCGACGCGCCGTCGTTTATTTTCGAGGCGTTCGCCGCCGTGATTGTGCCTTCTTTTTCAAAGGCGGGCTTGAGCAGCGGCATCTTTTCAAAATTCACGTTGCCCGGCTCTTCATCGGTATCCACCGAGACTTCGCCTTTGCGGCCCTTGATCACCACGGGAACGATTTCGTCTTTGAATTTGCCCTCCTTTTGTGCGGCAATAGCGTGACGATAGGATTCAGCGGCAAACTCATCCTGCTGTTCGCGGGTGAACTTATATTCCTTGGCGCACATTTCCGCGCAAGATCCCATATGGATGTTGTTGTGTGGATCCCAAAGGCCATCGCTGACCATCAAGTCCGTGATGATTCCATTGCCAAGGCGATACCCCGCGCGTGCACGATCTAAAGCATACGGTGCAAGCGACATATTTTCCATGCCGCCGGCCAGCATGACTTTGGTTTCTCCGAGTGAAATTGACTGAGCCGCGGACATGATCGCTCGCAAACCTGACGAGCAAACTTTATTGACCGTCCACGCGGATGATGTGTTCGGAATTCCGGCAAAGAGCGCTGCCTGCCGAGCGGGGGCTTGGCCCACTCCGGCTTGCAGCACCTGACCCAAAATGACTTCATCCACTTCTTTCGGATCCACTCGCGATCGATCTAAATTTGCCTTCAGGACATGCGCGGCAAGCGCTGTCGCTGGCACGGAGGCAAACGAGCCCATAAACGCGCCAATGGCGGTACGCGCGGCAGAGGTAATGACAGGTGTATTCGGATTCATTACTGATTACAACCCAATTTTATGATGTTATTTTTCAAGAGCGACGGGTTCAAACTTGTAGTCGCCCGCTGGTAGTATCTTGATATGCCCCGCACGGTTGCGAGGCGCGTGAACGAGGATGACTAAATCCCCTTCATTTGCGGCAAGGCTCAAGAATTTCTTTTTCGCGTTCACGAGTTCCGCAGGATTCTGATCATAGGACATCCCGCTGTCCAGAGATAACTGAGACGTCGTCGGCAGCACATCGCCGGGATACATGACGTGCGACCCTTCAGGTGAACCGATCCGCACCACCAAATGTCCCGGGCTATGCCCTCCGCTCCAATGGCAAGATAACCAAGGGAAAATGCTTGTGTCGTCGCTATCCAATAGATTTAACTTTCGGGCAGTGACCAGAGGCTCGAAATCGTCTGCGCAGTAGCCGTCATCTCTGTCGGCCAAAGCCTTGCGCGCGCCTTCGAGTTCTCGATAATGCATGATCACACGGGCGTTCGGAAAAGTCGGTTCCAGTTGCCCACCGTGACCGATCGTCGTACAAGCTCCGGCGTGATCCCAATGTAAGTGTGTCAAAACGACGTGGCTGACTTCTTCCCGGCGGATGCCAAGCTCGCGCAATCTCGGAAGAACTTTGCGCGGCCAATCTAAATTGTAACTGCGTCGCTCCGCAATGCGTTCTTTGTCGCCTGTACCGGGATCAACCAACACAGTCGTGCCTTCACTGCGAATCAGCAGGCTGTTGAAGCCAACCTTAATCCGCGGGCGAAACCGGCCTTTGTCGAGTAGCTCGGCGTTTCGACCTTTCGTTACTTTGACAAACGTTTCGGGTCGAAGTTCGAACAAGCCGTCGTCAATGACGTCAACGCGAAGCGAACCGAGGGATACATGCATTTAGACTTTGTGCTTCCGCAAGGCGATTACGCTGCGTCCCACTCTTTAAGGAGCGAGCGGGCGATGACGAGTCGTTGAATCTCCGACGTGCCTTCACCGATTTCCGTCAGCTTATTGTCGCGGAACATGCGTTCGACTGGATACTCGCGGATATAGCCGTAGCCGCCATGCAACTGGATCGCTTGTGACGTCACTTTCGCGCCGACTTCACTGGCGAACAGCTTGGCCATCGCGGCCTCGCGAGCAAACTCTTCACCGTTGTCTTTCTTGCGTGCCGCGTCAAAAATCAAATGACGCGCGGCTTCGATATTCACAAACATGTCCGCAAGTTTGAATTGCGTGGCTTGAAAGTCCGCGATTCGTTGATCGAAGGCTTGACGGCCCGTGACATACTTTAGCGTTTCGAGATAGGCGCCCTCCGCAAGTCCCAACGCCATCGCGCCGATAGAAATTCTGCCGCCGTCCAACGTCACCAGCATCTGCTTAAAGCCTTCGCCGGGATTGCCGAGCAGATTTCCCTTGGGAACTTTGACGTCGTTAAAATGCAAAACAACGGTATCAGAGCCGCGCACGCCGAGCTTGCGCTCTTTCTTGCCGACCGCGAAACCGTCCCAGTCGCGTTCTACGATGAAACAGCTTATACCGCGAGTGCCTTTGCCCTTTTCGGTCAGAGCGCTGACTACATAGGTTTTCGAGTAGGACCCGTTTGTGCAATAGACTTTTGTGCCGTTCAAGAGGAAGTGATCTCCCTGATCCAAACACGTTGTCTTGGTCGCGCCCGCGTCGCTGCCCGCTTGCGGCTCGGTCAAGCCGAAACCGCCCATGTGTTTGCCGGCACAAAGATCCGGCAGATATTTTTTCTTTTGTTGCTCTGTTCCGAACAGATAGATCGGGCCGCAGCCCAATGAAATGTGAGCCGCCAATCCCAGCGCGGTCGAACCGCAGACTTTCGCGACTTCTTCTACAGCCAAAGCATACGACGTGTAGTCCATGCCTGCTCCGCCGTATTCATCGGGATAGGGTATACCCATTAAACCCAGCTCGCCCATCTCCGCAAAAATTTCTTCAGGAAAGCGCTCGGTTTCGTCAATCTCAGCGGCTATTGGCTTGATTTTGTTCTGCGCAAAATCACGCACCATGTCGCGCAGCATTTTTTGCTCTTCAGTGAGTGGCAGTCTGTCTCCAAGACTCATCGGAGGGTGTATTCCTTAAAATTCTTCATACATATTATCCAACGGATTATCGCCCGCGCCCTCGTTGCGGCGGCGGTTTCGCTTTAATTCTTCTTTAAGTGCCTGATATTCTTCAGGCGAAATATCGGCGTCTCGAAGCATGCGCTCAATCTTTTCCAGATCTGCAGGCTTGGGAGGCTTGGGCTTTTTTTCGGAATTAGTCATGGCTGGAAGGCAGCGAAGCCGCCAGCGATCGTGTTAAATAGTCGCTTGAGGCTTTCGCTTCATCTAATGAAACTTCAAAAGTAACGGACGGTCGCGCTCCGCGGGACAAAAGTGGGCCAATCAGCGTTGAAACATTAACGACGCCTTTGCCTAATCCCCAGTGCAAATCGGAGAGTCCGTCATTATCACTTAAATGCAGGTGAACAATTTGCTCGGAAAATTTTTCTATCCAATCGGTGGGAGGAATCGTCGCAAAACAGGCCGCATGCCCAGTGTCGAAGCACATTCCAAGGAACGGATGCTGCACTTGCGCGAAAATCTCTTCAAACAACGTCGTGTCCGGTTCGTATGTGTTCTCCATCGCCAGTACGATACCGTTGGTCGAGGCGACGTCCAGCAAGCGCGTCAGTTTCTCGCAAAATGTCGTAAGCCACTTCTCACGACTAGTCGGAGTCATTTGCGGAAGATAGCCTGTGTGAAAGACCATCAGAGGAGAGCCCAATACTCGCGCGGCCTCGATGCCCGCTGACAAAGATTGATACGAATACTCTGCAATATGAGCGTCCCGGCCCGCCACGGCGAGATTATAAAACGGTCCGTGACACGCGACGGGTAGCTCGGCTTCCGCAAAGTCGTCGGCCAACCCCAGCAGCACGTCCCACTTTATTTTCGGCCAAATATCTGTTGTCGAGTTGAACATTACCTCGATACCCAAGCCCAATTCCGTCAAGCGTGGAATCGCGTCGAGCGCGTCATGAATTCCGACATAAACGAAACGCGGGGTCAACAGGTCGCTCACTCGGTCTCCAAATGCACCAATGGTAAATCAGCCGGTACGGTTTGCCCCACAGCCACGGTCAATGCGGCCACTTTGCCCGAGCGCGGTGCGCGCAAATTATGCTCCATCTTCATCGCTTCCAAAACGGCCACAATCTGATCAGCCTTGACATCGTCGCCGACGGCTACATTCAACTTGATTATGATCCCGGGCATCGGCGCGCGAATGTCGTCACTCGCGTTGAGATTGTCCGCGGCTTCTGTCTCCTCGAATTCCTGCAATTCATAGACACGGCCATCGAGCCAAACGAAAATCTTGTCTTTACTGCGCGCAGTCATTGTGTTGTAGCTATGGTCTTCGTTCCCGACGGTGACACGCCTGCCGCTCGTAGTCACCTTGAAGGTCGTCGTCGCATCGAAGGCCGTGATCTCCACGTCTGTCGGTGAGTGACGCTTGAACGTGCCGCAAATAGTGTGTCCTGCTATGCGAAAAAACTTTTTCATGAACCCGCACCTGCCATTTTCCAATCACCCAAAGTCGCCCAGGGTGAAGGAATTGACACCTTACCGTTCGAGTTCGAGCTGCGCGTGACTTCGCGCCCTGTTTCATTGGCGACCGCGAGCATCGCTGCAAGTGCAGTGCGTGTCGGCAACTTCTCTTCCCATTCTGAGAAGTAATCTGCCAGAAAGTGTGTAGAAAGATTGCCCTTCACGAATTCCGGATGCGCCAGAACATCCTGCATGTAACCAATCGGTGTACGCACGCCGAGGATCACATAGTGTTTCAGCGCGTCGCGCATTCTCTGAATCGCTAATTCGCGGCTTTCGGCCCGGCAGATGATCTTACTCAGAATCGGATCATAAAAGATCGGCACTTCAAAACCTTCGCGAATTCCGGAGTCGATACGAATGCCGGGTGCGTGCGGCTCTTCGAGTTTCAAAATCGTTCCCGTCGACGGCAAGAATCCGTTGGCGGGGTCCTCTGCGTAGACTCGGCACTCGATGGCATGTCCGCGAAATGAAATCTGATTTTGTGTTCGTGGGAGTTTCTCGCCTGAAGCCACGGCGAGCTGCCACGCGACTAGGTCTTCACCAGTGACCTGTTCCGTGACCGGATGCTCAACCTGCAAGCGCGCATTGACTTCCAGAAAGTAAAATTTGTCGCCGTCAAGCAAGAATTCAACAGTGCCTGCGTTACGGTAGCTTGCAGCTGTGACGATGCGCAACGCCGCCTCGCCCATCTGCTTCCGCAACTCCGGAGACAACGCAACACTGGGAGATTCCTCGATAATCTTCTGGTGGCGACGCTGAATCGAGCATTCGCGCTCGCCTAAATGAACCGCGTTGCCGTGATTATCGCAAAACACCTGAAACTCGATGTGACGCGGATTGTCTAGATATTTTTCAAGATAAACCGCATTGTCACCGAATGCGGACTTCGCTTCGCGCTTGGCTGAATCCAAGGAGTGCTCAATGTCCTCAGCTTTGCGAACGATGCGCATACCCTTGCCACCGCCGCCCGCCGCAGCCTTAATCACAACCGGATAGCCGATCTTCTCCGCTTCAACAAGCGCTTGCTCAGTCGTCGCGTAGGGCAGCAGTGCGCCCGGAGTAATCGGAACGTTCTGCTTGATTGCCAATTCGCGCGACGCAATCTTGTCGCCCAGAAGTCCCATCGCTTCAGCCGGTGGGCCAACAAAAATCAAACCCGCTAACTGAACTGCGGTCGAGAATTTCGGATTTTCTGAAAGAAACCCGTAGCCCGGATGCACGGCGTCTGCGCCATGTTCGCGCGCGGCGGCAATGACTTTCTCAATATTCAGATAACTCTCAGCAGCCTGCGACGCGCCGATATACACGGCTTCGTCCGCAATCCCGACGTGCAGCGCGTCACGATCCGCGTCACTGTAAACAGCAATCGTGCGAATTCCCAACGCGCGCGCTGTGCGCATTACACGAACGGCAATTTCACCACGATTGGCTATCAGTAATTTGCGAATCACTTCTTCGCGCTCCAAACTGGCTGTCTTTTTTCAAGCAACGCCGCCAAACCTTCCTGACCGTCAGGGCTTACACGTTGCTTAGCAATACGCGCTGGAGTAAATTTTCGAGCTTCGTCAAGCGACAGCATCGGCACTTCCCGTAACAGCTCTTTGGTAAGAGTTTGCGCAGTTGGCGAAGCTTTTAAGAGTTCTTCCGTCCACATTAAAACCGCATCATCTAATTTATCTGCGGGTGCAATCTCCGTCGCCAATCCCAAGCGTAAGCACTCCTGTGCGCTGATTCTTCGACCCGACAAAAACAGTTCGCGCGCCCGGCCTTCACCGATTTTGCGCAATACAAAAGCAGAAATCGCCGCCGGAACGACGCCCAATCGCACCTCGGAAAACGCAGTCTGTGCATCTTCAGCCATCACGACTATATCCGAACAGCAGATCAACCCAGCGCCGCCGCCGTAGGCGCCGCCTTGTACTCGCGCGACTATCGGATGCGAGAACTCGTAGGCGGCTCGAAACAAATCAAAAATCTTCTCAGCGTCAGCAAGATTTTCAGCTTCTGTCACACCCTTTTGTGACTTCATCCAATTCGCGTCCGCGCCCGCGCAAAAAGTCGGACCGTCCGCAGCAAGGACAAGCACTCTGACGGAATCATCTCGACTAAGACTGCGCAGCGTGTCCGTCAACTCGGCAATCATCTCGGCATGAAATGCATTACGCGCTTCAGGACGGGCCAAATAAAGCGTTGTAACACTGCTGTCTTTCTCAACACGCAGACTGCTCATTTGCCCACTATCCTTGCCTGATCTCTTAGGGCCGCTTGAAACTCGTCCATCTTCGCAGTACCGATCACATAAACTTTCTTGTCGTGTCGAACTTCTAAGCCTTTGCCCAGTCGCATGTTGTAATAGATTTTTCCACGATAGCGATGAATCCCGACACCTGCCATTAAAGGAATCTTGGTCGGTCCGACGACGTGCAAATCAGTTGCCGGGATGGTCTTGAAAAAGATTGCGGGGCCGAACGTCAGAGTGGTTTGTGTTACACGTGTACGCATTTTCATAAACGCACTGATCAAAGTGCTCATTCCGATTCCCATGGAAAACATCAGCAGAATGAGCCATAAGGGCATCGTCGTAAACAAAGGGATCACGAAAAACGCCGCGCCGGAAAATAGGGCAAGCGGTCTGCGCAATTGTATTTCTTGTTCCTCGTCAAAGATCGCGCTTTCCATCGTTACATACGATAGACGCCGGGCTGGTAATCAGGCACCGGTGCATTCGCGGACATCGCGATTCCCAGTCCTATCGCATCTCGTGTCGACAGCGGATCAAGAATTCCATCGTCCCACAATCGCGAAGTGGAATAATAGGGATTGCCTTCCCGATCATACTGCTCAAGCACAGGGCCACGAATCGCTTCCGCGTCTTGCTCAGAAAGTTTCCCGCCCTTTGCTTCAAGCTGTTCACGCTTGACCTGCACCAAGACGTCGGCAGCCTGCTGAGCACCCATCACGCTGATGCGCGAATGCGGCCACATCCATAACAGCCGCGGACTGTAACCTCTGCCGCACATCGCGTAATTTCCCGCGCCAGCGGAAGAGCCGATCACAACTGTGAACTTCGGAACATTGGCACAAGCCACAGCATGAACCATCTTCGCGCCGTCAGAAGCAATCGCGCCGTGTTCGTATTCCTTGCCGACTATAAAACCTGTTATGTTTTGCAAAAAGACCAGAGGAATTTTCCTGAGACAGCACAACTCGATGAAATGCGCACCCTTCTTGGCCGATTCGCCAAAAAGGACACCGTTGTTTGCGACGATACCCACCAGATAGCCGTGCAATCTGGCGAAGCCGCAAACCAGCGACGTGCCGTATCGTGCTTTGAATTCCTGAAAGCGCGAGCCGTCGACAATCCGGGCAATGACTTCTTTCATGTCAAACGATTTGCGAACATCCACGGGAACCAACCCAAGCAGTTCTTCCGGGTCATAGTGCGGTTTTTCCGGAGATTCACGATCGAATTCGAACTTGGGTCTTGGCCCAATCGCTTCGATGATGGACCTTGCGATTTCGAGAGCGTGTCCGTCGTTTTCCGCAAAATGATCTGCAACACCGGAGATGCGCGTGTGCACATCCGCGCCGCCCAACTCTTCTGCGCTTACGTCCACACCTGTCGCCGCTTTTACCAACGGAGGACCACCAATAAAAATCGTTCCGGTGTTCTTGACAATGACAGTTTCATCCGACATCGCGGGGACATACGCGCCGCCTGCCGTACATGACCCCATTACGATCGCGATTTGCGGAATCCTCTTCGCACTTAGATTCGCCTGATTGTAAAATATTCTGCCAAAGTGATCACGGTCTGCAAACGTTCCGGCTTGTTCCGGCAAAAAAATTCCGCCCGAGTCCACCAAATATATACACGGCAGATGATTCTGCATCGCCACTTCCTGTGCACGCAAATGCTTCTTGATCGTCATCGGGAAGTAGGTTCCCCCTTTGACGGTCGCATCGTTGGCTACCACCAGCACTTCCCGGCCGTGCACAACTCCGATCCCCGAAACCATCCCTGCCCCGGGAGCTTCGTCATCATACATCCCGTGCGCGGCCAAGGGACTCAATTCCAAAAACGGAGACTCCGGATCAAACAGACGATTCAGGCGCTCGCGCACGGGTAATTTCTCGCGCAACACATGCCGTTCAATATGTTGCTTTGTACCCGCCGCTGGATGAAGTGCGCTGAGCTTCGTGCGCAAATCTTCAACTAACACGCGCATCGCTGCCGCGTTTTCTGCAAAGCCGGGATCAGAGGGACGAACGTTGGTAGGTAGTCGCTTCAAAAAGTTGAATGTTTAATTTGCCTGGTTCGCCTTGCGAATGGATATCTCACCATTGACGCTGCTGCATTCCACAAGATACTGTCCTTCATTGACAACCAGTTCATACTCATCTCCAATAAGACTCTCCTCGCGATTGCCGCTCCAATCCGACGAAATAGAGCCGTTGACCAATGTACTCGCCGAGACTTTCATGCTTGAATTCTCCGGCAGAGCGAGTTCAATCGCGCCGTTCGCCGTGGAAGCGGAGATGTTTCCGGCAAGTGTCTTGTGAACCGTGATACTGATTTCGCCGTTGGCCGTACTGAATTTGGAATCGCCGTGCAACTTGGCGACGTCAATAGTGATTTCTCCGTTCGCGCAGGAAGCGTCAATGGAGCTGTGCACTCCGTCCAGCGAAACAAAAGAGATTTCGCCGTTCGCACTTGAGAGATCCGCGCCGCCCGTCATCCCTACTGCGGTTATCTCGCCGTTGGCGCAGGACGCTTCGAGGTTAAGCTGTTTTGGTGCAACAATCACAAAATCAATGTTCGCGTTAAGATCATCCCACGAAATCTTGGAGTCGGGATGGACTGTGTACACCTTTAGTGTCGCGCCGTCTCGCTCAACCACCGGTTTGAACCCTTTCAGATATGCCTGGCCATCTTTGAGATCTTCGGCTTCGATCCTGACGAAGGCCGTGACACTGACTGTATTTCTGTCTTCGCCCGTCAGTTGGATTTCTCCGTTGACGGCCTCGCAGTCGAGCTTTGACAAGTCCAGAGCCGACTCTTCAAACCGTAGGGTGTCGCGATAAACGTAGTCTCCGCCTTCCTTTTTGAACTCGGCGGCAAAGAGTTGTGTGACCACTAGCAGCGAAATTACAATAGCGTACTGCATGAGAGCTTCCTTTTCTATCGTGAAGTGGGAAGCGGGACCTGTAGTTTCGGTTCAACGTCTGACGCGCGGTCGCGCAAGTTCAGACTCATATTGCCATAGCTTAAGCGGACCAAACTGAGCGGCGGCACATCCTTGGTGCGATAAGCAATTACCTTCGCTCCGTCTGTACCGGATCCGCGATAGAGCGTAACCGGAAAATCACCTGAATAGAGTTTAAGCGTCGTTTGATCTCCTGATCGCGGCTTGTCATCGCGGTCGCTATCGAACTCCGAGGAAGGCACTTCAAAGCTAAAGGCGGTGAGTTCTTCTTTGTTTACTCGCCAAAGCGCGCGATAGGCTTCTCCCAATTGGTCGCGCCCCGCAAGCACCAGATCAAAGTCAACGGACGGACGATCACCGTCCAAGCTTTTGTATGTCGCTTGAAACCAAGTCGATGGTTTGCCCAACCATGACACGGATCCCAAATACACCACACTCACGTGCGCCAGCACGGGGCCGTGAGGTCCTGATGACTCCGACCATTCGGTCAGCGCATAGGTCGCACTTGTTCCCGTCACTTGATCATCCAGAAATCCGCGATAAATTAATCTGCGTACCCATGTCAAAGCCTGTTTCTTCAGCTCCGAGGCCATTTCAGACTCAGACTGAGCGGGAATCGCCACGACGGTGTCTGCCACAAGCGAATCCGCGTCCTGAGTGTCTTCGTCCGAGACCGCGGGTAGCAAGCTGACGGGATATTGAGCAGTCGCTGAGCTTGTCAACAGAAATAGCAGCGCAAGTGCAAGATAACAACTCCGGCGCATTAGAATGTCGCTTTACGTGTGTTCTTGATTAAGACTTCGGTCATTTTCTTTGGCTCAACCACCACCGCGCCCTGCACGCCTTCGCCGTTCCACCCGTTGGCATACCAAGTGTCGCCGTCTTCCACAAACAGACTGTAGGTGCCCTCCGGACAGGGAATTGTGAACTTCCCTTTATCGTCGCAAACGGTTTCGGCAACAATCGGGGCGGAGATTGAATCCACGCTGGCACCCGGCAGCCCTTTGACCGCCTCATGAAGCCGCACGCGTAGTCCCGCGCCGGGCGTGATCTGCTTGTCGCGTTTGTCCTTGTCGATCATGGGCATGAAGTTGCCTTCCCAAATCTCGACTTTGCCCGTCACTCCGCTGATCGAAGCGGGCGGAGCCTCTTGATTCTTGGCTTCCTTGCGGCCCATACCCAAAACACCTGCGGCCACGATTAACATGGCCAAAATTTTAAGGCGGCGAGTGCTCATCGGATGTCCTTTATGCGCAACTGCGTCGTTTTTCGATTCTGATATTCATTTTCTTCGATCACATAAACCATTTCATAAGACCTGCGGCCATTCATGAATTTGTCTATATGATCACCTAAATTAAACCCAATGGCTTCAAACTGCGTCCCGTGCTGGGACGCCATTAGTTTCAAATGATTTTGCCCGACGATACGTGGCGGATAGGCTGTTCCCAATTCGCGGGACACAAACGTCGGGCGCGTGTTATGCGGACCGAACGGCTCGAATTTCTTCAGCGTGCTCACCACTTCCGGTGTAATCTCATCCAGCACGATTTCACTTTCGATGCGCACCTTGCGCACGAGATCATCAGCAGTCATCAGCTCCTTGCAGGACTCCTCAAACCGTTGCTTGAAGGCGGGAATATTTTCCGCAGGGATTGTCAACCCGGCGGCATACTTGTGTCCGCCGAACTGTTCAAGCAGATCCGAACAGGCCTTCAACGCGTTGTAAATATCGAAATTCGAGACCGAGCGTGCCGAGCCTTTGCCCATCCCGTTCTCAACGGAGATCATTACGGTCGGACGATAGAATTTCTCAATCAAACGAGAGGCGACGATTCCGATGACACCCGAGTGCCAGCCTTCGCGCGATAACACAATCGAATGGCGCTCAGACGGATTCATCGTGTAACGAATCTCTTCTAAGGCCTGCGAGAGTGTTTCGTTGTCAATTTCTTTGCGGCGGCGGTTTTCTTGTTCAAGCACCTGCGCCACTTCACGGGCTTGCACCTGATCGCGAGTGGTCAGAAGCTGCACGGCGCGCATGGCGCTGCCCATTCTGCCGACGGCGTTGATTCGCGGCGCGATGTTAAAAACAATTTGCCCGACGTCAATCTTTCCGCCGCGAACACCGGCTGACTCAATCAAACTCGCCAACCCGACTTCGGGAGCGGCGTTGAGTTTTTCGAGACCTTCTTTCACCAGTACGCGATTCTCGTCAATCAGCGGTACGATGTCCGCCGATGTGCCGAGCGCGACCAAATCAATGTACTTGAACGCGTAATCGCTGGCGAGTCCGAGTGACTTTGTGATGCCTTGCGCGAGCTTAAACGTCACGCCCACTCCGGCAAGCTCCGTAAACGGATAACCGGAATCCTTGCACTTGGGATCCAGAACCGCGAGCGCATCCGGCAATTCGTCGGCTGGTTCATGGTGATCACTGATGATCAGTTCGAAACCGAGCGATTTCGCATACTGCGCTTCGGCTACGGAGGTGATTCCGCAGTCCACCGAGATCACCAACTGCGCACCCATCTTCTTGACCTCGTCGAGTCCGGCCTGAGAAATTCCGTAGCCTTCGTTTTGGCGGTCGGGAATATACGCCACGACGTCGCCGCCGAGATCGCGCAAAAACAGATACAACAGTGAGACGGAGGTAATGCCGTCCACGTCGTAGTCGCCGTAAATTGCAATGCGGTCGCGGTTTTGAAGCGCTTCGACGATGCGATTAACAGCCTTTTCCATTCCCGCCATCAGGAATGGATCGTAAAGTTGCGATGGCGTAGGATTAAAAAATCGCTCCACCAAGTCAGGCGTATCCATCCCGCGGTTCAATAGAATCCGCGCGACGGTGTAGGGGACTTGGGATTGTCGGCTTAGGCGTTCGATCTCCTCATGTGGCCGACTCTCCACCATTTCCCATTTGGGTTGCATGGCTCTTCCTGTATTTCATATAAACAAAAAACTTATTGGGGGGTGCAAAAAAGTCAGAAATCTGAAGTCTGAAGTCTGAAGTCAGAAAGCACGTTTTCATACTTCTGACTTCATTCTTCATACTTAAATTGTGGGTTCGCCTATAAGCCGAATTCTGTCCTCCGTTGCCAGAGGGGTGATCATCTATCTGGGATGATGATTACTCATCACCTCGGGCGGCCTACCCGCCGGGACTTTAGCTTTGCGAGCAGCAAAGACTCCCGACATACTTGGCCTTGCTTCGAGCGGGGTTTTCCCTGCCACATCCATTACTGAATGCGCGGTGCGCTCTTACCGCACCATTTCACCCTTACCGGAGAAAAGTCAGAAGTATGAAATATGAAGTATGAAGTATGAAGTAAGCAGACTCTGCATTCTGACTTCTGACTTCAGATTTCTGACTTTCCCCCGGCGGTATATTTTCTGTGGCACTTTCCGTTGCGTCACCACACCCGGCCGTTAGCCGGCGCTCTGCTCTATGAAGTTCGGACTTTCCTCGATTGACCGAAGTCAACCGCGATCACCCGGCGAACCGCAAACAATTCTAACTACGCTTTCTCCGCCTCATCCAACGCCCGATTCACCAACTTATCCGCATCCTTATTCTCTTCCCTGCGGACGTGGCGGATTCTGGGAGTCAGGCCATTCAGTATCGCTTTTTTTTGCTGGACTTCGGCGTTCAGTTCTTGCAGGCGGGGTTCTTTAATCTTCCACTCCCCTAAAACCTGATTGACGACCAGCAGGCTGTCACAGGCTACGCGCAATATACTCGCGCCGCTTGCTTGTATGACCGGATCCGTCGCGCAAACTTCGAGTAATCTGATCAGCGCTTTGTACTCGGCTTCGTTGTTCGTCCCGTGACCGATAAAGGTACCTTCTTCATAAAGAAGGTTGCCCTTGTCATCGTGAATCACGACTCCAATCGCCGCCGGTCCGGGATTGCCGCGTGCGCCGCCGTCAATGTGCGCGAGAAGTTCCAATTAGTTGATTTCGGAGTCGGGAGCGATGAATCTGCCGCATGCTTCGCAGGCGTAAATATCGCGCGACTGCTTGATAATCACTTGCGTCTGAGGTGGAATCAAAGCGAAACAGCCGCCGCAGGCTTCGCCGACTAAGGTAGCAATACCCCGGCCGTCCTTGGCGTCGCGAATGCGCTCATAGTGAACCAACAAGCGGGGGTTTAGCACGGCTGCGGCGATAGCCCGGCGAGCGAGCAGTTCCTTCTCTTCGCCTTCCGTGTCGCGCAACTTTTTCTCAAGCTCTGCCTCGCTGGCGATTTTGTCCTTGCGAAGCTGCTCAAGCTCAGCTTGCTTCTCTTCCACAAGTTGCAAGAGTTCAACCGCGCGAGTCGTATTTGTGGAGATCAGCAATTCGAATTCGCCGATTTCCCGCTTGGCTGTCTCCTGCTCGGTCGTTATTGCGTCGTATTCCCGCGTCGTCTTCACCGCATAGAGCTGTTCCTGATATTTCGTCAGCTTCTCTCGAGCCACGGCAAGTTTGTGCCCGGTTTCGCCGGATATCTTCTCCGAATCCACTCGCTCATGATCCTTGGTTTCTATAAAGATCTCGTACTCGGCTATCCGGTCGGTCAAGGCCTGGACCTTCTCGGGCAGTCCACCCCGTTCCTCGGCTATTTCCGCTAACTCTAAATCAATTTCTTGAATCTCTGACAGCGCCTTTAGTGCGCTGCGAATCTGTTCCGGCGTCGCATCCTGAATGATCACTTCTTCTTTGCCTATCTAAAAACTGTGAATGTGCCTATTAAACGAGAAAAGGGTGCGCGAAAACCGGTCCGCACACCCTGATCGAACTGCATTTCCCTGCCCACGCTGCACTGGGAGTCAAATGTGGTGTCATAAAACAGCGTGGTGCGCAAAACAAGGAACTCCTTTTCATCGCTGGTACCGGTGGTCGCCGCGCGGTGGGCCCACCAGGATTCGAACCTGGAACCGACGGATTATGAGTCCGCTGCTCTAACCGTTGAGCTATGAGCCCATGCTCCGCCAGTCGCCCCGGACTGCCCGAGGTGGAGGCGGCGCCTCACGGTCACCGCGGAACCCGCGTGTCGTCCGAGACTCCAAACCAGCGTAGACTCTTAATATACAAACCTCTTGGGACTTGTCAAGCATCTCAAAATGCTTTACTTACAAACTAAGTCTTTATTATTATAGAGTTAGCAATTCTTGACCCTCTCCTTTGAGAGGGCGAGGCACGCATGCTGCCCATTTGTTAGAAATCATAACGGACATACAGGGTCGGATGAAAGTACCATTTACCCGTCTCGTAGCCCTCCTCCTCGGTAAATGCCCCCGCGAAATTCCGCGAAATCTCCCCTTCCGTCCCCAGCGCAAGCTGCCGCCAGCGATATTGAAATTGCGGCTCCGCCTGTATCGAAACCGGCTGTTCCCCGTACTCATTCGAGTTCCAATCCACAAACCCCAAAAACTCGAACGGACTCTTACTTATTGGAACGAACCAAACGCCGGTAAGTTGCCACCCTAAGTCTGAGGCAAACTCCTGACGCAACAGGGCTTGTATCTCGAAAACTGCGTTGCCAGCTTTAAGCTCCGTCAGGGCCACCCCCCCCAGCACAGTGCGTGGAATCAGTTTTCGGCCAAAACCGTCTACTCCGGTCACTCCGTCGTTGAACTGGAGCGAGGCGTTCAGGTGACCAAGCTTCTTGATTCGACCCAGAAAGATGTGACGGGAAATTTCAAAATATGATTGGGTCTCGCCTGACGAAGCGAAGTCGAAATCCGCGAAAAAAAACGTCGAGCCTAACTTGTCGCCACTCCAAAATTCTATCGTGGACGTAAACACTTCGCGATTGAAGTCGCGGTGAAACTGGCCGTTGACGTAAGTATCCGCGGCATGAGCTGTTCCAGCCCAAAGGAGGCAAAAGACAAAAATTCGCATATCCGGTTTTCCTTTTCTTATTGGTTACGCGATGTGAGGTTTTCCGGTACTCTAAATCGCGTGTATAGTTTGAATTAACTCGTGTAGTCTTGTTTCGTTCTAAGCTTTATCGCAAAGACATGCATCGCCAGAGGGAAAGGACGATATGGCGGTTTGATAGCCAGCATGTGATGATAGACGTCCTCAGAAATAGTTAATTGCTCTCCCACCGAACTCGCCTTATGCTGAGCAAAAGTTTGGACTCCAATATCCTTTCCGCGACTGCCGAGAATCGTTTCGGAGTCCCCTATCGCGTAAACATTCGAGAGTCAACAACATTGTGCCGAGCATTCAAGTACGCCTCAATGATTTCCCGGCTTCGGCCTGATCACAATATACTCCGGATGACCGACCGTCATTGTTTCCACACAAAGTCGCGACACTGGCAGCCCGCTTCTACCCGAACTTGTCTACATACTGATTCCCCCGTTTTTGATTGGTAACTAAGATAGTCGGAGTTCTCATGAGAATCAATCGCTACGCCGCCGCCTTGACTATCCCGTTGGGTTATCTTAAATTGCTGTATACGGAAAGCCATGAAATTGCTAATTTTCGATATCGACGGGACTCTGACCAGCCTGGACGGGGCAACCACCCGAGCCTACGTGAAGGCCTTTGCACAGAGATTCGGAAGAGACCCAATCACTGAAGGTTTTTCCATGCATGGCAGGACCGACCCTCTGATTTTCAGAGAGTTCTTTCTACGCACCGGATTAAATGGTGATTGGCGCTCAGAATACGAGGCCTTTAAGCCACTCTATCTTGAGGCACTTCCCCGTTCAATTCAAGACAGTCCCGGAGCGCGGGTGCATGTCGGCGTGCGTGAGCTTTTAGATGCACTGACCCAGCGCAAAGACGACTTCGCGCTGGCACTCGGCACTGGTAACATGGAAGCAGGCGGGAGAACCAAGATTCGTCATTTCAACTTGGATCATTTTTTTCCAGTCGGCGGATTCGGCGACGTGCACGAAGAACGGTATATGATCTTGACGGATGCGGTAGAGGCTTCCGCTTCGCATTACCAAAGACATTTCGCACCTGAAGACACATGGGTGATTGGCGACACCGAGCACGATGTTCACGGAGCGCAGAAAATTGGAGTGCGGACGCTGGCCGTGGCGACGGGTGGGAAGTACAACGTCGAGATGTTGCGGAAGGCGGGTGCCGATAAAGTATACGAAGACTTGAGCCGGACTTCGGAGCTGCTTGAACTCTTCAACCGCTAAGTCCGCATGGTCTGTGCGCATCGTGCTGCTGACGCTCATGGTGACGCACTTTACTGTTACCGGCGGCGGCTACGTCGTCAATAAACTTGCGCTGCGGGAATGGGATCCTTACGCCTACGCCTTCTGGCGGTTGTGCGTTGGAGTCGTAGGGCTGACTTTACTGATGTTTGCCACGCGGTCATGGAGAAAGATTGACCGCGCGGACTTTCCGCGAATATTGTTGCTCGCCATCGTGGCTGTGCCGATCAATCAGATTATCTATTTGGTCGGAATCAGCAAGACCATGCCGTCGCATGCGTCTCTGCTCTACGGCACGACCGCCGTCTTTGCGCTGTTCTTGTCCGCCGCAATGGGCTACGAAAAAATTCTGCGGCACAAAATCATTGCGATCATCGTGTCGCTTGCAGGATTGGTTTTGATCGTGACCCAAGGCGACAACATTGACACAAGTTCGGACTTGTTCGTCGGCGACGTTTATATTTTTATAGCGGTTTTGGCATGGGCTACATATACTGTGCTGGGCAAACCGATTGTCCACAAGTATGGAGCAATTACGGCAACCGGCACCGTGCTATTGCTCGGTTCTTTTCTCGGCCTGCCGTTACTTGTGTATCCGGCGGTTATGCAAGAGTATACAAACATCACTTGGATCGGCTGGGGAGGCGTGTTCTATGCCGGACTTGTCTTAACGGTTTTAGCCTACACGGTCTGGTACAAAATCCTGACCATGATTGATCCATCACAAGTCGCCATTCTCACCACACCGCAGCCGGTCGTCGCGACGGCACTTTCTACTTACTTCGTCGGTGAAATCATTGGCCTGCCCCTAATCTTCGGCGGCATCTTGGTTATCGCGGGAATTGTACTGATGGATGCGCCCGCATTTGCAAGGCGGGCTGGATCGTTGCGTCGCAGAGTTATGAAATGATTCACATATGAGTATCTCAGTCAAAAAGATCGGCGTGCTTGTCGAGCACCATTATCAAGACCTCGAAGTTTGGTACCCGATTATGCGGTTGCGCGAGGCCGGCGCGAAAGTAATCGTCGTCGGAACCGGCTCCGCACCAGAATACATCGGCAAGTACGGCTATCCCGTCAAAGTAGACAAGAGCGCGGACAAGATCAAAGCCGCGAGCTTGGATGGTCTGGTCATTCCCGGTGGATGGGCACCTGACCGACTTCGCATGTCGGAACCCGTGCTCAATCTCGTGCGTGAGTTAAATCGCGCCAAGAAACCTATCGCGTGCATTTGCCATGGCGGTTGGGTCTTAGCCTCGGCGGGGGTCTTGAGAAGCCGCAAGGTTACAAGTTTTGTCGCCATCCGCGACGATATGGTTAATGCCGGAGCGAAATGGGTGGACGAGGAAGTTGTCATAGACAAAAATCTCGTCACCTCCAGAAAGCCCGATGACTTGCCCGCGTTCATGGCGAAGTTCATTGAATTGCTTGCCGTCTGATTCATGACTCGCGCTGACGTTGTTGCGCTGCTGGAAGAGTATGCTGTCCTGCTTGACTTGATCAATGAGGACGAGTTTCGAGCGAAGGCTTTTGCCAACGCCGCTCGACAACTTGATTCGGTTTCAGCCACGCTTGATGAACTCCTGATCGGAGATCGCCTATCGAAAGTGCGCGGGGTCGGTGCGGCCGTCGCGCAGTGCATTCGTGATGCGGTGACGACTGGGACATTCGCCGACCTTGATGCGGCTC
Organism: uncultured Alphaproteobacteria bacterium; assembly: GCA_964530625.1. Lineage (GTDB taxonomy): Bacteria > Electryoneota > RPQS01 > RPQS01 > RPQS01 > JABWCQ01. Next base: position 149,818 of record CAZHAK010000002.1, on the reverse strand, counting down.
GAGTGCGCGTTCCGTCTGGTGTCTTGGAGTTGATGAAAGTGGATGGACTTGGCCCTAAGAAAGCGCGCACACTTTGGAAGGATGCAAACGTCGAATCACTTGCCGATCTTGAAGCCGCAATTGAAGCGGGGTCTCTAACCAAGCTCTCCGGTTTCGGAGGCAAGACGGTTGAGAAATTCAGCGCAAGCCTTGCATTTTTGAAAACCATCGGATCGCGCAGATTACGTCATCACGCTAAGGCTGTCGCGGCGCAAGTCGAACAGCAGATTGCCGCGATTCCCGGTGTGATTTCCGTCCACTTTTGCGGAAGTTTGCGCAGATGCTCTGAAACCGTCGGCGATTTGGATTGCATCGTCGGTGCTGACACGGCTGACCATGATGTATTGAAGAGATATTTTACGAAGCTTCCGGAGTTGATCTGGCATAACACCGACTCGCCAGTTTGGTCCGGCAAGCATATTTCTGGAATGGAGATCGAACTGTCTATTTGTTCTCCGGCCGAATTGGGCACAAAATTAGTTCTGGCGACAGGTTCAAAACCGCATATTGCCGAGTTGCAGGTGCGTGGTTTGATTCCATCCGCTTCGACGGAAGAAGATGTTTATGGCGCGCTAGGACTGATCGTCGTTCCGCCTCCCTTGCGCGAAGATGGCCTTAAGCTCCGTTCGGACGGCGAGGCTCCGTATCCTGCGGCACTGACGCGCAAAGATATTCGCGGAATACTGCACGTCCACACAACCTATTCTGACGGACAGCACACGCTAAGGCAAATGGCTGAGGCGATGATCGCGCGCGGTTTCGAGTTTTTGGGCATTGCCGATCACTCGAAAGCCGCCGCCTATGCCAACGGATTGACTCCCGATCGCGTACTTCAGCAATGGGAAGAAATTGATTTATTGAATGATGAACTTGCGCCGTTCAAAATTTTGAAGGGCACCGAGTGCGACATTCTGACCGATGGCCGATTGGATTTTGACGAAAGTTTGCTCGCGGGATTCGACTTTGTGGTTGCAAGTATTCATTCCGGATTCGGCATGACTGAAGAGCAAGCCACAGATCGCTTGTGCAAGGCTCTCGAAAATCCTCATGTTGACATTCTCGGTCATCCGACAGGCAGGTTGCTTCTGAAGCGCGAAGGTTATCCGGTAAATCACGACAGAGTTTTGGAATGCACAGCAAAGAACGGCAAATCCATCGAGCTGAATTGCAACCCGCACCGACTGGATTTAGATTGGCGTTGGTTTCCGCGCGCATTGGAACTCAAGATTCCCATTCCGTTGAATCCCGACTCTCACACCATCGAAGAGCTTGACGACATAGAGTTCGGTATTGACTTGGCTTCCAAAGGCCCGATTCCACGCGAGCTTTGTCCCTCCGCTTGGTCAGCGGACGAGTTTTTGGCATGGTGCCGCTCGCACAATTAGAAAATGTCTTTACACTCTCCATCAAAAATAATCAGTAAACTTCCGCAGGGTGATTTCCGCGTGCGCGCTCAAGCACTGTGCGAATTACTGCGGCAAACCTATCCCAAGTACGATTGGATCGGACTGTATTGGGTGGACGGACATCATCTGAATCTCGGGCCGTGGACGGGTGATCAGCCTACCGAGCATACGCGCATTCCGATAGCGGAAGGAATTTGCGGAGCCGCCGTGCGTGAAGAACAAACCATAATCGTCGAAGACGTCCATGCGGATCCGCGCTATCTTTCCTGCTTCACTAACACAAAGTCTGAAATCGTCGTGCCGATTTACTCGGATGGCTTAATCATCGGTGAAATTGATATTGACGGCAAAAATATTGGCGACTTCGACATCAATGATCAGAAGTTTTTGGAGGCGATCGCGGAATTCATCGGAAGAGAGTGGCCGGGAAAATGGTGAATGAATCGCCGCTGATGATCTCGATTTCCGGAGTACGCGGCGTCGTCGGCAAGAGCATGACTGCGGAAGTGTGTCTGCGATGGGCGCAAGCTTTCGGCAAGAGCTGTGCTCCCGGACCCGTGATCATCGGAGGTGACAGCCGCGTCAGCAAAACCATGATGCGCGCGGCGACCATCTCGGGATTGGCTTCGTCTGGCGCAAGCGTTATTGATGTTGGCGTTGTACCGACTCCGACCGTTGCCTTGGCCATTCGGCAACACCAAGCAGTTGGCGGCATCGCGATAACAGCGAGTCACAATCCCGCCGAGTGGAACGCGCTGAAATTTTACGGCAGTAACGGACTGTTCATTGATGAAGATCGCGGCAAAGCGCTTCGCACGTCCGTGGAATCCAACGAGTCCTTCGATGTGGACGCATTCGCAGTGGGTGGATATCAACGGGACGACTTCGCCGTAGAAAATCATATCAACGCCGTTCTTGCGCTTCCATTTCTGAGAGTCGATGACTTACGCGCGCGTAAGTTTCGTGTTGGGATTGATGGCGTTCATGGCGCAGGCGGAGAATTGCTAAACAAGTTGCTTGAGCTGCTTGGCTGCGATGTTGTAGGATTTCATCTTGAGCCGACTGGAAAATTCCCGCGCAATCCTGAGCCGATTGCCGAAAACCTCGGCGATGTAGCCGCTGCGATGAAAGCCGCAAACGTTGAGATTGGTTTTGTGCTCGATCCTGACGCCGACCGGCTGGCGCTGATTCGCTCCGACGGAAAACCTGCGGGTGAAGAGTTGACCCTATGCGCGTCCGCCTTAGCGGCTCTGCCTCATATAGCTGGACCTGTCGTCGCAAACTGTTCAACAAGTCTTGCGCTGAAAGATATCACGCTAAGTTTCAATCGTGATTATTATGAAACGAAAGTCGGCGAAGCTCATGTCGCCCAGAAAATGCTTGAAGTCCAAGCCGCGTTCGGCGGCGAAGGCAACGGCGGTGTGATGTTGCCGATGATTCACGCGTCGCGCGACGCCGCGATTGGCACGGCGCTCGTCTTGCAAGCCCTCTTAGAGTTCGGCGGCTCCTCTGCAGAACTTTTTGATTCTATGCCGCAGTATCACCTTGTCAAAAGGAAAATGGAGTTTGCCGATCTCGTACAGCAGCGTAAAGCTTTGGACAGTCTGCGCAGCTTCGATCGTTTTGGAAAAGTGGAGACTTTGGACGGTTTGAAATGGCGACTCGGTAATTCGTGGGTACAAGCACGTGCCTCAAACACTGAGCCTATTGTACGCGTATTCGCAGAAGCCCAAACGCTCGAAGAAGCTGACCGATTGACCGATGAAATACTCGGATTCATTAACTAGCATTGACTCAAAAGAGAATAGTTAAATCATATGGACAGAGTAGTATCCGTAATTTTGGGTGGTGGACGAGGAACTCGTTTGCATCCGCTCACCAAGCCACGTTCAAAGCCTGCCGTTCCATTCGGCGGCATGTATCGCTTGATTGATATTCCTGTTTCAAACTGCCTGCATTCCGACCTAAGCAGAATTTTTGTCGTGACTCAATTTAACTCGGCTTCGCTGAATCGTCATGTGTCGATGACGTACGCCTTTGACGCCTTTCGCGACGGTTTTGTCACGGTCCTCGCAGCTGAGCAGACGATTGACACCAGCGATTGGCTGCAAGGCACCGCCGATGCCGTGCGCAAGAATCTCCGCCACATCAAACCTTCCGGCCCAAGCGATGTTCTGATTCTCTCTGGTGATCACATCTATTGGATGGACTATCGCGGGATGCTCGCACTGCACCGCCGCTCACGTGCCGACATCACCATTGCGACTTATCCTGTCACGATAGTTGACGCAGCGCGCTTCGGTATCATGCAGGTCAATGATGAAGGACGCATCACTGAGTTCAAAGAGAAACCAAAGACTGCTGATGAGATAAAAGGTTGGGAGCTCTCAGGTGGCATGTTTCGTTCTGAAAACTTCGACTCGGATGAACCCGTCGTCATGGCCTCGATGGGAGTTTACATGATTCGCTGGGAAGCGATTGAGAAATTACTTGCGCCGGATACAGGTTCTGACTTTGGCAAAGATGTGATTCCAAATGCCATCCACACTCATCGAGTGTACGCCTATCCTTTCAGCGGTTACTGGGAAGATATTGGAACTATTAAATCTTATTACGACGCGAACCTCGCCTTAACCGATCCGCAACCCGCTTTTAGTTTGCATGATTCAAGTCTGCGCCTGTTTACTCGACCAAGATTCCTCCCGGGCGCCAGTATGCGCGAAGTATATCTGAAGCGCGTGTTGATTTGCGCAGGATCCAGAATCGAACATGGCGCAATCGAACATTCTATTCTCGGCACTCGCACAATTTCAAAGTCGGGAGTAAAAATTATTGACTCGATTATCTGCGGAGCGGATTATTTTGAAACCAACGAGTCGATGCTCGAAAATAGAGAAACAGGTCGACCGGATGTGGGCATAGGCGGCGATACCGTGATTCGCAAAGCGATCATCGACAAAAACGCTCGCATAGGATACGGCGTACGAATTGATCCGGGTGACAATGTTCCGGACCATGACGGCGAAGGCTACTCCGTCCGGGACGGCATCGTCATCGTCGAAAAGGACGCCGTGATTCCCGACGGCTCAATGCTGCCTGCCCGCTAACGGTCGTGCAGGTTTCGGAACTTATTGCGCGCAAGCAGAGTGGCGGCGAACTATCCGATCAGGAGATTGACTATCTCGTCTTGGAGTATGCGCGCGAAATAATTCCGGAGTATCAGATGGCTGCCTTGCTCATGGCCATCTACTTTCGCGGGGTGACGGACCGCGAAGGACGCAGATTTCTTGATGCGATGATCCGCTCTGGTGAACGGCTGTCATTTCCCGATATTCCCAAGCCGAAGATTGACAAGCACTCGACCGGCGGCATCGGCGACAAAACCTCACTTATTATTGCTCCCGTGGTTGCCGAAGCAGGAATTGCGGTGCCCATGATTTCGGGACGTGCGCTCGGCCACACGGGTGGCACGCTTGACAAACTTGAAAGTCTGCGTGGTTTGCGAGTCGCGCTTTCTCACAAAGAGTTTGAAAGTATTCTAAAAGAACATGGTTGTGCGTTCGGAGCACAGACGAATACGCTCGTGCCGGCAGACAGAAGACTTTACGCGTTGCGTGATGTTACTTCCACCGTGGCAATTCCGCCGCTGATTGCAGCAAGCATTCTATCCAAGAAAATTGCCGAAGGCACAGAAGGTCTGGTTATGGACGTCAAAATCGGGCCCGGCGGTTTCCTAAAGTCAACTGAAGAAGCGCGCGAACTTAGCGAACGATTGGTGAGTTGGTCGCGGACATATAATGTCACCACCATTGTTCACGGCACCGACATGCACGAGCCATTGGGCAAAACCGCCGGCAACGCGGTCGAAGTTCGAGAGTGTCTCGAGATTCTTCTGTCGGGTGAGGGCGACAGGAGACTGATTGAGCTGTGTGCACTACTCGGCGGCACGATGCTCATGCTCGGAAACTTAAGCACAAACATCGAACAGGGGATGAAAGATTTCCTTACTCTTCTGCGTAGCGGAAAAGGCTATCGCAGGTTTCGCAGCATTGCCGAGGCGCAGGGCACAGATTCCGCAGTCTGGGCCGAATTTGAATCCGGCGTTCCGGCACGCTTCACACACAATGTCATCGCGCAGCATGATGGTTGTATTCACGAGGTTCACCCGCGTGAGATTGGATTAGCCTTGGTGGACGTTTGCGCAGGACGAAAAGTATCAACAGACATAATTGATCACTCGGCGGGAATCATTTTTCTAAAACAGCGCGGTGAACAAGTCACCAAGGGCGAGACGCTCGCCCGTTTGCAATGGTCGTCTGATCGCGCCGATTCGACCTCAGCCATCAAGCGCGTCACGAATGCATTTGAAATTCAACCGGAGGATGCGCCGACGCGCCCTCTGACATATTTTTGCATTGAATAATCGTTGAGCAATATCACCCCTCAACCAGAAAGCACGGATCTAATATGGATGAAACACTCGAGAAAAAAGTACGCTCGTTAAGACTCAAACTGTTGATGGCTGAAAGGGAACTGCACGCTGCGTCCGGCAAATGGAAACTGGGTGCCATGCTTGGAGCAGGACATATGAGCGCGATGAATCGTGAGATTGTCAAAGTCAAAGACCGGCTCGAAGGAAAAATCGAAAAGCTGAAACAGGAAATTAGCTTATTGACGGGCGAAACATTTGTGAGTCAGGCTCAAACACCCGCTGCGGAAAAACCTAGACCTTATGTGAAGCCCGTTGAAAAACCAAAACCTGTCGCTAATAAGCCCAAGCCTGAAGCTGCCAAGAAAGCGGCAGAGAAAAAGGCTCCGGCCAAAAAGGCTGAGCCTGTGAAGAAAGCGGCTAAGAAAGTGGCGAAGAAAGCAGCGAAACCTGCGACAACGAAGACCGCGACCGCAAAGTCACCCGCCAAGAAGAGCGCGACAAAGAAGGCTAAGAAATAATAACCGTGATTGATTTGTTGCAAAATTAAACGGGGCCGCATAACGAAGCGACCCCGTTCAGTTTGTAAACTGTGATTGCGGACTATTGCGCGTGATTGCGAAACTTCTCTTCAAGCTTCGCCTTGGGTAACACACCCGTCACGGTTTCAACCAACTGACCGTTCTTGAAAAACAGTACTTGCGGAATATTCAGCACCCCGTATTTCCTTGGAACTTCCGGATTCGCCGCAATATCAATCTCGCCGATGATCGCCTTCTCTTCCCAATCGGGGGCGAGCTCCTTCAGCATTGCGTGAACCTTCTTGCACGGCGCGCACCATTCGGCTCCGAAATCCAATACCGCAAGGCGATCCGCTCGTAAAATCTTTTCTTCAAAGTTTGAATCTGTCACATTGACCAGACTGGACACATCGTCTCCTTTTCTGAGGCAATTCTGTTATAAGTTGTGCTGATCGAGAAGTGCAATGAATTTATCCGCAGTCTTGAAACCCGTGAAGCGCGTGATTTCACGCTCTCCATCCTGCAGTATGACCGTTGGCATTCCCGTTATCTTGTATTTCTTTTTCATTTCGGAAACCCACGGAGTTTCCTTCGTAAAATCCAGCTTCAAACGAACAAAGTCGTCCACACGGCTTTGGACGTTCGGAACAATCCACGTCTTCTCATCAAGCTCCACACAAGCCACGCACCAATCGGCATAAACATCGATCAGCACGGGCTTTCCGCTGGCGGAGGAAAGGCTAATTGCTTCCTCCTCCTGATTAATCATCCACTCAAGTTCCTGAGAACCTCCACTGGCCGCATTCAAGCCGATGCCTTCCGGGTAGAATGATTTAAACAGGAAAATGCCGCCAACCAAAAATATAAACAGTGTCAGAGCTTTACCCAGCCGTCTTCGCGGTGTCGCATCTTCCGTCAATGAATCAAACGCCCCGGAAAATACTGAAAACGTAATCAGCAGGATAGACCAACAAGCATAGTAAAGTGAGATGGGAATTGTCAATCTTAGCATATAAAGCGCGCCCGCGAGCAACACCCAACCAAAGCCCTTCTTGACAACTTCCATCCACGAGCCTGCACGCGGTAGAGCCTGAATCGCTCCGGCAAACGTGCCAATCACCAAGAATAGCAAACCAAGCCCCAACGAGAACGCAAACAAAAGCGCCCAACCGTAAAACAAATCTCCCGTTTGAGCGACCCAAGCTAACAGCGCGACGATCACCGGACCAACACACGGCGCCATTACTAACCCCGAAGCCATGCCCAACAAGAGCGGGCCGAATAAGCCCTTCTTGGTTGAGCCTCCGACTAAACTGGTTTGCAGAGCCGACGGCAAAGCAATATCAAACGCGCCCAACATACTGATTCCCATCAAGCCAAACACGACGGCAATCACGATGTTCACCACGGGTGATCCGGATATAGAGCCGAACAATGTCCCAGTCGCAGCCGCAAACAGACCCAGCGTGCTGTAAACAATCGCGATACCCAATGCGAATATAAAAGATAGCCACAACCCGCGTAATGGTTTGCCCGCGCTGGCTCCGCCGATATAGCCGATTGTGATTGGAATCACCGGATAAACGCACGGCGTGAAACTTGCAAGAATTCCGCCGAGGAACGCGACCATGAACGCCGTCCAAGAGCCTTTAGCCAGCGCAGCCATAAGCCGGGCTTCGATACCCTTGGGTTCTTCCGTGACCTCAATACCACTATCACTTCCGCCGAAGAAGATTTTCTCGTTGGCGGCAACGATATTAGTGCCTGCGACGACAATCACCGTGTTGGCCGTGAGAGTTTTGCTTTCTGGCAAGTAACAGATTTCCGGATCCGTCTCCTTGCAAATTTGGTAACCCGCTTCGACGGTGATCGCGTGTGTCCCGACTAAGGCATCGGCGCCGGCGGTAACCGGAACACGCAACAAGACTTCACCGCGATAGCAAACTTCGTCTTTGAGCGGAACGCCTTTTGGGAATATCGGTTCACCGAATGTTAATCCTAACGTGTCCGCGACCTCAACATAGAACAGACCGAAGTCCGCATCCGTTATATGATGCTTGCGGGGAACGCTGAAGACAAGCCCCAGTTCGGATTGCCCGCCTGCTGCAATAGCATTTGTGCTCCACACCGCGCGCACGGGTACGCCAGGTGAACTTGCGTCACCCTCATCAGGTTGTGCGGTCGCTAGTCCGCTCGTGAAAATAAGCCCAAAGACAAAAATGTACCGAGCCAACCAAGTCATACGATTGCGTTTTTTATTGTTTTTTGTCACCTTACTAATACACCTAAACCCCACAGGAGGTTCCCTTGAAAGTGCTCCTTAGGCACACTGGCCAGATGGCTTTTCTGGCTAAAGCTGATTCAAATCACTGGGTTCCCTTCGATGCCGGCCCCGTTTCGGGAGGCACGAATGGAGCAAATTCACCTTTTGAGGCCCTGGTCCTCGCGTGCGGTGGCTGCGTCAGCATGGACATGGTCTTCATCCTCGGCAAAAGCCGCAAGACATTCACACGTTTTGATATGGAAGTGCAAGCGACCCGTGCCGAAACTCATCCGCGTAGACTTACCTCGCTGCACTTTCATGCTCAACTCGACGGACAAGACCTGACACCAGATTCCGTCGAAAAAGCCCTCACTCTGTCACTCACAAAATACTGTGCCGTATCGCTCTCGCTCGACCGATCCGTGCCGTTTACCGCATCCTTCACGATCAATGGAGTACCCGGTGCAGAGTGGAGCGTCGAACGAAATCCAAGCCTCTACGTATAAGCTATCTCTCCGCAGGCGTGCCGTGCATCATCGAAAGGTAGGACAAGAATCCGCCCGATGTTGAACGCGGCTTGCGCGCTGGGCGTCCGCGTAAGGGCCAATGGTCGCGCAGCCACTCTTCAACCGCCAAATAGGCAGGAAAGAGTTTTTCCGCCGCACGAAACTCGGGAGTGTGAAACCGCCTCCCTCCATTCGGGCCTTCGGTGATGCCGAAATACAGATGTAGTATCTCATGGTGCATCACACCGGCTACGACCATCTCTGGTATTCGCGCGTCGTCGAGCGCCGTGTTCATCGTGATCACGCGTTTTTCGACGTCGCATAGTCCTAAGGTATAGCGCCAACGATTACGACTCCAGCGAATCACGGGCTGTAAAATCTCCCGTTTGAACATTACTTCGTTAATGACGTCAAAATGGTTTTGCAGGTCATAGACTAATCCGTGCGGCTGGTGCCTCGGGCCTCTCCTTGTTTTCACGGAAGAGTCACTGGCGACCTGTGGCGGATTCTGCGCCGCTACGCTGAACAGCTCAAATTGATTCGGATCCGGAACGGGTCTTGTGTGTCCTACGGTTCCCAAGGTGACTCGCCTGCCGTTTGCCGTTCCGTTGGTCTACTCAAAGCTCCCACGATTCCTGTCGAAAGCTCGTCAGGATTGCTTTCGTGCTGAATCCCCTCGACCTTGCGCTCCACTTTGTCCAATTCCCTTCCGGCGTCATCCATATTCTTACTCGCCTGCCGAACTTGAGTCGAGGCTTTCTCAAAGCTCGTTCGAAGTTTGCCTAAGTCATCTCCCAGTGCCGCAATCAATCCCGTGATTCGCCGCGCGTCTTCCGAGATTTTCATCCCTTTGAACCCGATCAACGTGACTTGCAAAAGCGCCCAGAATGAAGTCGGCGATGTCGGGAAGACCCCTTTCTTGCGGGCATATTCCATTAACTCGGGAGTCGAGAGTAGCTCGTAATAGACTCCTTCAGCCGGAACATACATCACCGCGAACAAAAGCGTTTCCGGTGGCGAAATATATTTCTGCGCGATATCATCCACATGCTTTTTCACCCCGCGCGAAAATTCTTTCCGTGCTGTAGCCGCTTCCGCTTCGCTTGCCGCAGCTCGCAGTCGATTGAAGGCTTCCAATGGAAACTTGCTGTCCACCGGAAGAACACCCTGTGGATTCTTGATCACGGCATCCACTCGCCCGCCCGGTAATGTGTATTGAATCTCGAATTGCTCGGGGTGCAGACAATCCCTGAGCATCCGCTCCATTTCTATCTCGCCCAATTCCCCGCGAAGATTTGGAGCCTTCAGAATGTGTTGTAGCTCCTCAAGCTCCTGCGAAAACCTCTGAATCTTTTCATTGGTCGCGTGAAGCGCGTTCAGCCGCTCCGTCACACCCTTGAACAAGCTATCGTTGCGGGTAATCGTCTCGGAGAGCTTCTCGTCCACCCGCTTCTGAATCTCGCCGAGTTTCTGTTCATTGGAAACTTGCAGCTTGCCGAACTGATCCGTCAGAGCCGTCACGCTTTTTTCCAAAGTCTCCCGTGACTCGGTGCGCGCTTTGGTCTGATCATCAGAGAGAGTTGAGCGCAGGCTTTCCAGACTACTCCGGAATACCTCTAAACTATCCTTGACCTCTTTACGAGCGATTTCCTGCTCTTTGGAGAGATCGCGACGGGTCTCGCGCAGCTCGTCCGACACTGTTTTCTGGCTCTCTTGCCGCGCCCGCTCCACACTATCTTGCAGTAAACTCATTCGCGTCGCCAGAGCAGCCGCAGAATCCCGCTCGGACTCCGTACGGCGACTCAGTCGAGAAAGCTGGAGCGCAAGCAGAATTGTGGCCGCAAGAATAGCGGCAAGCACGATGAGGATGGTTGTGGTCGTCATAATCTGATATCTTGACAAAATACGGAACATCAGTCAAAACCGCAACGAAAATCCTCTATTACCCGTAGCTTTATAGCATCAAGTTGATTTTATAACTTTAACAGGAATAGATATTTATGCAATCGATGAGTAGGTCAACGTATGAGAATTGACCTGACGCCTAGACACTTTCATTAATTTGCGCATGCCTCCTCTATTTTTGGCTGCCTCAAACTCGTAAGTGAACTGTTTTGTTATTTTAGTCACAAACTTGCGAAAAAATAACTGTTGACTATAAGCGTGCATTTGACGATACTATAACTAAGGAATCTTCTTCATTTTTCTATAGATCTTACCAATGCAGGACTTTAATTTATGTCAATGATTCACGACAAACTGTCGAAAACTATTCCAGCCTATCAGGAAGCTGTAAGATCACTGGCCAAGTCTCATGGCGACACGGTGATTGATAAAGTAACCGTAGGCGCGCTGCTGGGTGGCCAAAGAGGCATAACGTCGCTGCTCTGCGACACCTCCGAAGTTCCCGCAGACCAGGGATTGATAATCCGCGGATTTCCCTTAACGGAATTGACGGACAAGTTACCTGAAGAAATTTACTGGCTGCTCCTCGTGGGCGAACTGCCAACGAAAGCTGAACTCAAAGATTTTCAGGCTGAGCTTGAGAAACGCCGTGGGGTCCCCGCCTTCGTCTGGAATGCTATGGAAGCGCTTCCTAAAGATAGCCACCCGATGGCCGTTTTCAATCTGCTGATTCTGGCGTTGGAACGCGACTCCGAGTTTCGCCGCCGCTATGGCGAAGGTATGGGCAAGGACGAATACTGGAAGTGGACGTTGGAAGACAGCTTGAACCTCGTTGCAAAACTTCCAGAACTGGCGGCAGGCGTCTATCGCTGGCGCTATGATTTGGGCGCTCGCATCGAACCTAAGGCTGGTATGGACTGGGCGGAATCCTATGCGTACATGATGGGCGTCGAGGATAAAGACGGTGGCTTAAAGCGGCTGATGCGTCTTTACATGACCCTTCACACCGACCATGAGAGCGGCAACGTGTCCGCACATGCTGCGCACTGTGTGGGTTCGGCACTATCTGATGTTTACTATGCCGTCAGCGCAGGACTCAATGGTCTGGCTGGTCCGCTGCACGGTTTGGCGAATCAGGAAGTGCTTCGTTGGATGCTCGACGTACTCGAAGAGTTCAATGGCAATCCGACCGACTCGCAATTGAATACCTTCGCCACAGAGACGCTCCAAAGCGGCCGAGTCATTCCCGGCTACGGTCACGCCGTCTTGCGAGTGGTTGACCCGCGTTTCACCGCATTCCTTGAGTTCGGAAAGAAAGAATGCCCGAATGCTCCCGTTTTTAAACTTGCCGAACAGGTCTTCAATGTCGTGCCTGATGTTCTGAAGGGAGTTCAGAAGATCAAGAATCCGTGGCCGAACGTTGATTCGATTTCCGGAAGTCTACTCCACCATTTTGGTGTCACTCAACCCCGCTACTACACCGTGATGTTCGGAGTCTCGCGCGCCATGGGTATGACGTCACAACTCGTGATGAGCCGCGGCTGGGGTGAAGCGATTCAACGGCCCAAGTCCATCAGCTTGCCAGCTCTGAAGAAACTCGCGGGCGCGTAAACCCAATCCCGTTTCAATAAGAAGCCCGGTCACGACAGTGACCGGGCTTCTTCGTTTAACAACAAAACAAATATTTTAGCCGTTGGTCTGAGTGCGTAACGGTTTGTAGCGTGACGAAGGATCGCACTTGTTCGTCATAGTAACTTCCCAACCTTGCGTCACCGCGTCCCGATACAACGAAAGATCAACCATCCCCGCCGCTGTTTCTATCGGACAACCCGCCAAATTCAGACAATCTTCCGACAACCTCTCCAATAACTCCGCCGCGCGACGCGAAGTCCGCGCTTCAGCATCAGGATGCAACACCCAAACCTTGATGTGCCCGGAGTCGAGAGTGCCCCAAACGGCTACGTCTAAGCTGCGGTCACGCGCAAGTTCAACCACGCGATCTTCAAAATCGCACAACCCTTCGGCAGGCAATCTAAAGCGACCGCAACTCTTATGCTCAAACAGCCTGTTTAACGTCCGCGGCAGACGAAATAGATTCTGCCACATTTGACTTACGGCTGACATTCCTTCTACGCGCTGATGTACCAACTCCTTTGGCGGGTTTAGTCCGATATTGCCTTCCCATTCGCAAGCCAGCAATGCCACCGCATTGTCCGACACCAAATCGTCATTACCCTGCCGCAGTCCGTTTGTGGCCGTGCGCGTCCAAAATGGCAGCGCACTCGGCACGGGCAACCCGTGACTCCAACTTTGATGAAGTTGACTCAGTTCTTCAATTGATGGGCATTCGCATAAGAGCAGTGTACGCGTTTCCGGCGCGGTTTCCAACGCCAGTTCAAACCGGGTCGTCACACCGTACCGGGCACCCGAGCCGAACATCAGTGCAGACAAATCCAGATTGTCGCCGCCGATTCCCGGCCCAGTTGCATAACGCTCCCCGTTTAATCCAACCCATTCAATGCGACGAATGTTTGACAGGACTCCACCGCCTCTATGACAACGTACGCCTTCAATCGCGCGCGCGAACAATGTTCCCATAGTTTCACCCGGTTCAATCGGATGAAGTGGCAGCCACACTAGACCGCGCTGAGCAAGTTCTAGGGCAACTGTTTCTAATGGTGTTCCCGATGAAACCCACAATCCGGTACCGTCATTCGTCAGAAGCGATTGCCCGCACAACCTGTGCGTTAAAATCAGCATCGCGCCCGCAAGCTCTTGTACCGCGACCGGAGATTGTCCTGACCCGACCGCGACACGCATATCCTTGTCCGCTGCAAACCTGAGCATCGTCTGAAGCTCTTCGACGTTCGAAGGTTCAACCACCAACTCCGGCAAATCATGCTTTTGCAAAGACCCCTTCAGTAGTGGCAACAGTTGCTTCTGCCCCGTATGCACCGTCGTGCCCGGAGCCTGCTTCTTGAGTTTGCTGTAGCGGTCAAACAAAATCACGACTTGCTGTCCGTGGACGTAGGCTTGGTGCTTGGTGAACTGCTGGATAAATCTGACGAAGCGGACGATCCCGATGATTCAGAAGTTCCCGATGCTCCCGAAGACTCAGACTTCGGGGTGCCGCTGGTCTTCTTCTTCGCATAGTCAGTGATATAAAATCCAGACCCTTTAAAAATCAATCCGGATCCACCGGATATTTTGCGCTCCGCAGGCGCGCCGCAAACCGGGCACACCTCAATCGGAGGAGCGACCATGCTCTGGAATTCTTCAAACTCGTGACCGTTCTGACAGATGTGCTCGTAAGTGGGCATGTCCGATTCTGTTTTCGTTACTTGATATCCGTGACAGCGGAGGCGATTCTCTTCACGGCTTCCCGCACAGCGTCATCCGACGACGCGAACGATATGCGAATGCAATCAGGCGCGCGAAACGCGCCGCCCGGCACTGCCGCAACGTGATATTCTTCCAAAAGATAGTTTACAAGACCACTCGAATCCTTGAGCGGCTTGCCGTTCACCGATCCCGTCATCACTGACGGAATCTGCGGGAAAGCGTAGAACGCGCCTTCAGGTTTTGGAACATTCACGCCGGGAATATTCTTCAATCCGTCATAACAAATATCCCGACGGCGCGCAAAGTCCGCGCACATCTTCTGTGGATATCCGAGTCCTGCCTTCAGTCCGGCCAGCGCAGCCTTCTGCGATATCGAACATGCAGACGAGGTCATCTGACTCTGAATTTTCAGCACGGCATCCATAACTTCCGATGGCCCCGCTCCGTAACCGATGCGCCAGCCCGTCATCGAGTAACTTTTCGAGACGCCGTTTACGACAATCGTGCGATCACTCAGCCACGGATACTGGGCGAAACTATAATGCTCACGCCCGTCAAACCGCAGGTACTCGTAAATCTCATCAGAAATAATATAGGCGCGATGCCGCTTTAACACCTCCGCAATCTCGTCCATATCTTTCTTAGACATCACCGATCCGGTCGGATTACACGGACTGTTCAACAGTACTGCTTTTGTACGCGGCGATATCAGCCGCTCCAGAACTTCCGCGCGCAAATGAAATCCGTCTTCAACTTTGGTCGGCGCGAATATCACCTCGCCTCCCGCCAGCCAAATCATCTCTGGATAAGACAGCCAGCACGGTTCGGGAACGATCACTTCATCACCCGGATCGACCAGCGCG
Source organism: uncultured Alphaproteobacteria bacterium (assembly GCA_964530625.1). Taxonomy (GTDB): domain Bacteria; phylum Electryoneota; class RPQS01; order RPQS01; family RPQS01; genus JABWCQ01. Next base: position 134,544 of record CAZHAK010000002.1, on the reverse strand, counting down.
AGCAGCGTGCCCGACAGAATGTGTTTGGCGCCATTCCCGACGACAATCTGCTTCGGCGTGTACTCTAAATTGTTATCGCGCTTCAGCTTTTCGACAATCGCTTGCCGTAGTTCAATAATCCCTGCGGCGGCGGTGTAACGCGTAAAATCATCACTAATTGCTTGACGTCCGGCTTCTTTGACTTCCGGCGGTGACGGGTGATCCGGTTCGCCCACCGACATGTCATAGACAGTCATGCCCTGCTTTTGAAGTTCCCGTACCTTTTCTACAATGGCCAGAGTTTGTGAAATGGAAAGGCGCGAGACTCGAGACGATAACACGAGGTCCCTCTCTTTAATAAGTTCTAAAAATCATCCTGCCAATACAAGATTCGAAAACGATCCTCGGCAGGCTTGTAGACTGTAAAACGAGCAAGTCCGATTAACGGATTTAAGTTATCTATGATAAGCTGATACTGAGCGTGAAACTCGATCAGACTGTCCGATGCCGAAAGAGCCAAAGTCTCTGTCGAAATCCCCGCCCAAATCAAAGATATACGGTCATAGACCCGGAACAGCCGGGCCGTCGTGCGCAAGTCCGTCTCTCGCAGCCAGCCGTCCTGCCGCTGCAAGTCGATGTCGTAGTAACTGAACTGAAACGATTCGTCAAGCAACTCCGCATAACGCAAAGAGTCTCTCAACTCATACGACGTCACGAAGTTATCCAACAACCCGCCAACCGTTTGCGCGTCAGACCAAATCGTGCCTGCGTCACCGCGCAGCGTCGGCGCAAACGGATTCGTGCACGACACCAACAGCGCGGAACAAGCTACCGCGATTGCACGAGCGCTTTTAGATCGCTCCATGAGGCTAACTCTTCTGTGCGACGATCGCTCCATCTGCGAATCTCCCAGTAGCCTTGGTTCCCGATGATCAGCGAGAACTGCGCTTCACCCGCCATCTGTCCCGGTGCGCCGGCGATAGCTACCTGCGCCGTCAATTCATAGCGCGCCGTGACATTGGCCGTGTCCCCCAACAACGTCTGCTCAACCGCAGAAAACACTACAAACGCGATGCTGTCGCGTGGCAGAACTCCCTCGCCAAACAAACTGTTGATGTGCGCCCGCTCATCGTCAATGTCCCACTCCGCAAGACCCGGATTCTGCTGTACCACACTCGGGTCTGCGATAAACTCAAAACTGTCTGAGGGAAAGGAACGTAAATAGTTAGCTGAGTTTCGCTCGAACATCGCCAATGATAAATTCGTCAGCACGTCTTCAGGAGCAAGCGGAATGTCCCAACTTCCGCGCGCGCCGTCTGGATCTTCCGGCGAGCGTGTTTGAAACAACTCGCAACCCACAGCAGTCAGAGCCACGAAAGCAAGCGTAAGTTGAATCACTTTACCAACAGCCATGTGACGATCAACACCGGAGCAAGATACGGAATCGAGTACCGCCAAACGTATTCAATAAATGACGGCGCCGGTAGCTTCTCGTGTTCCACAATGGCTTTCACCATGAAGTTCGGCCCGTTTCCAATGTAAGTCATCGCGCCGAAAAATACCGCCGCGATAGAAATTGTCCGCAAGAGATCGGGATGCTCCATCGCAAACTTCAGGACCGCAGCCTTCGAGCCGACGTCCGCTCCATGGAGACCCATCGCCGTTGTTAAAAAGTTCAAGTACGTCGGCGCATTATCCAATACTGCCGATAAACTTCCTGTCAACCAATAGAATTGTGTGGTTGATTGAATTCCTAAACTTGAGGCATTAGCCGCGAGCCAATCCAAGGCGGGCATCATCGCCGCAAAAATTCCCAAGAACAACAGCGCGACTTCTTGCACAGGATGCCAGTTGAAATTGTTGCGCTCGTGAATTTCTTTTGGTGTCAAGTAGTATGAGCCAACCGCCGCAGCAATCATTAACCCTTCGCGCAGAAACATCGGCGATTGCACGAATGCCGCGCCGATAATCATCGCCAAAAACGGAAGGTTTATCAACCCGCGTACCTGGTATTGATCCACAAGCTGCGCGACTTCCTGCTCGCGTTTTGAGTGGTGAATAAACTCACGGCGGTCCACAAAATAAAAGGTGATCAGCAGAATCGCAACGCCAATCAGCCACTTATACCATAGCGCTCCTAACACCCAAAAGAACGGAACACCACGCAAGTATCCCAGAAACAGAGGAGGATCTCCAATCGGAGTCAGCGCACCGCCGCAATTGGAAACGATAAAAATAAAAAAGACGACGTGATACTTGTTAAACCGCCACGCGTTGCCGCGCATATACGGCCTGATCAATATCATGGACGCGCCTGTCGTCCCCACAAAGTTAGCCAAGACCGCCCCGATCGCGAGGATGATCAGATTATGGCGCGGCGTCAACCGCCCCACCATCGCCACCAAGATACCACCGGAAACAACGTACAGCGATCCAATCAGAGCGATAAATGAAAAATATTCGTGCCCAACGTGAAAAAGTTGCGTTCCCGCGTCGCGGCCAAAAAGGTAATAGGCCGAAACCACCAGTCCAAGTGGGACGGTCAACCACGGGTAGTACTTTCCCCAAAATTTTTCATTGATCAGCGGCCAAACCGCGATCTGTATTAGAATGAGTGCAAACGGAATTGCCCACAGGAGCGACGGCGGATCACCATGACCACCCGCGGATAACAATGGCAGGAATTGCGAAGAAATCAAATGCGATTTTCTTGTGTATGTGTCACGTTCGTGTGGCCTGCGTCTCTATGCAAGCCAATAACCAGGTGGACAGGATCGGGCGAAACGACCTGCGTGCGGTTTCATTCTCGCGGCAGAAGCGGGGAATCTCGATGTGCAATCCGGCTCGGCAGACACCGCTCGTTAACGACCCGTTTTGCTTTGCGCGCCTCGCGGAAAACCGGAGTTTGTCAAGGGGTTCGATATACAGGTGCGGCAAAGCCGCGTTGCCCGTCGCAAGATTCTGATAAGCATCTTTGAGTTCTGCCGCGACATTTTGGTTGATTCCGACTGTCGCGACTTCCAAACGCAGGTTTCGGCGATGGCCATGCAATTCTATTAGCAAGTCCAAAGGTTGCTGTCCCCCTGCTTCGGCAAGCGCCTCACGATATTGTAGAAAAACTGCTTGCGCTCGGGGTGTCACGCCTTCCGCCTCGCCGCGACGCTTCGACTCGGTCGGTCGATTGACATGAATGTGGCGGCCAATCGAAACTGGAATTTGCCCGCCGTCTTCATCACGAAAATTCTTCGCCAACACTTCGCCGCAATTCAAATCATGCGCGACGCGATTGGCATAGTATTCTGTCCAGTTGTCAAAACTGACATGCGGAGCCGCAACAACAACGGAGGGCGTACGATCGCATCTCCGCTTAACGAAAACACCCGTGGGAATCCACTCTTGCAATAACTCGCGGATCTCGTGATGCGACATGATGCGCCCGTCTGGAGTCGAATAGCTTCCCGAATCGCTTGCCAGAGCCGCGAACAGTTCGCGTTTCAACGCTTCGCGATCGTTGCCCATGCATCGTACCGGTCAAATGCATCGAGCATACGGTCTACTCTGTAGCCGTGTCCACGCGCGTCCTGCGTCGGCACTTGTCCACGCTCTAAACTCGTTCGCGTCGCCCAGACAAAATCCGAATGCTCTTCACTTAGACTTGGTTCATCGCGGTCTGAGGTCGCGAGATAGTTAATGCACAAAAGTGGCGACGTCCCTTCTGTATAAACCCCATACCACGCATTCGCGATACCGATGATTTCCGGAGTCAAGCCCGTCTCTTCTTTCACTTCGCGAAGCACACCGATCATGGGGTCTTCCCCGATTGCAAGCCGCCCTCCCGGCGGCGCAAAAGTCTGCGGCGGTGAAATTCGTTTCAACAGCAACAATCTGTCGTCGTGAAAAATATATGCTGCCACCGCAACGCGGTGAGTCAATTCGTTCACTAAACCGCGTCCCAAATACTTACCGTCGTATCACCGAACACACGCGACTTGCGCAGCTTTAATCCCACCACATCCGGCGGTGCCTGACGTTTGGAATGCTCGAACACCAAAATTCCCTGAGGCGCAAGCAGTTTAGATTCCATTATACTCTCAAGCAACTCCAACGGAACCACTTTCTCATACGGAGGATCGGCAAAAATAATATTGAAAGGTTCCGTGAATCGACCCGCCGTATGGAGGAAGCGCGTGACGTCTTCGCAATGCACTACCGAGCGATCTTCCAAGTGATACTGCGCGAGCGAACGCCTCATCCGCTTCTCCGCTTCGCGCGATTTATCCACGAATACCGCAACGTCTGCGCCTCGCCGTAACGCGAGCACACCATAAGATCCAATCCCCGCGTACAAATCCAGTACCCGCTTGTCCGGGATATCGGCGTGAAGCATGTCAAAGACCGATTCCAACGTCCGCGCAGATGTCGGACGCATTTCAACCTGCATCTTGCCGCGTCGCAATCCAGACGACATTCGCACAGCCATATGTCTCTCCTTATCTCAAAACCGTCTGTTATGACGGCGTCACACTCGCCTAGTTCACCACAACGCGATCGCGCATCGCAGCAACTTTCTTCGGACCAATCCCCGACACTCGCTCCAAGTCATCCGCAGATGAAAACAATCCGTTCTCTTCCCGCTCCTCAATAATCCGCGCCGCCAACACTGGCCCGATGCCCGGCAACCGCTCAAGCTCCATTGCTGTCGCCGCGTTCACGTTGATCGGTCGTTTCAATTCTTCAGCGCGAACGCGGTGCAGCGAATCCGCCACACGAGCCAACTCCGGATCAATTCCCAAAGATACAATGCGCGATCCGGGCGTTACACTCTTGCCTGTCCATTGTTCGCGCAGCTCCAAACCCGTGCCTGCGACAAAACTCAATCCCAGCAGCCAAGCCAAAGCGCGGCGACTGAAATCAAATCTCCAAATCATTGTCCGAATGCATCCTTGACTCGTTCAAAGAAACCTTTCTCGTTGGCTTGAACTTTGAAATTCTCACTCTGATTGAGTTTCTCGATCATTTCGCGTTCAGTCGCACTAAGTTTCTTGGGCACATGCAACGCAAGCTCCACCAGTTGATCGCCGCGTCCGTAGCCGTTCAGCGAGGGCAAGCCCTTGCCGCGCATCCGAAGCAGTTTTCCAGGCGCGATACCCGGCTCGATTTTCAACTGAGCGCGGCCGGACAGCGTCGGCACTTCCACTGTGCCGCCCAACAACAACCGCGGAATCGAAACACTCAATTTATAAATGATGTTGTCTCCGTCGCGCTCGAAATACTTGTGCTCTTTCTCGTCTATCAGCACAATCAGATCACCCGCCGGGCCGTTGCGCGGACCACTATGACCCTCACCGCGCAAGGTCAGATACTGCCCTTTCGCCACGCCCGCCGGTACATCCACGTGTATCGTGCTTTCGTCGCGTACGCGGCCATCGCCGCCGCACGTCTTACACGGTGAACTAATAATTCTGCCTTCACCGTGGCATTGCGGGCACGACTGGATATTAACAAACTGGCCCAATATCGTGCGCGACACTTGACGAACCTGTCCAGTACCCTTGCACGTCGGACACTCTTGCGGTGTGCTGCCTGCTGCGGCGCCGCTGCCGCTGCACGTCGTACAAGGACGAAAGCGTTTCACCTTAATCGTCTTGCGCACACCTTCAGAAATTTCTTCTAACGTCAGCCCAAGCTTCAATTGAAGATCGTTACCCCGAACGCGCGTCGAGCCGCCGCGCCCGCGCTGCTGTCCGAACATATCTCCGAACATTCCGCCTTCCATGAACTGCCTGAGGGCGTCAGAGAGATCATATTCAAACCCGCCTTGACCCGGCCTCTGTCCAGCCGAACCTGTGGCATGACCGAATTTGTCATACTGTGTGCGTTTCTGCTGATCAGAGAGCACGGCGTAGGCTTCGCCGACTTCTTTAAACTTCTCTTCCGCGTTCGAATCACCCTTGTTGCGATCCGGGTGAAACTCCATCGCAAGTTTGCGATAGGCTTTCTTCATTTCATCCTGCGATGCGCTGCGACTTACGCCCAAAACTTCATAGTAATCCCGCTTCGCCATTTAGTTCTGCCGCTCCCTCGCATCACCCGCACTATCGTTCAAAGGATCGCTCGAGACAATCACTTGAGCATGTCGAATCACGCGCTCGCCGAGTTTGTAGCCCGAAGTCATTTCTTCCAAGACAATGCCCGCCGGAAATCCCTCTTTGGGCTGCAGCATCAGGGCGTCGTGCTCGTCTGGATTGAATTCCTTGCCCCGGCACTCGATCTTTGTAATACCGCGTGCTTCAAGAAAATTCTTGAACTTTTGCTGTATCAATTCGGTGCCGCGACGCAAGCTGCCCTCATCGGTCGCCGGAGCTTCCAACATGCGATTCATGTCATCATACACCGCCAGCAGATTCAGCAAGACGCTCTCCGTCACGCTTTCACGCAAGTTCTCAAGCTCCGCACGCATCCGCTTACGGTAGTTGTCAAACTCTGCTAAGTTGCGGACATACTTGTCGCGCCACTCCGCTGCCTCCGCTCGCGCCTGTTCAAGCTCGTTAGAAGTTTGATTGGATGATGCGTCGTTTTGTTCTTGCTCTATCACGCCGTTCGGTTCGTCTTCCCGTTCGTTCATATCTTCAGTTTTGTTCATTTTAAGAAAGTCGTTTGCTGACCACTCGCGCCGTGTACTCTAAAAGACTCGTGAGTCTTGAGTAGTCCATACGCGTCGGGCCTATCACCCCTAATTTCCCCGAACTCGAGGAGGTCTTGTAATCGGCGGAAATCACCGACAAATCTTTCGCCCGGCTGTCCGGATTCTCGCTGCCGATAGTAATCGCAATCGGTCCCTTGCCTTCCGTCCCCTGCAGCAAATGAATGATGATGTCTTTATCTTCAACCAATTCGATAATGCCGCGCATCGAGCCGGGCGTCGAAAACTCCGGCTGATGAATTACCTGAGCGCGTCCCCCGATTTTCACGTGCTCGCTGATTGAAGTAAAGTTAAACAGTTCGTCCGTAGATTCGACAAACAAGCGAATCAAACTCTGCGGAGAATCAGACATATTTTGCATCCGCTCGGCTATCTGCTCGCGAATCTCGCCCACGGTCAGCCCGGCCAGCCGCAGATTCAAAGCTTTCGTCACTTTGTGCACGGAGTCTTCCGACATCTCCTGCTCAAGTTCAAGCATGATGGATTTCATCGGTCCTGCTTCAAGCGAGATGACAACCAGTACTCGTCGTTCGCTCAAACGCGCAAGTTCAATTCTGCTTAGAACTGCCTTCTGCAATTCAGGTATCACGACGATGCCTAAAAGCTGCGAGGCCGTTGACAGCACACGCGTCGTCGCATCCAACACCGACTCAAGCTCGGCGGGAACAGCCTCGATGTCGCGCTCGATAGTCTCTCTGTCCTCATTCGAGAGTTCACCCAAGTCCATCAAGTCGTCCACATAAAATCTGTAACCCAGATCCGACGGCATTCTCCCTGCGGACGTGTGCGGGTGACTGAGCATCCCCATCTCTTCCAAGTCGGCCATCACGTTGCGAATCGTTGCCGCCGACAAATCTATTCCGAATTTCTTGGCAACATGCCGCGACCCGACCGGATTAGCTGTCAGGATGAAATGCTGTACTACCGCGCGAAGGATCAACCGTTCGCGCTCAGTCAGTTTGGGAATAGGATGCTGGGCGGGCATAATTCGAGATTCAATAAGATAACGAGATACTGGCCCATTGTCAAGCCTCTCTTGCCCCCAACTCCTTTACATTTCAATTGCTTACGCACAATGAGAGGCTACCCTTTCTTGGATTCTAAACACGACATACTGGTTGAACCCCTAAGAAACAAGCCTTTATCCACTCCGAACGATAATACCCCCTGCCTTGCCGTCAGGTTCCTGAATAGAGAAGCGCCCGACGGAGACTCCGCCGGGCGCTTCTGACTGTGCAAAAAGTGCCTTATACACTTCCTGTTACATGGAAACCAAAAACGATTCCAGTGAGCGAAAAACAATAGATATTCTGATCGCCCAATCCCCAAGCCTGAAACTGACCGCTTCGGACTACTTCAACAAGTCTGTCGGTGTTCTCTAAGAGTGCGATCGTCTCGAAACAAAGAAAGTGCCTTGTCTCAAGCGGGCTCAAGGCAAGTCCGTGGAAAACTCGGAACGCGCCCGGAGCATTTTTTACGGCATCCGGATTGTTGCCTCCGTTGAACGAGATGTCCGGCACGATCCAGATTTCTCCCGACACGTCTTGATCGAGGTGGTTCGTGGCGATCATGTTGATACAGCCGTCTTCTACACCTTCAATAGTGAACTTGTCCCAATCACCGTTGTCGGTTAAGTCCACGATAATGCTGTCCATTCGCGTAACATCGAGGTGACCATTACCGCCGCGAATTCCCGACGGCCGGGTGTCCGTGTAAATGTCCTCATCTACCTCTTGTGACACAAATGCCGTACCCGAAACCAAACCGCAGCCGCTAATCATCAGTAACGACAGCGCAGCAAGTATGCAAAGTTTCAACTTCATGTTTTTCTCCTTGTGCGCCTGTTAATTTGATTTAGCTTTGATCGGAATGAAATACTGCACGCCCAACATCGTCTGCCAGTTCTTCCGCGACGCCTTATCATCGTGGATGGGCATTACCAATAGCGATGTGTTCACATCCAGAAAAACTTTGCGCTCGTAAAGATTGATGCCCGCCCCGAATCCGCCGCTCATTCCTGTCAGCGACTCATCTTCCTTGTAGCTGGCTCCCGGAGAAAGCGAGTTGGAGGACAGCCCCAATTGGAAGTAAGGCCAAAAACTCTTTGGATCCTGCGATGCCAATAGTACGTTCAAACCGAATCCGGTCAACGTGCCACCCGGAAGCGTCAGCGTCGGTTCGCCGGGAAAGTCAATGTCTTCTTCCCTGTCGCCCTGAGACGTGCTGCGGAAGACCAACTGTCCGTGAAGCGGTCCCACAATATTCCCTCTGACCGACAGTCCGAAAACCGGGCCGGAACCGATGTCATTCTGAATCACGGGCATGTCAAACCCTCCGTGCAGCCCCACACCCAATGGGTAATCCGCCCAAGCCGGAAGCGAGAGGCAAACGGTGACAATCAAAATACTCAAGACCTTCATGCAATTTCTCCCTTAGTTTGCTTGATTTGCGGTAATTTACGAACCCGCCCTTACTTTCGCAACTGATTTCCCTGCTCTTATGTATATTTCTTCAAAATTCTTTGTTGTATTCCAGTCCTAACTTGCCTAAATTAGGCTAAACTTAATGAGGAACCTAATGTTGCGCATTCTTCTACCAATTCTTGTCCTGGCACTTTTCTTACCTGCTCAGGCGGATCCCGGCGACACAACCATCGTCACGACGTTCGTCCAGGAGCTTCACAACTTCGCGGCTGGTGGTCGCGACAACGTCGAAACCTTTGGATTTCCGTCGTGGCAGACTGAATTCGGTGAAATCTACATGATTTACCGTTTGGAATGCCCCGGACCTCCTGGAGACTGCGATCCATGGGACCGAACGGCCCGCTTGTTTGTCCAAAGAGACTTGACCGACTCTACCCACGAGGATATCGAAATTGCCCGGGTGATCACTCCCTATGACATCACCGGCAGCGGTCGCCCAGGCTCCTGTGAGTGGCGCTTCGACATGCTCGACTACCAATCCATTTTGCGCGAAGAAGTCACACTCCACAGTTTTTGTGACACCTGGATTGGAGGTAATCAAGGCTGGCTCGTCACCTGCACGTTCTATTTCATCGAGAACCCGATGCCGCTAAGGCCAATTGCGGTTGAGCAACTTTACAATTTCAACGGGCTACTATACGGCGATCCGTCGGACCCGATTGACGCTCATTTGGAGCTCTATTTCGTGAACGTCCCTGCCCAAGCCGAATTCGCAACCGTCAGACTATGGACGACCGGCCACGGACAAGGAAACACCCATAACGCCGCCGAATTCTCGCAAAAAACTCACGGCGTTCAAATCGGCTTTGATGTCTATGATCACCTCCTTTGGCGCAACGACTGCGGATCCAACGAATGCAGTCCGCAGGGCGGCACATGGCAATTCAACCGCGCAGGATGGTGTCCGGGCGATCGTGTTTATCCTTGGGATGTACCGTTTCTCGAAGTCACCGCCGGGGGGCTACTCGATGTTCTGCCCATCGTGGAGCCTTTTGAAAATCATTGCCGACCGACCAACCCCGATTGTGTTTCGGGCTCTACCTGCCCCGATTGCAATTACAATAGCAATGGCCACACACCGCCCGTGTACACTATGAGCGGGCAAGTCATCTTCTGGACTACGCAAGCTGTGTCCACTGATGAAACTCCCGCCGCCGTTCCTGCGGTCGCGATTCTTCATCAGAACTATCCCAATCCCTTTAATCCCGAAACAACCATCGCGTTCGCGCTTGCGCAGGCCGGCCAAGCTGTTGTCAAAGTCTTTGACGTGAGTGGTCGCGAAGTCACGACGCTGTTAAATCGCTCGCTGAATCGTGGACAGCATCAGTTAAGATTTGATGGAGGGGGTCTTTCCAGCGGTGTTTATTTTGCCCGACTTGAAACACAAGGTCAAGTCTTTACCAGGAAAATGCTGCTGTTGAAATGATGTTTCTTTGCACCATTAAAAAGCCCCGACACTCGCCGGGGCTTTTTGCTTATTTTCACTTTTTGGTCTTCTCTCTACTTTTGTACTTTTCCGACTCGATATAGGGCTGAAAGGCTTCAATCAGAAAATGCTTCCACACGCCATCCACAATGTTTGCCCACTCCTCGTCAATCTGCCCCTCCATTTCAGTCGTGACCTTGACCTGCGTACTGTCACCGGTTTGGCTAAACTCGTAGGTCACGACTAAATTTAAGGCTCGCCCGGATAGACCGAGCGGCCCCTGAAACCGAATCATCTTGGGCCGTTGAGCATAAATTACCGTGGCGTGAAGCGCCCCGTTGCCGGCATCGTCAAATTCTTCAATAAACCTGCCTCCCGGCCATGCTTCAAGCGTAAGACGCATGGGCTCATCACTAAAAGTATGATCCCACCACGGCAAAATATCTCCGGTCATCGCATCATAAATCTCTCCAGCCTCGCCGGGTAGGGTCGTTATCTGTGTGGACGTAAATCCGCCTGCGGGATTGGCCTTCAGTTCCGCGTTGGCGAATTGAAAAAGCAACATCACAGAGGCTATTAAAAGAAGAAGTTTCATGCTGTATTCCTCGAATAGAGAAAGAATTAGCGTAAAGTCGTCTAATAATTCTAAGGAAGCTTCAGGCGGGACGGTCTTTTGATCTGCCAGCCGCTTCCAAAGCCGCTGATGCGCAAAGATTCGTGCCAGTCAAACCGGGACATGCGCGCAATAGCCTGTGGGTGGTGAAGTGCTGTTATCTCTCCGTTTTTGACTGAAATCCCCCAGCTCACTCCGGCCAAAAGTACAATCTCTTTAGGTCCCTCTCGCTCGACCAGCCATGACTCAAACCGAAACCCACTGTTGTGTGTCGGGTGATCCAAGAGCCAATACTTCTCTTCCTGAAAAATCCGTGATGACAGTTCCGGGTTTAGGTAATCCGATTCTGAGTAGTAAGCCGGATCTTCATCCTCCCCCCGTGCTCCCGGCAAACCCGAACCTCCGCTCTGAGGGTCAATTCTCGGATAACCGGAACGATCTTCCCGCTCCGCAAGCTGCCACCACTCGTACTTCGGCCCATCATCTTCTCTGCCGTGCTCAACAAACGCAAGTCTTAAGGTTCCCTCTGGTGTCAGGTTCCGCGACTCGATTTCTCCGGCGATACTTCCGTCCAGCCTCAAGACCACATGCATAGCCGTGTCGCTCGAACCTGCAAGGCCACTCGCACTCAGACCCGCCAAGGCGACCAATAGAAACAATCCCACCGCCGCCAAAGACACAATTAAACTGATTCTGCTGCCCAAAGTAGGGTCAGCTGGAGGCTGAAAGGAATAATTCTTTGTCATAAAATACAAGATAAGCAACTAAGTCTTTACTTGCGAACTCCTTAATTATTAGATGACCACTTGCTTTCTTTATGTTTATTTTGTACACTATGACCCTAAACTAAACACTGTTCAGAGCGTCACGTGTCCATTATTGACCGTAAATTACGGGAAAAACAAGAGATGCGCGCTAACATTCTGGAAGCTGCAAAAGACCTCTTCGCCGAAGACGGCTTCCAAAATGTCTCCATCCGTAAAATTGCAGAAAAGATAGAGTATAGCCCGGCTACTATCTACCTGTATTTTAAGGATAAAGACGCGATCCTCTTTGACCTCCACAACGAAGGCTTCCGCAAGCTCTTTGTGAGGCAACGCGAAAGTGTCAAGCTCAAAGACCCTGTTAAGAGGTTGAAGGCGCTCCTCGAAGGCTATCTGGAATTTGCCCTCGCAGAGCCGGAGTACTACGATTTGATGTTCATGCTGTTCACTCCTTTGCCCAAAATCCTGGAAACCGCTGAATGGCGCTACGGTAGGCGAGCTTTTCGGATGCTTACCACTACTGTTAAAGAGTGCCAATCGCGCGGTTTGTTCAAAGGCACATCCGTGGACTCCGCTGCTCTTGGCTTGTGGGGATCCGTGCATGGCATTGCCGCTCTCTTGATTCGAAAGCGTGTCTCTATGCTCCCGGAAGAAACGTTGCCCGACAGCGCGAGAGAGGCGTTGCAGATGCTAAGTAACCACCTTTTACCCGCCGCTGCATAGTTAGACTGTTTTTTTGTTGAAATTTTATTATCTTTAGTTAGTTGGTGGACGTTGAAACCGTTCGCCCACGGGCCGCCAAGGTTACCCGGCCGCAACGACTCCGTGTCAATCCACTCCAACCGGGTTCAAGGAAGGACACCATGAAGAAGACTCTGATTGCCGTTCTGTGGATCGCCCCCCTGCTGTTCTTGGCAGGTTGTGCCGAGCCGCCCAAAGCCGAAGCTGACGCTGCCAATGCCGCACTTACCGCTGCAAAGACTGCTGAAGCCGACCAGTATGCCTCGCAGGCCTTTGGCGCTGCGCGTGATACGCTGAATGCCGCCTTGGCCGCCGTCAAAGAGCAAGACGGCAAGTTTGCGCTATTCCGCAAGTACGACGCCGCCAAAGCACAGCTGGCAAAGGCCACGGAAATGGCCAATCAAGCTGCCAGCGCTGCAGTCGCCGAAAAGGAGCGCATCAAGACTGAGTTGACCACTCTGCAGGAAACTCTGATGGCCTCTTTGGCAACTGCGGATTCTATGCTCGCGAAAGCTCCCGTAGGTAAAGGCAACAAGGCTGATATCGAACTCATCAAGAGCGACCTGTCCGCCGCCCGCGCCGCCTTTGATTCCGCCGTTCAGGAATTCAACGCGGGCAAATATCTGCCTGCTCGCTCGAAGTTCCAAACGGTGCAGCAGCGTGTCGCAAATATCACTGCTGAAATCACCAAGGCCTCCGACATGGCCAAGGGCAAGAAAAAGTAGTTACGAAGACGCAACCCTTCGGGGTATGACCGAGTTAAACAGGGAGCCGCAGGTTTTGCGGCTCCTTGTGCACTCTAATCCTTTTAAATCAGAAACCTTAGCAGATTGAACTGAATGCTCCGACGTGTGTTGCTAGCCGCTCCGATTGCCCTTGCCTTGTTTTGGCTGGGCTGCGACACCCCTCCGCTCGCTGATATGGTCAGAGCGGAATCCGCACTGTCAAATTTGCGTGAAAGCTTCGCGAAAAAATACGCGAAGGATGAGCTCGAGGCCGCCGAAGCCGCCCTGCAAACGGCCCGTGAAGAAATGGCCTTCCAACAAGGTCGGCTGTCCATCATGCGGAAATACAACTCGGCAGACTCTTTAATCGCCTTGGCGCGCGCGCTTTCACAACAGGCCAACGACTCGGCACATGTGCGCCGGGCCGTCGCACTGACGCGTGCACGAACCGAGTTAGGGGACCTGACGGAAGACCTGGGCCACTGGCGCAAGTCGCTCGATCACAAACTGACTCTCTATCACGCCGAAAAACTTTGGTCACTTGCGCAAATGAGCCAAGCCACCGCCATGAGTTTGCTTGCGCAAGAAGATCTCGAAGGCGCATTAAACGCTGGACAAGAGTGCCGCGATCACTTAGCTGCTCTACGTGAGTCAATCAATAACCACGGTATTGATGACCAAGAACGGATTCGTATCGCCAAAAGTTGGGTTTCCCGGACTATTTCCGAGAGCCGCACCAGCGGATCCATCGCACTTATCGTTGACAAAGAGATGCATGAGTTGCACCTGATTGAAGACGGGAAAAAGACGAAAACTTTCAAGTGTGATTTGGGATTTAATGCTGCCTATCAAAAAATGTTCGCAGGAGACGGCGCGACGCCTGAAGGTGTATATAGAGTAACCGAAGTCAAGCATTCCAGCCGCTACTACAAAGCGCTTTTGCTCAACTATCCCAATGAAGACGACAAAAAGCGTTTCGCCGCGAATAAGCGCAGTGGCCGGATCTCCAGTCGCGCCGCGATCGGAAAACTGATCGAGATTCACGGGCATGGCGGCCAAAATAAGAACTGGACAGACGGCTGTGTCGCGCTGGCTGATGAGGACATGCTGAAACTCATGAAGATCGCACAGGTGGGCACTCCCGTAACCATTGTTCGTAAATTGGAGGGACTGTAATGAAAATTGTTCTGATGGTCATCGTCGCTCTGTTAGCTGTCGTGGGTCTGCTATTTGCCTTGGCTGAAAGGCCCGCGCAGATGCCGCGCCCGGACGCGATTGCGGCGATTGACTCCATTATCGTGGCCGTCCCGGAAGTCAAGACCGTCGCCAAGAATGTCAGACTTCTCAAGAGCGAGATTGCCAAAGCTTCGCCTAAGAGCAACTATGTTGTGATCGATCCTTACACGAACAATGCTTACTTGAGAACGACGGACTCGGTTTACTTCAAAGCGGTTTGTTCGACTGGGTCAGGTGGTGAGTTAACCGATCCCAAGACCGGCAAGAAGTGGGTGTTCCATACTCCCACCGGCGTCTTTTCCATCAAGAACAAGATCGTCGAGCCGTGGTGGCGCAAACCGGATTGGGCATTCGTTGAAGAAAACGAACCTATTCCCAAGAGTAATTCTGACCGCCTCGATCCGAACGTCATGGGCGATTACGCACTAGGTTTCGGAGACGGCTACTTCATTCACGGAACGCTGTACGAACGGCTGCTGGGAATGTCCGTCAGCCACGGCTGTGTGCGTTTAGGTTCGGCTGATCTCAAAGTTTTCTATGACCGTGTTCGCATCGGCACAGGTGTTTATGTTCTTTAGACTCTCCGTTTTGACGATTGCTTTGTTCGCTGCCAGCGCAACCGGTTTCGCTCAACCTGACTCACTGGTCAAAGAGTGGAAACTTCTGGCTGCGCACAACGAATTGATTAAGAGTAACGAAGCCTACGTTGTATTCGACGCCCAATCTTCGGAAATGACCATCCGGCTTGGCAACGCGCTTGTCTGGACGCTTGCTGAAGACTCAGGAACTGCCAAGCTCGATGTCGCTGAATTGACCCGTGAATTTAATCCGGATACCGCATTGATCTTTGCCGTCGAAAGCGTGAGATTACTTGAATTTGAACCGCGCTTTCCCGATTCTCTTCTGAAAATCGTCAGCGAAGCCATGGACATGGATCCACGGCTGTTGCAGCGAGAGATTCCCGTCACCTTCGAGATCCGCTGGCACGACGGTCCCAGATTGATTGTCCACTCCATGTCTGAAAACGATCCGGTCACTGTGCCGACCTCCTTCCGCCAGAAGCTGGGTACGATGCTGGAATGGTTTGAAGGGCGATCAACTTACAGAGTGCAAATTGACAGAGAATATGCGTTGACGCTATACCGTGTGATGAAGCGCGGCCCCTTGACGCTGGTCGAAAGATAGACTGCTTCTGCATTTTACAAAATTAAAGCGGGCCCCCCATTCGGAAGGCCCGCTTTTTTCAGTCGAATTGTCTAAGACTTACTTCAGCAACAACATCTTGCGGGTTGACGTGAAGTTGCCGGCATCCAAACGATAGAAATACACTCCGCTCGGCAACGAAGCAGCATTAAAGCTCACCGAGAAACTGCCCGCTTCCTGCGAACGATCCACAAGCGTCGCCACTTCCTCACCCGTCACCGTGAAGATCTTCAAGCTAACATTGGCGGCGTTCGCCAGCGTGTAGCTGATGTTCGTCTCAGGGTTGAACGGATTCGGATAGTTTTGCGCAAGCGAGAATTCACTCACGACAGACGCATCGCGCGGTGTGGCACTGGCAATCTGCGAATGAACTGTGCTGCCGCCGTCAATATCCACAATCGTCAAGCGATAGTTGTAGGTCGTGCCCACAGCGACGTTGTTATCCGTGAAGCTGTAGTGAGTCTCCGTGGAGCTTTCGCCGCGAGCCTGCACCTGCGTTGCCATGATCCAGTTGGACATGTCCGTCGAACGATCCAGCACGAAATGACTCGTCGCTTGCTCAGTTGCTGTTGACCAATTCACCCGCACCGCGTTGTCCGTGCCAACCGCGCTGAATGAAGCCATTTGAACCGGCAGGATGTTGTCAATCGTAATGCAGAAGCAGCCCGAATAGACGTCTTCGCCCGGAGGAAGATTCAAACCTGCATCCGGAGCAAGACAAAGTACGAGGTACCAGTTGCCGTCGCCGCCTTGACGAATCTCATAAATGATATCGCCGTTGCCGGGAGTGCAATCCGGATTGCCGCAATCCACACAACCGCTCACCCAATCAAAGTCGGAGAAAACGGGCGGATTGTAAGCAGTGTTCAAAAGAATCCACAGTTCGTTCGAGCAGCAGCAGAGGCTGACGCAATACGAACCGGCTGCGGAGATTTCCTGCGGTCCCCAGACTTCACAGCAGTAGATCTGCAAGTCTAGAGTTTGGGTTGGCTCGCTGTCGTCAATCACCGCCGTGCGGTTTCCGCCGCACTCCCAGTTGCAGTTCTCGCCATCATTGCGCTGGAACTTGTATTCGATGTTCGCGTTCGAACCGCCGGCAAACGTAAACGTGCCTTCCCAAATGCCGTCGTTATCAGCATCGCTCATCGCGCCAAACGGATTGCATGTGCTCCAACCGAGGAAATTACCCGTAAAGAACACTCCACCTGCAAACAGATCAGGATTCACACAGTTCATGTCCACGCGAAATGTAACGTCCACATCGCGGGACGTGCCGTCTTGAATATGAAGTGTGAACGGAGGGTTGTTGTTCGCTTGATCTTGCGCGCCATCGTACCAAACTCCGTCGGACAAATCAAGCACACGAGCGTAAAACAGCTCATCTTCGCCGCCATTTGTGGCGCTGGACGGAATGGTAGCGGTCCACTCGTCGTTGGCGCCAATTTGTACGTTAAAGACCATTTGTACCGAGTCATAGCTCGCCGCGCTCAAAGTCTTGTAATAGAGCCATGCCTCGACGTCCACACACGGTCCTGGGGCATCTGTACACCCGCCCTTCCAAACTTGCAAATAAACACCGATGTTATCGGTCGGCAAATAGGTTTGTCCACTCGTCGGCCAAATCTGGCCAGCCCAGCCTATGGCGGCCTGAGCCGTGCTGGCGCTTATCGCCACCAGCATCAAACACAAAAACATAGATTTAAACGATTTCATAAGGCTGCTCCGTGTCCTTTCATGTTAACAATTCGTTTCGGTTGCAGTATAGCTAATATATTTCCATCCTCATTGGAAGTCAAGGAAGTTCGAGTACTATCATAATTAACTATGTTAGTATAAACTGCACATTCGGTTAGGGTCATCATAACTAAAACTTTGTTTTTGATTCCTTTAATAAGTTTGTCTTGAATTGTGACCGACAGAATTCTCCCGCCAGTTGCATTTCGTCGGGAAAATGGAGGCATTAGGAAATTTTGACACCGACCCTTGACTTTCGGCAGACTCGAAACTATATTGTTGAATAATGATGATCGCACCATGAAGTCACACTTTTTCACATCCTCGCCGTGGGTCTGGCGCTGGCAACTTGGCAGCGTCGAGGAGTGTATTGTCTGACGGATTGAACGTCTCTGACCCTTGACCTGCCACGCATAACTCTTGCGTGGTTTTTTGTTTCTGCTAATGACTATACAAACTCTTTCCGCCGATCTGCTCACTCCCGTCGCCGCTTTTCTGAAGCTGCGGTCGCTGGGTCGTGCTCCGTTCCTGATGGAGAGCGCGACTGGCGGAGAGCGCTTCGGAAGATATTCCTTTATTGGTCTGGACTTTGACGGAGCGATAACAGCGGATTCGCCCGGTCATGCCCGCGCAGATATTCAGGGTGTCACCGCAAGTGGCTCATTGCGAAACTTATTGACCGAGTTCGAGAAGAACAGTCACAAGGAATCAGCCTCCGAGCCGTTGCCCTTCTCCGGCGGGTTGATTGGTGTGATCGGTTTTGATTGGATTCACGAACTCGAACGGCTTGATCAAACAAAGAAGAGTTCCGCACCGCTCGCATGGCTGGGGAATTACAAGCAGTTTGTGATTTTCGATCATTTGCGGCATGAACTAAAACTCATTGATCAATCTTCCGACTCAAATGACAGCAGACTGCGCGAACTCAGTCGGGTTCTGGATGCTCCGCTTGCTTCTCAGCGTAGTAGCTTTGAAACCGGGCCGCGCTCCAGCAGTTTTGATCCCGTAGATTTCAGATCATCTGTCGAAAAACTCAAATCACACATCGTCGCGGGCGATATTTTTCAAGGCGTGCTGTCACAGCGATTCACCCGCGAGGCCAAGGGCGACGCATTCCAGTTCTATCGCGCACTCCGCAGAGTCAATCCATCGCCGTTCATGTTCTATCACGAAACTCCCGTCGGGACTTTCATCGGAGCCTCTCCGGAGCTGCACGTCGGAGTGTCGAACCGCGAAGTGCGCATCAATCCCATCGCCGGAACAAGACCACGCGGCAGCGACGACGTTGCCGACCTGCAATTCGAGCGCGACTTAAGAGCCGACCCCAAAGAGCGTGCGGAGCACATGATGCTGGTGGATTTGGCGCGCAATGATCTCGGGCGCGCCTGCGATTTCGGCTCCGTCAAAGTTGAAGACCTTGGGTCTATTCTTCGCTTTAGTCACGTCATGCACATGGTCAGCGACGTGCGGGGGAAACTGCGCGATGACTTCACTGCCACCGACGCGCTGGCGGCCTCGTTTCCCGCAGGAACTGTCAGCGGCGCGCCCAAAGTTCGCGCTCTTGAAATTATTCTCGAGAATGAGCCCGTGCCGCGCGATTTCTATTCGGGAGTCGCGGGTTTTCTGGGCGCGGACGGCAACGCGGAATTCTGCATCATGCTGCGTACTGCTGTTTTGCGCGATGGAGTTTTTAGCTATCAAGCGGGCGCGGGTATCGTCGCCGACAGCGTTCCGGAAAACGAGCGCGCAGAAACCGAACACAAGGCCGCCGCAATCGAGCGCGCGCTGAAGCTCTTAGTTCAGAAATGATTTTTGTCCTCGATAACTACGACTCCTTTACCTACAATCTCGTGCAAGCCGTCGGCAAAACAGGTGTACGTGTCGAAGTCGCGCGCAATAACGAGATCACCTGCGACGAGCTGCTTGCCAAAAATCCGCGCGCGCTGATTCTGTCCCCCGGCCCCGGTCGTCCCGAAGACGCTGGCAACATGCCGGACATTCTCGCGGGGACGATTGGCAAACTTCCGATCCTCGGAGTATGCTTAGGTCATCAAATGATCGGATTACATTTCGGAGGAAAAGTCGTTGCCGCGCCATCATTGGTTCACGGCAAATCGGCGAAAATTTTTCATGACGGTCGGACAATTTATCGCGGATTGCCCGATCCGTTTGAGGCGGGTCGCTATCATTCGTTGATCGTCGCACAAGTTGGCTTGCCCGATGAACTAGAAGTTTCGTCGCGCACACAGGACGGCGAAATCATGGGTATAAGGCACAAGTCATTGCCCATAGAAGGAGTGCAGTTTCATCCCGAATCCATACTTACACCCGAAGGCGAGAAACTGCTCGCGAATTTTCTGGCTATGACTGCGAGCGCCAAGTAATGCTGCGTGACTTCTTGAAACAAGTCGTACACGGGGGCACACTTTCGCGCGAAGATGCCGCTAAATCCTGTGAGTTACTCTTTCAAGCAGACTCGTCGCCGCTCGAAATAGGTGCGCTGCTAAGCGCATTACATGCGCGAGGTGAAACGGTCGACGAGCTGTCCGGATTTCTCGACACTATGCGCGCTCACATGATCAGAGTGAGGAGTACCGACAAACTCACCGTTGATCTGTGCGGAACCGGCGGCGACGGCAGTCATAGTTTCAATCTCTCCACGGCCGCCGCACTACTTGCTGCCGCCTGTGGCGTCACGGTCGCCAAACACGGCAATCGCGCTGTCTCGTCAAAGTCAGGCAGCGCGGATTTCTTGGACGCGCTCAATATTCCGTTCTGTGCAACTGCGGTTGAAGCAGAACTATCGCTTGCTCAATACAATTTCGCTTTCCTGTTCGCACCGCATTTTCATTCCGCAATGAAGAGCGTCGCGTCTGTTCGTAAAGAGCTTGAGGTCCGCACAATTTTCAATCTGCTCGGGCCGCTCGCAAACCCCGCAAGGGTTAGGCGGCAACTCATCGGCGTCTTTGATCCCAAGTGGATGCAACCCTTGGTGGAGACTTTAGCGCAAAGCGGTTCCGAATTTGTCATCGCCGTGCATGGCGCGGGGGGCTTGGACGAAATCGCGCTCGACGGCGACACTCACTACTGTATGCTCCGCGACGGCAACATTTCAGAGGGTGTTTGGCGCGCCTCGGGCTGGAGCGCATCCCCGGTTGACCGCACTGCGATTGCAGGGAGCGACGACCAACACAACGCGAAGCGACTGCTCGCCGTCGCGGACGGGCAGGAACTCGAGTTGCGCGATTGGATTGTCGCAAACTGCGCCCCGGCTCTCATGTTGGCCGAGAGAGTAGGTTGTTTCGAAGCAGCAGTCTTTTCCGCCCGCGAATGCGTTTCCAGCGGAGCGTTCAAGGCATATCTGAATTCCCTGCGCACGACATGAGCATTCTGAAAGATATTCTCAAGAAGCGGCGTGCCACTCGTGACATCTCGATACCGCTCGTTGAATTGAAGTCACGCGCCCGAGATATTGAACCACCGCGAGATTTTCTGCGCGCACTGACGAAAGATCGCTTGAGTGTCATAGCCGAGATTAAATTTCAATCACCCAGTGAAGGCGTTTTGCGCAAACTTAACGACGTCGAAGCGATTGCGGCATCCTACGAAACCGCAGGCGCTTCAGCCTTGTCCGTGCTGACAGAGTTACATTCTTTCGGCGGCGCGCTCGAAAATATCAAACGAGCGAAGCACTTGTCCTCCCTGCCCGTGCTGCGAAAAGATTTCCTGTTTGACGAATACGATATCTGGCGCTCCCGGCAAATCGGCGCAGATGCGATTCTGCTGATTGCAAAAATGCTTGAGCGTGAACAACTTCTGGAGCTAAGACAACTTGCGTCTGACGTGAATCTTGAAGTGCTTCTTGAATTGCATGACGAAGATGATTTGCAAAAAGCGGAAGGACTTTCCGGCGTTGCATGGGGCGTGAATCATCGAAACCTGACCACCTTGCAAATTGATTTAGACACCAGCGCTCGCCTTTTCCCCCTGTTGCCGCCGCGTGAACTCAAGGTTGCGGAGAGTGGGTTACAAAGCAAATCTGATTTAGACCAAATGCACAAGCGAGGAGCTAACGCCGTATTGATCGGCAGTTTCATGATGAAGCAACCCGATCCCGGCAAAACTCTGTCCGAGTTGTTACGATGAGTGTGTGGATAAAATACTGCGGCTTTTGCAATTCAACAGACTATAGTTTTGCCATTGCACTGGGGATTGATGCGGTCGGTCTGATCTGCGTTCCCGATACGCCTCGTTTCGTTTCAGATGCGGAATTGTCAAAACTCGGAAAGATGCGTCGCGGAAAAGCTAAACTTGTTTTGGTTTTTCAGGATGCCGACTCGTCGTTTGTTGAGCAAAGAATCGACCTTGCTAACCCCGACATGCTCCAATTCCACGGACAAGAGAGCGCGGAGTTTGCGGAGTCCTTTAACTTACCCTACATCAAAGCAACAAGAGACTCGTCAGAGTTGCATTTGCTCTACCCGCATCAAAAAGCTTTCGCCTGGATGATTGACGATCCGGCTTTTACAGGAATTCAAGACGAGTTGCCCGGCGACAGACCCATCATTGTCGCAAGTGGATTGGACCCGACGAATATTGTGGAACGAATTGAGCAGTGCCGTCCCTTTGGAGTGGACATCGCTCGCGGTATTCAGCGAGATGATCGCCACAAAGACCCTCTGACAATGATAAAGATTGAGTACTTAGTTCGCAGCCAGATTCAATAATGACCTATTCCTTTCCTGATAAGCACGGCTTTTTCGGCTCCTACGGCGGACAATTTATTCCCGAAACATTGGTCGCACCCTGTCAAGAGCTTGCGCAAGCCTATCGCTCCGCGGCTGTAGATCCGTCGTTTCATCAGGAACTTTCATGGCACTTGCATGATTTTGCGGGCCGCCCCACTCCGCTCTATCCCGCCGAACGCTTAAGTGATGCAATGGGTTTTCAAGTTATCTTGAAGCGCGAAGATCTCTTGCACACCGGCGCGCATAAACTCAACAACGCGCTCGGACAAGCACTGCTCGCGAAGCGTGCCGGAAAACCGCGCGTCATCGCCGAAACAGGTGCAGGACAACACGGCGTCGCGACTGCAACCGTCTGTGCTCGCTTTGGTCTTGAGTGCGTCGTGTATATGGGCGCGAAAGATATGGAGCGGCAAGCACCCAACGTCGCGCGCATGAAAATGCTCGGCGCAACCGTGCGGCCTGTTACCTCTGGCACACAAACATTGAAAGATGCGACAAGCGAAGCGATCCGCGACTGGGTAACGAATGTTCGCGATACCTTCTATTTAATCGGCAGTGTCGTCGGACCGCATCCTTATCCTATGATGGTGCGCGATTTTCAAAAAGTCATCGGAGAAGAGACCCGCGACCAATGCAGCCAGCGCGGCATCGTTCCCCATGTGTTGCTTGCGTGCGTAGGTGGTGGCAGCAATGCTATCGGATTCTTTTTTCCATTCATCGTAAATGAAAACATTCAATTGATTGGCGTAGAAGCCGGAGGCGAAGGCGATCACTCCCTGCATCATGCCGCAGCGTTGACTCGCGGCACACCCGGAGTCTTGCACGGTTCACGCAGTTACGTATTGCAAAATGACGATGGACAAATTCTCGAAGCACACTCGATTTCCGCAGGACTAGACTATCCCGGCATCGGCCCCGAGCACAGTTTTCTCTTTGATAGTGGCCGCGTCAAATATGTACGAGTCAGCGATGATGAAGCCCTCACCGCCGCGCGCGACCTAGCAAAGCTCGAAGGGATTATCCCCGCGCTCGAATCTGCCCACGCGTTAGCGCACCTCAGCAAAATGAAAGAAGATGGCTTCAGGCAAACGGCTATCGTTTGCCTCTCCGGACGCGGCGACAAAGATATGGGGACATATGGCGCGCACCTCTGATCTTTACAAGTTGATCCGCGACGCGAAGAGCCAATCACGGAAGCTGCTCGCGATTTATCTCACCTGCGGTTTTCCCAAGCGAGAGTGGACCGTCTCGCTGTGTCAAGAAATTTTTGCCGGCGGAGCGGACTTTCTCGAGTTGGGAATGCCCTTCTCTGATCCCCTGGCCGACGGCCCGACGATTCAAGCGGCGTCGCAACTCGTCCTCGATAACGGATTAACCTCTGAAGATTACTTCAATCTTGCCGCGCAAGCCAGTGCACTCGGCCCAACTGTTTTCATGGGTTACTTAAACAGCGTGACAGGAACTCATGAGTTTCTCGCAAGTGCGAAGACTGCAAATCTGTGCGGACTCATCCTCCCTGAGTGGCCCGTGCATAGCAACGAGTTTCTCGAGATTGAAACACAAGCAAAGAACATGAATCTTCCGCGAGTTCCGTTTCTTGCGCCGACGTCCAGCGCCGACCGCATCGCCCAAATTGATCTACTCGATGCGCCCTTCATCTACGCCGTAGCCGTTACCGGAGTAACCGGTGCGAGAACCTCGTTGGATCCCGACGTCAAGCGTTACCTATCCGCTCTGAAAGCTACACTCACCACTCCCTTTCTCTCGGGATTCGGAGTCTCGTCACCAGAGTCCGCGCGCACGCTGGCTTCTGTTTCAGACGGTGTCATTGTCGGAAGCGCGCTGTTGGACGGCATTGGAGAATCTAAGACACTTGAGCATGCGCGAAGATTCACGCGCGAATTTGTCACGTCATTACGGGATGCCATTGATCATCCCCTTTCCGCATAGGAGAAACTGCCCGTGTTAATCATCATGAGCCGCGAGGCGACGACTGAGCAAATCAAGAACGTCGTCTCATATATCGAGTCCATTGGCCTGCGCGGGCACGAAATCCCCGGCGAGTCGCGCACCGCAATCGGCATCACAGGAAATTCCGGGCCATTGACCGCCGCGCAGTTCGAAGAGTTGCCCGGCGTCGTGCAGGCCGTGCGCGTCACAAAATCCTTCAAGCTCGTTTCGCGCGAAACAAAACCCGAAGATACCATTGTGCAAATCGGCGATGTGCGTGTCGGAGGAGCAGAACTTGCCATTATCGCCGGACCATGCTCGATTGAATCCCGCGAACAAATTTTCAAGTCAGCGGAAGTGGTCAAAAACTCCGGCGCACAGCTGTTGCGCGGCGGAGCCTTCAAGCCCCGCACGTCACCGTATTCATTTCGAGGATTAGGCAAACAAGCTCTCGAGTGGATTCAAGCCGCAGGAAAGGATTTCGGGCTGCCGGTTGTCACCGAAGTCGTAGACAACGAATCCTGTGTGCTGGCCTTACCCTATATTGACGTGCTGCAAATCGGCGCGCGCAACATGCAAAATTATTCGCTGTTAGAAGTCGTCGCCAAAAGCGGCAAGCCCGTGCTCTTGAAACGCGGTCCCGCAGCGTCATTGGATGAACTCCTAAATGCCGCAGAGTACGTTCTCTCCACCGGAAACTATAATGTAATCTTGTGCGAGCGCGGTATCCGCGGCTTCTCAGACTTCGCCCGCAATACATTGGACTTGAACATTGTCCCCGCGGTCAAAGACATGTCGCACTTGCCAATCATCGTTGATCCTTCCCATGGCACAGGACATCGCAAAATGGTTTCACCACTCGCTCGTGCGGCTGTTGCGGTAGGCGCTGACGGGCTGATTGTCGAAATGCACCCCGATCCCGACCGTGCCCTATCCGATGGCTATCAGTCCCTCTACCCCACACAACTATCGGGGATGATGGAAAGTCTGAAACTCATCGCTCCTGCCGTCGGACGTACCCTTCATACCCCAAAATGAATCACAACTTCAAGGATTACAACCATAAACAACACGCATACAGGCTCGCCTCAAATACTTGTTTCTCCGGTCAACTTTCCGTATCTTATGGAATTGGAACCTACCTACAAGGTCACACGTTCACCCATTGATCCCGGGAGCCCCTTGATGATTAAACTGTATAGCAAGGTAAACACGAAAGCCTCCATGAAAACACTATTGTCACTGGTTTTGGCAACCTTCATGCTCGCATCCATCGGTTGCGGTGAAGGCGGTACCAAACAGGCCACCGCCAAGGTGGAAGATGCGAAGAAATTGAATTTCACTTACAAGACCACCAGTGGCGAGATTGTTGACGCGCGCTCGTTCTATGGTAAAGTCGTCATCGTTGACATCTGGGATACGTGGTGCGGGCCCTGCCGAAAAGGGATTCCGCATTTCATCGATCTGTATGATCAATACAAAGGCCAAGTCGAAGTCGTCGGTCTCGCATTCGCTCGCGAAGGCGCTCCGAAAGTTCAAGCCTTTTCGGACCAAATGAAAATCAACTATCCGATCGGCATCTTCGGTGACGAAGCCGCACAGATTTTTGGCCGTCCGCGCTCGATTCCGACCTGTTTTATCATCGGCAAAGACGGTGAAATTTCTGAAACCGTCGTCGGCTATCGCCCCAAAGAATTCTTTGAGCAGAAAATCCAAGGGTTACTCTAAACCGCTTGCGCTTCTGCCTGTTATACATATCTTAATTTTGGAGTGACAGACTATGTCGAATATTGCTGCCAACGCAGTGCTTAAAGTTACCGATCAGTCGTTAGGTGATGCTGTAAAAACCAACAACCTATTAGTCGTTGATTGTTATGCCGATTGGTGCGGACCCTGTCGCATGATCGCGCCGATCGTGGAAGAATTGGCCAATGAATATGCCGGCAAAGTAGCCTTTGCGAAAGTCGACGTCGATCAAGCGCCGAATATCAGCCGCCAGTATCATGTCAGTTCGATTCCCACGCTGCTGTTCTTTAAGAACGGCGAGATGATTGACCGTCAGGTCGGCGCACTTCCCAAACACGCGCTGAAAGCTCGTGTCGACGCATTGCTTGCCTAAGTAAAAGGTTCCTTCTAAATGCGACGGCCCCGTGAGATTTCACGGGGCCGTTTGCTTGACCCTAAATCAGCTGGTCGTCACTCGAAGACATCAGCAAGTGCGCTTTTAGTATCTTCGAAGGCGGCGACAAGTATATCGGCAAAACCGTCGGTGAATACTGTTCAAGACATTCACGACTTCCAAACATTGTTCGTCGGTGCGCGTGCTTCCCGCTCCTTTAATCCTGAACTGAAGACCTTTTCGCAGTGGACGAAAGAGAATGCTTCTCGAATTCCTATCCCTGAGTAAAACAGTCTTTATGACAACAAAAAGCCCCGACCGAATTGGCCGGGGCTTTATCAATTCTCGATGTTCTACGCTGTGGCTAACTTCGTAGCCTCCGTTTGCGCAACCGCTTTCTTCTCAGCTTCCGTTTCCGGCAACAGCACACGGTCAGTATAAGTATTGTTCATCAATCTCACCAGCGCGGAATAGTTGACATCGAATTTCACGACGTCGCCCAACCTCACTCCCGCATCCTCTTCGCCGACATTCAAAACCGTCACGTCGCTCGACGCGCCCGCAATCTTGAATTGCGGATTCCGCGGCACTAATCCCCCGACGTCCGTATCCAATTGTCCGACGGACACAATGGCACGATACCCCCTTCTGCTGGCCGAGCCTTCCACGTCCGGCTGCTCAAAACTCGATTCAAACGGAGTGATCAAACTCGTATCGCCCATCGCGATTAAACTCTTCTCCTTGATTTCTACGACTTCCGCCTCAAGTGTGATCGCGTCACCGCGCAACCCGGGCAGGATTCCTCCGCGCACCAAATCCGTTCCCAAAAACACCGCTTCACCGATTCTGAAATGGTTGATTCCCGCTGGCAACCCCCCCTCAAGCAAAAGCGGCAACGCACTCGATGCTCCTGCGGAGATAAACGGCAGCTTCTTCTTGAACTTGAGCTCTAAGAGCTCGTGGTACATCGCCAACTGCATAAACTGCTCAGGATTCGGAACCGAACCCGACAAGCACCCGATGTTGGCGCCTATACCCAGCACCCGGACATTGGGAAGCTGGAAAATGTTCTCGTAAAACTGAACCAAGTGACCGGGCAAAATCCCTTCGCGCAAATCACCGACTTCAATCATCACGATGATGCCGTGAATCTTGTTCTGGCGAGCCGCCTCGGCATTCAACGCGACGATGAGCTCTTCCTCGCTGTTCAAACTGACTTCAGACATCGAAACAATCCGCCCAATGGCCGAGAAGTGTGGCAATCGCAGATACCACGTACTCATCTTCGGAGCATAGTCGCGTATCATCCGCAGATTCCGCAATCGCGAGTCCGCAAAAGCCGGCACACCCATGTTCTCAAGTGCTGTCAACGTTTCGCCATGACCGCACAAACACTTGGTCACAAGCGCCCACTCCGCCTTGTGCTCGCGCATCCAGCTGTCCACGACTTGTATGTTGTGCCGCAGAGCTGCCGCATCTATCGTGACGCGATTCATCGGGATAGCCTCATCTCAGCGTATTTGCTGGTAAAGCCCAATCGCTCATAGAGCCGCTTGGCCGGATTTTCGTGCTCAACATGCAGCTTAATCGCACCCTTGCACTCCTGTAATGCCCGATTGATAATCTTGGTGCCCAGACCGTGCCCGCGCAAGGTCGGATCAACTGATACAAACAACAACAAATTCTCCGGGATGTATCCACCCATCCCTGTACTCAGCATCAGCAGGCAGCCGCACATTTCTTTCTCGCGAGTTGCCAGCACAAGAAATCCGCCCCGGCCCTCGTCTTTCGAGAAAGCATAATCCAGCCCGCGAGAAATATCCCCATGCGAGTCGTTCCAGGGAGACATACTTTGATGGATGAAGTGAATCAGAGAGGTTCGGTCCAACCAGCTTGGAAGTTGCTTGTCACTCCGAATAATCTGAAACTCATATTCGTTCTTGGTCTTTGAGGCTGCGTTGGCTGTCATTGTTTCCTGCATTTTGTCCCCTTAAATCAATTATATAATCAACTTAATAATAAAAGGAACTTTGGTCAAAGGTGCAAATCCTGCGTAATCTGCACTTGCGATGGGTCTGTAGGATTCCAATCTTTTTTTTTGTAAATGGTTAGGTCACCGCGAGTCAACTCTAAGTTAATCCTAATGATAAACAAAAAATCCGCAAGAAACTGGTTTATGCCTCTTTTCAAATAGTATGGTCAGTTACGTTCTGCGGTCACCCGAAAGAACCCGAGTTCATCCGCAGCCGCGACCGTCCATTCAGTTGTTGTCGTGGAGCTATAGATCGGCGGCCAATTCTCGGTTTCGGTTGCAAAATAAACTCGGTAGCTGTTTGCCCCAAAAATGGGCTCCCACCGAAGCTGTAAACTGTCGCCCTCAACGGCAACGGTCAACTCAGGTGTTTCCAGTGGCCCGACGATTTCGTTGATAAACCACGCGGCATTCTCTGGCGTAATCGCCACGTGCTCCTGATTTGCCGCCGGAAAATACACACTGTCGAACGGCGTCAAATCATAAAGATTCCCGGCCCCGGCAATATCAAAAAACGGATCGGCCACGTTCAAGTCCAACGCACTCACCGATGGAATAAAACAATGCGAAGGATGCAGCGCCTGAATATCACCGTAAGGAGCAGGCACTCCCGCAAGCTCTTCCATCGTCGCGGTCAATCCGCCCGGCGCATTGTCCCACGGCAAGCACGGCTGAATGAAAACGTTTCGGCTCTCATCAGGAAGCGGCCAAATCAAATCTATCAATCCTTGCAATACCCGCGTGTTTACACTGTTACTCACTGCCCACACGTTGCCGCGAATATCAATCACAAAACTGTCATACACCCAGCGGATTATCTGCGCGCCAGGAAGAAACCCACTATTCTGCTGTGTTCCGCTGCCGTTAATCACCGACACAATCCGCGGCTGAGAAGGATAGTCACCCAGCGAAGCCAAGTGATTCTGAAGAGCGGCAAACATCGGATCAGGATTAGCCGTGCCACCCCCTGAGGCAGTCAAATGATAGAGCAGCAATTGCCGCGGTGCAGGCGCAAGCAGTGCGTCCCGTGCTTCCGCGGC
Organism: uncultured Alphaproteobacteria bacterium; assembly: GCA_964530625.1. GTDB lineage: Bacteria > Electryoneota > RPQS01 > RPQS01 > RPQS01 > JABWCQ01. The sequence goes on along the minus strand of CAZHAK010000002.1, from coordinate 105,048 downwards.
TTCCACCGCTTGACTGGCAAAGAAATCCGCCCAATGTTGAATTCCGACCGGAATGTTCGCGCCGTTTTGCGGAGAGTCCACTGAGATGAACGTACTCACATTGTGCGGCAAACTGTTGGCTTCCATGTAACTCAAAGCGAATCGAGTGGTCACCCCGCCAAGGCTCGTCCCCACCATCACCAGCGGATGAATCGCTCCCGTCGCGGAATTCAATTCTTCAATCAACTCCTGCACCAAATATCCGTTGTCCTGCACGGGAATCGTCGAGTTCGTGTAGTTCAAGACCACCGCGTCGTAACCGATTGCTAAGAGTGACTCAATCAATAGCTCCTGATTCATCAAATCGTAAAGTTCGTCCCAATTCAAGCTATTGGTCAAGTCCAATCCCTCAACCAATACCACGGGCCGCTCGACCATCGTATGTCCCGCGCCGTACAAAATATAGGCTTCACCCGTCGCCAGCGGGCCGCCTGTGCTTTGTGCAGCGGTCAAGGCCCATGTTTCGGATGCCGGCGGCGCGTCCAAATGACGGACGTCTACTCTTGTCCGGCTGAACAATGTTCTGCCTGTGCGGGTTTCGACCCTTACTGAAATTGTTTTGAATCCAGTCTCAGAATATGCGACGTGAAATTCTCCGCCCTGAGTCACGTCGTGAAAGCCGTTGCCATCGCCGAAGTCCGCTTCCACCCGCGCGAGCTCGCCTAAATTCGTGAATACATCTCGCGCCGGATCTAATGAATACGCCACTGACGAGCCATGATAGGTCCATTCGTGCAGGATAGACACTCCGGCCACGTGCCGGGTCTCAAGACTATTTACATTCAGCCCGACCACCTTGCCATCTTGATAGTCAATGATTTGATCTTTGTCCACACCTTCGCGCACAGCCTGGTAATCAAAGAGCAACAAACTTATCGGAAAAGTCTGACTGGTCTGCGCGAGTTTCTGGCGTTCACGAAAAACTTTGTGCGACGGAAGATTCGATTGACTCAAATCCGCGCGCCGAAGTTCATGGCTGATCTGAACCCACGTCTTAAAATCTATCACTGGAGATTCTGCCGATCCGTCAAAGCGTTCGATCCCCGACAGCGGCGCAACCAGGTCATAAAATATACCTGAGGGTAGCGGATCAGTTGCACTCTTCGACTGTGCCGTACGATACTCCGCAAGCGAGGTTTTCAAGTCGTTCAAGTCCACTGCCGAGGCCCCCGGCGAAACCGTGAGCATAATCATCAAAAGCGCGCAAAACTTCAGCTTCATTTTGTAGTCCCTTTTCATATTGCTTCCCATAAGATAAGCCTCCCGACGCGGATTTGCAAGACTTTATGCGCACCACCACAAGAAAACCCCCGGCCACATGACCGGGGGTTTTCAGTTTATTGTTACCGTAAACTACTTACCTTGCACGCTCTTAGGAAGCTCCACACTGCCTAGGACGACTCCGTCCGTGGCAACCACATAGAAGAACTTGCGAGTCGAACCATCGTAGGCAATCGTCAGAGTAGTGCCTGACGTCGAGCCTTCAAGGGTGTTATACGGTCCCTGACTGTCAGAGGCCGACCATAGTTGATACAACGGTGCGCCCGAACCCATCCACTCGAACCGTAGCTGATTAGTGCCCTGATTGTAAATGATTGTCAGATTCTGCGGTGCGTCAAAGGATCCAACCACAAACGTCACCGGCACTTGGACCGAACTGTTATCCGGATCACTGCTCATCACGTTTAAGTTCCCGGTATACGTTCCCGCAGGCAGATCGCTCGCATCAAACGTTACGGGAATGTTCACACACTGAGCGGGATCAAGCATTCCGCTGGTCGGCGGAGTGATCGTCAGCCAATCCACCGCCGCCTTCAGTTCTATCGCCATGTTGCTATGCAAATAAGCCGCGTTGTAAACAACCTGCAATCCAACCGTGCCGGTTTCATTGTTTAACCCAACCGTCGAGGTCGTCACACCGTAGGAACCGCCGGTAAACATCGTCTCGTATTGCATGACGATGCGACCGTTTGAATACAACAAGACTTGGAAAGTATGGATTTCAGTCGACGAGCCGATATGAACAATTTCATCCCACTCAATGACAAACCTGCTGTTTGCCACGTCGTGGTAGGTATATATCTCACCTTGAGTCGGTGGATATAAATCATCCCAGAACGGAGCGATCATCGCCAGAGGAGCGCTTGCATTCGGAATTGACTGATTAAAGTAGGCCGCATTCGCAGAACCAAAATGGATGTTTCCGTTTGACGAAATATTCACGGAGTTGTAGTCAACACCGTAAAAGTTAAACGGGAACGGCAACGCCACGTTCACAACCTGATCGTCGCTGGAAATTCCCGTGTTTGTGCCAATGCCATTGATCTCAAACCAGTTGTAAACCGGGCCGCCCGGCTCGTCAGAGTCAATCCAACGATAACCGAATGAGTCCGGTCCACCCTGTGCATCCAGCGGTGACTGCCCCGGCTGATCACGGACCTCAATCATCGGCTTCTCGCCACGATTAACAGCATTCAACATAGCAATCTGCGCCTTCGTCAAAACAAGTTCGCCCGGATCATAGCTCGACAAAGAGAGCGACGGAGTCGTCTGGCTCCAGCCTATTCCCCATGTCAACGGACAATCGCCGATATTGCAAATCTGAATTGAACCTGTATCTGTTCCGCCAACTGGAGCAGAACCGGACAACGATGCCGGATTGATCGTGATATCACCCGCGCCTTCGCAGCCGGTGCCTGTGGTGAAGAATATCGTTCGGCTAACTTCCTGTCCCCATGAGTTGGCATCGGCCACGCCGTTGCAAACATACTGTGAGTAAACTCCCGACGCAGTCTTAATACCCACCGTCGACGCTGACGTTTGAGTCGTGGGATCATCGTACTGGAACAGGATGTTGTTGTCACCTGTAGCCGTCGGATAAAATCCTTGATCATAAATGATCACTTGGAAACTTGATAATCCGCCGCCGCTGTAATGACTGATCTGATAGAACGACACCACGACCCAATGATTGACAGCATCGTAGTACCATGCGACTTGTCCGCTGTATGTCGTCATGTCATCCCAATTCGGATACAAACCAGCCGGCATAGCGGTCGGGAAACAGGAATTGCTCCATGTCGTTGAGCTTGTCCCAAACGTTACATATCCGTTCGAGCCAATGTAAAATGACGGATAGGATGTCCCGTAAAATTGGAACGGGAAGGGGAAGTTGATGGCCGTCGTTGCGCCGTCGTCAACAGAGTTTAGAACCTGCGTTCCGCTTCCGCCCTCACTCGGAGTAATCGCTTTCCAGCTAAAAGCAATCCCGCCCGCATCCACGTTCTCACACATCGTATAACCATAACCATCTGGTCCGGCACACTCAAAGCGCGGATCGCTCAGTAATGTGAAATTCCGCGTCGCCGTTGCGCCAATCACCACTCCGTCCACCTGATGCGGAGCACATCCTGCACCGCTTGCGCGCATGTCATATGTTCCCTGCGGAAGCGTAATCGAATAAAATCCCGCGCCGTTGGTCGTTGCAGGAGTCACAGGAGTATTCAGCACCGTCACCGTCGCGCCCACCGCCGGACCGCCCGCGCAATCCGTCACCGTTCCGGAGACCGTGCCTTGCGCGGCCAACGGCAACACGAAGTTGCGCGTCGTCGTGTTGCCTTCAACAACAACAACTCCTACCGAGTTTTGAGAAATATAACCAAAGGCCGAACACTCAACCGTGTACGTGCCTTCCGAAAGTGTCAAGCAATAACTGCCGTCAGCCGCCGTTAGAGTTTGATTCGGTCCGCTCGTGATACCGACGCGAGCGCCCTGAATCGGATTATTCGAAACGTCTCTAACCACACCGCAAACCTCGCCTACCGTCGATACCGCTAAAACCGCTTCGTACGCGTCAATAAAGCCGTGACCAAACTGATTGTCCTGACCTGCCGGGCCATAATCAATCGCCGTGTTCATGATCGCGTCTTTGATTGTAATGTGATCGCAATTCGGACACGCTTCACGCATCAAAGCCACCACACCCGCGACGTGCGGACCCGCCATCGACGTGCCCGAGTAACCGTTGCTGTAACCGCCGCCTGGAATGGAAGAATAAACATTCACACCGGGAGCCGAAATCTCAGGCTTGATGTTATCCGGATTAGCCGGTGCACAGGGAGTCGGCCCTTGACTCGAAAAACTCGCCAACGGATAAGGCGCGCCAAAATTCGTCGCATCCACCGCGCCAACTGAGAAAATTTGATAAGCATTCAGCGAATAAATCGCCGGACTGCGCAAGCCGCTCGTGCTCTCGTTACCCGCCGACCACGTCACCACCGGGCCGGCAGCTTCGCAGTTCGTAATCACTGTATTCCAAAAATCAAAGCACTGCGCATATCCGAGGCCCGTAAACACGCCCCAGCTATTTTGAATCACGTCCGGTACATCATCTGTGGTTCCGCCGTTGCCGTCAGGATCCGCGAACCACTGATAGTCCGCGATAATGTCATTGTCAAACTCGCTGCTGACGCCTTGATTGATCGAGTTTGTGGCAATCCACTTTGCGTTCGGAGCTGAGCCGACCGTGTTCGTGTCACTGCCCGAAATCGCGCGACCTGTAATCGTTCCCATGACGTGCGTTCCATGGCCGTTCCCGTCCGCAGGGAAACTCGGAGCAGAACCCAGCGCGTCGCGCCAACATTCCGAGGCCGGTTCCGTCACTCCGCGCCAGCGTGACATCAAAGCGGGGTGGTTGCCGTCCACACCCGTGTCACAATTTGCGACTAAAACACCTTGACCCGTAATCCCCAACACACGATTCACTTCTGTCGCGCGAATCGCATTCTGACCGGCCGTGGTGGATTCCGTATCCAACGGATTGCGACCGGGTTCGCGCCCTTCGCTAAGAATCGGTTCAATCAACTCGGCACGGAAATTCTCCGTGACATACTTCACGTCCCCGCGGTCACGCAGCGACTCAACAAAATCCTTGCTCGCGTGAATCACAAACAAGTTCTCAATCCAATAGGCCGTATAGCCAGTCAATTCGCCAAGCTGTTTCTGAGCCTCAAGCTCATTCCTGAACGCAGGCTGAGTTTGCGCCGCGTTGTATTTCAGCGCCTCAATGACTTCCAAATGCCGCTCGGCCAACGGAGCCTTGCGAGCATGAAGAGCGAAATCCAACGCCATGATATCAATCGGGCTTTCGAGAATCACAATTGCACTTACGAACTCCTTGCCCTGAGCCTTTTCCAGTTCATACTCGAGCGCGGGCGAAAACTCCGCCGCCAGCGAGCCGGTCGCCCAGATGACCAGCAAAATTATCATCCAAATCCGGGACCCTTTACGCATCTTTTCAGACCTACCTCTCTTGTTCGTTCGTCGCTTTTTCGTGGCATTTCCACGATACCAAAAGCTATTGCAATTTCTGCCCCATGTCAATGTTTCCTTGTCGTTTCACAAAACTCGCTTAGGCTCGGTTTCTTCCGTTTGTGAGGAATAAACCTCAATGAGCACGTTTTACATGACTTTAGATATATTGATATTGCTTGACTTACGAGAATTTACTGGGAAACGGATTTCGCATGCGCAAATCAAGCACAGTTCCCAAGAGGCACGTAGCAAATCTTCAACGTCAGTGACCCACTTACCCAAACTAAAGCCTGCTATAACAAATGACAAGCGGACCCATGCGGGCCCGCTTGTCATACAGTTGATAGAGTCCGCCTACTTCAGCAGAATCATCTTCCGCATTTGCGTGAAGTCTCCTGCGGTCAAGTGATAGAAATAGAGTCCCGACGGCAAGGCCGAACCGTCAAACGACATGTTGTGACGACCTGCGTCAAGCAGCCCGCTCGCCAATACCACAACTTCCTGCCCAAGCGCGTTGATAACCGCCAAGCGCACTTCTGACGACTGCGGTAAATCAAACGTGATCATCGTCTCCGGGTTAAACGGATTTGGGAAATTCTGATGTAGCGCAAACTCGCGAATCGTCGCGGCCTCGGCCGTCGGCATGGCGTTCACTTCACCAACCACAGATTGCGTACCGTTCAAATCCACGGCCACAAGCGAGTAGTGATAGGCGCGGCCATTTTCGACCGAATTGTCCGTCCATGTATAGCTGGATCCGGTTGCGCTATTCGTCGCGGTCACGCGATTTACTAACGTGCCATCGCGCAGCACGTCGAAGTGACTGCTGTTGCTTTCGGAGGCAGTCTGCCAAGATAACTTGATCGCTCCGTCCAAAGCAATGGCGTCAAATCCGATCAATTCAACCGGCAACGGTGTATCACTGATGATCCGCAAAGTAATCTCTCCGCACGGGAAGCTGTTCCAGAAGTAATGAGACGTGGATACAAAGTATGATCCCGCTGGCAGCGATAGATTAACCAGCTGCTCCGCTCCGCCGACAAACGGAAGACCGTTGTCTGAAGAAGCCACACACGAGCCTTCCGGATCATTGCAATCCGTAAAAACCATGAGTTGGTTGTCTCCCGGTCCAGCAGCGACAAGCGTCATAATGGCATCCGCTTCAAGTACCATCCGGTAGATCACAGCGCGATTCGCAGGGTAACAGTCACCTTCGTCACAACCGTTTTCGCCGACACAAAAGTCAACGGGAATACTGCAGCAGCTATTCTCCGTATGGATGTAAGAATGTACGCCTGGAATCTCGATCCAAGTATCACAGAAGTCCGTCGGACAGCACTCTTCGCAAGTCGCACCCTCGGTCCACAGACCTTCAAGCTCGGCACACTCTTCGCGTGTCAATTCGTCCGCACAAGCCGGACTATGGTCCGAGTCATAACAGCAACGACCGATGCGCGGAATACACGGAAGGCATTGAATGTCGATAAGGTAATTGGTTCCGCAGGGAGTGTTTTCAGCAAGCACAATTCCGACCCAATATCTTCCAGCAGGAACGCATCCACGATAATATACGGAATCACAATGGTCAAAATTGTCAATATCTAATAGCAGCACATCACCGCAAATTTCGTTACCAAGAATCCGCCAGATTCCCCACGTGCCGGGGGCGTCAGCCAGCACACAAATGATTAGACTATCCTGCTGATCAAGCTCAAGCAAGTACCAGTCTTCGTCATTTCGTCCGTCGCCATTCGGACCTGCATACGTACCGCCCGTACCACAGATCACCGAATTGCAATTCGCAGTTTCATAGAGTGGTGCGGCGCCGGGTAGACAACCTGCATTGGTCTGATCCACGTAACCGTTTTCGCACACCGGTTCGATGCTTTGATAAGCGTCTGCCGGGCAATCCACGCACGGCTCCGGCGGACACTGCTCACAGCGAATTCCATAATTCATGTGCAGCCGATAATCGCCGTTGCTGGATCCACGCCAACCGTCGACAATTATATAGTAAGTTTCACCCGCAGTTAGCGCTAGCTCGTTGCAGCAACTCGTTAGGTTGCCGCTGCCGTTCGGACATGCGCCGCCGTGATCATCGCTGCAGCAAACTAATACGGCACTGCTGTCGCCGGGGCAGCCGCCTTGATAAATGTACAAGTAGGTGTCATACAACGAACCGCACAACGAAATCGAAACAACCTCAGTCTGCTGAGGAGTATAGGCATAGACCACGTCGTTGCCATCACCTTGGATGTCTTCGCCGGGCGGATTTGGGCCGCAACGATCGTCTGGATTCGGTTGAAAGTTGTTTTCATTGTCACTCGTGTTTCCTGTGTCGCAATACGGCAATGACGAGATCACGACGGCATTGTCACAGGTTTCTCCGCCTTCGTCAAGACTTGTGCTTTCATTGCGGCCACTCAAGAGCAGATTCAACTCGCTGATTCGTGCCCAGATTTCTGAGTCATCCTGCTCGGCCAGCTTGCGCACAAAAGCCTCCTGATAAAGCGTTTCAAGTTCTTGCTGAATTGCCGCACAATTCCCAAATCCTAATTCAACCGGTGACGTTGCAATCACCGCGCTTTCCACTCCGTTCGAGGTCGAGCCCGTTACAGGATCAGTCTTTACACTCGCCCGACTGCCTGCGACCAGCAGGCAAATCATACAACAGAATGTCACTAACTTACTCATGTTTACTCCAGTTCGATTGGTTCTCCGCAGATTTTTATGAACTGAAGATAATACAGGATAATCTGTGTGGAAACATCAATAACTCACTCACCTTTTTTGACAGGGTCATTTGACCTTGACATAAACTATAATAAGTATTCCCGGTGCGAGTCGATATGCTGATATACTATACTTATTAGGCTTTCATGACAACAGGCAACCTCCCCACTCCCTCTCATTGTCGTTCATTGCAGTAATCGGTCCTGCTGTTCCGGTTTGCCGTCAAGGGTTTCCGGCAATGAAAGTCCGTGCGACTGAACCACATCGTTTCGGAAGAAACGGCCAGACTAGAGGTCTAAACCCGTACCCCATTTTGAGTGTCAGTTAAGGGTAAAAGAGGTGCCAGGAATACATTTCGGAAAGCTCTTTGAGTGACCCCTATTACGACCAATAATCCTCTTTTCCTCCTAATCGGCGAGGATTGTGACCCTGTCACTGTAAATAAAGAGGGACGCGCTGAGTTCATTACGGAAAGCCTGCGTCCTAATCCAGTCTGCGCGACCCTTCGTATCCACTTCAATTCATGTGACTTGCAGTAGATCTCGTCACAAGCAAACCATTTACAAAGCTGACTGCAAATATCATATTTGCAAGAGGATAGAGACTACCTGTGGTTTGCTTATTGTGACGGTATCCAGTATATTATTGTTGTCCAAAGGGTCGTGAGTCTTGCGTCCTTTTCACTAAATCCGAAGTCTGACCGTGACTCTGATTCAGGCAAATAACAATCTTACAAAATTAATCTCGAGCAATCGTCAATTGTGCCGCAGATTCTGAGAATACGGCGGCGCTTCACAAAACGTTAAGTGGAATTAGAAATGAGCAGAACTACTGCAAAATCTCTCGCGGCATTGATCATCATTGCGTTCGCCATGTCGGCATCCACAGTCTATGCCGAAGATCCAGCACCCGCCGTCGATCCGACCTTTATCGGTGGCAGCAAATGCAAACTTTGCCACAGAGGTGAGAGGAACGGCAACATCTGGGAAACATGGTTGGAAACCAAACATGCCAAGTCCATGGAATCCCTCGTCGCCAAAGGTGAAGACAAGAATCCCGAATGTCTCGCCTGCCACACCACTGGCTATGGCACCCCCAGCGGCTATGATGCCATGGCCGACTTGCAGACCGCCGAAGCCTTAGGCTCCGTGAGTTGCGAAGCCTGCCACGGCGCTGGCTCTGAGTACAAGTCCAAAAAGATTATGGAAGACCGCGAGGCCGCGATTGCGGCAGGAATGGTTATCCCCAATGAAGCCACCTGTACCAAGTGCCACAACGAAAAGTCTCCGACTTTCAAAGGCTTCAACTATGAAGAAGCGTTGGCCAAGATTATTCACTACCTTCCGAAAGCAACAGAAGGCGGAACCGAGTAAAGTTGCCGTTTTCTCCGAGGACTGGCGCAGCCTAAGTTGCGCCGGTCCCACGTACTTTAATTATACCCTAATTATTGGATAGCTCTTGCTGACATGCAGAGACTCTTGTGAAAAATATCACAATGAACTGCAAGAGAGAGATTACCACCATGAACATTAATCGCAGAGACTTCCTGAAACTTGCCGGCGTGGCCGCCGCAAGAGTCGCTGGAGGCTCACTTCCAAGCGAATCCCTGGCCGGAACGAATCACTTCACCGGAAACCCTGATCGACGTGGAATCCTTGTGGACACGACCCAGTGCATCGGGCTTAACTGCCGCAGATGTGAACTTGCCTGCGCGAAAGAACATGACCTTCCTGCTCTCCAGAAGGCTCCCGAAGACCCCACCGTCTTCGATAAAGCCCGACGAACGAACGCAAATCAATTTACCGTCGTAAACCGCTTCCCCGGGAAGACCCCCGACACTCCCGTTTACGTCAAAAGGCAGTGTATGCACTGCGACGAGCCGGCCTGTGCGTCGGCTTGTTTAGTTAAGGCCTTCACCAAAACAGACACAGGCGCCGTCACCTATGACGCCAGCGTCTGTATCGGCTGCCGCTACTGTATGGTAGCCTGCCCGTTCGATATTCCCGCCTATGAATATGACAGTGTGCTTCATCCCCGTGTGAGAAAGTGCACTTTTTGTTTTGAATCCCGCTTGAACGAAGGACGTCCCCCTGCCTGCGTCGAAGCCTGTCCGCGCGAAGTGATGACCTTCGGCCGCCGTGAGGATCTTATCAAGCTCGCGCGAATCAAAGTCGCTCGAAGCCCCGAAAAATACATCGACCATATTTACGGCGAACACGAAGTCGGCGGAACGAGTTGGATGTATCTCTCTTCTCAGCCCTTCGACAAAATCGGCTTCCGCACAGACTTAGGAACGACTCCCTATCCGTCCCTGACCCGCAACTATTTGTCCGCGGCTCCGCTGGTCATGGCGATTTGGCCCGCCTTCTTCATGAGTATCTATCTGTTCACCAAGCGCAAAGACGAACTCGCCGCAAAGCAGAACGGGAAGCATCGTGATAATCACAAGGAGAAATCGTGATGACGACCCTCACCGCTCCCGTGCGCCGGCCACTCTTCGCGCCTAACTTCATGCGAGATAAAATTCTTCTCGGCATGACTCCGCGCGACTATTTCAAAAGCTTAATGACTCCCGGGCATATGATTGCCTGGGCAATTCTCGCTGTCGGTTTGCCCGTCACTTACCAAAGATTCACCGGCGGATTAGCCGCCGTCACCAACCTGACCGATACCAACCCGTGGGGAATCTGGATCGGTATCGACGTCCTCTGCGGAGTCGCGCTTGCCGCCGGCGGATTCATCATCGGCACCATCGTGCATATCTTCGGCATGAAGGAGTATCAGCCGCTTGTTCGACCCGCTATTCTCACAGGCTTCCTCGGCTACGTGCTGGTCGTCGTCGGACTCGCTTTTGACTTGGGCCGGCCCTGGAGGCTCCCTTACCCCATGTTCGTCTCGCTCGGTACAAGTTCTGTCATGTTCGAGGTCGGCTGGTGCGTCGCCCTTTACCTCGCCTGTCAGTTCGTCGAATTCTTTCCCCCGCTCTTTGAGTGGCTCGGCGCAAAAAAACTGCGCGCCTGGGCCATCAAGCTCACGCTCGGCGCCACGGTCATGGCGGTCGTGCTGTCCACCTTGCATCAATCCTCGCTCGGCGCACTCTTTCTAATCGCGCCCGGAAAATTGCATCCGCTCTGGTACAGCATGTATCTCCCGGTCTTCTTCATCATCTCCGCCGTGACGGGCGGAATAGCAATGATTATCATTGAGGCAAGTCTGGCGCATCGCTATTTCAAAATGCAAACCGGACACCTGAGCCGCCGCGAACTCGATCGACTGATTCTCGGTTTGGCTAAAGGCGGAGCCTTGATTCTATATCTCTATTTTTGGCTGAAAATCATCGGCGTCGCACACGAACATCAATGGGCGTTGCTGACCACCGGCTACGGCCAATGGTGGTTAGTCGAAGTCATCGGTTTTATTCTCGCGCCGGCTTTCCTGTTCCTGTTCAGCGTCAGAAACCTGAGGCCCGCCTGGGCGCGTGCCGCCGCTGTCTGGGCCGTCGTGGGGTTAGTTTTGAATCGCCTGAACGTGTCCACGGTGGCGCTGAATTGGAACGCAGCCGAACGCTACTTTCCGCACTGGAAGGAAATTGCCATCACCATCACCATTTTCACCGTTGGCGTCTTGATATATCAGTTCATCGTGAATCGAATGCCCATTCTTTTGCAGCATCCGGACTATGCTGCGGACGGCCACTAAGCTTTATCCTTACTATGCATACCCTCTATGAATTCACGTTAGTCACACAGGCCGGAGAATATATTGTCGCGATACTCGGCCTGCTGCTGTTCGTTCCGTTTTGGAAGGCTCTGAATCACAAGCCTAAACGCCGCTAATCTGTAACGAAGCCGGACTCAACCGGCAACTCATATGCTTAGAATTATCGCTACTCTATTTGCACTGCTCCTTTACTGCGAGGCCGCGCTATCCTATGCTCAACCCGGCGACACAATAAATGGCTGCAGTGTTTGCCACGTTTGCAGCGCGCCCACACTAAGTGATCCCTGCTTACGGGCCTGCCCCCGTCCGCGTGTGACTAAAGAAGAATTGAGCGTTGGACCCGATGTCGTCGTGATTGACGAATTGGAAGACGAATATGAATCGGTCCGATTCTCACACAGACTCCATGCGGAAATGACGGCCATGGATCGAGGCTGTCAAGACTGTCATCACTTTCAGGAAGTCGGCGGTATTACCGCTTGCAAAAAATGTCATCCGCCGCACATCGCGGAAGAAAACCTTGCACAGCCCGGACTCAAAGGCGCCTACCATCGACAATGTCTCGGTTGCCATCAAGATTGGAGCCATGATACCGCCTGCGACATCTGTCACGTGAAAAAAGACTCGGACGTCGCAGCGCCGCACCCCGCCATGAAAAAACCCGGCAGCCGCTTCTCAGGATTGGTGCAGCCCGACAAAAAAGTCTGGCACTCCACCTACGGCGGCGGCACTGTCGTCACGCTTCACCATAAAAATCATACCGAAATTTATGGTATTGACTGCGCCTCGTGCCATCACGCCGAAGGTTGCGGTTCCTGCCACGCAAGAGAAGAACGGACGACTGAAGTTCGTCACAGCGAAGAGGCGCTTCACGGCATCTGCAATTCCTGTCATGCGGAGATGAGTTGCAAACAGTGTCATTTGCAGGAAGAAGCGCCGGAATTCACACATGACCGCACGGGCTGGCCGCTTAAGTCTTATCACCAAAGGCTCACGTGCAAACGCTGTCATGGTAATCCGTATCACTTTGTTAAACCCGCATCCGAGTGCAGCGCCTGCCATATGGGCTGGACCGTCGGCTCGTTCAATCATGAGCGCACAGGATTTTCACTAAATGAAGCACATGCGGAAATCGCCTGCGAAGAATGTCACGCCGGACGGAATTTTGCTGTCACGCCTTCTTGCAACTCCTGCCATGACAACGATATTACCTATCCCGAATCTCTCCCCGGCGCAAAACTGAAATAGCTTAATGAAACGCCTTCATCTGATTCTCCTTCTCGCAGCAAGCTTGGCCACCGTCTCGCTTGCCGATGACAATACTTGTATGGAGTGCCACTCCGACGAGACCCTGACCCGCACGAATGCCGACGGCTCGATTACGTCGTTGGCCGTCATGCCCGATGTTCTTGCCAAGTCCAAACATGCGACGCTCTCTTGTGTGGATTGTCACGCCGACCTGAAGGGATTCGACGATTATCCCCACAAAGAAAAACTCGCTGCAGTAAATTGCGCGGCCTGCCATAAGCATGCCGCGCTGCTCGTCGCAAAAGGCGGACACGAAGGCGTGCTGAAGTGCGCATCCTGTCACGGCACGCATGACGTGCTTGGCGCGGACAATCCCCGCTCGATGGTTGCGAAAGACAGAATTGATCGATCTTGCGGAGAGTGCCATAACAAAATGCATCCGCCGCATCGAGGACGATCCACGGCTTATGCAAGTTACGACGTCGGTATTCACGGACGTTTGGTCAAAGAAGGCAAGACCGGATTGCCGGGCTGCACGGACTGCCACAGTTCACACTCTGTATATGCGGAAGATAAGCTGCCGGAGATGCTGGAAGAATCCTGCTTGAATTGCCACAGTGAAATCAAGGAAGAGTTTAAGAAATCCGTGCATGGGCAATTCCGCGAAGGACGCAATCTCTCGCATTGCTTCGATTGTCACGGAGAGCACCGCAGCCGCGCACCCTCAGACTCCTCGCTTCGTGTGACCAATGAATCACCAGCCGAAGCCACTTGCGGAGCGTGTCACGAAGAATCCGTGAGGTTATACAATCAGAGCCTGCATGCTTATGCTCTCGAGAGTGGATCACCCCGTGCGCCACGCTGTGAAAGCTGTCACGGTGCGCATAACATTCGTCGTGTCTCAAATCCAGAGTCGCCGATGCATCGCTCAAAGCAGGTCGAGACCTGCGCAAAGTGCCACAGTCAGATCGGTATCGCGTTGGATCCCGACGTCAAACTCCCGCGCTCGTTTGAAAACTATCTGGAAAGTACGCATGGCAAACTGCTGCAGCAGGGAAATGAGAATGTCCCGATCTGCATTGACTGTCACGGCGGACATGCTGTAAAAGGAAGCAGCAACCCCGCGTCAACGATCGCGCATCAGAACATTGACAAGACCTGCGGCAAGTGTCACGCGGAAGAGCAGGAGCAGTATCAGAAATCGATTCACTATCGCGCTTTGATGAGCGGAGTGAGAGACAGTCCGACCTGTACCGGCTGTCACGGCGAGCACTTGATGATTTCGCCCAAGGATCCCAAGAGCAAAGTCAGTCATGCGCGCATCGCCGCTGAAACCTGTGGAAAATGTCACGAAAATCCGGATATCATTCGCAAGTATGGACTGGCTCCGGATGTCGTGTCAACTTATACGGACAGTTATCATGGACTCGCTACGTCTAATATCAATGATAAAACGCCGTCCTGCAATGATTGCCATGGCGCTCATGATGTGCGGACGATCAATGACAGTCTGTCGTCAATTCACCCGGTCAACGTCGTCAAGACCTGCGCGAAGTGCCACCCTAAAGCGGACGCTAATTTCTCACAGTCGTATACACACAGAGCGCTGCAGCCTAAAGTAGGCGACGCCAACTGGTGGATCGCACGAATCTATTGGATACTGATTATCGTCATCATCGGCGGCATGGTTCTCCACAATCTGATCATTCTGAATTATCATATGATCAAGGCGCGCGAGCATCAAACTTCCGGAAAGAAAGTTACTCGGTTCGACCGGCATCAGATCATTCAGCATCTAGCCCTCACTGTTACCTTTATCTTACTCGCGGTGACGGGTTTTGCCCTGCGGTACCCCGACGCGTGGTGGGTGAGGATGCTCACAATGGTCGGCTTTGATGAGACCATCCGCAGTGTCCTTCACCGTATTATGGCCGTCGGGCTGATCGGCTGTTCCATCTACCATATTGTTTATCTGTTCATGACTCGCCGAGGGCGGGAAGAGTGGGATGCCCTCCTCCCGGCCAAGAGCGATGTCACGGATCTGTCCGAGAATATGCTGTTTCACTTGAATATGCGGAAAGTTGCTCCAAAATTTGATAGATATGACTATTCACAGAAAGCCGAGTATTGGGCCCTGATCTGGGGAACCATCCTCATGATTGCCACAGGGTTCGTGCTCTGGTTCCCGGCCCAACTCTCACCCATTCTGCCGTCGTGGGCCGTGCCGGTCAGCCAAACTATTCACCTCTACGAAGCGTGGCTGGCCACGCTCGCGGTGGTCGTCTGGCACTTCTTCTTTGTGATTTTCCATCCGGAAGAATATCCCATGAGCTGGACGTGGCTAACCGGAAAGATCTCACTTGATCTGGTCAAGCATCGTCATGGTCGCTGGTACGACAAGATCACCTCGACCGACAAAAAAACGGCTCCCACCACGGAAGCTGCTCCAATTGAAACTGAATCGAATCCTGAACAGAAGCGATCCGATTAATGACTCTATATAGTAGATACATTGTGATGATTGCCGTCTTGCTGCTCTGCGCTCCGGTTGGAGCACAAAGCGACAACGATTGCATGGACTGCCACAGCGATCCTACCCTGACCACGAAAACACTCACAGGCGAAGTAAATCTGTGTGTGACTACAGACAGCTTGAAAGGCTCTGTTCACGAAGGTCTGGATTGTATTGACTGCCACACCGACTTGAAGGGCGCGGACTTTCCGCACGAACGACCGAAGCACGTCAACTGCGGCGGATGTCATGAAGAGGCCACGAAAACGTTTATGGCGGGCTTCTTCAACAAGCTAAATGACATGGGCTTTCGCGGTGTGCCGGAGTGTTCAGACTGTCACGGCTCGCATCAAATCTCCGATCATGCGGATTCGAGACGTGTGTGCGGAATCTGTCACCGCGCTGAACTCGCGGCGTTTGACAAAAGCGTTCACTCCCGCACGGGTAAGGCTGCTTCGAAACAGATGAGCTGTACGTCCTGCCATGATCCGCACTTTAAGTCCAAGCGGGACAGCATGACTGTAGCACAGTGGCACGAATTCAACGTGCGCGGCTGCATGGAGTGCCACAAGAACGAATCAAAGAACTACGTCGCCAGTCAGCACTATCATCAGCTCAAAAGTGGTGACGTCAACGCTCCGAATTGTGTCACCTGTCACGGTGAACATGACGTGCTGTCGCCGGAAGATCCGGCTTCTCATACTTCTGTTGATCGGCTCGACGCACTTTGCGCAACCTGTCACAAGGGTTACGAAGAATCGTTGCATCGGAAGGATAGTGTGGACGCCCGTTTGATGACGTGTGTCGCCTGTCACACCGGACATCAGACGCAAATGGTGCATGCGTCGGGCGGAATTTTCCGCGAAGAGTTGCCCGCGACATGCAACCGCTGCCACGAGAGCGAGCGCCATGCCAAGGAGTTTCTTGCGCACGGCAAGGTCATGACGACGTCCGAAACCGGTGACATCGCCAATTGCACCCAGTGCCATGTGTATCACTTCAACCGCAAGATTAAGGGGCAAGATCCGAAGTCCAATCTGCGGATGCAATGTGAAAATTGTCACGCCAAGGAGTATCAGGAGTATATGCGCTCAGAGCACGGCGTCGCCTATGCCAAGGGCCACACCGAGGCTCCGACGTGCGTGACCTGTCATGGCGAAAAGAACATCAAGAAAGTCAGCGACGACATGCGACCGCGACACATTATTGACATGTGCAGTAAGTGTCACGGTAATCGCGAGTTTGCGCTGAAGTTTCAATTGAATCCTGATGTAGTTCGCTCCTATGAGCGAACGTATCACGGGCAGGCTTATAATTTAGGATATCAAGGCGAGGATTTCGCGACGTGTGTGAACTGTCATGGCAATCATGACATTCGCAAGCAGGACGATCCGGAGTCTATGATCAGCCAGCAGAAAATTATTCAGACTTGTGCTCGCTGTCATAAGGATGCCAACGAGAATTTCGTTCAGTTTCTTTCGCATTATGATCCGCATGGCGGATCAACCGGAGCGACGGATCCGCAGAGAAAAGTGAATGTCGTTGAAAGATTCATGACGTCACTTCTGTTCATTGTGTTCGGATTTTTCGGAATTCACACACTGTTATGGATGATTCGAGGGTTCGCTGAAGGACGGCCCAAGCGCCAGCCGGAAGCGATGAGAAAGTGGGTGCGCCGGTTTGATCCGTGGCAGAGAACTCTGCATATTTCTTTGGCGTCAAGTTTCCTCTTGCAGGCGATGACGGGTTTGCCGCTGAAGTTTTCGCACTCGGAAGCGGCGTACTGGATTACGAATCACTTAATGGATTTGCGGACGATGGCTGTTGTGCATCGCATCGGAGCGATCATTATGATTGCCACTTTTTTGCTGCACATTCTTAGTTTGTTGTACGCGTGGCTGGTGAAAAGGCAACACGGATTGTTTTACGGAGAAAATTCGATGACGCCGAGATTACAGGACGCTAAGGATATTGTCAATCACTTCCGTTACTTCCTGTGGTTGGGACCGAAACCGAAATTCGGCAAGTTTACTTACTGGGAAAAGTTCGATTACTTAGCGGTGTTCTGGGGTGTGATTATCATCGGGGCGAGTGGATTTATTCTGTGGTATCCGGAGTTCTTCACGAAGCTCCTGCCGGGTTGGATGATTAATCTCGCTCACATTGTTCATAGTGACGAAGCGCTCTTGGCGACCGCGTTTATCTTCACGGTTCACTTCTTTAACGGTCACTTGCGGCCGTCGAAGTTCCCGTTTGACGACGTGATCTTCACGGGCCGTGAATCTACTGACGAACTTGAACGTGAACGGCCTCTGGAAATCGAGCATATGATTAAGGTAGGGACGCTCGAGGAGTCGATAGTTCCGCCGATGAAGAGGTGGCAGAAGATTGCTCTGTCTACGTGGGGTTGGCTGGCGTTCGCGACGGGAATCATCTTGATGGTGTTTATCGTGTACGCACTGTTCTTCTAACCGCGTGTTACGCGGGCTTTGCGCTTCGCCCAGCGTAAACGCTGGAGCCAATGTGCTAACGCGGCGGCTCTTCGGAGTTGCCGCTTTTTTTCGGGGGGAGGAAGGCCTCATCCCCTAACCCCTTTGCTTCACTTCGTTCGAGCACAAGCTCCCGTAAACGGAAAAGGGGAATGAGAATCGGATTCCGGCGGGGAACCGCTTTGCTAAATCCCCGCTCGGCGAGTTGGTTTCGATGCGGTGTTTGCTGAAGTAGTGGATCGTTTTCGCCCGTTCTGAGTTACTTGACGTTACCAGCACAACAAGGTTCTTGCTGACCTTCTTTACCTCCCCTAACCCCCCCGCTAAAGCGAGGGGGAAACGTCAGGCCGGACACGGTTGATCACTCCGCCGGGTTCCTCTGTGGGTGGTTTGGTTGGTTAGCTGTGCATAATATACGACATGAACGGGCGTTTGTCAAGTGTATTTTGTGTTTTATTGGATTTAGTAAACGTTTGTTCAAGATGAAGTTGGGTTGTTTTGGGGAAATTTGAGGAGGCATGAAAAGGGGGTGCAAGATTTGAGGTATGCGAGCAGAGAGATCCTTCAATACGTTCAGGATGACAATGAGTCGGAATTATCGGTAAACGCGGCAGGTGAAGACATCCTTACGAGGACAGGCCTGCCGCCGCGATTCATGGGGGGTTGCGGAAGAGTTTTGGGTGGTGTAGATTGGGGGAAACGAAAGGGACTTTTTTATGACGCGAATTCTCTCTGTATTCAATTTTCTGAAGCGGGTGGGGTTCGCGGTTTTGTTGCTGGGGGCGTCTTTAGCTCAAGCGCAGCCGTATGAGCCGACGTTTTTGTTGGATGTGACGGGGGAAATCGGTGAGTCAATCGGAGCCTATGACTTACAGACACTTGGCGACCAGAATGGCGATGGTCGAGATGATTTTCTGACGCTGGTCACAGAACCAAATACTGGTTCGCACCTTAGAATGTACTTTGGCAGTGTTGATGGATCTGAGTCATTTGTTGAGTTCGGCGGCTTCGACACCACTGGCCGCGAGTTTTTTTGGCTGGATGCTGAGTTTGACGCGGGGTTCACGGTTCCAGCGGGGGACGTGAACGGGGATGGGTACGCCGATATTATGCGAACGCTCTGTGTTTGGTACGACGGGCACTGTGACCTCTACCCTTACTTGTTTCTGGGTGGCCCGGGAGTGTTTGACACGCTTGCGGATTGGGTGGGCGATTTATCTGTTTTGGAGTTCATCACCAATGTCGGGGATTACAACGGGGATGGTCGGGATGATTTTACGAAGCGTCCGTTGAGTGCGCAGTATTTTGGATTGTTTTTGGGGAGTGAGCCGCCGCTGTCACAGGTTTACGAGTGGGAGCACACTCCCAATCGGAATCACATGGGGTTTGGGGACTTGAACGGCGACGGGTTTTCTGACTTTGGGATGAGCTATGTGTTGAATTCGCAGGACCTGTCGAAGATGGATATCTTCTTAGGCTCCGCAGAAGCGGATTCTGTGCCGGGGTTGGTTTACGAATATGGACCCGCACATAATGAAAGTGAGAAGTATGGTCGAATCGTTGGGGACGTCAACGGTGACGGGTATGATGATATCATTACTTCATTCTCATCTTTCGTTCGTGGTCCCCACAAGAACGTCTATTTTGGCGGGGAAGATATGGATTTCGTGGCGGATGCTGAGTTTGAGTGGGAAGCGGGTGAGTTTATGCCGCGATTTGCAACGCCCTTGGGTGATGTTAATGATGACGGCTTTAACGACTATGCTTTTCACGAAGAATGGGAAGGTTTCGGTGTAAACAAAATCGAGGTTTGGCTTGGCGGTGATCCACTTCCAGAATCACCCGCTTGGGTACTCGAAGGAGAGTTGGACGGGATGAACTATCCGTACCGGATTGGACAGGCGGGAGATTTCAACGGCGACGGGATTGACGATTGGTTTTTCTCGGCCTATCACGGGTTGGAAGCGCGTGGAAGAATTGTCGTCGTGGCTGGAGACCGGAACTTCGGGTTGGCGGTCGGCGAACGTTTGCCTTTGGTGCCGCGAGAGATTTCGATTTCTGTTTTTCCTAATCCGTTCAACTCAGCGTTGTCTATCACACTTGACGTGCCGTTGCATCAGGATGTTGCTGTGTTGTTGTATGATTTGCTGGGGCGGGAGGTGGATGTGGTGTATCGAGGGCGGCTTTCTTTACAGACGATTTCTTATGCTGCGCCTGCGGGGTTGGCGAGTGGGGTTTATTTTTTGAGGGCGTCGGCGGGGGAGGGGGTGGTTGTGCGGAAAGTTGTTTTGATGAAGTAGGGGATGGAAGCGGAGGGGTCCTTCAGCCGCGGCGGCTTCAGGATGACGAGTAGAGAACGTTTTCGGGATGTGCTTGGGTTGAGTACGTCCTTTGAATAGATCCTTCCAGGATGACAAGCGGTTTGGGTTCTCGTCTTACTTCCCTGGAGTTTGTGGCTCCTTTTGGTAGGTCCTTTCGCTGCGCTGCGCGATGACAGTTTGGGGAAGACGGCCGGAGGGCGACGCTAGTGATTAGGGTTAACTGTTTGGGATGAATGCGGAAGCCCCCTTTTGTCCCCCTGTAGGAAGGGGGGGAAATTCAGAGCGGCCCTGCAAGGATTATGCAGGGCCGCTTTCTTATTGCCAAGCTCACTTGAATTATGTCAGTAAATGGATTTTACTTTATAGAAGGTGGATTGCGCATCGGGGAGGGGGATCAGAGCGAAGGCTGAGGATACTTCTGTGACCAGAACATCGTAGGGGCCTGCCGGCGATGACGCGGAATAGAGTTTATATAAGGGAGCTCCTGTGGGACTCCAATCGAAGAAGAGAGAGTTTGTCGCGGAATGATAGAAGACGGTCAGATCGTCCGGTGAGGTTAACTCGCCTGCTATGCGCGCGAAGAAAATGTTGGCGGGAAGCCATTCTACTTTCAAACTCTCGGCGCGAGCAATTGAAGGCCAGAATCCGTCGTCCCAGGTGCCGACTTCGGGAGCGATGGCAATGATTTTTGCATGATCCGTGGTGTCGCCGTACTCCCAATCGAAGGACGCGCCGTTGGTGTTGTAATAGAGTTGCCAGCCTGTGCCATAGGGAATCTCCGTGCCATAAACTTGCTCGATAGAGGTGGCCATTGAGTCGGAGATCATCTGGAAGGTGATATCATCCGGTGTTAGTCCATCGCCGTCGTAATAGTCGGTTCCCCAGGGATATAGAAAGACATTTCCGTACGCATGATAATCCAATGACAACACGAAATTGCGTGAATTGATGAAGTCGCGTAGGCTGGCGGTTTCCGGCTCAGAAAACGGTGCCGTGCCGCGATAGGCCAGACTGCCGGGATTGGGTGACGAGCCTTCGTTGTCCAATCCCCAGGTGAAGCCATAGTTGCGAGCGATGTCCACACCGAATGTGCCGTTGCCGTTGTTGCGGCGGTTCTTGCGCCAGAGTCCGCCGCCATTGGGATTCGTGGTGCGATTATGCTCGTGGCCGTCGGGATTCACGCAGGGCAGAAAATACAGTTCACGGCCATTGATGATTTCGGTGACTTCGGCATCCGTGCCGTAGTTGTCCGTGATATGATGCATAAAATGGAACAGCACTTCCATCGTCACGATTTCGCGCGGGTGCGTCAACGTATTGTAGAAGACTTCCGGTTCGTTCTCGTCAATGTTCGGATTGTCGGAGATTTTCATCACCCACAGCGGGCGACCTTGTAGGGAGTTGCCGATGCTGAACTTGGCGGTGGTGATGTCGGGATGAGCCGCATGAATGCTGTCGAGTTCGGCGACGATTTCCGCGTAGGTTTTGTATCCACCCATCAGGGTCAGCGGAGTGTTTCCGATTCTATCGGCATAAAAGCTCTCGACGTCTTCGTGCAGAATTTCGTAAGGATAGCCTAACTGAATTAGCAGATCAATATCTTCGGGATAGGCGAACAAATGCGGAGTGTCGTATGTTTCTCCTTCGCACAGGTCGAGATGATGATACTGAAACAGCTCTTGCAGGCGCTCCGGAGTTTCCGGCATGACTTTGACCAGCATATGATGAGCAGATTCGTCTTGCGCATACAGCGCGGCGCAGCATATCATCATGAGTACAATGATCGCGGCTATTCTTTTAATAAACATGTCCTAAATCCAACTCTTTACTGTAGGGTCTTCCAGTCAATATATGGACGGTTCGGGGCAGAAGCAAGCCGCTGGTGGGAAGTGGATAAGATTGTTGCAGGTCTTTGTTTTTGCTTGGGTATGAGCCAGCAGCGAATCGGAGGGGCACTTACACTGCATTTTTGGAGGAAACAAAAAGGAGCGGCTTTAGGGCCGCTCGATTTCATTTTGTGTTGCTATGGGATTACTGATAGACGTTCAGTTTGCGCGCCAAGTTTTGCTCGAAAGCGACTTCGGCGGTTTTGCATCTGGGGACGTAGACGGATTGTTCGTAGATGCCTGACACGCCGTACCAATACAAGGTGTGGTAGCCTTGCGAGGCTTGCATCGTGAATTCTCCGCCTGCGGGAATCAGACAGGGAATTTCCTGATCAATGCGGCACGACACCGGACTGTTGCAGGGATTTTCCATTTGGACGTAGCCAAAGACGTGAGTTGCACACTCGGGGTCCTGCGGTTCTACGTCGCTGACCGGGGTGACCCAACTTCCGTCGTCCAGCAATTGTAAAGATACGTTTGTTTCATACTCTTGTCCCGCAGGGTTTGTGCTCCAGTTCGACGAACACCCCAAGACTAAGAGTAACGCGGTGATGATGGTGATCATCTTCATCGTTAACTCCGTTGCTTAGCGTTTCGGACAAACAGAACTTGGCGGGAAGCCGACGCGCAGGTTGTCCAGTTCACTGCGCGCCCCACAAGATTAGTCTTGAGATTGCGTGAAAATGTTGCAACGGCATCCTTTTGGACAGATTGGGCGTTGTAACTTGATGAAAAGACTTAGGTTTTAGTGTCCTTTTGTCGGCAGGCACGGGGCCAGCCGCTTTACTCTTGAATAATTAAAAACGACCCGGTATCTCGGACCGGGCCGCTCTATTTTTTCAAGGCAGATGGCGCTATTCGAAAATTGCGTTGACGACTCCGTTGACGTGCAATGTGTCGCCAGGAAGGAAGCGAATTTGATTTGCATCGTTGTAGTTTGATGCAGGATCGACATTCAAATGGCAAAGATGGCACCGCATTTCGGCGGGATGTGTCGGGGTCGAGGGCGGCACCTGATGACATGAGCGGCAAGCGTTCAACGTTTGACCTGTTTTCCATTGCACGGGAACGATGGGTCCGCCCTGACTCAGGTTTGAGTGGCAATAGGTGGCGCAGTTGCTTGCCGTGTACGAGGCCGGATAATCTCTTGAGGTGGAGATTCTTGCGTCATCGAATTCTACTTCGGCAGGCAACGGGCCGATGTGATTCAAGCCTGTTACAGTGTTGTGGCACTCGGTGCAGGCATAACGAACGTGCGCGAAATGTGCGCCGGGGTTTTCTCCGGGAAGCGGACGAGTTGTTGTTGGCGGATATCCGTGACAGGTGTTGCAGGCTCCGGGGCCACCGGGGAGTGTGTGGCATTCAAGGCAACTTGCACCGGCGCGTCCGCCTGAGAAATTTACTCCGTGACAGGCTTGACACTGGTTCATGTTTTGCCAACCCGCCGCGCGGATGTCCGTGTGATGCTGCGGAACGTAATTGTCGCCGTGCGGGTAGTTGTGGCAGTCGTAGCAACCGGCCAACATCGGTTCGGGTGCAGTTACGGGGCCATCGTCGAAACTCTGGACAGACGTGCTGATTGCGTGACAGCCTAAGCAGCTTTCACCTTTGCTGGGCAGCGCTGCTTTGCCGTGCCAGTCTTCGCTGTATTCATCCATCCAGTTAACCGGATGGGTGTTGTAGCTTGAGGTTGCGCGGTCTTCGCTGCAGGAGATGAAGGCAACAGCGAACACAACAGTTAGAATCGAAAGCAAGAAGTATCGGTAAGCGGGGCAGGTGAAGACACCTGCCGCCGCGCGCCATTTGTGTTTGTCATTAGTTTGCATGACACCTCGCGCAGGTTGGTTCGGCGTTGGGTGTGTCGTGACAGGACATGCAGCTCTCTAAATCGAATTGCGCGGACTCGCCATGCGTGCCGCCGCTTGAGGTCAGGAAGCCTGCGCGGAAGTGATCGGCGGGAAGAATGTTCATGTCGCGGTGGCAATCTATACAGAAACTACGTTGCTCGTGACATGTGCCGCAACGGAAATCGGATAAGTGCGCATCCTGCCCGTGACGGCTCATGTAATTTTTGGGATGCGGATTGATGACCGCGTCGCCTTGATGGCAGGATTGGCAATCGAGCTTCGTGCCGCTTTGGTGACACATCGTGCAGTTGGACTCGGCTAATGTTGATTCAATTCCGTGACGCTGCATCCACATGACGTTGTGGTTTTCGGGCACGAGATTCTCGCCCGGCAGATGGCAAGTATTGCACTCCATCGCGACTGAACGCGTGGTGTGGCAGTCAATACAGTCGGCCATCATCGGGAGATGTGCGCGCTTGCCTTCCGCGACAGGTTGATCGAGGTTCGCGTGGCAAGCGTTGCAATCCACTTTGGCTTTGTCTATGTGGCGCTGATGATGAAACTTGGGAAGATAGTCGTCAATCACCTTCAGGACAAAACCGTTCATCGCTTCCCCGAGTGCTACGCCACGGTTTGCGATGTCTTCGAGTGAATGGCAATCGGCGCAGGCGCTCCATTTGGGCATCAGATTGTCCGTGCCCTTCATGCTTGTATTCACACCGACGTGACAATCTGCGCACTCCAAGCCGTTGCCGTCCACGTGGATGCTGTGACTAAAGGCTGAGGGCAGTTTTCCGTCTGAGCCTACTAACGCGAACTGATCTGCTGAGAAGGCTGAGGTTGCTTGCAGAACCAACGCGATGAGAAGCGGCCGCATGATGAGGCTGAGCATCACGGTGTTCGGGGCAGGTGAAGACACCTGCCGCCGCGAGCTATCGGATTCCGGCAGGAAACCGCTTCGCTTAATCCCTGCTCGACGGAAGACAAATGTCATGAACCGCTCCTTACTTTGGAACGGAAGTTGGTCATGAGCGAGAATAGTGCGCGCCAATCTTCAGTGTGAGTGGGATCTTTCAGGTGCTCGACGCGAATACCGACGGATGAACGATTGCAAGCGTTCCAATCGAGAGCGCCATAGATCACTTGTGATTCTGTGTTCGGGCGAATTTCGCTGTTTGAACCGCGAGAATAGTCGAAGCCTGCACGGCCTTCGAGTTCTTTGTAGGTATGGTGCGCTTCTCCGTAGAAGCCGTCCATGTCGCCTAAGCCAGCGGAGAGCCAATGAGTGTAACCGAACTCCAGTTTTTTGCAACCTAAGCCTGCGCGGGTCTTGTAGAGCATGTCTTCTTCGGTGAAGACCAAGTAGCCCATGCCGGTGGCGTAGAATTCATCATAGAAGGTCCATTGCGCGCCCGCGCGAGCGGCGTTGGTTTTGGAGTCTTCCAAGAACATGGCGAAGAAGGAGTCTTCAAAGATACGCGGAGTTTGTGTGCGCACGTCGGCTGAGACCAACAGTTTCTCCATCGCCTGCCAGTAAGCAGTCACTTGGCCAGTTTCGATATTTGATTGCTCGATATTCATATGCAAGCGCGCGCGCAAAGAAAGATCGGCGGAAGGTTTTGTAGATGCATCCAGACCGATACCGCTGAAAAGAACGTCACTATCTTTGCCGACATAATAATATGAGAGTCCGACGCGGGTACGACCGAAGCGCTTATAAAGATTCAGCCCGGCGGCTACGCCTTCGTCGGGAATAGATTCGTCTAAACTTAGGGAAACGGGTAAGCGGGAGCCTGCATAGGCTCTCATGTCCGTTGTGCTGTTGAAATTGTAGCGGCCCCAAAGACCTGCTACATTTCCGCGACCGATTCCCTCGGCGATCCATTGTTGACCTGCGCGGACTTCCCACGGTGAGGCCTGAGGACGCCAGATTAGTAAAGCGCGATTGACGCGCAGTGCAGTGGAGCCGTTGTCATCACCATTTTGGTAATCGGCATAACCGCGCAAGGTGCTTTCAAAAGACCAAGCGCCGCCGCCAAAGCGATGAATGTTCAGGCTTAATAAGGGGACGATCTGTACGTGGTCAACGCTGTCGTCGCGCACGTATGTCCAGAGACCAAACCGTCCGGAGACGGAGGCCGCCTGTGCGGCCTCCGATTCCAGGACGATTAGGGTAACCAAGATCGTCAGGAATAAAACTCTCTGTCTTTTCAGTTTCATTCGCGTTTGTTGGCGATGTTAGCCGATGCCATTACGGGTTCCTTGCAAGGACAAGCTGGGGACCCACGACGGCGGACGGTTGGCGATGTTTCACGCTCTCTCTCCTCCAAAGAGTTAGGGGGAGAGAGAGGTGATGGTTTGGTATTACTTCGAGGCCAGTCTTTTTTGCTGTTGGAGTAAAGGTTGGCCGGGGGTCAGATAGTCAATGGCGTTTTCGAGTAGCGACTTTGCGTACACGTAGTTGTGAACACCCATCGAGCCTTCGTTGATCACGAAGTACCAAGCATAGCCCGCTTCGCGCTCTTCGCGAGTTGACGTACCCGTTGTAAACAGCGGCTCTGTTCCGTCGTTTGGCAGCATGTTTAGGAGCGTCGTCATCAGAGTTTGAATTTCGGTACGACGGCCGCGATAGTCGAAGTTGCTCGGCGTGGCGTGGCACTGGTTACAGGCTTCTACGACAGGCGCGAAGCTGTGGCCATGATAGTCATGTCCGGGGGAGGCACCGGGGATCGTGTGAACGTGGCAAGTCACACACATATCTGCGAGTGATGCTTCGCCAATCTCGACATCAGGCTGGTGGACCGATTCGCGGTTGTAAGTGTAACCGGGAATCTCATAGGAGCCTCGCCCGATGAGCATATCTGCCTGGCAGCTCGCGTGCGGGCCGGGATGCGCATTTCCGTTATTGATCTGTCCAATAACGTTTGACTCACTACGGCGAGCATGGTGGCACTGGGCGCAAAGCTGGCCTTTCCCATAGTGCAAAATACCGAGTTCTTCATTGGGAACTTCAAATCCTGCGGGATAGTCGGGGCCCCCGTAGATGATCGGGAAGGCATCGAGACCACGCAGATATGCCGGATTGCCCTCGGCTGACTCGTGAACGTCGTGGCATGTTGCGCAAGACACCTGATAGCCGTCGACGGGAACCGCACGATCAGCCCAGTCCGGATCCCACTTTTTAATGAAACCCTCAGAAATATGACATTCGTAGCAAGACGACCGATTCCATTCAGTATTGAATTCTTCAATGCCGCCAGCGTGCTCAATAGCCATGCCGTGACCGGATTCTTCATATTCTTCGTACTGCGAGTGGCAACGGTTACATGTTTCGCCGGTGACGACCAGATGGACATCGGGTTCGTGTGATGAGAAATCGGGACCAATAGGCCCGTGGCAGGCTTCGCAGGTGACGTTGCGGAGGTGCGGGTTCGGATAGTCGTCGTAGC
The DNA here is from genome assembly GCA_964530625.1 of uncultured Alphaproteobacteria bacterium. Lineage (GTDB taxonomy): Bacteria > Electryoneota > RPQS01 > RPQS01 > RPQS01 > JABWCQ01. The sequence goes on along the minus strand of CAZHAK010000002.1, from coordinate 77,491 downwards.
CCGCATTGTCGACGCCCTGAACTGCTATGGTGCCGTCAAAGTTGACGATGTTGTCATAGCCCGTCGTGTGGCATTGAACACAATAGGGATTGTCTGTCGCATTTGCTACGACGAGAGCATCCCAGGCGCGAGCATGATGGGTTCCGCTCCAGCCTTCCACTTTGGCCTGATGGCAGTGGCTACAGCGATTTACGTTGTCACCGAGATAGCTGGGGAAAACAGACGGGACATAGGTGTTAACACCGACGTTGACGATTGCGGAGACGCTTCCATCGTTGTCCGACACGGTAACGGTCACAGGATACAGACCGATTCCACTGGGCGGAGTGTAGTTCGTGACTGCCATGGTCGGGGTGGACAACGTGCCGGAGGCGGCGCTCCACTGATATGTCATGGCATCACCGTTCGGGTCGTATGCGGCCACGAACAGGATCGTGCTTTCGCCTGTGCCGACCGAATCCGGTGCGGCGACGATGGCGGTGATGATCGGCGGTGAGTCAGGATTTAGACCTGACGGACCGGCGGGCCCTTGATCGCCTTCGCAGCCCATAAAGATGACCGCGAAAATGATCAGACTTGTGATAATAAATGTTGCGGGGTGTAGATTATTGCGTTTCATAGTGCGCATCCCTTATCGGGTCCTCTTCCCGTTAATGGTTGCTCCGGCATTGACCGGAAAAAAAGACCCCCACAGGCCTTCCTGTTGGGGGTAAGATATAGTAGATAGCTTTGGTCAGATTTAGCGTGTAATCTAAAAAATTCGTTGTTCTTCGTGAATAATTAGGATGAACATGTAGTTGTGGTCGGGAATTCATTTGCTTCGTGTCCGGCGGTTACTGGTGACCATCACAAGTCACTGCACTAATAGTAATCAATTTTCATTGCAACAGCAAGGCCATGTTGAGTTTACGAAATCAGTTTTGGAATCGCTGATCAAGACTTAAGTCATGTAGACACACTATTCCAGACAGGCTTTGTCTATTTTTGGCGGGTCAATTCAAGAGGCATTATTTTGGAGTTTTTATTCGATTAAGCTATCTAATAGCAGACGACTCTTAATAATCGCCGCCAATTTTGCATTAATAATGGTTATTTTCTTCCGCTAACTGCGGGCTGCGACCGAGATTGCCAATTATCCTGTCGCTCTATGCTCACGAATAAACCTACTAATCTCGTCACGCTCAAAGAGTATAACTTTACGTGACAAACGCACACATTTCAGCCGATCCTCGCGAACCCATCGCATGATAGTGGTGCGATGCACGCGGCCAAGCATTTCTGCTGCTTCGGACAGGGTGAGTAACCCCTGAGGCGACTCAGTATTCACCCGAGGGGCCATGATCCCGTCCGCACGAGCGGCCTTCGCCACCCGCGAACTTACGTTGCTCATGGAGTCTCCTTTCGCGGCGGTCTTTTTTAACTTAAACTTATTGGAGGTCATTGGGCCACTCCGATTGATTCATACCACCGCTTGAATAGTGATGGATTGTGGGCCGATCCGCTGCCGTCCTTTTGCAGGAGGTCGGCCAGATAATGAAGTTGTTTATATTTTTCACTTCCGACTTTGTAGTTCGAAAGTGCGTTATGGATTGATTTTGACATGATGCGAGCATCGGATTGCCAGCTGGCCAGGGTGTCGGCGAAGTCATTGTCGTGGCAAGCGATACATGCAGAAGCGACATCGCGGGATACTGACGTTCCCCGCGTAACGTGGCAATCTGTGCAGGCGAAATCGAGTTCCATTTTGAAGGAAGGTTCTGCGCCCGCGAATTGCGGCACCTTGCCCGTGAAGACTGCGGCTTGAGTCGTATGACACGTCGCGCAGTCTGTCTGTTTGGAGACCAAGGGCTGATGATGGCAATTGTTGCAGTCATTCTTTGACATCAAGAGCCGCCCATGAGTTTCTTCAGAGGTCGAATGGCAGGTTTCGCATTGGCCGACGGTTTTATGTTTGCGGTGATCGAAAGTGTTCCCGCCATACATAACCACGGCATCTCCGGCGGCAGGATGGCAGCTATTACATGTTGGGTTTACGGTGATCTCTTTGCCGAGGATCTGTTTGGACAGAAGCTCGATCATCTCCGGATTGTGGAGGGGATTACCGCGCTTGTAAAGATCAAGGGCCAAGCGCATCGTATCCCGCTCGCCGGGCTCGAGGTTCGCGGTCTTTTGTTCGAGTTCTTTGATGCGACGCAGGATCGGCTCGTCCCAGCGCGTCCACAGCTTGTCATAGCCTGGATCGTGACAGGGTGTGCAGACGGGATCCGGGTGATTTCCGTCGGAGGCGTGTATGTCACCGACGTGACAGGATGTGCAGACCATCCCGGCTTTGGCCATGGACGACGGCGCGAGCGGCAGACCCGGCAAGTCACCGCGCCAAACTCTCTCGATGGCATCATCGGGCTTCCCATGACACTGGCTGCAGGTGCGTTCTTTGCTCGCGAAGGCCACTGCATCTTTTCCGTGGCGAATCTGCGTATGACAGGCCGTGCACTCGACCTTGTGATCCGTGACGTGTGTTTGGTGAATGAATACGCGCTCGTCATAGCGCTCAATATGCTGCTGCTGTGCGTGACAGGAGTTGCAACGTTCACGCGGAACGTATCCATCACCGACGACTTCGCTGGCATGGCAGCCGGAGCAGTCGGCTTTGCGGGCCAGCATCTCAGTGTGGTCGAAGCTTGTATCGGCGGCCATGACTCCGGTTGGAGGAGTATGGCAACCCGTACATTTTGCCAGCGCTGTTTGTTGTCCGAGGGTGTCGGGCCTAAAGTGACACATGAAGCAGGTGGATTCACTAACCGTGATGTGCTCGCCCTGCACGATACTTGAATGGCAGGACGTGCAACGTAGTTGCCTGCCTCGGCGCACCTCCTCAAGATGCGGCTTGTGATCGAACTTCACACCGCGAAAATCCACAGTGCTTTGCAGAAGCCTTGTGTCATGGCAACCCGAACGCAAGCAGTTGCGATCTTCTATCTCCGCCCACGGTTTTGAGCGCTTGTATACTCCCGTGAAGTAATTTGCGACCATGGCCATGGCCATGAATTTTGAATGCACGGTACCTTCAAGACCGGGAGGGATGTGGCACTCCGTGCATGTTACATGGGAGTGCGTGGATGTTTGCCACGCTTCGAAGTAGGGTTCCATGACGTGGCAGGAGCGACAGAAATTCGGTTGTGACGTCACTTTGACAAAGAGCAACATCGAGACTACAACCACGGCTAAGGACGCAAACAACACCAGCCCGATACGACGCGGGCCAAAGGCCATCAACCGTTTCCAACCTACGCCAAACAGCCAGAAGGGAAGCTTGATTGTTTCCCAACAGGCGGCAAAGAATTCACTTATTAAAAAACGCAGTTTGTTCATCAGAAGAACGAATTATCCTTGCGATTGGGACCGGCCCCCAAAACGAAATGACCCCGATCCATCTGAACACTGTTGCGGATTCGGGGTCTGGTGTGGGCGGAAAGGTGCTTGTTTTCAGGTTTCGCCCGTTGACCACAAACAGTTCGCGCGATTTTGTTTTCCGGTAATCTTCCCCCAAGTGCTGCACTCCCGAATCCAGTAACAATATCGGAAAGCAATCGGGAGCAGTCAAGCATAAATAGTGTGTATTCGTCACTTTGCATTCACGTCGGTATTTGGCCAATTTTGCCGTATGTTCAAGTTTAACTGCAAATGAGGTAAGTTTTGTCAGCTTCAGTGAAGAGGAATCAGCTATTGTTTACTCCTCGTGGCCGAATTAGAGTGAAGCAGAGCAGCGTGAAATAGACGGTGTCCAAGATGTGCTCAAAATAGTGGGATGCTAACAGATATGAGATCGGCAGAGGCTCAGTTGAGAATTCCGGTTGCTGCGCGAGATCGCTGACGCCAACGGTCAATGGAATCCAGACCTGATAGGTCAGGAACGGGAGGGCCAGCAGGAGTGTCAGGATCAACATGCCACGTGCGGCGGGATGAATTGTTTGGCGACGGTCGGATGTGCCGGAGAGCCAGAGTGCCAGGGGGATCGGGAAGAAAGTCAGAGGGAAAGTGGCCAATTCGCGGACACTATGAGCCAGATAGCGGGGGTCGGACAGCGACTTTGCGATATCAGAAAGGCTGCCGGTGACCGCGAACGCAAGAGCAAGGATCACGACTGGAGCGGCGACGATATGATTCGCGTAGCGGGAATTCCAGTTTAGCGACCTTCCGGTCAGCCAAAATGTGCCGAGAAAGAACCACGGCAACAGGACAATCAGCGAGAGTGTGCTGGGAAGATGCAGGAGAAAGGAGCCACCCGGTTCGCTGCGTGTGACGCTTTGCTGTTTAAGCAAAAGGTAGGCAAGTGTCTCGGATACTCCGAAGTGTGCAATACTACCGACAAGGCAAAGGAGAATGAACACAATCGCGAAACCGCCCCAAAACCATGAGAAGCGAATCTTTTCATCAGTTGGTGAGAATATTCTGAACCACACCGCGAAGAGTGCGGCGATTATGGTCAGCGAAGGGATGTGACCGAGGAAATGCGACGCGTAGAGAGTCGTTTCAAGGAGCGTCAGCGTGCCGCTCTCGTGAATGACGGTGCTCCAGAGCCAAACTTTTTGGTGGAAGACCGCGAGATAGAGGTAGGAGAAAAAATAGGTCGCCAGCGGAATCGCGAGCAACCCTAGTGGTGACTGGTTAGGAGTCTTTTGATTAGGGCGCAACGGCTTTACGGATCAGGTTTGCGGCATCCTGACACTCGACTGTGGTGACATCGCGGTGAGTGACCAGGCGAATTGTGCGCGGCCCGAACTCAAAGAATTTCACGCCGAGTTTTTCCGAGCGAGCGACGACGGACTTGGCATCGGGCGCTTCGGGTTTCATGTCAAATACAATCATGTTGGTTTGCACGGTAGCCAGGTCCAAATCAATCCATTTCGACTCGGCGAGAACGTCCGCAATGAGCTTCGCATTCGCGTGATCGTCGTGGAGCTGCTCCATATGATTGTCCAGCGCGTACAAGCAGGCCGCCGCGAGAACTCCGCTCTGCCTCATCGCTCCGCCTAACATTCTGCGATTTCTGATAGCGCGCGAGATGATTTCCTTTGATCCGGCGAGCATCGCTCCGGCGGGACAGCCCAAGCCTTTCGAAAAGGACAGCGACACTAAATCGTATGGCGCTGCGACCTCTGCGGGAGTATGATTTGTGGCGATTGCAGCATTCCATAGCCTTGCGCCGTCACAGTAGGTATAGACATTCCGTTCGCGCGCGGCGCGACAAATTTTCGTGGCTTCGGCTAAGGGAAAAATCACTCCGCCTGCGCGGTTGTGTGTATTTTCAATGGCGACAACGGTTGTGGGAGGATGCACGATGTGGCCGGGAGTGTTGTATGCGGCGAGGAATTCTTCACAGGTGAACGTCCCTCGATGCCCGACTTCTCTGAAATGAATACCGGCATTTGCTGCTGATGCGCCGGTTTCGTGATAGACGATATGAGGCTCTTTGCTGGTGACGATCTCATCCGCCGGTCTGGTCAAGGTGCGGAGCGCGCATTGATTAGCCATGACTCCGGTGGGGAAAAAGATCGCGTCCTCTTTGCCGAGCATGTTTGCCATTCGCTCGCGCAGCTGATTCATAGTCGGGTCTTCACCGAATTGGTCGTCACCGACTACGGCTGCCGCCATTGCGGCACGCATTGCGGCGGTCGGTTTAGTAACGGTGTCTGAGCGGAGATCAATCATGGCGAGTATATGAAAGAGGAATGAGTTGCCATTTACCATTGCGGTCTGAGACCCACAACGTCGATTGGTAGATGTTAGTCTTGGTTGGCTGAGAGTAGGCGCTTGGCTTCTTTTAGTGACAGGCCTTTTCGTTCGGCGTAATCGTGAACTTGATCGTCTGCGATTCGGCCTATGCCGAAGTATTTTGACTGCGGATGTGAAATATAAAATCCTGAGACAGAAGACGGGGGTAGCATAGCGAAATGCTCTGTCAGGATAATGCCTGCATTTTCTTCGGCTTTCAAGAGATTAAAGAGTGTGCGCTTTTCGGAGTGCTCGGGACAGGCGGGATAGCCGGGCGCGGGGCGAATGCCGTCATACTTTTCTTTGATCAGGTCTTCGTTTGAGAGTTGTTCGTGCTCCGCATAGCCCCAGAATTCTCGGCGAACGCGCTCGTGCAGATGTTCGGCAAAGGCTTCGGCAAGTCTGTCAGCCAAGGCTTTCATTAGAATTGCACGGTAGTCGTCGAGATCCTTTTCATAGGCGGCGACGAGGTTTCGCAGCTCGCCGCCGGAAGTTACCGCGAATGCTCCGAAATAGTCGAGGATGCCTGAATCTTTGGGTGCGATGAAATCCGCAAGTGAAAGATTTGGCGAGGCCGAATCTTTTTTCATTTGCTGGCGGAGCATGTGGAATGTCGTCAGGACTTTATCGCGGGATTCGTCTTCGTACAACTCAATCGAATCACCGACGGCATTGGCCGGGAACAGTCCGAAGACTGCGCTTGCTTTGAGCTTTTCTTCCGCGATGATTTCTTTTAGCATCGTTTGCGCGTCGGCGAAAAGAGAACTTGCGCTGGCGCCAACGACGGGGTCTTTCAAGATTGCGGGATAGCGGCCACTGAGTTCCCAGGCTTGAAAGAACGGGGTCCAGTCCATGCGCTCGACAAGCGGCTCAAGCGGATAATTTCGCAAAATGGTCAGGCCAAGTTTTTTGGGCTTGGGTGGAGACTTGAATTCCAGCATGGAGCGATTGGCTCTTGCTTCTGAAAGCGTAGCGAGTTTTAGTTTACCCGCGTTTTGCGCTCGAATGGTGCGAACCTTTTCGTAATCGGCGGCGGTTTCGCGGACAAACTCTTCGCGCAACTGTTTGCTGATCAAACTTGTGGCCACACCAACGGCGCGTGAGGCATCGAGCACATGAATCGTCGGGCCATCGTAGTTGGGACTGATTTTAACGGCAGTGTGGACTCGTGAGGTGGTGGCACCGCCGATTAAGAGCGGCGTGGTCATGTTCAGGCGTTTCATTTCGGAGGCGACAAAGGTCATCTCTTCCAACGACGGAGTAATCAATCCGCTAAGGCCGATCAGGTCCACGTTTTCTTCGGTGGCACGTTCCAAAATTTTCGCGCAGGGAACCATTACACCCATATCAATCACTTCAAAGCCGTTGCATTGCAAAACCACACCGACGATGTTTTTGCCGATGTCGTGGACGTCGCCTTTGACGGTTGCCAATAGTATGCGACCTTTGCTACTGGACTCTCCGGCTTTTTTTGAGGCTTCGATAAAGGGAATCAAGTATGCGACGGCTTTTTTCATAACTCGCGCGCTTTTGACCACTTGCGGGAGAAACATTTTCCCCGCTCCGAAGAGATCGCCGACGCGATTCATACCGGCCATTAGGGGACCCTCGATGACTTCGATGGGTTCGGGAAACGCAAGTCGCGCTTCTTCGGTGTCTGCTATGATGAAATCGTCGACGCCTTCGACCAAGGCGTGCTTCAGGCGTTCATGAACACCACGGGAGCGCCACTCAAGCTCTGCGGCCTTGTCTTTGACTTTGCCCTTTACGGTTGACGCATAGTCGAGTAGTCGTTCGGTTGCATCGGAACGGCGATTCAAGACGACGTCTTCAACACGCTCGAACAAGCCGGGTTCTATGTCATCGTAGATCGGCAGCGCGCCGGCGTTGACGATGGCCATGTCCATTCCCGCTTGAATCGCGTGATAAAGAAAGACCGCATGAATCGCTTCGCGGACGGTATTGTTGCCGCGAAACGAAAACGAGACGTTGCTCAAGCCGCCGCTAATGCGAACATTGGGTAGTTTGGCTTTAATTTGTCGCGTGGCTTCGAAGAATTGCACGGCGTAATCATTGTGCTCTTCAATGCCTGTGGCAATCGCGAAGATATTCGGATCGATGATAATGTCTTGGGGAGCGAAGCCTGCTTCATTGATCAACAGATTGTAGGCACGTTCGGCAATTTTTACTCTGCGCTCGACTGTGTCTGCTTGTCCTTGTTCGTCGAAGGCCATGACAATGACGGCCGCGCCGTATCGCTGGCAGAGTTTGGCTTGTCTTAGGAACTCGGCTTCCCCTTCTTTCATGCTGATCGAATTGACAACGGGTTTGCCTTGGATGCATTTCAGGCCCGCTTCGATAACTGACCATTTGGAGGAGTCGATCACGAAGGGAACGCGGGCGATAGATGGTTCGGTCGCTATCAGATGCAGAAAGCGGGTCATGGCGGCTTCGGAATCGAGCAAGCCTTCGTCCATATTGATGTCAATCATCTGTGCGCCGCTTTCGACTTGCTGTCGCGCCACTTCGACGGCGGTTTCGTAGTCACCGTTCAGAATTAATTTTGCAAAACGCGCGGAGCCCGTGACGTTCGTGCGCTCGCCGATATTCACGAAGCCACTTTCTTCTCCAATAGTCAACGGCTCGAGCCCTGAGACACGCAAGCGAGTGGGCAGCTGAACGACTGTGCGTGGTGAATGAGACTTTACGGCTTCGGCGATGGCTTTTATGTGTGAGGGTTGCGTGCCGCAGCAGCCGCCCGCAATATTCAGCAGTCCGGCTTTCGCGAAACCGCCCATGACTTCCGCCATGTTTTCGGGAGTGTCGTCATATTCTCCGAATTCGTTGGGAAGACCCGCGTTCGGGTGAAGGCTCACGTAGCAATCTGCGACGCGTGAAAGCTCTTGCAGATAGGGATAGAGATTGCTTGCACCAAGTGCGCAATTCAGGCCTACCGCGAAGGGTTTGGCGTGGCAGACGGAGTTCCAGAAAGCTTCTGTGGTTTGACCGGAGAGTGTGCGGCCACTTGCATCCGTGATTGTGCCTGAGACAATTACGGGAATGCGCACTCCGCGCTGGTCAAAGACTTTCTCTATGGCGAAGATTGCGGACTTGGCATTCAGAGTGTCGAATGATGTTTCGATCATCAGGATATCCGCGCCGCCATCCAACAAGCCGCGCGCGGCGGCCTCGTAAACTTCGACCATCTGATCAAAATACAAGTCGCGATAACCGGGGTCGTTAACGTTGGGAGACAGAGAAAGAGTCTTGTTGGTGGGTCCCAAACTTCCGGCAACAAAGCGCGGGCGAGAGGGGTCTTTTTGTTCGTAGGCATCGGCGGCGGCGCGCGCGACCTGTGCGGAGACGAGATTTATTTCTTCGGCAAGCTTCTCCATGCCGTAGTCGGCAAGGGAGGGCGCGTTGGCCGTGAAGCTGTTGGTAGAAACAATGTCTGCACCTGAATCGAAATAGAGAGTATGTAAGTGCTTGATCAAGTCGGGCTTGGTCAGGACAAGCAAGTCATTGTTGCCCTTCAGGTCGTGCGACCAGTCGGTGAAACGGTCGCCCCGGAAATCGGCTTCAGTCAGGCGGTGTCCCTGAATAAGTGTACCCATGGCGCCATCCAGAACGAGGATGCGCTGCTTGATCAGGTCGTGCAAGGCTTCAATGCGGGTTGTGCGGGTCCAAACTGTCATGGTAGAGAAAATGGTATCCTTTTGGATTACAGATGTTTACGAGATGCCTGCAAATATGTTGTATAGAGCAATCTTTATTATACGAAATCCTTGTGTGTTTTGCAGACAAAAGGAAGCCCCCACCCGATTCGAAAACCGGATGGGGGCTTCTGCCTGAGGGAGCAAGCTCTTATTTCAGGAGCAGCATCCGGTTCACTATCTGCTGATTGTTCAGCGTCAAGCGATACATGTACATACCGGATGGCAGGCTCGCCGCGTCAAATTGGGTGGTATAAGTGCCCGCAGTCAGATTGTCATTGACCAACGTGGCCACTTGACGACCGAGGACATCAAACACCGTGACGTTTACCAGACCGGTAACTGGAGTCGAGAACTCGATGGTTGTCGTCGGGTTGAAGGGGTTCGGATAGTTGGTGGCAATCAAGTGCGAAGTCACGACCGGGGTCGGTGACGGGTTCACACTAACGCCGAGGATCGGATCCAAGCCGTCAGTATCACCGGGCATACGCACGAACTGTCCATCCACCTCATAGACGATGACCCATTCAGCGTTGACATCATCCGGGCTGCAGGTCAGCATACCGCCAACCACTGAGACGGTTTGGCCAACGGTCGGCAGCAGAGGACTACCCAGGCTGATGTTGTCGCCGAAATCGATCACGTAGTCGGTCTGGCCGTCGCTGTTGTGGTCTATGCCGTAGAAAACAGAGCCGCGAACTTGAATATCCGTAACGGTTCCACCGACCTCGAACCACGTTAAGTCACTGTCATCGCAACCGAAGCCTTCAGCACGTCCGCCGCCGTCACCGCCATGCTCGCCGGGCCGTCCACCGCGCGGATCCCACCAGTCGAGGTCATTCAGGATGTGTACGTGCACAATGGCACGATCGCCATGCGACATTAGCGCGCCAACGAGGGTAATTTCATCACCATTGGATGGACGCACCGCGCCGCTGGGGGGATTGTACCAGGGAGGGCCGAAGTTCAAGCGATAGTCAATCACTCCATCAGCGTCAACATCCAAGGCGTAGAAAAGGCGATCAGGATGTGTGGAATCAGCCGCCGTAACCACGGCCGTTCCAGCGAGTTCAACAATTTCAAAGTGAGGACCGCCGGGGCCATCATGGCCCGGGACGAGCGAAAGGGTCACAAAGGTCGTTTGGTCAGCGGTGATTTCAATAATCTCGCTGGCGAAGCCAACGCCACGCTTGGACGCGTTGACATTGTAGATACCTACTGGCAGTGCATCCACCGAAAGGTGTCCGGCGGCATCCGTCATGCCAAGCACATGATGTGGACGCGGGCCACCGTGGTCGCGAATGAAGGATACACGGACGACCGCGCTATCCACCGGAGTGGATTCACCCAAGGAATCCGTAAAGATTACATCCACGGACAAGCCGCCAGTAATGATTTGAGCGCCGAGACCATTGAGATCGACGATGATCGTGCCGTGATCGGGATCATTTGAAGTAATTGTCAATTCACCTTCGTACGCTCCCGCCGCCGTCGGGGAGAAGGTTACCAGCACTTCGGCGTTGTTGCCCATCGGGCTGGGAATCAGGGTAAATTCGGTTGGGGAGTTCAAGCCAAATGCTTCCCCGGTGACCGCGAGTGACACCGTTAAGTCTTCCTGACCGCGATTTTCAACACGCACTACGCGGGTAAAGGTCGTCCCGATACCCACCGGCCCAAAGAAAACATGGGGAGGCATGACAATAATACGTGGCGCTGGATCAAAGTTGGGCAGAGTCAAAGTGAGATTAGCCGTTGAGCCTTCCAACACTTCCACGTCTGCGTGGGCAGGCGGAACACCCGGCATACCGGCGGTCACATGATATTCCATAGCCGGAATATTGGGGAACTGAACAAGGCCTTCCGGATTGGTGATGCCTTCGAAATGCGGACGATCGTGGCCGTGGCCGTCGCCTATCGCACTCACCCAAGCGCCAACCACCGGAGAATCACCCGCGAGGACCAGGACTGAGAGGCTGCCTGTTTGAGCCCACAGCGCGGTCGCGCCGATCAAGCTCATTAGGACAGATAAAATTAGCTTTTTCATGATTGTCTCCAAGACAAATAGGTGTGAAACAGAGTACTCAATGCGTTACTTTCACTTTCTATACAAGGCAAGAGCTGTTCCAACTGTGTAACTTTATTATTTTCATACATCTGCAAGGAAATTTTTTCCGAGAGTGCGCTTGACAGTTACAAGGGTGTGAACGAGGTGCACACATCACCAGCGTGCCGCTGGACTGATTGAGCTGGCACGGAGGCTTTGGAAACACGCGTTCGCTAGAAGGAGAGGCTTAGCTTTACGCCTTCAGGGGTGGGTGACAGTCGCACTGACTCTGACTTTTTGAGAAGTGCGAGATCGAATTGGGAAAGGAGATAGATACCTGCGGATGTGAGACCGTATGTCCACATTTGGCGGTGGTGGGAGTCGTAGTCATCGTAGAGGCTTGAAGCGTCGTCGGAGGATTTTGCGGCGAGGTATTTCTTACGGGCGTCGGAGGTTTGACTGACTTGGGTGAGCCAAAGACCTGCGGAGAGTCCTTGTAGGAGTAGATGTGATAGCCCGCGAATGGTCTTGCCTTCTCTTAAGAAACCTGATCCGGGAACAATCAAATTCATTGCGTGAGATTCTGTGCGTGCCCCGATTTTGACAATACCCGTCACGGGTTCTCCTGGAAGGAGATTTTGCGCGCGGCGCGACAGGAATTGTGCTTTGACGTCATCGAAGACGACGCGGAATTTAGGGCTTACCCTTACCGGATCGAGCGTCAGCATTGAATCCACTTCCAATACTCGCATGAAGTGTTCGCGCGCAGCTTCTTCCCTGCCGAGCATGATCAGCGAATAGGCTCCCAACAAGTCGAGTGCGACTCGCTGCGAGTCGGGTAAGTCAAACTGTCGCTCAGCGCGCAGGACAAGTAGCTTTACTCGCTCATACTCCGCCGCGTGGAAAAGCGAGTCGGCTTCATGAAGCAAGTCAGTTTGAGCGAACAAGGTTGAGCAAGCGAACAGAAATACTATGAGCCTGATCAATGAGATTCTCCCCATGTACGAACAGCAAGTTCGGATGTTTCGAGATTGGCACGCAGTCTGAGGGTATCCCCGGCTATGGCCTGCCACGTTTTTTCGACCGGGGGTAAAACGGGATGAGTGACCCGCAGCGAGTGAGATCCCGGCAACACAACGAGGAATTTATTGAGCGGAGACGTGCCGATGAGTTCGTTGTCGAGATAAACGTCGCCCCACGGCTCAACTATGAGTTCTATATGCTGCACGAAATCCGATAAGGCGATCGCTCTACGAGAATTTTCGACGAGGTCGAGCTTTGCCTGGATCGGCGGATAGGCTGGATTGCGGAGCATGAAGATGTGTTGGCCTGCGCTTAGGCGAAGAGGTTTACCTAAGGGTGTCGTGCCGAGATCGTTGCCTTCGAGCGTGACATGTGCCCAGGGATCCGTGTCGAGAAATAGCTCGATGCTGTCGGGCGGAGCGATTATCTTGGACAGCGTGGGTTCGTTATTCGTCGTGGCGGTCGTCTCGAGCGGTTTTTCGGCTAACTCCACTTCCTGCGGAGCTGTTGAGTCATCGGCAATTTGTGGAATTGTGAGTTGAGGAATGACTTCCTCTTTGTCATGATTCAGAGTGTCCAGTGAGGCTTGCGGTGACGACGTTTGTGGCTTGTCTGACTTGTTGAATTGCGGCCACAGCACAACCGAACCTATGATGAAAAGGAAGAACGCTGCGGCGATGACGCCCCGCTTTTTGTTACTGGTGTTTGATGCGAGAGTTTCGTGTGAGGTTCCGGTCAGGAAACTTGCTGCGTTTGCGGCTGAGTCTGGTCGGGCTTCGGCTTCTTTTTCGAGACAGGACTTGATCAGTTGAATCAGCGAGGGGTCTTGCTCGAATGACTCAAGCAGGGTCCAGTCGGGCTCTTCTTCCCGCACGCGGCGCAGAGATTCCAAGAGCGCGTCGGCATAAAAGGGATTGTGTCCGGTCGCGGCTTCAAAGAGCACGACTCCGACCGCGAAGAGGTCTGAGCGCTCGCTGGGCGACTTTCCTCGCGCGAGTTCTGGGGCCAGATAGGCCGGAGTGCCGACGACAGCAGTGTGGTGAGTCAGTTTGGGAGCATCGGCCAACAACGCGAGGCTGAAATCGGTCAGCTTGAACTCGCCGTCATTGCGGCAAAGAATGTTGTCGGGCTTGACGTCGCGGTGCAGAATCCGGTTTTGATGCAGAGCGGACAAGGCATTCAGCAACGCCGATGCAAGTTGACGTACTTTTGCGGGAGCGAGTTTACCTTCACGCTTGATTTTGGCCGCGAGGGTCTCCCCTTCTACCCATTCGAGCAGCATGAAGGGGCCTTCTTGGGGATCTTCGCCGACTTCGTAGATTCTGACGAGCTGGGGGTGATCAATTTTCGCTGCGGCACGGGCTTCGCGCTCGAAACGAGTGCGAAGGTCAGTGTCTTCGGCGAAGTGCGGATGCAGAATTTTTAGGAAGACGTCGCGATCCAATCGGGTGTCATGCGCCCGAAAGGCGCTCGAGATGTCGCCGCGCGAGATCAGTTTTCGATCGGAGAGACGTTCGGCAAGCGGCTTCATTTCGCGGACTGTTCTTCCCACTCTTTGAGTTTGTAATGCAGATAGCGGCGAGACACGCCCAGCATGACTGCGGCTTTTGAACGGTTACCGCCGCAGAGATCGAGCACCTGCAAGATATGAGTTTTTTCGGCGGCTTTCCAGCTCAGGTCTTCGTTGCCTGTGGTGTCTTTTGTGATGGCCTGATGCGAGATGTCTTCCAATTCGATGCGGTCGCTGCGCGTTATGACTGCGGCTCGGACGATGGTGTTTTCGAGTTCACGGACGTTGCCGGGCCAGGAGTAGGTTTGCAGTCTGCGGAGCGCGTCGGGAGAAATGCCCGTGACTTTGCTGCCTGTTTTGCGCAAAAAATGGTGCACCAACAAAGGAATATCGGAGCGGCGTTCGCGCAAGGGCGGGGAGGTAATCGGGAGAATGAACAACCTGTAGTATAGGTCTTCGCGGAAACGTCCGGCCTCGATTTCGGTTTGGAGATCTTTGTTGGTGGCGGTGACGATGCGGACGTTGGCTTTGCGAGTTTCGACGTCGCCGACGCGGCGGTATTCCGACTCTTGCAGATAGCGCAGGAGCTTGGATTGAATCGAGAGTGGAATATCGGCGACTTCATCCAAGAAAAGAGTTCCGCCTTCGGCGGCTTCGACCAAGCCTTGCTTATCCATCGTGGCACCGGTGAAGCTGCCTCGCTTGTGTCCGAAGAGTTCGCTTTCGAATAGTTCGGGCGAGACGTTGCCACAATAGAGAGCGAGAAACGGTTTGTTTGCGCGTGTGCTTGAGCGGTGGATTTCGCGGGCTACAAGTTCTTTGCCTGTGCCGGATTCTCCAGTGATGATGACGGGTAAATCGCTGGGAGAAACGCGGGCGATCAGACTATAGAGTTCGCGCATGGGGTGGCTGTCGCCGATCAAACTGCGCTTGGCATCGTTGGACTTCAGCGCGGCAATTTCTGAGCGCGCGCTGTCGTAGCGGCGGGCATTTTCGATAGCCAAAGTGGCGAAGGCTGCGAGTGTCGCAAGCGGCGCAAGATTTTCTTTTCTGAAGAGATCACGGTCGGAGCGGCTGTCGAGATAGAGCGCGCCTTCGACGGCGTTACGGCCTGAAAGCGGGACGATTGCCGCTGACTGGATATGCTGAAGGATAATCGAGGATTTTCCGGAGAAACGCGGGTCTTCTACGGCGCTTTCAGTCAGCACAGGTTTATTGGCCTCGATCGATTCTATGACGAGACTTTGCGAAACTTCGTCGAGTGTGCGGGCTTCACCTTGGCTCTGATGGACGGCGGCGAGGGAGAGCAAGCCGTTGTTGCTCAGGATAATCATCGCGGTTTCTGCGTGCATGGCTTGCGCGGCGATGTCGAGCACCGTGTCGAAGACTTCTGCGAGCGGTCTTAGTTCCAAAAGTTTTTGTCCGGCTGAAAGAACTTGTTCGGAGGTCAGTAATCCAGTGCTCATGGGGCGACTCCGGCTTGGACTTGGAACGGTGTTTCTAATGATAGTGATGTATTGCCATAGTTGTCGAACACCAATAATATCCAATGGTAATCGTTATCGTCTTCGAGGGAATCTGAGACCTGAACTTGGGTAGCCGCTGACGAAAGCGTATCTGACCTCCATTCCTCAATGATTTGCAGTATTTCGTTCTTGCGCTCAACGACCGTGATATGTTTGTAAGGGAATGAGGCACCAAATGGTGGCCACGTAAGAGTGGGAAACGGCCCTACCACTATGTTTGAATCAGGGTCGCTGGTTAGTGGTGTTTCTTGAATGACGCGGAAGACATAGTACGGTCCGACTGTCCAAAGTGAATCACTTGGAGTATAGATAAAGAAGTGGAAGGGTTGGCCGAGTACCGATTCCAGATTGTCGCTGCCGATGAACGATGATGAAAGCGCCACGCCCCAGCGCCCGGTTGTACTTGACAAATCCATCCGACGAGCGGCCAGACCGTTGTACTGAATTGTTACTGAGTCGATGGCCAGCGCGGAGTCCGGCCATAGCTCCGCCAGGACTTTGTAGATGTCCGTGGTCGTACGCCCAGTGTGCACACTACGCAAAGTTGTCGAAAAGCTCGGAATAGGGGTTTCCCCGGGGGGAGGAGCAGGTTCTTGATAGTTTGGCGAGGCCGGATCGAGGGGGTTGTCATGCGGAGCGGAGCACGACCCTAGCCATAACATTGGAAGCGTAAGAATTGAAATTATAAGGAGTTTCTTCACTTGAGGCTCTGCCCATTGTTGCAGGACTATGGCATTGTGGAGGTTTTGAGGCGTTTCCAAATGTTCGACACGCCACTATGAGAAAAGTTGAAAACGAGATGCACACATGCGCAGAGGATGCGCATTTCAAGTATAATATACGTAGAATTTACAAATGTTGGGCCGAAAGTGTGCAGAATTTTGACTTTTTATGTGAATCTCCGTATATTTGCCGGGAACAAACGTGCAAAACAGTGAGTATTCGCTGGTATGAGATACATCTTATTACTTCTTATTATCTTCCATTTCTTGCATCATGAGGCTGCGGCTCAAATTGACGTTTCCGCCATGCCTCCTGATAGCGCACTGAACATGGCTCTTTCATTGCTTGATGGGCAGGGCATTAGCCTGAATGACGTTGTGGACGGAGCGCTCGCACATTCGACGATTGCGAAAGACGCTCACGCTGCTTTGGCGGCGGCGCGTGGGACTCTGAACCGCGAGCGAGGAGGGTTTGACCCGGAGTTCTTTGGCGAGATTAATTCGGCTTCTTCCAAGCAACCTTCGGCCTCGCCATTTTCCGGAGCAAGTGTGGTCAATCCTAAGAGCACGACTGGGCAAGCCGGAGCAAGAATTACGTTGCCGATCGGAACGGAACTCGAAGCCTCGATTGTCGGCACTAAGTTGGAGACTAATTCTTCTTTTGCTTCCTTGAATCCGGAGTATGACGCAACGGGATCGCTTACCTTTAAGCAACCGCTCTTGAAGGGATTTGGTCCGGCGGCGTGGGCGGGTCGTGCACAGGCGACAAAGGGTTATGAAGCTGCCAAGCTCAGGCGAGAGTATGCCTTACAGAGCGTGCGCGCACTTGCCGAAGCGGCTTATTGGGATTTATACGCGGCTGAACGAGACGTAGCTGTGAGTATTGTGACGCGTGATCTTGCGCTGTCGCTGATGCAGGAAGCCGACATTCGTGCGCAGGCGGGATTGGTCGGACCGAATCAAGTGAATAATGCCAAAGTTTTTTTGGCTGATCAAGAGTTAAATTTGCTGGACGCGCAGGATAATTTGACTCGAACGAGTGACGCGCTGGCGTCGCTGATCGGGCAGAGACCTGCGAGGGGGGTTCGCTACAAAACCATTGAGTCGCCGCCACAAGTCGGGCTATCAGATCCGCAGGATTCTGTAGTTGCGCGCGCGATGCGGAGTAATCCTGAACTGCAAGCCGCAGCCATGGATGTCGAGGGCATGAAAGCGTATGCGAAGGCTGCGAGTTTGAATTCGCTTCCGCAGCTTGATTTATTCGGCGCGCTGGGCGGCAATGGTTTGGCGGGCACAGGACGCGATGTGATTTTTGGAGCGGACACGCTTCGCAACAGTTTAGACACGAAATTCGGCGACGCGTTGGAGCAGGCGTTGAATCGGGATTATCCGTCGTGGATAATCGGGCTACGGCTTAATGTGCCGATATTGCAGAGAGGGCCGCAGGGCGAACGAAATCGAATACGCGCTGAAGTAAATCGCGCCGAGCAACGATATGTACAGGCGCAACGCACGCTTGAAGAGCAGGTTCGCGCGGTGCATCGCGAGCTTGTAAACGGACAGGCGCGGCTGCAGTTTTCGCAAGAAAACGTCAACGCGTCGCTTGATCAGGTGCGTATCGGAATGATTGAATACAAGGGCGGTAAGACAACCGCCTTTGAATTGGTACGATTGGGAGCGGACTTAGCGAACGCACAACGGCGATATTCGCGTACGCTTGTTAGAACCGCGAAAGCGGATGCGCAATTGAAAGTCCTTGCGCCGGAACCAGAATAAATGAGTTACAGTGAGATATTGACTATGAAGCCTATTCAGACACTCTCGGCGCTGGGCGCCCTATTACTTAGCACATTGCTTATCGGCTGTATGGGCGGCGGCTGGGGGGGCGGCTGGTCAATGCCGCCGACACCCGTGGAAGTCACGTATGCCACGAAGCAAGCCGTTGAGGATCGCTTTGAGACGATTGGTTCCATCAGCGCCGATGAAGCAGTCACTGTCGTGGCGGAAATCGGCGGCACCGTGACGCGCATTCCGTTTGAGGAAGGCGGCACTGTCACTCGCGGTGAATTGCTGGCGCAGATTGACGACAGCGAATTGAAAGCGGCATTGGATCGCGCTATCGCACTTAGGGATCAGGCACAGGCATCTTATGACCGTATGAAAAGTATTGCGGAGCAAGGAGCGGGGTCTCAGCAGGATATGGAAAACGCAGACGCGTCGTTGCGCGTCGCTGAAGCGAATGTCGCGTATGCAAAGGCGCAACATGAAAAGGCGAGAATTACAGCGCCGTTTTCGGGCATCGTCGGCGCGCGCAAAATCAGCCCGGGAACTTACGTGCAACCGGGAACTCCGATCGCCGATTTGGCGAAGATTGATCGGCTGCGCGTGAACTTTTCGGTGCCGGAGAGACATTTGCCTGAGCTTGCGGTGGGAGCTGAAGTGCGTGTTCGCACAGTAGCGTTCCCGGATGATGAGGCTGTCGGCACCGTAATGGTTGTTGAACCTCGCGTGGATGCGGGCACCCGAAGTGTGGGAGTTGTTGCGCGGCTGGAAAACCCTGAAGGAAAATACCGACCGGGTATGTCGGCGAACGCTGCGGTAACTTTACATACGCGTGAATCCGCGCTGACAATTGCGAGTGAGGCCGTGTTCCTCGAACAGAATCAGCCTTATGTTTATGTGGTAAACGCGGATTCTTCGGTGGCGAAGACGCCTTTGCAGTTGGGCAGCCGCTCACGAGAATCGGTTGAAGTCGTAAGCGGCATTGACGAAACGCACATGGTCGTCAAAGCGGGACAGCAAAAGATTTTTGACGGCGCTAAAGTTGTTCCGGTGTCGAGTATTGATTCGGCCGTAGCGGCGCAGAAGCAGGCTCAGATGATGCAGGCCGACAGTGGAGCCGGTAAATGAAACTAAGTGATCTTTCGATTCGCCGACCTGTTTTCGCGTCGGTGATGAGCCTCGCGATTATTTTGTTCGGCGTGATTTCCTTTTTGCGATTGCCGGTACGCGAGTATCCGGATATTGATCCGCCGATTGTTTCGGTGATTACGCTTTATCGCGGCGCGAGCGCGAGCGTGGTTGAAACTGAGATTACCGATCCGCTTGAAGAGCAATTTGCGACGCTGTCGGGTGTGAAGCGTATGTCTTCTTCCAGCAAGGAAGAAGGCTCGGTGATCACCATTGAGTTTGAGCTGTCGCGCGATGTTGAAGAAGCGGCCAATGACGTGCGGGACCGCGTTGCGCGCAGTCGCGGGCTATTGCCCCGTGAGGTGGAAGATCCGATTGTTGAGAAGGTAGATGCTAACGCGCAGCCGATTGTGTGGCTCGGATTGTCAAGCGACCGACACGACGTGTTGGAACTGACAGACGCGGCGGATCGCATCCTTAAAGAACGCATACAAAGATTACCGGGCGTCGGCTCGGTGTTTATCGGCGGCGAGCGCCGATACGCGATGCGCGTGTGGCTCGATCCGGCGCGTTTGGCGGCGCGCGGATTATCGCCGAATGACGTGGAAGCAGCTATTCGGCGTGAGAACGCGGAGATTCCTGGTGGACGTGTGGAAGGTGCGGAGCGCGAGTTTTCCGTGCGCACGCGCGGCGAAGTGAATACACCTGAGCAGTTTGCGGCCATCATCATTTCCAAAACAGCTGAAGGCGTTGTGCGGCTTGGCGACGTGGCAACCGTTGAGATCGGCGCTGAAGACGAACGCACGATAACGCGCTACAATCGAAGACCTGCGGTGGGGTTGGGTATCGTCAAGCAGTCAAAAGCATCGACAATTGACGTTGCGCGCGCGGTAAGAGAAACTTTGCCTGCACTTGAACTGGCGTTGCCTGAGGGAATGAAACTTGACGAAGCATATGATTCGTCGGAGTTTATTGAGGCGTCTATTCATGAAGTCGGCGAGACGCTGATCATCGCGATGTTTTTGGTGATACTGGTCGTGCTCGTGTTTATGAAGAGCATGCGCGCGACGATTATCCCGACGCTGGCGATTCCGGTTTCGATTATCGGTACGTTTACGGTGATTTACTTTGCCGGATTTACGATTAATATTCTTACGCTGCTTGGACTTGTGCTGGCGATCGGATTGGTCGTTGATGACGCGATTGTGGTGCTTGAGAATATTTTCCGGCACATGGAAATGGGCAAGAGTCGAATGCGCGCGGCCTTGGACGGTACCAAGGAAATCGCGTTTGCGGTGATTGCGACGACGGTGACTTTGGTGGCGGTGTTTGTGCCGGTGGCGTTTTTGACGGGATCGGTTGGTCGGTTGTTTCGTGAATTCGGGTTTACCGTTGCGATTGCCGTCGCGATTTCTGGATTTGTCGCGTTGACATTGACACCTATGTTCAGTTCGCGTATTCTTCGCCCTATTCACGGCACAAGCGGCGGCTGGGCTTCACGCACCTTCGATGCATTTTTTGAGTGGTTGAACATCACCTACGAGAGAATTTTGAAGTGGGCGTTGCGGCATCGGTGGGTGACAATTCTCACAGCAGCAGTGCTGGTTGTGCTCAGCGCGGGTATCTTCAAGTTTATGCCGAGCGAACTTGTGCCGACTGAGGATCGAGGCGTTGGATTCGGAATCATCATTGCTCCCGAAGGTTCGACATTAGATTACACCGACCGCAATATGCAAACGGTGGAGAACATTCTTTATAACCTGCCAGAACGCAAAGGCCTGTTCACGGCAATGGGTCTGGGATTTCAGGGACCGGGACGTGTGACGGAAGGCTTTATCTTCTTAAACCTCGGATCGGCTGACGGCCGGGAAAAGTCGCAGCAAAAAATTGTTGAAGAGTTGTTTCCTCCGCTGTTCGCGATTCCCGGCGTCATGGCATTTGTAATTAATCCTCCTGCGCTCGGGAGTTTCTCGTCGAGCCCGGTTGAGTACGTCATTCAGGCTGAGAGCTATGAAGAACTCAATCAGGCGATGAATGTTTTGATGGCACAGGCGAATGCGCTTGGTTATCTTTACAATTCCAATTCGGATTTGAAACTTGACAAGCCTGAACTCAGCATTGCGATCGATCGTGACCGAGCATCGGAACTTGGTGTGTCTACGAATGAGATCGGATCGACGCTTCAAGCACTTTTGGGCGGGCGCGTCGTCAGTGAGTTCAAGCGCGGGACGAAACAGTACGACGTGATCATGCAAGTGCGAGCAGAGGAGCGCGCCACGCCGGACGTGATCGAGGGTGTCTATGTGCGCGGGAACGCGGGGCTTGTGCAGCTCGCGAACGTCGTCACTGTCACTGAAACATCCGGACCGAAGGAATTGAATCACTTCAATCGTCGGCGGTCGGCGACATTCACTTCGAATTTCATTCCATTTGTGTCGCTAGGAAAGGTTCTCGACGACTTGGACAACATCAAAGAAACAAGTCTGCCGAAGGGAGTCACCCGGGAGTTTGCCGGGCAGTCACAAGAGTTCAAGGAATCGAGTACAGGGCTGTATTACTTTTTCGTGCTGGCACTGGTGTTTATTTTCCTTGTGTTGGCCGCTCAGTTTGAGAGTTTCATACATCCGTTCACGATTTTGCTGTCCGTGCCGCTTGCTGTGTTCGGTGCGCTGCTGTCGTTATTTGTCCTCGGGCAATCCCTCAATATTTATTCTCAGATCGGTTTGATCATGCTTATCGGACTGGTGACGAAGAACGCGATTCTGATTGTGGAGTTCTCAAACCAGCTTCGCGCACGCGGTAAGGACGTGGTCCATGCTGTGATCGAGGCGTCTGTGATTCGTTTAAGACCGATTTTAATGACGTCGTTTGCGACGGTGTTCGGTATTCTTCCTATCGCGATTGGGTTAGGCGCGGGTGCGGAAGCTCGCCGACCGCTTGGTATCGCCGTGGTGGGCGGACTGTTGTTCTCGACGTTCTTAACGCTGGTTTTGGTGCCTGTGGTGTATTCAATGGTCGCGAGATACTCTCCGGTGCACGATCCTGACAAACTCTTGGAAGAGTCCGATCAGGCGAACGAGGCACTCGCGGCTAAGCACTCGAAGTAAGCTTTGCAAATGTCAAGAGCCCTTGGACGATTCCCAAGGGCTCTTTTTTTTGCAGAATAAAAGCTGGTTAGATGATGGGTGATGGCTTGAATGCAACTCGTGCCAACTGAATGAATAGTTGTATGACTATCACGAATTCAATAAGAAGCTGCGAGGGTATTGTGGCCAAGGCAACTGCGGACAATCTTTTAAGGAGTTCGTCGAGCGGTCAGTTTCACGTCAATACGCTGGTCATCGGCGAGCTTCATGATGAGGAATTCGGGGCGAGTAATGTTGTAGTCTTGGAGACTGACACTGAATTTGGATTCAATCACCAAGTCGTCTCCCGTCAGAGTCAGCCATGTGATTGGGTTCATCTCTTTTGCGACACCGTGCAGGAACATCGTTCCATACACCTTTACAGATGTTTTTTTTCCTTGAGTTAGAACGCCGCCCGGAAGCTCAAGTGATGTTAGCGTAAATACTGCCTCAGGGAACTGATCCGTTTCGAGATGGTTTTCGCGCATGTGTCTGTCGCGGAGCGATAAGCCTGTTGTCAGCGAGGCCAGGTCCACATGGATTTCAGAAGAGCCTTGTGAAGCCGCGTTGGGTAATATTATGAAGCCTGTCGCAGAATTCGTTCTGCCGACGACCTCTTCAAGTGGAGCCTTGCTCGTGAAGCTTATCAGATTGGAAGGATTGGATTGATCGACGGTGAACTTTTCACCCGCGAAGCAAGTTGCGGTCGAAATAAGCAGGGATAACAGAAGTGTTTTCATCGTTGTTTCCCGCTCCTCTTTTGGTTACAGTGCATAAACTTATTTAAGCAGAATCATTTTGCGGGTGTCGAGTTGACCTCCGCCTGCGAGCTGATAGAAGTAGACACCGCTGGAAAGATTTGCACCAGTGAAGTCGACGCGATGGTGTCCGCTGCTCAAAACTTGATTAACAGGCTGGGCTACTTCCTGACCAAGAACATCGAAGATTGTCAGCGTCGTGTGGCCTGCGGCGTTCAGCGAGAACTCAATAGTCGTCGCCGGATTGAATGGATTGGGATAGTTGCCGATCAGTTCAAATGCAACCGCCTGTGGGTGATGCTCGTTTGGAGCCGAGCTGACGATATCCGCAACTTCTCGGCGAAAGATTCTTCCGTCTCCTGTGACCATGAAGCCCAGCGAGTCACTTACGAAGTAAATGGAGTTGAACGAGGCGACGACCGGGGGGATTTGCGTATGCCACATCGCTCCGTTCATGGATGCGCGCGAGAGAAAACCTCCGGCACCGCAGGCCCAACCGTTTTCTGAATTCGTGAAGTAGATATCCATTAGCTCAACCGTCGTGCCGCTTGTTTGCGGAGACCAGCTTTGACCGCCGTTTGTGGTGTGGTAGATGCGGCCCTGCCCGCCTGCGGCCCACGCATTGTTGGCATCTATCGCAATGACTGCTTCAAACTCGTCTTCTTCTCCACCGGGTACGCTTAGTTGAGTCTCCCATGCGTTGCCGCCGTTTTCTGTGTACAAGATTAAGCCGTCGGAGCCGACGATCCATCCGGATTGGCTGTTCATCATGTTAATGCCGCGCAAGTCATCGGTGGCGGGACTTGTCTGCGGATTCCACGATTGTCCGCCGTTCGTGGTGTGAATAAGAATACCGTCTCTGCCAGCTGCCCAGCCATTCTGTGAATCCGTAAACCAGATGTCGCGTAGTTTCTCGCCGACTCCACTGGATTGTGGTGTGAGACTTTGTCCGCCGTCTGTGGTGTGGGCAAGATATCCGTCGTTTCCGCAGACCCATCCCTCCGTCGCACTGATGAAGAAGACGGCTTCAAGATCTTCCGGGGTTGTTAGGAGCTGCCAAGAGTCGCCGCCGTTGGTCGTTCTAAGGAGACCTTGCTCGCCGGCAATCCAACCGATCTCTGAATTCCAGAAACGGACATCGGATAGCGGTAAGCCAGTCGGGCTGTCCAGCTCTACCCAGGAGGTATCGCCGCCGCCAGTCGTCCCGACGTTAATGACACCTGTCATATTTGAATGATAGAGACAAACATACGGGAAGGAGCCGTCTTGCGCGAAAACGTGCGTGAAGGACGCGCCTGTGTTCAAGTTACCGCTGTCGAACTCGCCGGTGGTGGACGTTGCGGTGTGAGGAGCGCTGTCGTTGTTGGTGAATACCACTGAGTCGCCTACTTGCGCTATTAAGGTCTGCGGCACGAAGGCAAAATTCGCGATGGAGACGTTATGTGTCGCCGCGACTGCTGTGGTGAGCCAAGCGGCTGATAAAAATGTTGTGCAAAGGAGCTTGAGTCGCATCTTGGTTACCGATTCTCTGTTTTTCTATGGAAAGATTGCTTAATTTGGACGCGGGGCGCGCTGGTGTGAACCCGTTGAAGCTGCCGCCGCTGGAAATGTTGGGAGAGGGGGACCGCAAAGTGTAGGTACTAACCCAAGGAGTGAAGCATGTCCTTGCGGCCCCCACTTTGCTTATGGCAATGGCTGTGCCAGACCAGGAATTTAGCTTATCTTGTCGTTTTAGAAATAGAATAATTAATTGTTTACGAGATGAATTTGACTTTAAGATGCGTTGTGATTTTGTGAGTAGGAATTCGAGAAAAGTGAGGCATGAATGGGACACTTTGGTTGACTACACTGTTTTTTATGTGTTTAATATTGGGACGCCTTGGCCACATACAAGATACTTGATTTATATCATTGTTTAATAAATATTTACCTTTAGGAGTATCATTGCCTCCGTGTTGAAGAAATCCGGGCCTCTGTTAACGCGTTATTTCGCGCTCGTCTTCCTGCTGCTCGATCTATTGATCGTTGGCGCGGGAGGCGTTGCGGCCTATCAGTTGGGGCGAGCCAATCTCATCTCGGTGGCCGAGCAGTATGGATCGGCTGCGGTGCATCACCTTGCGCGCTCGATTGACAAATTCTATTTGGAACCGTGGCAGATGACCTTTGACACGTTTCCATTTGATCATCCGCTTGCCCACCGCGAGTTGACCGGTATTGTACAGACTTTTGTCAGTGGATTTGAGGTTGAGAGAATCAGCATCTACGATAAGAGTTTCACAATAGTTTTTTCAACGGACTCTGTTCGAGAAGGGTCTTCCGATCCGGACAACATGCTCCTCCGGTCCGCGCTTGAGGGCCAGACGAGTTCATATCTTGTGCATGAGCAGACACCTGAGCATATGGACATGGCATCGGGTGACACGGATCATATGATTGCATTTGTACCCGTCGAGTTTCGGACAGAAGAAGGCGGCGAATCGCGATTCGCATTTGAGATTCTCATGAACGTCGCAGAAACTTATCATCGTGTCAAGCAATTGCGGCTGATGATTTTGATTATCTCCCTTTTGACCGGACTTGCGCTGTTTTTTGTCGTGTGGGTGATTGCAGTGCGAGCGGACAGATCTATCCTCGCAGAGAATCAGGAACGCAACGCGCTGGCGCAACAGATTCAGAACCAAAATGAGAATCTTGAGCAAATCGTTGAACAGCGGACGAAGGAATTGCGTGACGCGCAGGCGGGTTTAGTGCAGATGGAAAAAATGTCGGCGACCGGACAACTGGCGGCGGGCGTGGCGCACGAGATCAACAACCCAGCAGGAATCATTAAGAACCGGCTTGAACTTTTGATTGATGACTTGAAAGACGGCAAGCCCGTTGATGACATGAGCGATCACCTCGGTATGATGCATCGACAGGCGGATCGTATTTCGACTATCGTGAGCCGGCTTCTTTCTTTCGCTCGTAAATCGTCCGGCACAAAATCTCCATTGCACGTCAACCTGTTGATCAACGGGGTTGTAATGCTGGCACGTAAGGAAGCTGAGAAACGCGGTATTATCCTGGCCGCGGAATTGGACGACGGCCTGCCTATGATCAAAGGGGAAAGCACGGAACTCGAGCAGGTCTTTATCAATCTCATCATCAACGCGATGGATGCAACGCCGCGCGGTGAGCGCATCACGATTTTTTCTTGTCGCGTGGATGATCGGGTTCAAGTCCGAGTGGTGGACAGCGGCTCTGGCATCGGCACACAGAATTTGACGAAGATTTACGATCCCTTTTTTACAACAAAAGAAATCGGCGTCGGCACGGGGTTGGGTCTCTCCATCACTTATAGAATCGTCGAAGACCACGGCGGAACTATTATAGCGACCAGCACGCCGGGACACGGCACCACATTTACCGTGACCTTTCCCATGGCAGGAACAGAGGACAATGCATGACACACGTTCCCCGTATTCTGGTGATTGATGACGAACCTGATCTGCTCGATAATTGTCGTATGATTTTGACCCGCGAAGGATATGATGTGTTGGTTAAGACCGACGGAATTGATCTTGACAAGATACTTTCTGAGTATGATCCTGATTTACTCATCACAGATTTGATGATTCCGCAGCGCGATGGGATGGACATTCTGCGTGAGGTTAAATGGTCGCACAGTGACTTGCCGGTTGTGATGATGACGGCCTATGCAACGGTCGAGACGGCGGTTGAGGCGATGAAAGAAGGTGCGTCGGATTATATCGTGAAGCCGTTTTCGAAGGATCAATTTGTTCACGTCGTGGCGCGAGCTCTCAAAGAGCGATCATTAATCGTTGAGAATTACCGGCTCAGACATGAGCTTGCACAGAAGAAAGTATTGTCGTCTGTGGTCGCCGTTGATCCGGCTATGAAAGATCTGATGGCGATGGTCGCCAGGGTCGCCGATACGGACGCAAGTGTGTTGATACAGGGGGAATCGGGAACCGGAAAAGAAGTGCTTGCGCGAGCCTTGCATGAAGCGAGCCGGAGAAGTGGGAGTCAGTTTCTGGCCGTCAATTGCGGAGCGCTGCCTGCAAATCTAATTGAGAGTGAATTGTTCGGGCACGAAAAAGGCGCGTTCACGGGAGCGTCAACCTTGCGCAAAGGACTCTTAGAAGAAGCGCAAGGCGGCACGTTTTTCTTCGACGAGATTACTGAGATGGATCCCGCGATGCAAGCGAAGCTCTTGCGTGTGATTCAAGAGAGATCGGTCAGACGAGTCGGAGGGAATCGCGAGATACCGCTTGACCTGCGCATCGTAGCGGCGACGAACCGGGATCCTCAAGCGGCTGTGAAAGAGAAGCAGTTTCGTGAAGACCTGTTCTTTCGCGTTGCTGTTGTGACGCTGCAGATTCCACCGCTGCGAAAACGCCCCGAGGATATTCCAGCTTTAGCGCAGCATTTTCTTTGTGAGATCAGCGCAATGTACGGGCGTAACATAGACGGATTTACTCCGCAAGTGATGGAAAAGCTGCAAAGTTATTCGTGGCCGGGAAATGTGCGGGAATTGCGTAATATTATTGAGCGCGCCGTGTCTTTGGCGACGAAGACTTCCATTCGTGAAGATGATTTGCCGCCGCAATTACAGAAAGTTTCCAAGCGGCGCGTACAGATTGACGCAGTGGATACTTATGAGAATGCGAAGGCATCGCTATTGGATCAATTTCAGATGGAGTATTTCTCGCAACTGATGCAAGAAGAGAGTGGCAATATCAGCCGTGTGGCGCAAAGGGCGGGTGTGGATCGCAAGACTGTGTATCGGATCTTGAACGCGGTGGGGTTGACTCGCGGCGAGGATTAGTAGATCGAGCATGCAACGAGCAAATAAAGCGGGCCACCCTGACTTGGATGGCCCGGTTTTTTGTTCCTAATAGGAGCGTCAGGCAGTTAAACTGGGTTCGGGTTTTTGGGCGTAGGCGTTTTCGCGCACCCAATTTGCTCCAGCTTCAATTGCGAGAAGGTTCTGTTCGCCCAGGGATTTTCTTTTGATTCCCTTAGGGGCGATTTGCTTCAGATGCTCCAGCGGCATCAGTTTACTATACTCAATGTATGCGCCTAACAGCACCATGTTGGCTGCGGCTTTCAGTCCTAATTCGTCGGCCATCTCCGTCAGCGGAATATAAAGTGTTTTGATATCGTTGCGCCTCGATTTGCGGGTGATGATGGTGCTGTTGACAATCATCAATCCACCCGGTTTGACCGTGGCCTCAAAGGCATCCATTGACGGATCATTCATTACTGCCAAGACATCGGGAGTCACCACGAAGGGTGACCCGATGGAGTCTTTTGACATTACGACGGAGCAGTTCGCCGTGCCGCCGCGCATCTCAGGACCGTAGGACGGAATCCATGATACTTGAAGATTTTCTTGCATTCCGAGCGCCGCGAGAACCGCTCCTGCGGTTAACACACCTTGTCCGCCAAAACCCGCGAAGCGAAAACCCATTGTGGCGAAACTGTCAACAAATTTCTTGTCATAGGGGAATGACTCGCCCAACTGTCCCAGATCTAACGAGTCCAGGACTTCTTGATCGGAGTATTCACGAACTTCGTGAAAGTATGGTATGCGGGTGGCTGTCTCATCTTTCCAAATTTTTTCAGGAAAGACCGGCAGCATTTCTTTGGTAATGAATTCACAGGCATCGTGCGTGTCCATCTTCCAGCCCGTGGGACAGGGAGACAAAACCTCAACAAACGAGAAGCCCTTGCCTTCCATTTGTGCTTGCACGGCTTTGCGTACGCACTTGCGGGTGTTCATAATGCCTTTGAGATCGGCAAGATGACAGCGCGCGACAAATATGGGAGCTTCCAAGGTCGCAATCAGCTCGGCCATATGAATGGGGAAGCCTTCATTCTCCGCCGAACGGCCGTATGGCGTAGTCGTGGTTTTTTGTCCCATCAGGCTCGTTGCCGCCATCTGTCCACCGGTCATGCCGTAGATCGCGTTATTGACGAAGAAGACGGTCATCTTCTCGCCACGATTGGCCGCGTGGATAATTTCGGCCGTGCCGATTGAGGCAAGATCGCCGTCGCCTTGATAGGAGATGACAATCGAGTGCGGGCGAGTTCGCGTGACGCCTGTTCCGACTGCGGGAGCGCGTCCGTGCGCGGCCTGAATGTTGCCGACGTCAAAATAGTAGTATGCGAAAACAGAGCACCCCACCGGAGAGATAAAAATTGCTTTGTCTCCGAGACCCATGTCGTCAATAGTTTCCGCGATCAGTTTATGCACGTTGCCGTGGCCGCAGCCGGGGCAATAGTGCGTGGTATCTTTGGGTCCGCTTTTACGATCAAAATGTTCGTAAAACGAGCTCGGCTTTTTAAGAACTTTCATTGACATCGTCTTCTCCTACTTCAGGTAGCGGCGGGCAACTTCAGTCAACTCTTCCACGGACGGGACCATGCCCCCCATGCGGTTGTAGAAATAGAGCGGCTTGTCATTGCCTATCGCAAGTTGGATATCGCGGAGCATCTGACCGTTCGAAAGCTCTACGTCGAGAATGGCTTTCCCTTGATCGGCGATTTCTTTCAGGCGTTTCGAACAGAACGGGAAGGCGGTAATCGGTCTTAACAGTCCCACCTTGTGTCCTTCCTGACGAAGATTATCCAGCACGGATTGCAAAAGCCGTGAAATGAACCCGTATCCGACCATCACGAGCTCCGCATCTTCGACCATGATCTCCTGATAGCGCACTTCATTCGCTTCAACTTCCGCATATTTATTCTGGAGATGTATGTTGTGTTCTTCGAGGCTTTTGGTGCTCATGAAGATTGATACGACTAGCTTGTCTTTTGACGCTTTGTCGGCATACAGCGCGTAATCACGATGCGGTGCCTGCTTACGCGTTTTGGGAAACTCAACCGGCTCCATCATCTGGCCGATGTAGGCATCGGTCAGGATATAGGCGGGCATGCGATATTTATCCGCCAAGTCAAACGCCAGAATGGTCAGGTCAGCCATCTCCTGCGCGCAATTGGGTGTGAACACGAGTGATTTATAATTGCCGTGACCGCCGCCATGCACGACTTGATTCCAGTCGCTTTGCTCGGGCCAGATGTTTCCCAAGCCGGGTCCTGCGCGCATCACGTCAATGATGACACAGGGCAATTCTGCGGCAGCGATATAGGAAACGCCTTCCTGCTTCAACGAGATTCCCGGTCCGGACGATGCCGTCATGACACGCGCGCCTGCTCCAGCTGCGCCATAGACCATATTGATCGCAGCAACTTCGGATTCAGCTTGCAGAAAAGTGCCTCCGATTTTGGGCAGATATTTTGCCGCGGCCATCGCGACTTCGGATGCAGGCGTAATCGGGTAACCGTAGTATTGAGTGCAGCCTGCGAGCACAGCGGCTTTCATAACCGCTTCATTCGCTTTAATCAATTCCATCAGAATTCCTCACGGATCAGGCCGAGTTATCTTTTTTGTATACTATGATCGCGCCGGGTTCGGGGCACGCGTAAAAACACGCTCCGCAACCTGTGCAACCATCACCGGAATACGTCACCCATTGATAGCCAAGTTCATTGAATGATCGTTCGAGATTCGTTTCCAACACGGCGGGCTTGCATACTTCAACGCAGCGCAGGCACGCTTTGCAAAGGTGAGGAACGACTTCGACCCTGGGTGTGACGAGAACAGACATGCAACCTCCAATTCAAGATGCGCAGGTGAGCAAGGCATTCCTCCACTGCGCGCAATTTCAAACGATGCTGTGCATACGTTAATATACGAATGCAAAAGTGAGTCCGCAAATCCAGTCGAGTTGCTCACATGGTATTGCAGAATTGCGTCTAACAAATGCACTTGACGCAACTCACTTAGCGCAAGGGCTTAGAATCTTACCCATTGTATCACATTAACACTACTGCCCTAACTGTGCTATGGAACAAAGTCACAGGAGAGGCACTTTTCAGAGAACTCAGAGAGAAAATTGCTACAGTGGCGGCTCAATGAGCAGCAAAACAGACCGGCGTGGAACAAATTTTATGTGTCAAATCTTGATTCGAGCATCCACGACCACGTTCTTTTCGCGCTCGGGAAACGCGAGCATGGGATTGATATCGAGTTCCTTGATTTCGGGAAAATCTGTGGCCAATTGGGAAAGCCGCTGAAGTAAATCAGTCATAAACTGAAAATGAATCGGAAGCTCACCGCGCACACCTTTTAAGATCGGATAACCCCGCAAGCGGCTCAACATACTCTCGACATCCGTATCCGCCAACGGCGTGAGCCGGAAGGTCACGTCTTTAAGGACTTCAACATAAATTCCACCCATGCCAACCATAATCAGTGGTCCAAAAACGGGATCAGCGGAAATTCCCATGACGATTTCGCGTCCTCCGGTAATCATGGGTTCGAGCACTACCGACCACTTTGGCGGTGGAGTATTTAGATTCGAAATCGCCGCCGCTATTTCGTCGTAGGCCTGTTCGACTTCTTCAGCGCTGCGCAGATTCAGTCTCACTCCTCCGACGTCGGTCTTGTGCGTGATTCCTTCGGCGTTTATCTTCATGACGAGCGGGTAGCCGACTTTCTTTGCCGTGGCTGAAAGCTGATCGCGTTTCTTGACATTCATAGACGAGAGTAACGGGAATTTATATGCTGCAAGAATGTCCATGACTTCTGTGGGCGACAACTGAGATCTGCTCTCTGACGATGCCTTGGTCAGAATATATGCGACGGCTTCTTTGTTTATATCGTCGAACGTACGGAAGGTTCCTTGCGGACGCTCGCGAATTTCGCGGAAATGATCCATCGCCGCAAGGGAATGCACGGCGGATTCCGGGAAGATGTAGACGGGTAGTCCTGCCTTTCGCAGAATCGGCGTGCCGGTGACATCGCCGTCGCGAGTCATAAAGCAAATCAAAACGGGTTTTTCGAGATGTTTGTTCTTTGTGTACGCGCTGGCGATACCGCGGGCTATGTCGCTTGAATCGGTCGTTACAGGCAAAACAAAAATCACGATGGCCGCATCCACATTAGGATCATTCAGCACAGTGTCCACGACGGTTTCGAAATGAACTGTTCCAGCGCTTGATATCATGTCCACGGGATTACGCGCGCTGGCGAGATCGGCAAGCACGCTTTTTAGTTTTGTTGTGGTCTCAGAAGAGAATTCGGCCATCGTGAGCCCTGCACCTTCGACGGCATCGGTGGCCAAAATGGCCGGGCCGCCGCCATTTGAAATCACAGCGACGCGCTTGCCTTTGGGCAATGGTTGTGTCGCAAAAGCCTGAGCGTAGTTGAAGAGCATTTCAACGGTGTCCACGCGCAGAATTCCTGCCGCGTCGAAGATCGCATCCACGGCGACGTCGGTAGCGGCAAGACTTGCGGTGTGCGAGCTTGCAGCTTTCGCACCCGCTCTGGTGCGTCCGGACTTTACTGCAATGATCGGTTTTGTACGCACCATTTCGCGCGCGACTTGAATGAAACGCTGCGCATTACCGAAACTCTCGATATAGAGCAAGACGATGTCGGTGCGCGGATCGTCGCGCCAGAAGGCGAGGACATCGTCCACGGACACATCCGTGCGATTGCCAAGACTGACAAATGACGAGAGACCAAGCTGCATGCCTGCGGTTCGTTCGAGAATGGCTACACCCAAGGCGCCGCTCTGCGAAAGGAATCCGATGTTTCCCGGTACGGGTTTGGGCCCTGCGAACGTCGCGTCCATGCTGTATTCGGGATCGGCGTTGATTACGCCCATGCTGTTGGGACCAATCATCCGGATGCCGTATGACTTAACTTTCTCCAAGAGCTTGCGCTCAAGTTTCGCGCCTTCTTCTCCGGTTTCGGCGAAGCCCGCAGTGATCATGATGATCGCTTTGACCTCTTTGCGGCCGCAATCGTCCACGGCTTGCAGTGCAAGATGCTTCGGCACGCAGATGACGGCCATATCTACGGGGTCGGGGATTTCGAGTACGCTGCGATATGAGCGCATCGAATTGATGAACTTCGCGGCGGGATTAACCGGATAGACGACTCCATTGAATCCGAAGTCGAGCAGTTTTCGCAACAGATCGCGGCCAATCGTCCCGGGCTGGCGACCTGCGCCAATGACTGCAATGGAGCGCGGCTCAAATATGGACGAAAGAGTTGAGACGTTTTTAATTTTTTCTGGCATTGATCAATAAATACTTGAATTAGTGTTAATGGTGTTAACTGCAGGAGTCCACTGCTCCAAATGCTGCCATTTGAACAATGTCGCTGACAGACGAGCCGGGCTGTAAGATGTGGACGGCGTGTTCCATTCCCATCAGAATCGGGCCGATTGCGGTTGCGCCGGCAAGTTCGACGAGAAGTTTGAAGGCGATATTACCGCTAGCCATGTCGGGGAAGATGAGCGTGTTGGCCGCTTCGCCGTTCAAAGTGGAAAACGGAAATGTTTTTTCTATTATTGACTCGACCAGCGCTGTGTCCGCCTGCATTTCTCCGTCAATGACGATGTCGGGGCGTGAATGTCGCACGATGTTGACGGCATCCGCGACTTTGCGAGACTGCGCGTGCGGGACGGCTCCGAAGTTTGAAAAGCTGAGCATGGCCAAGCGCGGCTCGTGCATGAAGTTCTTACGCACGGTATCCGCGGAGAGAATGGCGATTTCCGCGAGGTGCTCGGGTGTATTGACCTCGACATTGACGCCGACATCTGCGAGAAACAGGGTTCTGTTTTTCAACACCAAGGCGAACATGGCCGCCACGTAATTGACGCCGGGTTTCTTGGGCAGTAATTGCAGTGCGGGTCTGACTGTGTCGGAATAGTGTTGAGCGACTCCGCCAACGAGCGTGTCTGCGATTCCTTTTCTGAGCAGAAGCGGGCCAAGGTAATTCGAGTCGCGGACAAGCCGTTTGGCTTCGGAAAACGTGACACCTTTGCGCTTGCGGATTTGCCAGAGTTCCGTGGCGAACTCTTCGACTTCGGCGGCGCTTAACGCCTCAGGATCAATGATGCGCATGGTGTTAAGCGAGACACCAACTTCGGCTGCGTGTGCTTTGATCTTTTCCGTGCTGCCGATGAGAATGGGTTTGCCAATGTTTTCATTCATGACCAAGGCTGCGGCGCGAAGGACCTTATGATGACTTCCTTCGGGAAAGACGATTTTCTTGTTCAACGTGCGCGCTTGATCTACGAACATGCGCGTGACATGACGGCCTCTGCCCATTTGCCGTTCGAGACGATTGTGATACGCGGTCAAGTCGGTGATCGGATTTTTTGCGACGCCCGATTCTGCGGCAGCTTTGGCAACCGCGACCGCGACACGCAACAGCACGCGATGATCCATTGGCTTGGGAATCACGTATTCTTTGCCGAACTTGAGAAAGTCCAAGCCATAAGCGGAGCTGACGTAATCGGGAACATCTTCCAGCGCAAGCGCCGCCAGCGCGTGCGACGACGCCATCTTCATGGCTTCGTTGATTTGCGTGGCGTGACTGTCGAGAGCGCCGCGAAAGATTGCCGGGAAACCCAAGACGTTGTTGATTTGATTCGGGTAGTCGCTGCGGCCCGTGCAAACAATCGCGTCCGGGCAGGCGCTCTTGGCGTCGTCGTAGCTGATTTCCGGATCAGGATTGGCCAGAGCGAAGACGATGGGATTTTCTGCCATTGAGCGCACCATGTCTTTAGTAACTACTCCACCGACTGAGCAGCCGCAGAAAACATCCGCATCATACAAGGCGTCGCTCAATGATAAGCGGTCGGTCTTGCGGGCGAATTGGGCTTTGTAGCTATTGTAGCGCGGATGAGCTGGATCCAAATCTTCGCGATCCGTGTGCAGCGTACCCTTGGTATCGCACATCAAGATGTTATCGGCGTTCACTCCGAGCGAGATGTACATTTTTGCGCAAGCAATGGCTGAGGCACCCGCACCGTTAACGACGACGCGGACTTTGCCGATGTCTTTATTGACCAAGCGCAGCGAATTGAGCAATCCCGCACCGGAGATGATAGCCGTTCCATGCTGATCGTCATGGAACACAGGAATTCCCATTGTGCGCTTCAGAGTCTCTTCAATCTGGAAACAGGCAGGCGCGGCGATGTCTTCCAGATTGATCG
Source organism: uncultured Alphaproteobacteria bacterium (assembly GCA_964530625.1). Classification (GTDB taxonomy): domain Bacteria; phylum Electryoneota; class RPQS01; order RPQS01; family RPQS01; genus JABWCQ01. Next base: position 42,305 of record CAZHAK010000002.1, on the reverse strand, counting down.
CGCCGAAGGTCGGTTCAAGTAATTGGCAGACGCGGATGATATCTTCTGGGTCTTCGCTTTTGATTTCGATATCGAAGACGTCCACTGCCGCGAAGCGTTTGAAAAGCACGCCCTTGCCTTCCATAACGGGTTTTCCGGCTAGTGCGCCGATGTTGCCAAGCCCGAGTACGGCAGTGCCGTTGGTAACGACCGCGACGAGATTCTGGCGGGCGGTGTATTCAGAGACAAGCGAGGGGTCTTTGAGAATCCGCAGGCATGGTTCGGCTACGCCGGGGCTGTAGGCTAAGGAGAGATCGTATTGCGTATCCACCGGTTTGGTGGGAATGACCTCGATCTTGCCTTTGGGTTCGCGGCTGTGGTATTCGAGGGCGTCTTCTAAGAGGGACATGGGTGCGTTCTCGCTGAAATCATAACAGATGTGACAATATAACCTTCAATATACGATTCTTCGCGTTTCTGTTCAAAAATTGAGTCTCTTTCGAGCCGTTCTTTTGGGAGAGTGTGGCTTAGTCACATATTGTGAAAATTTTCGCATGAACGGGCCAAATACACGGCGTTCGACTTGACAATCAATGATTTGATTTGTTGATTAAACAATCAATTGATTATTGTGAGATCCCAATGGATACCGTCAGGCAGTTCAGAGACACCTTAAACCGAAATTTTTCCCGAATCGGGAAAGCGCTTTCCAGCCATAAACGATTGGAACTTCTTGAGTTACTGCATCAATGTCCCAAGAATGTGGACGCATTGGCCGCCAATACCGAGATGAGTTCGGCAAACACCTCTCAGCACTTGCAAGTGCTTCGGGCCGCTGGATTGGTTGAATCAAGCAGAGAGGGTACGCACATTTTCTATCGGCTCAGCTCCGAACTGGTTTGGGAATTGGTTCGTACGGTGAGGCAGGTGGCTGAGACCCATCTGGCTGATGTGGACCGGGCTATCGCTCAGTTGCGCGAAAACCAGCATTCTTTGGAAGAAGTGGACCGCGTCAAACTTGCGAAACTTGCGGCGGCGGGTAAAGTGATTGTACTCGATGTGAGGCCCTCAGACGAGTATGAAGCCGCGCATTTGCCATACGCGATTTCTGTCCCGTTAGATCAGCTTGAGAGTTTTCTGAATAAACTACCTGCGGATCAAAAAATTGTCGCATATTGTAGAGGGCCGTATTGTTTGTTGGCAGGTCACGCTGTCAAGATTTTGCGGAAGCATGGGTTTCAGGCTAATGAGCTGGGAGAAGGTGTCGCTGAGTGGCAGGAGCGGGGCTTAGAGGTTGTGACGCCTACGTAGCGCGCCGGATCCAGCTAACTAATTGTGAATCAGTTCAAAGCCCGCTTTCGGCGGGCTTTGTTGATTATGCGAATTTAGACCGTTATCTTGGGTTGTCCATCAACACATTTCATTTATGACTTTCCCCACTCTTTCCACTTCCACGTTGCTGATTCACAATCTTGCAGGCGCGCACATCGCTGCCAAGGGACACGGGCCACTCTCTATTCGATTGCGGGGGCCGGAGATTGTTGAGATTGGAATCGATCTTTCGCCATTATCCGCCGAGCAGGTGATTAACGGCTCGCATCTGGTGGCGATTCCGGGGCTTGTCAACACGCATCATCATTTCTTTCAAGCGTTGACGCGCTGTTTACCCGGCGCACAGGAATCAGGACTGTTTGATTGGCTCACATTTCATTATCCAATCTGGAAACATTTTGATTCCGAGATGTTTCGCGCGAGCTTCAAGGTGGCGATGGCGGAATTGTTGTTATCCGGTTGTACGATGTCGTGCGATCACTCGTATCTGTTTCCGAGTGGGCTTCAGACGAATCTCATCGCGCTTGAAATTGAATGCGCAAGAGAGCTTGGCTTGAGGTTTTCTGCGTTGCGAGGATCCATGACTTTGGGTCAATCGCGGGGCGGATTGCCGCCGGACGATTGTGTGGAAACGGATGACGCGGTGCTTGCTCACTGCGAAGAGTCAGTGAAACGTTTTCATGATTCATCAAAGTTTTCGATGACACAGGTGCATTTGGCGCCGTGCAGTCCGTTTAATGTCACCCCGGAATTGATGCGTGAGACTGCAATACTAGCGCGTTCTCTGGGTGTTCGGATGCACACGCATCTTGCGGAAACTACTGATGAAAACGAGTATTGCCTTGCCACATACGGTAAACGACCACTGGCTTTGATGCAAGAGTGGGACTGGCTGGGCGACGACGTGTGGTTTGCGCACGGGCTATATTTTAGCGACGAAGAAATCGCGTTGCTCGCCGCAACCGGGACGGGGGTGGCGCATTGTCCTTCCTCGAACTGCCGCTTGGGATCGGGCAAAATGAAACTTCGTAAGCTGATCGAGTGCGGTGTACCCGTGGGATTGGCTGTAGACGGCTGCGCGTCAAACGATAGCTCGCACATGCTTGCGGAACTCAGAGCGGCGATGCTTGTTCACCGCACGCCGGAAGACCGTGAGTTTTTCACGGCGCGCCGGGTGTTGGAGCTCGCGACTCAAGATTCCGCAAATTTGCTGGGGCGCTCTGACATCGGCGAATTGGAGGTCGGCAAGGCTGCGGACATCGCACTTTTTGATTTGCATGAATTGGGTTTTGCTGGTGCGGCGGATCCGGTCGCGGCGCTGCTGTTTTGCGCTCCCACGAGGCCGCATACGGTAATCGTGAATGGAAAGGTCGTTGTGCTGGATCGTGTTTTGCTGACGGGTGATGAAGCGGAGATTGCTGCCGAGGGAAGACTTCAGGCAAAGCGACTCTTGGACAAAGCACGTTGATTGACGACTCAATTTGAAAAAACCCTTGCGAAAATTTGATCGACCGACCAGGAAACTTTCGGGAAGATACTTTTTATCCTTCAGTACGGTATTGAACTCATTCATGTCGGTGAAGGAGTCCTGCGGAGTTTCGGAAGGCAGCACCATTGGCATAAAATGTTTGGGATAAATGTGATCGGTTAAATGCCGTCACCCTAGACTTGAATGTCTTGTGTTAATGCTACACATACAAACGGGCCCTAGAAATCATTTCGAGGGCCCGTTTGTATTGTCGAATGAGATGACTTTTAGCGGCGCGCTTGCTCCGCGACTATCAGCTCGGTTGCTTCCACCCATTCACGGCGGTATTGAAGAACGACATCGCCGACGTTGGCGGCGTTGCGGACTTGCACGTAGTGAAAGTCATTGGGGAAAGGCGCTGAAGCAGGTACGGGCATCCACCCCCCCCACTCAATCAGCGACGCATCGTCAAACCATGCGAAGCCAGTCTCACTTGAAGGGGAGTTCAACGACATGCGAATCACGATATATCTTGTGCTGCCGGGCGGACTCAGATCACGGCGGTAGAACCCCCACTCTGTTGTCCCGTCAACGGGTGATCCAACATTGACCTGACTAATGTAGGTTCCGCCGCTTCGTTGACTGTAGTACTCCACCTGATAAACCGCGTCCTCAGCATTTTCTGTCTTGATCCAACCGCAAAATGTGTAATCGGGGCCGACTGGAAGCGGGAATCGATACTGATTGAAAGTAATAACGTTGCCGGGAGTTCCTGAGGCTCTGCGCAGGCGAATGCTGCGCTGTCCGTTGTGTGACACGTCGGTCACGTAGCCTTCATCGCCGCTGTTGAGCAGCCAGTCGTCCGCGCCTTCGTCTTCCATGTTGCCGAAGAGTAATCTCTCGCGGCCGTAACGAACCTCGCAGTTCGGGACGTTTGTGACTGCTGTGCTGACGATGTACCCGTCTTGCGCAAGTTTATGCGGCGCAGACGTCCACCATGAGCCACTCAAGGCAATAGGTAAAGTTACCGTGGTGTCCATGCCTGAGCGTGTAACTGCCATCGTATCGAATACCACAAATGCGCTATCTCCGCCTGGAGGTCTGACCAGCCATGTGTCGAGACGGCGGGACATTTCGCTTTCGTAGTCGAGGATATTGCGAGCCAGTTCGCCGCGCGCGGGCTGGGGAATCCAGTGATTGATGTATACTGGATGCACGGTGGCTTGATCAACTCCGATGTTGCCATCGAAGTGCGTGCGCAGAATAACCGTGGGCATGGTCTCGGCATAAGTCAAGTCGAAAATGAAATTGCCGAGACTGTGCGCGATGAGTTTGCCGTTATAGACTTCGAAACCTTGAATGATATGCGGGTGATGCGCGATGACGAGTTCCGCGCCCATGTCTATCGCATACTGTCGCAATTCGCGCTCAAGGGTGTCGGGAATCAATTCCAAAATCATATCTTCATCGCCAAGTGGATCAAACTCCTCTGCCATGTTCAAGAACGGCTCTAAAGAGTACTCTGAACCGGAATGCGTGTTGATGACGACAAAATCCGAGAGCGCTGCGGCTTCGGCTACCGTGGCGTCAATCGCCGCGCGGTTCCACATGGCAAATCCCGCGCGTGATCTGCCCGCGTCCAAGAAGGGCTGGTAGTTGTTGTAGGAGCCTGTGCGATCCGAAAAACTCAACATGCCGAACGAGATACCGTTCCGCGACATGAATTTCACTCGGCGAGCAAGCTCATCGTTCAAGCCTGCGCCATTGTGAACTATCCCCGCTTGATCGAGCACGTTCATCGTCTCGTTCATGCCGGGAATTAAATAGTCGAACACATGATTGTTCGCCAACGTTACGAAGTCCACTCCGGCATTCACGAGTCCGCTGACACTCGATGGATTTGCTTTGAAGACAATGCCTTTGGTCGGGTGCCTTGTGCCGGACGTTGTAAAGGGACACTCGAGATTCATGCAGGTCAAATCAGCCGTCTGCGTCCACGGAAGGGTCGGCGCGAAAATCGTGTCCACGCCCCAGTTGTCAATGATGCCATTGTTGTTCTCGTAGCCGCGACCCAATATGACGTCGCCCGTGAACGCAAACCACATCTCGCGCTCGGCAGTGACCGGGGAATCAAGGATGGCTTGCGTCGTCCATGCCGTGCGGTCATCGTTATCCGTGACCGTGAGACTGACGGGATATCGCCCGTGCGCGGCGTAGGTATGGCGCGGATGATATTGCGATGACGTGACCCCGTCACCGAAATCCCAGTGATGTGTGAGAATCGGGCTGTCCAGATCATACGCAAACGAGCGGAACGAGACGGTGATGCTGTCGGGATTTGTGTTGCTTGCTCTTGACCACTGAAACTCTGCCACGGGATCCTTGGGGAGCGCCCCAGTGATATCCCGTACTTCGTCAAAACGAACTTCGCCGCTTGTCGAGACGGTGTCGTTGTCGTTGATAAAATAGATGTGCGTGATATTCGGAGCATAGCCGAATCGGCCTTGCCAATCCTCGCCAATGGGAAGATGAATATCCACCCACTCGTCGCTGTCAAAGTACCCTTGGTAGGTCGTGATCCAGTTCAGCGATTGCGGAGCTTCCTTGCCCCAAATCAAATAGTGCATGAAATTTTCGGAGTCGGCGACGCCGAAGGCGTGAAGTTCGCCCAACTCGATCAGTTTCATGGCGACGGCCCATGTATCCGTTGAGTCAACGTGATACGGCGGAACCTGAATGCGTTTCCACGTATTGCCGAACATCAGCAAGGATTGTCCGCTCTCGCCAAACTGATCGTCGTCGTTGACCGCGTAGCCTGCGGGTTCTGTATCTTCATTAGGCACAGACTGGAACAGAGGAATCTGGGGAAACTCATAGAATGATTGTATGACCACTGTCGTATCTGGAGGAGGCTCGATGTCTATCGGATCAACGCGAAAAAAGCCGAGGCTGAAAGAGCCCTCGGCATCATTGTGAACGTAAAATGTGTCGGCAGTTATCGCAAGCGTATCGAGCGTGGTCATGGTCTGTTCCTGACTGAACGTGACCGCCCAGTAGTGCAGACCCTCAGCAGGATACCAATGCAACGTGAATCCATCGTCAGACCGAATAATGGATAAGAGTGTGGATTCTTCATCCAAGCTGTTGGGCCGTACCGGGTCACTTGCGAATGCCGCCTGCCAGCCGCACAAGCCAAAAGTTAATAAAAGGTATCCCTGCAACAAACTTCGTAACCGTGTCATAAGTAGCGCCTTGGTCAATCACTCACGTTTAAATCATTGTCCCGACACTCGGCAATGGGAGACCTATCAAGTTAAGGTCTTCGAACCGTGAAGTCAACCCTTCACGAAGGCGGGCTATAATCTGACTCTATTGGTCAATTTCTACTTGTGACTCCAGGCGAGCGATCTCTGCCTCGATCAGGTTTTCTGGAAAGACATCTGCCGCCTGATAAGTCGCGCGGGATTTGCGTAACAAATTGGCAACCGCTTTTCCGCTGGTTGGAATCGCCTGGCTGTCCTTTGCCGCAGGCATGTCGCAGTGCATCATGTCCAAAAAGTCCTGCGTATCAGAGGAAGCATGCGCGGCTGTGGCAGCCTGAGCAATTCCTGCCAGAAGCAGGTGTGGACTGGCTGAGCTGTCCGGCAGGCGAAACTCGATAGTTTCTGGGCTGACTGCGGCGCCCGACGCATCTGTTGTCGTGACCGGCAACCTGACTAAGGCTTTGCGATTGAACTGACCCCAAGTGACGGATGTCGGTGATTCTTTCCCTTGAAACAGACGAACGAATGACGTTGCAGCTCGATTTCCAAAGGCCATCAGTGAGCAGCCGTTTATCAACAATCCAGACAAAAGCAGCTCGGCAGCGTGGCTGACCTTTTTGCCCGACTGGAAGACGGGAATAAATCGTTTGTCCGCGAAGGGAGCTAAATGAAAATGCATGCCATTGCCTGCATGCCCGCGACGCACAACCGGCTCAAAACTTATCAGCAACTCGTATTCTCTGGCCAAATTGCGCAAGACCCATTGAGTTAAAGCGACGTTGTCTGCAGCTTGCGGAAGCGGAGCAAGCCCGAGTTCAACTTCATGCTGCTCCCAAGTTACATCATGCTCATCATCCGCCAACGCGAATCCGACTTCGCTATGCGCATATTTGAGCGGCACGCCGATTTCAGCCAAGAGTGTCAACGCGCGGCGGCGCAGCTCCTGCCCTTCGACGAAGGGAGCCGCAGCGTGATAGCCGCGGTCTTCGGTATCGGGTTCGGGATTTCTCTCTTCGCGGCAGCCCAGAAAGAACTCAACTTCTCCAAGGGCATGCAACTCGAATCCGGCGACTTTCAGCAGGCGGTCATAGGCTTTACGGACAATGGAATCGGGTGACTGCGGCAACGGCTCGCCCGAGCAGGTCTCATGGCTGCAGAGAACAGCGAGCGTCCCTTCATCCGAGAATGGGTCAACAAACGCGGATGGGATTCGTGGCCGCAAAACGATATCTGATGCTCTGGAAGAAATTCCCGATCCGGAGAACAGGCTCGAGCCATCGGCGCGCTCGCCATAGCGGAGAATATGCAAAAAGTGATTGTGATCCCGGGGAACGAAATCGAGAGTCTTGAGTTTTCCATGGCCGCCGACGTGCATCAGTGAGACTTGCCGCAAGTCCAGCGTAACGAAGGCTTGCTCGAGGTCGTGCTCTGTCCATGTTGACGCGGGGCGAGAGATGACGCGTTCGAGAATTGAGGCGGATTTAATGAAGACTTGTTCACCGCCGCTTTGACGGTGAACGAGCGTTTGTGTCTGACGTTTTCTTGATTCGGCTTGTCGTGAGCTTGTCATGCTGGGAAATTTCTATCTCTGTTTTCTAGTGGTATCTCTAATCTTCAAATAATTACACGCAAACTCAAATGATTTTGACTGCGCGGCGGAATAGCGAAAAAAGCCTCTCTTTGCAACTTTTTGCATTAAGCTTCTAATACTACTTGCCTTACAGAAATAGCAAACCCTCGGTGTTTGCCGAGGGTTTGAGGACAAGTACATTGTGGAGAGGCTCAAGCGGGTCCGGCGGGCCGCACGCAACCGGGAGTGAGGAGTCGGTTACGTGCCAGCCCATCAACTTTTCTCGAATGACTTAAAGAATCTCCAAAGGAGATTATCCCTCTGCCGTTCCAGACCGGACACCATGAACTAGTCGACTGAATATACAGGATTTTCGTGCGGAGGCGGATTACTTGGGCGTCCCGTCTTCTTTGGGGGAGTAGCGTTGTACAAAGCTTCCCTTGTGAAGTGCCGGTCCCCACGTGAGTTTATTCGAACGCAAGCTATCAAACCTGCTCTGCTCCACCGCCTCAACGTCGTTTTTGAGATACCTAAGTACTCCGCGGCTTCCTGGATGTCTAAAAGTGAATCGAAAGGCACCATTTTAGGCTTTCAACTGCAAGAGATATAAAAGTATCTGTACGCATAAGGAATATCGCAACTATTGTCCATTCTTTCATCCTTCGACGGGTAAACGCTGCTTTTCTAATTCTATAATTTGTCATAGCTTCCGAATTCAAGTTCGATCTGGAGAGTCTCGCTGGAACAACTTTGATAAAAATCCTTGAGCCTCAATAGGCTTCCAATAGCTTGATTCCTTGTTCATCCAACACGAAACAGCCCCCGGAACTATCAGGGGGCTGCTCTTATTTTAACACTGTGGCGATCAGGTGCGCTTTATTGCTCGTTTGCCAAATCTCCTTTCGATTGAACTGCAAACGGAATCACAGACGGAATTCACGACCGGATCGGCGACGTGATAGAATCTGCTCTGCTTATCCGTACGCGACTCGACTAGGCCGGCAGTCTTGAGAGTTGACAGGTGTTTTGAGACATTTGCCTGACTGCAACCAAGCTCCTCCACTAACTCGGAAACAGAGTGCTCGCGCTGTCTCAAAAAATAGAGGATTTTCAGCCGCACGGGGTCGCCCATCGCTTTCAGCATGGCAGCAATATGAGTGACTGTTTCAGTCGTCGGAGGCTCGTTCTTGGTTCTGGCTGACATTCCGAATCCTTTATACTGCGACGTTCACAGGCCAATAGACACAGGACACATGGCATTTGCAATCGCGCATGTGTTGCGTAAGAATTTCGGTTATCTTAATTCTCAATTCACTTTCTACCAGTGTCATCAGAATCACGGACGTTTTGGGATGGACGGCGCTTCCCATACGAATACCGCTGGTACCAATTCCATGCGCGTCTGAAATTTCCGTGAAACCTTGAACACCTTGCTTGGTCAGCAGGATACTGATTTCTTCACGCAGTTCAGCTTTGGCGAATACGACAAGCATTTCCATGATGTTGCCTCAGATTTTCAGTCCCAGTTTGCGAAAGATGATCATGGCAGGGCAGCTCTTACTGAAGGCTGATTGAATTAGGTTCAGGGCGACAAACGTCGTCAGAAGCATCCACCAAGGATTAACCCAGATGGTCAAGGCAAGACTCAAGAGAATCATGAGTCCCGCGAGCAAGCGCACGGCTTCTTCTACTCGCATAACTATACTCCATTTTTATGATTGTACTTGTTCAGAATTCGTGAGGCTCTTGGTCCCGGCAATATGCAAATAGATATAGTACAGCAGAGGAATGAGCACAAGTGTAAGCGCCGTTGACGCAATAACGCCAAATATCAAGGATACGGCGAGGCCCTGGAAGATTGGATCAAGATAGATGACACCAGCCCCAACAACTAGCGACAACGCCGTCAAGGTGATCGGCCTGAAGCGCACAGCGCCCGCTTTCAAAACGGCATTTTCCAAGGATTCTCCGGCACGAATTTCCTGATTGATGAAGTCCACCAAGAGAATTGAATTTCGCACAACAATTCCAGACAAAGCGATGAAACCGATCATGGATGTTGCCGTGAAGAATGTTCCGAGAAGCGCATGGCCGGGGAGAATACCAATCAGTGTCAAGGGAATCGGAGCCATGATAATCAGCGGCGTGATAAAAGATCCGAACCAACCGACGACCAGCACATAGATGAGCAGAACGACGACTCCGAAGGCTGCGCCCATGTCCCGGAAGACTTCATAGGTGATGTGCCATTCGCCATCCCATTTCACTCCATACTCCTGACTTTTCTCGGGCATATGAGTGGACATCACCGCAAGTTCAACGCCGCTTGGGGTTACGACTTGCTTAAGTCGATCATTCATGTTCATGATTCCATAAACGGGCGACTCCTCTGAGCCTGCGACTTCTCCAATCACATATGTGACTGGCTGTAGGTTTTTGTGATAGATGAAAGACTCGCGCTTGGTTTCAATTGTGGTGACAAGTTCTCCCAAAGGTACAAGCTGTCCTTGTGAGCCGTGCAGTTTGATGCTGGAAAGTTCTTCCGACCTTGCTCGTTGAGCGCGCTCCAATCTTAAAACCAGCGGGACTTGACTGCGATCGTTCTCGACGTGCATCAGTCCGGCTTCAGCTCCGTTTAGGGCTACACGCAGTGTGCGAGTAATGTGTTCGGGAGTGATGCCGACCGTTGCCGCCTTTTCTTGGTTGACCACATACTCAGTCAAGGGTGCGGTGTCTTCGACGAGCCAATCAATGTCCACGATACCTTCTGTGGCTGCAAAGATATCCTTTACTTGCGCGGCGACTTGCTTGCGGCCTTCACGATCGGGACCATACACTTCGGCGACCATCGTGGAAAGCACCGGCGGCCCGGGGGGAACTTCAGTTACTTTCAAATTGACGCCGTGCTTTTCGGCTATAGGCAGAAGCTTGATGCGAACAGCTTTGGCGATGTCGTGACTGTTCTCGTCACGCGAATGCTTGTTGACCAGATTGACTTGAATATCCGCGACATTGTTGCCTGACCGCATGAAGTAGTATCGGACTAGTCCGTTGAAATTAAATGGCGCCGATGTGCCGACGTACACTTGATAATCGGTGACTTCCTCCATCGTCGTGAAGAGCTGAGCCATCTCACGCGCGGCAGCATTCGTGCGTTCGAGTGAGTATTCTTCAGGAGCGTCAATCACGACTTGCAGTTCACTCTTGTTGTCATACGGCATCATTTTGACGACGACCCAGCGCAAGGGGAAGAGCGTCATGGCAAGCAAGAGCACGCCTACGATGCTGCCGATGACCATTATCTGTTTCTTAGGACTTGCGAGCAGCGGCTGCATGATACGGGCGTACATTTTTTGTAGTTTGTTTTCTTCCTGCGTCTCGTCATAGTGACGATGTGTGGGTTCGACCGCCTTTGAACCGCCGAACAGCTTATAGGTCAACCACGGGGAGACGATGAACGCGACGAGCAGGGAGAAAAACATCGCGGCAGAAGCGTTAACGGGAATGGGGCGCATGTAGGGTCCCATCAGACCGGACACAAACGCGAGCGGCAGCAACGCGCCGATGACGGTTAGTGTCGCGAGAATCGTCGGATTGCCGACTTCGTCGGTTCCAAAAACTGTAGCATGTTTGGCGTTCGTCCAGCGCAATTGATAGTGTCTATGAATATTTTCCACTACGACAATTGCATCATCCACCAATATGCCAATCGAGAAGATCAGCGCGAAAAGAGTCACGCGATTCAAGGTGTAGCCGAAGAAATAGCTTGACGCAAGGGTGAGTGCAAGTGTTACCGGCACGGCGACCAGAACGACAATTGCTTCGCGGCGGCCCAGCATCAATAGCATCAATAACACAACAGACAACGTGGCGAGGCCGACGTGGAAGATGAGTTCGTTGGATTTCTCTTGCGCTGTAAAGCCGTAATCACGAGTCTTAGTGATAGTGACATTTGAGGGAATCAGCGAGCCTCGCAACTGAGCGATGCGCTCGTCCAATTGGTTGACCAAATCTATTGCGTTGGTGCCGGGCTTTTTGGAGATCGCCAAAGTAATCGCGGCGGCATCTATGCCCGCGACTGAAATATTCTTCTCGGGCGCCGCAGGGCCGCTACCCATCCAGACATATTGGGAGGGCTCTTCGGGGCCGTCCTCAATCGTTGCAACATCGCCAAGATAGACCGGTTTGCCGTTGTAGGTCGCAATGACGAGCTTGCGCACTTCGTCCACGTTCTTTAAGAATCCACCGACCTGCACTTCCGTCGTGCGGTCGTCGGACGTCATTTGACCTGCGGGCAGTTTCCAATTCGCGCTGTTAATCGCGCCGTAGGCTTGCAGAATGGACGCATGATGAGCGGCAAGTTTGTCGCGGTCAAAGGTCACGCGCACCACACGGCGTTGGCCGCCGATCAGCCACGCTTGCGCGACGCGGGGATGCCGCACAGCCTCGGACCTTAACTCTTCTGCGACATGCCGAAGCTCTGTAGGCGAGGTTGTGGTGCTCCAAATCGTGTACGCAATCGCCGGTACATCATCAATCGAACGAGGTTTTACGACAGGCAATGTTGAGCCTTGCGGCAGCAAGTCTTGATGCGCGGCGAGTTTGGCATGGATTCGAGTTATCGCCTGATCGGGATCCGTGCCGACATAAAACCGGACAATGACGATACCGCCGGAGGGCTGTGACGTCGAATAGATGTACTCAACATTCTCGATTTCGTAGAGAATTTTTTCAATCGGGCTGATAACCCGGCGTTCGACCTCTTGCGCCGACGCGCCGGGAAGTCCGATAGTTACATCCACCATCGGTACTTTTATCTGCGGCTCTTCTTCGCGCGGCGTCACCATCAACGCCAGCACTCCAACGAGTAGCGACGCGACGACGAGCAGCGGTGTTAACTTGGATTCAAGAAACGCTGCAGCGATGCGACCGGAGACGCCGATTTTTCTTCGGGAAAGTTTTTGCCGTCTTGCCTCGCGGTGCAACGCGTCAACTTCTTCCTGAACTTCCTGCGGATCACGTTCGCTCATCCGTTCACCTTCTCAATTCGCGTACCTTCTGCTATCAATCCTGTGCGGTTAATAACGACGATTTCGCCGGCAACCAAACCCGAGAGAAGTTCTATATCGTTACCGCGTTGACGGCCAACCGTTACTGCGCGTGTTCTCGCCATATTATTTTCATCCACAACCGTGACCAGATTTAATCCGCCGGTTTCGAAAATCGCCGACATGGGTGCCAACAGAACCTTCGAAAGCTCACCCGGGATTTCAGCTGTGGCTGTGAAACCTGCCGCCAGAGAATCCGTGTCGCTCAAGCGAGCTTTGACGGTGACCGTGTGGGTCATAGGATCGGCAGAGGGCGAGAATTCTGTGATCTCCGCTTCGACGCGCTGATTGCTTCCGTCCATATTGCATTGAATAATTGTGCCCAAGACGAGTTGACGCACGTCCTGTGCGCGAACGTTGAATTTAAGATCGCGGCCCACTTTTGATTGGATGCGCACGAGTGGTCTGCCGGGAGCGACTAAATCACCGATGTTCACGAATTTCTCTATGATGATTCCATCGAACGGCGCTCGAATCATGCTTTCACTCGCAACGGCTCCGGCGGCATCTACCGCACCTTGCGCTTGCTTGATGGCACCCGCAGCGGTTTCGTGCTGCATCCGTGCCATGTCGAGTTCGAGTTGTGAGCAGGCCTGTTCGCCGAAGAGCGCTTCAAATCGTTTCAGATTGGTCACCGACAGTGCTTCGGCGGCTTGGGCTTGAGCCAGCGCGCCTTGAGCTTGCGAGAGCATGCCGCGATTCATGCGTTCTTCAATTTCAAGCAGCACGTCGCCTTTCTTTACGCGCTCGCCGATGCGAACATGCTCTTGCATTACAGGGCCCATGGCGCGACTCGAAAGAACGGCGTCATTGTTGGCTTGAATGATTCCGGTGACGGAAATCAGCCGAGGCACGTCGCGTTCGACGACCTGCGCGATGTTCGCCTTTAGCGTCGTGCCGGATGCTGAAGCCAATTTAGCTTCATTCGAGCAGCCTGCGACGGCGATTGCAATCACGGCGGCAATAAGAGTAGAGATGCGTGGGTTCATATTTTATCTGCTTAGTAGTGGTTGACCTGTGACAAATTTGATGCGGAAGCGTGAGAACAACTTGTCGTAGCGGGCGGAAAGTTCGCGCACTTCGAGTTCGCGTAAGGCAGTTTGCGCATCAAGCAGATCCGTCATTTTAGCTACACCTTGCGCGTAACGGGCTTCGGTCACTCTGAGATTTTCGCGGCCCGAGCTGAGCGCCTTTACGGCGGCGTCATGCCTTAAGTGTGCGGATGTTTGCTCCGCGAGAGCTTGGCGAACTTGAAGTTTGATGCCTTCTTCGAATCGACGGACATCCTGTTCACCCGCACGAGCGTCGAGAGTGGCTTTCTTCCACGCGTGGCGATCCGTTCCGCCGCGAAAAAGATTCAGTTTGGCTTGGCCCATGATGGCCCATGATTCACCGTTGTCGCCGAGAAGTTGGTCATCATACCAGTCATAACGCGCCACAAGGCCGATCTGCGGCAAGAAAGATGAGCGGGCAACGGTGACCTCTTCTCTGCCTGCCGAAAGTTTCTCGTTTGCGGCGAGGAAATCAGGACGATTTTCCAGTGCAATGCTCATCGCGTCAGGTGTGTCGCTTAGCGAGAGGTCTGCGATCTCGGTCTCTGCTAACGTCACGATTTCTTCCTGCGGACGGCCTCTTTGAAAATTCAGGGCGGCTTGCGCAAGTTGTTCCTGTTCATCGGCGCGAGTCTTGTATTCGACCATTTCAGCAACGAAAACCTCGGCGCGTAAAATGTCAGACGGCGCGAGCATGCCCTGATCATAGAAGTCGCGGGCGCGTTTCATGTGAGCGTTGGCGGTGTTTAGCGACCGCTTCATCAGGTCTTGAAATTCGCGCGCTTTGCTTAGGTTGAGCCAGGCGTTAGCCGCTTCCAGCGCAGCCGATTCGCGAGAGTGATCTTCTTCGAGATCCGCAGCCCGCGCCATTCGCCGCGCCTGCAACGTTTTTGCATGGAGCATCCCGCCTGTAAACAAGGGCAACGTGGCTTCCGCGCGCGTCATATAGGTATTCAAGGGATCGGGATTGTTCGGATCATTAACCGGATTGCCGAACTCCACCATGCTGAAGCGCTCCTGATTCATTTGGAACGCGAAGGCTTCGGCGGGATTAGTCGTGCGGATAAACGACTCCGAGACGTCCACCGAAGGTAAGCGGTAGCCGATGGCTTGCCTTGCCTGAGCACGTGCTGATTGAGCACGAGCTTCGGCTGCTTTAACTTGGGGGTGATGCTCCGCCGCATCGAGCATGGCTTGACGGATGCTCAGCGAGTCCGCCGCGTGAGCAGAGGCTGCGAGCAGGAATGAGAGTAGAAGGATGTAGTGTGGGCGCATATTTTCTATATGGTCATATAACTATTTAGTAATATAAGAAACGCAATTCCTTTTGTCAAGTTCCTGTTCTGAAGTTTTCAAATTGCTAAGAGATTGGTTCTTCTGTCTATTTAAGCTGGACAGAGGTGAACTGCGAGGCATAAAGAGGCGGAGGGGCCTTCGTTCTGAGAAGGAGCGATGTTCTATTGACCCCGGTCGCGGGGTTTATCTGATCAGCAGAGCTTTGCGAATGGCCGCGTAGTTTCCGGCTTGAACACTCAAAAAGTAGACACCGGCGGGAGAGTGAGCGGGCGACCATTCGAGACTCTGGCGGCCCGGTTCGGCCATTTTATCCGCAATCGTATCGACTTGGCGACCCAGCACGTCATAGACTTGAACCACAAGTCTTGTCCGCTCATGCAGGAGGATTTCAAGTCTAGTCGTCGCATTGAACGGATTTGGGAACGCCTCGGTAACCATGAAGGACTCGGACAACGCTCGGGAGCCTGGCGGGACTGCTGATGGATATGGCCCCTGGCGAGTCGTGAACAGAATTGCCCAGGGTGGATTGACGCTCCATGTGCGGTTTCCGTAGGTTCCATTAAACAGGCACTCTATGCCGATGG
Source organism: uncultured Alphaproteobacteria bacterium (assembly GCA_964530625.1). GTDB lineage: Bacteria > Electryoneota > RPQS01 > RPQS01 > RPQS01 > JABWCQ01. The sequence continues at coordinate 26,653 of CAZHAK010000002.1, read as the reverse complement.
TTTCCGTTTGATTTTCGATACCGATGGAAGAAGAGTTAGGCACATCAATTCTCTCATACAGCATCAGTATGTCGGAATCTCCGGAAGGAGTCCGCCATCTTTCGGAATTGAGAATTTGCAACTGACAGTTTATCTTGCCCGCTCCGCCAGGGAGAAAACGGAAATCGAGATACTCGATTATCACGCGATCCAACTCTGTGTCATAGTAGTAGCAGAGTTCGGACGAATCAGGGATCCATGAGAGATTGTCCCAGAATAGCGACATGGCGGCAGGCGGCCCGGAGGGTCCGGGAATTGGAAAGTTGAAATAGGAATGGTCATGCGACACTCCTGCTGCAACCCAACCATTTTCATTTATGGTCAGAGAGTCGTAGGCCACTCCGTAGAATTGAAACAGAAACGGCAACGCAACAAATGCTGAAGAATCGCGCGCCTCTAAGCTCAATAATTCACCCGCGCCGTCGCGTGACGGGGCAATTTCAATCCAATCGAAAGCCGGTGGTATCAGCGAATCAAGAATATCAAACGCTCGATAACCATGGGCGTCCGTGCCTTGAGGCGAAGATTTTGGAGAGTTTAACTGGATATTCAGCACGACCTCTTGACCCGTGGGCAGCACAACGGTTGTTTCTGCCGCGACGGCGTCATAGGTAATCATTAGCGTGTAGCTTGAATCCCCGGGCAGGTCGGTCATGAATTCGCCTTCGCTGTTTGTGGTGAGTGGGGTCAGAGGAAGACCGGGGAACGAAACGGTCGCGCGAAACACTGCGACCGAGTCTCCTGCCGTGACTGTGCCGGAGATGCGGCCTTGGGGAACGGGAGTCAAAGAAAAATCCACGACTAACGTATCGGCGGCGGCAATGGTTACTTCTATGGATTCTGCGGCGAAACCATAGCGAGTGCAGATGAGCTGCCACGTTGAGTCGCCAGGAAGCGATAGAATGTACTCGCCGTTTTCGTTCGTAGTTCGTTGGCGAGTGCCGGTGTAAACCAGCGCATTGGGGATCGCCGCTTGGGTTTCGGCGTTGCGAGCTGTGCCCATGACGATCGCGCGATTGAGCGATACCGCCAGCACAGCTTCATAGGCGTCCACGAAGCCGAACCCGTAGTCATTGTCTTCGCCGTCAGGACCATAGTCATGGGCTGTGCGCATCAGAATTGATTTTATCTCCCGCACTTCCGCATTCGGGTTGGCTTGGCGCATCAAGGCTACGATGCCCGCGACGTGCGGCCCAGCCATGGATGTTCCGTTAAAGCGAACATAGTTGTTGCCGGGATACGACGAATAGACATCCACACCGGGCGCGCAAACTTCCGGCTTGATGGCATTGAAGGGTGGACAATCCGTGGGGCCACGACTGGAAAATGTCGCAATGGTGTAGGGCGGAATGGTGTCGGAATTCGCATTCACCGCGCCGACAGCAAACACAGTCACGGAGTCCAATTGAATCGTCGCGGGGCTGCGAAGTGTGCGGGGTGAACTGCCCTCGTTACCTGCGGAATACGTAACGACGACGCCTGCGGCTTCGCAGTTGACGATAACGTCATTCCAGAGTTGAAAGCAGTCCGTGTAGCCCGCGAATCTGCCGTCCACGCCCCATGAGTTGTGAACGACATCCGGCACGTCATCAATGGTCGCGCTGTTGCCGTCCGGGTCTGTCATCCATTGAAATGCATCGAGCACGTCGTTGTTGAAGCTGTTTCCGCCGCTCTGATTGATCGCATTACAGGCAATCCACTTTGCTCCGGGAGCCACGCCGATAGAGTCATTGCTGACGGTCGAATTGCCGCAAATCGTTCCCATGACGTGAGTGCCGTGGCCGCCGTTGGGGCTGTCGTCCTCGGGGAATGTTGAATGACCAATTGCGTCAAGCCAGCACTCGGCTGCGGGTGAAGTCAGTCCCCGCCAGCGAGCGGCCAGCGCCGGGTGCGCGCCGTCCACACCGGAATCTATGTTGCCGACCAATCTTCCTGCGCCTGTGAAGCCTTGTTCATACCAGACGCGAGGCGCTCCGACCGCACGAATGCCCGTCGGGATACCGTGGTTTTCGTCCAGAGTGTGTGCCGCGCGACTGTGATCCACGGGTTCAATCAATCGCGCCGTAAAACTTTCTTCGATCCATTCGACGTCCGCTCTGCTTGCAAGTGTAGAGATGATCTCGCTGTTGCCGCGTACGACGATCGCATTCACAATCCAGTACGGTGTGAAACCGTCAATGCTGTTTTCTTCGTGCAGAGTTGTCAATTCAGAAAGAAGGCTTGCTTGTGACTCGTGGGCTACGCGCCTAAGCTCCTCAACAACCAGATGGTGGCGCACTTGTCGAGTAGCGCGAGTCTTCGTCAGCCATTGATCAAGGGTTGCAATCTCCGCTCGGTCATACAAGTAAATGATCACTGTGGCTTTTGCTTGTGAATTGCTTTTCCAAAGCTCGACCAACTCGGGGCTCAGTTTGTCATGGGTCTGCGCCGTCAGCACGTTGCACGCGAAAAGCAGTGATACACAGGCGAGCAGGGTTCGTCGAGGGGCAAGTTTGCAAAGCATGAGAGGCTTGCTTTCAAGAGGAGTTATCGGGGGTGGGCACGCCTCAAAAGGGCAGCCCGGATACCTTAGTTTACAGAGGCAATCTGACTCTTGCAAGAGGTGTTCTTAGTGTTTAGAAGCAGACAATGCGGGTAGGATTACGGACACTCTGTAAAAACAGTATATTAGATATTTTAATATATAATTGTAAACTATCCCGCAAATCATCCTGCCCCCTACAAATAGTTGACTTCTGACAGATGGGGCAATATATTAAAGGGTGGCTAGAAGAATAGCTCAGGTTTTACTGGGCATTTGCAACGAAATACAATGAATTTGGACGGGGCGGCTGAATAGAGCCCCAAGATATGTTTGACAAGGAGGCAAGAATGGATCGTATCAAACTAATGTTGACATTCGCGTTACTGACATGCTTTGCAGCGTCGGCGTGGGCGGTCGATCTTAACGAAAGCTTTGACGAAGTGACATTCCCACCAATTGCGTGGCAAAGCTTTGAAACTGGTGATGGTGTAAATACGTGGATTCGCACGACGAATTCTACAAACAGCGGCCCTGCTAAAGCATCGTTCGTGGACGAAGATCTTGGCGGCGGTGAGATTGCCCAGAGATGGTTGATCACACCGAAACTGAGCGTCAACAGCGTGCTCGACACACTTTCATTTTGGGTGCGGACACAATATAGTTTTGTGACGGACAACGATTCGTTGTACGTGATGTTGAGCACGACCGACTCGCTTCCGTCGAGCTTCTCAACCGTACTGGCTCAGTACAAGTGCGGCAGCGGTGGAGCGTTTATTAACGTTTACGTGAATTATGTGCTGAGTCTTGCGGCCTACAATGGCCAAGACGTGTTTATCGCCTTTCTGCATCGTGATGAAGGAGATGGCGGCAACCAGGTCTATCTGGACGATGTGATGGGCCCTGAGTTGTTGGCCCCGCCGAAAGAGGCTTTTGGTCCTACTCCGGCAGATGAATCCGTCGGTGTTGCGGCCAACACAAACCTCGACTGGTCAAACGGTGCTGGCACGACGACGCTTGACCTCTATCTGGCTCAGACCATTGATTCGGTGAACAACAATGAAGTCGTTGCCCGTAAATTGACAGATGTGGCCGCGACGACGACCTATGATCCGCCGGCGAACTTGATGGCCAATACTACTTACTACTGGAAGGTCGTCACACGCAATGTTTATGGCGAGACAGATGGTCCCGTTTGGATGTTCACGGTTCAGGGTGCGCCTTTATCCGGCTCGTATGACATTGGTGGCGGCAACAACGACTACGCGAGCTTTTCAGAAGCTGTGGCCGCCTTGTATGGGAACACGATTGCATCCGGAGTGACGTTTAACGTCTATGGCACTGATTACGAAGAGCGAATCGAGTTTAACGGTCCAATCGTCGGTGCGGACGCGCTGAATCGTGTAACGTTCCTGGACGCATCGGGAACCGCCCGGATTCTGGACTCGACTGCGACGACCTCTTCTGTCCCTGTCGTGTTGTTGATAGGCGCGAGCTTCATCACTTGGGACGGCATTGACATTTGGGCGAGCGTCGAGACGGACAACTGTATCCAGATTCAGACCGGTTCGACCGAGAATATTTTCCAAAACTGTATGCTTCGCACACATAACGCAAGCACGGTTACTCACTGTGTTCGCCTGTTCGGCAATGGCAACAGTAATCTTTTGTTCTCGAATCTCGATTGCCGGAACGGCATTGAGTGTTTGTACTTCTCCTCGGGCTCCGCTCCTGCGGCATCGGGGATCGTGATTGAAAATTGTACGACGGTGGACTGCGAAGCGGCGGTGTATACGAGCAACTGTACCAACATGATTATTCGCGACTGCGATTTGCAGGCGAACGCCGGTGGCTCGTCTGAGTATCTGCTGGAGATTCTGTCCGTTCCCTCAGGTGGAACCGTTGATATTTATCGCAACGAGTTGCACAATTTAGTTTCTTCGGGAACCATCTCTATGCTTAGAGCGAACGCTGGTGCGGGTTCCACTATCAACTTCCATAACAACTTCATCTATGACATTTTTACGTCCGGAACCGGCTCGCTTTACGGAGTGTACGGCTCGAGCGGTCATGTGAATATGTATTTCAACAGTATGAACGTCGGTGATCTTGCCGGGACCGGTTCAGTGTACGGCTACTATAAGTCAGCGAGCGCCCACACTTGCAACATTCAGAACAACATATTCGCATTTGCGGAAGCGACGGAAGAGACCGATGCGTATCGGGGATTGTCCGCGGGCTACACTCCGGCAGTACTGGACAACAACGCTTACTACAATAACGGCGGCGCGGATTTTCAAGTGTATGACGTCACCACGACCGAGTACGCGACCGTAGCGGCTCTGGCCGCGGCAACGGATTACGAAACGTTCGGCGTCGAAGGCAACCCCGGTTTCACAAGTGGTACCGATCTGCATATTCAAGACTCGTTCACGCTCGTGAGCAATGCGGGTGCGCCCATCGGCGGTATCACCGATGACTTTGACGGCGATATCCGGACTGCGACTCCGGACATTGGCGCCGACGAGTATGACGCCATTCTACCGCCAAATGATTATGCGGTGCTTGAGATTATCGGCGCAATGGCTCTCTATGGTGAGAACACAGTGACTCCAATAGATGTGCGGGTTCACAATCGCGGCAGCGCTGCGCAAGTAGACGTGCCGGTACGCCTATTCTATGACGGTAATCAAGTGCAGGAACTGCTTGTCTCGCTTGCCTCCGAGGAAGTTGACACGATTCAATTCTCATGGACGACGCCTGCGGCTCCGAGCAGCGGTAATCTGGAGGCTCAGAGCTTCCTTGCCGGTGATATTGATCCTGCGAACGACAGCGCATTTGTGGCGGTCGCCATTGTGGGTCTGCCCATGAGCGGCTCGTATGACATCGGAGGCGGCGCAAACGACTACGCGACCTTTACGGCTGCCGTGACAGATCTTACGTTGCGGACAATTAATGGCGCGGTTACGTTCAACGTGTACTCTAATACCTACAACGAATCTATTTCGATTCCGGCCATCACGGGCGCTTCAGCCGTGAATACGATCACGTTTGTTGAAGTGATTCCTGCATTGACTCCACCGGAAATTGTCGGAGCAAGCCCGACCGTACAGCTAAACGGCGCGGACTATGTCACTTTTGATAACATTGACATCACGTGCACGGGCACGGGGCGCGCTGTTGAGATAACGGGTGACGCTGACAACAATACCTTCAAGAACTGCGCAATCACCGGAGCCAGTGTAGCGGGATCCAGCAATTATGCCTTCTACATCACTGGCGGCGGCAATGATAATAACGTTTTGGAAGATGCCATTGTCTCAGGCGCTTACTATGGTGTTCGGTTTTCCGCGACTTCCGGTTCGCCGGATACCGGGAACGAGGTTCGCAATACTTCCATTACCGAAGGAAAATACTGCGTCTATTTCAACTACCAGATAGACGGACGCACGTATGGCTGTGATATTCAGCCGGGTTGGAGCGGAGCGTCAACGGAGATCTACGGAATCTACGCGACGACGATGGGCTCAGGCAATACGTCCTACGCGTACGACAACGAAATCCATAATTTCCGTTCAAGCACCACTTCCAACGGTGTGTATGCCAGCACCGGAACGGGCGGCAATCTGATTGCCTATAACAACTTTGTCTATGACTGGCAAGTCACAGGCGGTACCGTTTACGGTCTGCGCGCAGCGGGCGGTGGTTCTGAATTCTATCACAACAGCGTGCGCATCGGTGACGTTGCTACAACCAGCAACATTTACGGATTCTACATTACGACCTCTTCAACCAGCAGCACTTTGATTAACAACATTCTGCAACTTGACGTGCCGACGGAAGAATGCTGGTCTATTTATCAATCGAACGGCACTTTGAATAGCAACTACAACTGTGTTTACGGTATCGGAACGGGCTACAACGTGGGTTTCAGCGGCTCAAGCTATCTGACACTCGCGGCTTGGAATGGTGCAACCGGGTTGGACGCCAACTCAGTTGAGGGCCAGCCGGGTTTTGTTGACGCGACCAATTTGCACTTGTCGCCGACGTTCTCGCTGTGTGACGGCGCCGGCCAGACTGTGGCCCTCGTGACAACTGACATTGACGGTGAAACTCGCGGGACTCCGCCGGACATCGGCGCCGATGAATACGAGTTTAATTCACTTGCCCATGATTACGGCATTTATGGATTTGTGGGTTTACCTGCCGTATTCGTCGGCGGTTTGCCCACGACGGTGGATGCGGATATTCAGAATTTCGGGACAAGCGCAGAAACAAATGTTCCTGTGCGGTTGTTCTATAACGGTGGACAGACATCGGAAGTCTTGGTTTCGCTGGCAGCAGGAGTGCGTGATACGATTTCGATTCCGTGGACTCCTCCTGTTGCTGATTTTGAAATTGGCGACCTTGAGGTGCAAGCGTTTCTCGGCACAGACGCCTATGCTGACAACGATAGCGCAACTGCCGTTGTGACGCTGGTTGGCCCGCCAATGTCCGGTGTTTATGACTTGGGCGGTGGAAACAATGATTTCGCGACGTTCAATCAGGCTGTTTCCGCGTTGACACTCCGAGGTATAGACGGTGAAGTAGTTATTGAAGCCTACGACGGAACCTATAACGAAAGTCTTGTCATTCCTGAAATTTCGGGAGCTAACTTCGCGGATCGAGTTATTTTCCGCGAGCATGTCGGCGTAACTCTAGACGTTGTCGTAATCATGGACGGTACGGCTTCACAAGTTGTGCATCTCGACGGCGCGGACTTCATTACATTTGAAGGCATCGATGTCGTTTGTTCAGGCAACACAAATATCGGAATCGTGATTAATAACGACGCCGATTTCAATACGATTCGTGATTGTGCGGTCGTCGGCCAAGACAGCACCTCAAGTTCACATCGAGGCATCAGCCTGTATCGCGACGGTCAGGACAATAACCTGATTGACAACGTGCACATATCGGGTGCGTACTATGGTATCCGCATGTTTGACGGATCATCCACAAGTCAATCTGAAAACAATACTATTCGCAATTGCACGATTACCGGCGGTCACTACTGCATTTTCTTGGACAACAGTCCGGGTGCGCGCGTACATGACAATGACATCATGCCGTGGGGCAACAGCTCTGTTGACTGCCAAGGCGTCCTTGTGGAGAGCCAGACGGCGGACGATACCGTGTATGTCTACAACAACCGGATCCATAATTTCCGTTACGTCGGCACCAGTTCGACTGCGGATTTGGCCGGAGTTCAAAGCCGTCCCGGCGCAAACGCTGTTGCCTATATCTACAACAACTTCTTCTATGACTGGAACGTGTCCAGCGGCAATCCAGTTATCAGCGGTGTTGTCGTGGGCAGCGGGGAGACGCATGTTTACAACAACAGCATCTTCATCAACAGCGTGACCAACGGCAGTAACATCGCGGGTATTCAGAACAATTCGAGCCTTGCGAACACAACGATCAAGAACAACATCATTGTATCCGATCAGGCGACGCTGGAGTCTTTTGGTATCCGCCGCACGACGGGCAACATCATAGAGTCGAATTACAATGATATTTTCAGCAGCGGCGCCGCAACGTTCTACACGGGACGTGACGGCACGACGGACTATCTGACCTTGGGTGACTGGCAAGCGGGAACGTCGCGTGACGCCAACTCAATTTCCGGAGATCCCGGCTTTATCAGCGCGACGGATTTGCACATTGACACGCTGTTCGCGACGGTGGACGGCTTGGCAGCTTCCATCGCTCTGGTTGTCGACGACATAGATGGCGACCTTCGTTCGATTACTCCGGATATCGGAGCCGACGAGTATGATGCGTTCATCGAAGCTGAAGCCGTAACGGACCTTGTGATCTTGATTGACTTTGATTTGGGCGACGCCATCTTGCTTTGGACACCGACGGCGAACGCGCAAAGCTATGAAATCTTCACTGGAACGGAAACTGACTTCCCGTTGATTCCGTCCAACTCCTTGGGCTCGACGGCGGCCTCCACGTTTACGCACGTGGGCGCAGTCGGTGGCAATGCCCTTCGATTCTACGTCGTGGTGGCATCCACTGAACCCGCTGAATAAGATTACCACCTGATTCCGCTATGCAACGGGGACGCCTTCGGGTGCGTCCCCGTTGTGACTCTATCTCTGCGTCAAGCATTAACACCCGTAGTTTCGCAACACGTCAGCCTGAACTCTCGTGAAGTGTTCGGGCTTGGAGGACCCATGATTCGTCACACAAAGCCTTTCTTCACACTTACTGCAACTATACTTTTCCTATTCGCAAGCGCTTACGCGCAAGTCCTTGTTCGGGATATTCCGGCACCGTCTGTCAACGCGTCGTCCATCACGTTTGACGGAACGAATTTTTGGGTAGGAGATAATAATTCGAATCGCCTGATCAAGGTCGGAATGGCAACCGGAGCGCTTTTGGATACCGTGCTCTCGCCTGTCAGCGGCTCCGACGGACTTTCTTGGGATGGGCAATTCTTATGGACCATTTCCGGCGTATCTGCACGTAGACAGATATTTAAGATTAATCCTGAGACGGGAGTCTTGATAGATTCTATTCCTGACCCTGCTCAAAGCAACGCTGCAGGCATGAGTATTGAGGGACAGAATTTCTGGGTAGGTAAAAATTTTCCGCAAAACAACAACAAGCTCTATCGTATCGCTCAATCCAATGGAGCGGTTCTCGACAGCATGAACGCGCCGGGCTTCCAGATTCGCGGGGTCGCCTATGACAACGGACATGTATGGACAACAGCCTCGAATCCCGATGCGGATGTTGTGTATTGGTTGAATGCCGCGACGGGAGCGCCCGAATGGCAGTTTGAATTGCCCGAGCATTCATCGCTTCCGGATCGAAGGATTCGTGGAGTCGTTGTTGTGGATGGCTTTCTGTGGATTGTCGCCTACGCACAGACCACAAACATGAATCGGATTCTGCAGTACGATGTTTCCAACGCCGTGCAGCCGGATATTGACTTGGTAACCACTCCTTATGATTTTGGAGAAGCGGTGATCGGTTTTCCCTTGACATGGGAACTCGTCGGCTCCAACGTCGGCAACGCGCCGCTGAGTCTTGACGAACTTTTCTTCTCGTTTGGCGGTACTTATGTTGTCACCTCTCCCACCGTTTTCCCGCATATTGTTCCCGGTGCTTCCAGCTTCACGATTGCTGTTTCATTTGACCCGCAGGTTTCCGGCACCTTTAACGACACATTATTTGTTGTCAGTAACGATCCGGACGAGGGCCAGTTGGCCGTTCCTGTGACCGGAATTGCATTTAATGATGAAGGTCATATTTCGTGGAGTCCTGCAACTCTTGGATTTGGAGAAGTGTGGGTGCCCAATCCCACCGCTTCGTCCTCTCGAACACTAATGGTCGAGAATCTTGGCCATGGTGAATTGCTCTTGGACGCTGTCGAAGTTACCAGTGGCACGCAATTTCGAGCCGAACCTTTGGCATTTCCGTATTCTCTTGAACCGATGGGAAACGTGCCAGTACGGGTCTGGTTTGAGCCGACCGAGACCGGGCACTTTGACGGAATTTTGACCATTGCGTCAAATGACCCTGCACGGCCATCCGTGAGTATCGTTTTGAGTGGCAGCGCCGTGCAAGCGAATTTCGAAGATGGCGAATCGATGTGGACCTACCACGATCCTTCTGACAATTCCGACGTCGGCATCAACGGAGTGACGTGGATCGACGATGTGAACGGTGATGGCGCGGCGGATGTCTTGTTAGCCAGTGGCAGCGGATTGACCGTCTGTGTTAATGGAGCGTCCAGCGGCACGGCGGACACGTTTTGGACATATAATTCTCGACGAGATCCGACACACAGTGGACCCGTTTATTCAGATCGCGCTTTAGCGACAATGGAAGACATCACAGGGGACGGCATCAGCGATGTGTTGATCGGTACGGCCGGCAACAGCAGATCTGTCTATGCCCTTTCCGGCCAGACAGGTGAAGAGCTTTGGATGTTCGACACGCGCTTTTGGGGAGACGGCGGTTGGGTTTACGATGTTAAAGGATTTGATGATATCAATGGAGACTTTGTCGCAGATGTTTTGGCCTCGGGTGGCAGCGACGGCGGCAACAGCGGCCCGAGACGTGTGTTTGCACTGAGTGGCGACGACGGTGAGTTGTTGTGGTCGGGTCCGGCCTACGATGCTTTCTACTCGTTTGCGCCGATTGCCGACGTGACCGGAGACGGGGTTGACGACATCGTCGGCGGCACGACAAGTTGGGTCATCGGCCTAAACGGTGCGACTGGAGCGCAGAGATGGCAAACCTCTGTCAGCAACGGTTCACCGGTGTTTGATATCGAGCGCATGGGCAATGCGAATCCGCAAACGAACACGTCAGAAGACGTGGCAGTTGCGTCAGCTTATCTTGGCGTCTATGTGATAGACGGATTGAACGGACAGCAGCTTTGGCTGGAAGAATTCAGCGGCACGTTTGTCTATGAACTAACCATTTTGCCGGACATCTCAGGTGATGATGTTGCAGAAGTCGTCGTGGGGACTGTATCGGGCAGAGTTGTTTGTCTCGACGGCGCGCAAGGGTTTGAAATCTGGAATCAGATTGCAGATCCGACCGATCCGGAGAATGTGCTGTCCCTGACCACCGTGCCTGATGTCACGGGTGACGGAATTCATGACATCGTCTGTGGAACACTCAGCAACAAATTGATTGTACTGAGTGGCTGGGATGGAGATGGATATATCAGCACATTCGGATCGGGAGCTTCGAGCGCCGTCGACGCGGTGGGAATCCTTCCCGACGTGGACGGCAGCAACGCCTTCGAAATTTTGATGGGTAATCGCAACGGCTGGGTCGAGTGTATATCCGGCGGCACGTACATTGTTTCGGCGATGACGCCTGTTGTCTTGCCGAATGAATTCGTATTGAATCCAGCCTATCCAAATCCGTTTAATCCCAATACAACGATCAGCTATTCATTGCCGACTGCGTCTGAAGTGAAACTCACTGTATATGATGTTACCGGACGCTTCATTCGCGAACTCGTTAATGACCGGCAATCAGCGGGCCATTATCAAGTCAATTGGCAGGGCGATAACTCCGCAGGACTGCCCGTTACGACGGGAGTTTATTTTGTCAGTTTGCAGACCCCTGTTTCGCATTTGACGCAAAAAGTGTTGCTGATGAAATAGTTCTTCCTAAGAATGTTGGAGTCTGGCGGGGTCTGCTAACTTAACGGGCCCCGCTTTTTATGAGGATGTTTTACTATTGTCGCGTGGGCAAAAGAAGATGGCGTTCGGTTCGGTTTTCTTCTTTGGAAGTTATAGAGACCCGCCGGGCTTACAAGCGTGATTTCAGACTGAGAGGTATTTATTGATTGGCAAGTTATCCATACTTTTTGCCTTTTCTAAGCTCTTGGAAGCATTGCAATAAGAAACTTCATGTTTCGCAGAGAAATGTATATTGTTTGATTTAGTCTCTTGACTCAGGATGAGATTTAATGTACTTTGAGCAGTGCTATATTTTCAGGCAAGTCAGTGTAAATTTACTTATAGCTTTAGCAGGAAGCCCACGTCTTAAAAAATGTGACAATAAAGGTACTTCGTGAATTCAAAATTACGGTCGAGTTTTGGGGGTAAAGTGCGCAAAGCGCGAAGATTCATATTAATCTGCGCGCTTGTTTTATTTGTTAGTGCGAAAAATTTTGCACAGCGGAGTCCGCTGGACGACACGGCTGCGTTCATTCATCTTGCCCCCAGCAATGTCTTCGCACTGACATGTAACGGCTTTGATGTCAATGTTCAAATGACGGCAACAAATGCGCGGGTGTTTGATCTGCGCTTTGTTTTTGATGGAGATAACTATGCGTTGACGAGCGTTACGCCGGGCGGGCTGGGTAGTTTGCATTTACTTCCGCATCTGGTTGACGGGGATACCATCGCGATTGACGGATTTTTCCATCCGAATTTTACCGGGTCAACTTTAATCGCAAATTTGCATTTTGAACCGGTTAATCCGGTCGGCGATCAGGTGACAATTGTGGGATTTTTGGACGGTCAGGGATTCAGCGGGACGGGTGAGGCTCCGGAAGTTATCCACATTAATGGCGACACGACCATTGCGAATTTGGAAGGCACGCCTCCCCTGCCACCGGATTCGTTGATTATTGTCCCGGTCTTGGATGACTCGGTTTGCCTGCATTGGAAAGCTGTGACGTTGGACGAGGATAATGACCCGGTGGTCAATCCGTGGTATCTCGTGGAGTTTGAGGACGTCATCAACAACCAAGGCATTTACGATTCAATTGGAGTGACCCAGGACACGTTTTTCTATCACGATTTCATCATTTATGAATTCGATCCCGGCGACACGGGTGTTGTCAATATCGGGACTTATCAGATAAGAGCCTTGAAATGCGAACCATAATTAGTTCAGTAGCTGGAAAAAACAAACTGACAGGGGAAGAGAAAATGAAGAAGACAGGAAAAGTTTTGCTAAGTCTGCTGGCCGCACTCGCGTTGGTCAGCAGTGCTTGGGCGCGAAACAACGAAAAACCGCTCGCCGTGCCTTACGGTGATGGTTCTTTTGAGCCTACATTTGTATCCATGCTTACGGATCGGTCTTTAGATGCACCCGGTGATCCTGTAGATTGGGGTACGGCTCTTATTGCAGGTGGCGACTATATGAAGCACATGCAGGCCGATGTCACGGAGGATAACGCTGGGAACGGCTCGGGTGGTTCGGAAAGTCCGAATGATCCGGACGACGCCGGTTGGGATTGGGTTGTGACTTCACCACCCGCACCTTTCTTTCACACTACGGGGGCGAGTCCAACGAACCTCTATGGCGTCTCGGCGTTGGGCCTATATTATGCCTATGTCAAGAACGGTTATACTACCGCACACCCGTGGTTTGTTGCAATGACAGATGCAGCAGATCGGGCTGTTGCCGCAGGCACAGCGGACATACGCTCTGCAGCTGACATAAAGTTCTTGATGCTGTACAATGATCTGCCGGATGTGGCAGGAACTTCATTCAAGGATGCCGCGAAAGCAAAATATGATTGGCGTATCACTAATCTAGGCAGCGGTACGGCAACAGGTTTTGCGGAATACATACGTGACGTGCGTGGCATAACACAGAACTATCCTAATGGAATCATCGGTTGGGATATTGGAGCATATGTAGTTGCTGCCCAAATGCTTCATGACAGATTCCCGGGTGATGGCTACGATACCGATGCTGATGAAATGGCCGAAGTGCTTTGGCAAGATTCGTTTAATGACTCTCCTGGTCTGTTTGACGTGGATGACGACGATGGCTGGGACCCCACTTTTACAAATAAGAATTATTGGTGGTATACATTGGGTGTTACAGGTCTGCTGGACGCATTCCGCGCCTCAGGTAGCCACACAGGAGAGATCCCAGGATTGGTTCTCCGTCTACAAGCCAGCCAGTATTCCAACGGAGCATTCAGTGGAAGCTACGGAGCCAACGGCCCTGGAACTCCAGACGAGGATTGGCAAGCTACGTCATACGCCGTGGTGGCCTTGAATGCGTTGAACCCCGTAACCTATGCAACAGAAATCGCCCACGGCACGTACTGGACTGCTGCGACACAGCAACTCGCGAGCGGCGGTTGGGTATACGGCAACGATTCACATTATCCTGCGGTTGGCGGCGAGAACCTCAGTGCAATGTCATTGGGTGGCCCTGCTGATGAGGTTTGGGTTGACGACGATTGGACGAACCAAGCGGATGTTGACGGCTCGCCATATGCCGGTTTGGTTTGGGGTTATGATGCGTTTGGTGACATTCAGACAGCGATTAACAACGTCGGAAATTCGACGGTAAATGTACTGAACGGCACTTACTACACCACGTTGAATATTTATCAGGACCTTACCCTGATTGGTGAAAGTGAGTCTGGTGTAGTAATTAACGCCAGCGCATTCAATGACTATGGTATCGACGCGGCAGGTGACTACGATTTCGCGTTCCAGACGTTTACGTTAGATGGACCGGACGCGGCCGTTGTAGGTAACTACGGGTTGAAAGTTTCCGGTGACAATGCAACCGTATCTATCGCAAACGTGACGGTTATCGGAACGGGCAAAACCGGTATTGACCTCAATGGTTTGGCCTCCGGAACGTTAACAAATTGCACTTCAACGGGTGCTCTGAGCGGCAATGGTCTTTCAATGACCGACTGTGATAACATAACAATTAACGGACTGACCACGTCAGGCAACGCGTGGGGAGGTGCTGCTGTTTATACCAAGGGTGAGTATGCAACAGGCGGTTCCGATAATGTGACATTTATGGGCACGCTGAGCCTTTCCGAAGCAAGGCCAATCTACTGGGAACGTGATTTGTATATGGCGGTTCGTCCTCCTATCACGAACTTGACCGTTCCTATAGGACAGTTCCCCTATGTCGCTGGTGCAGCCAACTATCCGTACCTTGAGGCCTATCAAACAAGCCAAGCCAACGCAGTGGCGGCGGCAGTTTTTGTCGGCGCAAATGGTTGGGCGTACGAACGCGCAGGAGATTTCTTCTACGTGGAATTGCCGATGAAAATTCAGGCGCCAGTTACGGCAGCCGGTTCAACGTATTCCCTTGAGGCAACGGGAAAAGAAATCCATGTTGCTGCGGGCACCTATACCGAATCGGTGAACGTCAATAACTACGTAAAGATCATTGGTGAAGAGACCATTCTGGCGTCGTTGACCACGGTGACAAGCTCGACAGGTCCGGTGTTTACGATTGCGGCATCTGGTTTGAATGCTGGAAGCCCGCTATTGTTCCAAGATCTGCAAGTCCTGCCTGTCGGTCAGTACGGATTTAATGTGCCAACTGGCAGTTATTCTTACATCAAGCTTGACAACGTTCACGTTATTGGAAACAATCCGAATAATGCGCTCGAAAATGAAGTCGGACTAAAAGTTGCGACCTATGCTAGCTTGTCTGATTTGGAAATAGTGGACTGCTCGTTCGACCATCTTATCTATGGCTGGTATTTTGCCAAGCATGGTGATTGGGGTCCGGGTGGAAGCATGGTCAGTAACGTTACTGTGACCGGTACCAGTTTCAGCGATAACGACGCGAAGGGCATTTATGTTGAGAAGCTGAGTGATGCAACATTCGCGGATTGTGAAGTCAATGACAATGGTTTGTGTACTGCGTGCTATAACGACACATGGAACGCAGGCTTCGACATCAATCTTAAGGGCGTAGAGACCTACCAGAACATTGCTGTTAACTATTGCGATTTTGAAGGAAATGCTATCGGCAAGGGTCAGGGCATGGCTGTCGGCTTTAAGGCGCGCGGAAGCGGGACTGACGGAGGAGGAAGCGGAGCCTATCAACTCAATCCCGCTTCATTATCGAATGTCTCGATGAATAACTGCAAGGTTGTTGGCAACGAACGCGGCGTGCGTATTGGAGAGCCGGGACAGGCAAATACACTTCCAGCGAATTCGGTTATCAATGAATGCGCTGTTTATGGCAATGCAAACGGTGACTTCGTGAACGCGACAACCGCGTCGCAAAATGCCGTAGGCAACTGGTGGGGTTCTGCAACGCCTAGTTTTGGAACTCAGGTTGTGGGCACGGGCGTCACTTATACGCCGTGGCTGGGTGTTGACGGCACGTATCCGGACCCGGGATTCGAAGCCCTGACGGGTGGAATCACGATGTCGCTTGAAGACCCGTTCATCGGTTGTGTGAATACATCGCCTTGCAACGAAAACTTGTTGCATATCACGACGGATCAAGCAGGATTAGTCAACTTGCAGGTTGTTATCGAACTTCCGGCAAACTTTGAGTTGATTGATCCGACAAATGGACTTGCCCTACCTGTGGGAACAGTAGACGATAGCGTGATTTTTGCCGTTGTCAATGCGTACGTAGGCACTGATTCGTTTGAGGTGAATATTATATGGGCCCCGCCTTACAGCAGCGGAAACACTTCTGAAAGGATTGCCTCGATTCCGATCAAGTATACTGGATCAACCACAGGAACGTATACAATCAACGGTTTAAGTTCACTTTACAACGACGGCATGAACTACATCGCAAATGCGTTGGCTCTGGGTTCAGTGGATATTGATGTGGATTGCAGTAAGCCGACGATTACTGACTTCTCGAATTCGGCTTCGTGCACCGCTTTCGGCAGTTTTGCACAGATGGTTGAAGAACTGCACGGCACTTTCGACAAGGGTGTCGGTGCTGGTGCAAGTGACCTGGATGAAGCATGGGTTCAATTCGGAATCGCAGGCCCTACGCTGACAGTCTTTACTGCTAACACGAGTACAAGCCCCTACACTGTTGACTTCCCGGGAGCGTTATGGCCCACGGCGTGGTACACGAACTTGAACCTTGATAACTGCACGGATTTGTATCTGTACGTGAAGGATGTTAAGTGCAATGTCTCTGATCCGGAGATGATAACTGTCGGACGCGATGAAACCCCTCCGACGCTCGGCGGTTTGCCAGTGGCGCTTGGTTGCTACAGTCCGAATACATATCTTGCGCTTGACAATGATCTGAACATCACAGACCTCCTTAATGCGACGCCGTGCGGCGCGACCATCGAGCCTGTGAAAATCTGGATAACTGGTGAAACGGATACGTTGACCGTTCCGGTACCGTTCGCCAATGCAAATTGGCCATGGGATGATACGGATGCCACGGCGTTGTGGACATGGATTACTACAATGAGTGGCGTTCCGGGCGGAGCAGACGGTGAAACCTACACATTTAACGTACGTCATTGCGATTGCGCGGGCAATTGCGACGCGTCAACTTTCTCAATGTGTATCGATCTCACTGCTCCGGGTATCGGTGCTGTAACTACGTTCGATGCCCGTCCTGCGGACGCAGGTGTTTGGCTCAACTGGGCTTGGACACCGGATGCGGCACAGGCGGTTGAAATGCGGATTTATCGCAGTCCGATTACTCCAAACGGCACACCGCCTGCCGGATACCCCGGCTACACGCCAGCATTGAGAGATGTCTACGATGTGTCATCCGTTCCGCCGACTGGCTGGACACTTGTTGCAACTCAGCTATTCGGAAGCGGTGAAGTTTCTTCCGCAACTGAGACCAATTCCAACAATCGTGGCGACTTCGCACTGCATGGTAGTTCATGGCTTGATGCAGAAGGTGGTTGGGCTGCTGGATTAACAATTCCTCTCGGCGTTATTGAGAGCCCTGATGCACTTGGCTGGCGTGACATTTATCGCTATGTCACTTTCGTTAAAGATGCTGGTGGAAACTGGTCCACGGGCTACGCTACGACACCTGAGACTAACGTCGATCACTCAACGAACTATTGGCTTGGGGATTTCTCTCCAGCCGATGCAGGAGGCTTTGACAACTCGCGCGGCCGCGTGGATACTGACGACCTAAATCTGTTGTCGGCAGTCTACTTCACTTCACAAGCACCTGCTGACTATCGCAACATCGGTCCAACTATCGTTGAGAACGGAAACATCGGCAAAGGCATTCCTACTCCCGATCCGGCGGCGACGATCAACTTCTTTGACCTCGTGCCCTTTAGCTTCAACTACGGCATGGTGTCGCCGGTTGGTACATTTGCCACCGAATTCTCGATTCAGCCTGACCCGACGGTGATTCGTCCGTTCAATCGTTTGGACGAAGCGCCTGTGGTTTCGCTGGGCATGGAAACTGACCCGGCGCTGGCTGTGGGCAGTGAATTTACCGTGATGGTGACCCTGACCGGTAACGAAGGCCGGGTGGTCAAGGCTGTGGAGGCTCGCCTGAGCTTCGACGAGGCCGCGCTTGAAGTTATCGGCACCACCGACGGCTCGGCGGTCACGGCTGAAGGAACGCTGTTTGCAAAGGTTTCCGCTGTTGGCGGAGAGGCTGGCCAGATTGGCTTTGTGGCGGCTTCCTGCGGTGGTTGGACGACTTTGGACGGCAATGCCGTGCTGGGCACGGTTACGTTCCGTGTCAAGGCTGAAATGACCACCGGATGCGATATTTCACTCGAATCGGTCAGCATGTTTGACAATGCAGGTGAAATTATCGAAATTGAAGGCGAGACAATCACCCTCCTCGGTACGCCTGCGGTGCCGGAGAACTACGCTCTGTACCAGAACTATCCGAACCCGTTTAATCCGACGACGAATATCCAATTCGATCTGAAGGAAGCGGGCCAGGTGAAGATCATGGTGTATAACACGTTGGGCCAGATCGTGGCTACGGTTGCGGATCGTTCGCTTGACGCAGGCAGTCATACGGTTGCGTTTGACGCCTCAAGTCTTGCGTCCGGTGTTTATGTCTACACCATCAACGTGAACGACTTCTCAGATCTGAAGAAAATGGTTCTGATTCGCTAATTCGGAATCGTTAGATACTTGACAGATGGGAACCCCCGCCGTCACCACTATGTGGCGGCGGGGGTTAGTTTCTTAAGAAGGATGAAATATGCGGGCTTACGCGTTTCGAATAATTTTGATGTTTACCCTGCTGGTGGGCGGTAATCAACTTTCCGACGCTACGGAGATGTACTTTACACCAGATACGACGGTGGCCTCGATCGGCGACACGATCCTGTTCACTGCGTATATCACCGCGTCCGATACCGTACGTGGATTTACAGTGTATATGGTTTACGATACCAACGACGTAGATCTGGCCGTTGTGCCAACAGCCAGCACCTTGATTGCCGGTTTGCCCGGCCTTGATTTTCGTTACGCAGATCACATCGTTGCGGCACCTGCATGGCTCGAAGTGGGAGCCACGGTTTTCGGGACGACCTACTGGGCTGGGCCGGGGGCCGTCTTTCAGTTCGGTCTGGTGATGCGAGAGTGCGGTGACATTCCTATGACCGGTAGTTTTGGTATGCGCAGACCGAATGGATCGTTTATTCCGGGAGATTTTACTCCACCCAGGATTTTTGTCTGTGATCCGATTCCGGCGGAGCCTGAAAGTCTGACTGTTTTCTGGACGGGAACGGCGGCGCATTTGCGTTGGAATCTTGTGGCCATGAATACTTGGGGATTCCCGCTACCCGATCCGCCGGTGTACGTAATTTATCGCGCGGAAGAACAGCCGAGTATTCTGCCGTATGTGGCTATTGATACGGTTGCGACAACGCAGTATCTTGATAGCACGGGAACCGGTATAGAACATCTTTATTATGTGAAAGCGCTGGTAGAATAGCATCGTTTTGTGTTTCTCAATCATTGTAAAAGCCCCCGGAGTTTGCGGGGGCTTTTCTTATCTGAATCTATGGGATCTGGTTCTGCTATCGTAGCAGAATCATTTTCTTTGATTGAGTGAACGGCCCGGCCTTCAAGCGGTAAATGTAAACACCGGACGCTACGTTCGCGGCATCCCATGGCACTTGATGATAGCCTGCGGGCCGTTGATTGTCGAGAATTGTCGCGACAACTTGCCCTGTCGTGTTGTATATGATTAGCTGCACGTCGCTTGCCATCGGCAAATCGTATTCAATCAGTGTTGACGAGTTGAAGGGATTCGGGAAATTCTGATGAAGCGCAAAATCTGCGGGAACTGCAGACGACGCAAGTAACGTCATTTGCTCGCCCTCGATTTCCAGAATTGTTCCGGTATTATCCAAGAGTTTCACAGAAGAAAGAGCAAGCTCGCAGTCATCTGCCGCGGTAGCCTTTACGCGGAACGTAACTGTGCCCAGTATCGTGTTTCCTTCGAGTGTTGACACCCCGCCGCAGGAGGCCGCGACCATGCCGACCTTGCCAGCACAACCACTTTTTAAGGCAGCTTTCTTGAATACGGTCCCATCCTGTGACACGGCATTGCCGTCGATGACTTGCACGACATCCAATACTGTGTGGTCATACGATAACTCTGCTTCCACAGCCTTCACAATGTGGCTCTCGTTGCCGGTTAGTGACATTGTAACAGCAATTAAACTGCCCGACAATAGTCTTGTGTCAGATGACAATACGAACGACACTCCGGGAGACTCATCCAACAGGGCGAACGGCCGCTGACGAGTCGGATCCGGGCGTACGGCAAATTCCGTTTCCGATATTCCTATTGGCGATACTGAATGGAAATTGAAACTGAAAGGCGTCAAATCGTCGAAATCGATGGTGCCGCTCGCGTCAGGGTTCGGGATGCCCTTTCCGACATTTCCGTTCTCCACGACCACCGGTCCAATATCTCGGTAGCCGCCCGCATTTGTAAAGTAGACTGCCGACATCAAACCTAGATCATCCGTATCTACTCTTCCGCGCGAGAGCGAGTCACCGGGACTGTCCGCTGTGCTGAAATCACCTAACCAGTAGTTAGTCGAACGGTCGGCGTTTTCAAGTATTTCGACGGTGTCACCGATGGACCAGTTGCCGCCAGCATCTTTCACAAATGTCACATAGCGATAGATGTCGCGGAATAGTGCGGAATTTGAGACGCCGTCGCTCCACCCTGTTTGCGCATCCAGCCAAAATGTGTCCGCACCTACCACATGCGAGTATGAGTCGCCGCGATTGTTAGGCGAACCGTAGCTCTGTCCGGACGTGATTGCGCCTGTGATTCCCGACTGGGTCATGACCAGCGTCCAACCCGTAGGTGGAATGTTTGACACATTGTAATTGCCAGGATCGTTCCAGAGCCCGTTAGCGAATTCCGGGTATTCATTGGACATGGGGCTGCGATAGATGCGCATTTCTTGGGCATCGGCACTTGCTTGCCATGACCAGTAAAGCCAAACTCCGAGATGTGCGGGGCGTGCGTCAAAGGCCGTGAAGGAGTTCTGTGGCGGTTGTGTGTCCACACATATCGCGAATTGTTGGCTTGCCGACTCACTTCCGGAGCAATCGAGTGTCTTGACATTGATCGTAAATGCTCCTCCGTCTGAAGTCGAGAAGCCGGGGATACCGAGCATCCACGTCCAAAGCGCAAGTGCTTCGGTGTCGTTCACCGGATAATTTGTCTTGTCCAGTGAAACGACAAAATCTGCTACGCCAGTGTGGCTTAAGATCAACGATCCTGTTATGGCACTACACGGCAAGTTGCCGCGCAGTGAAGTGATGTTCAGATAGTTGTCTAACCACGCTCCGCCGTAGTTTGCAGTCGCAGGGGTGTTGTTGAAACAGAAATTCGCAGGAATGCTGGTTGCTACGACTAATGATGGCGGAGTTTCATCACGTCCCACGTTGGCAATATTTATTGGCGTCGCAATATTGCATTCCGAATCCCGCAAGTGAAGCGTTAGTGTGTTGCAGGCATTGTTGGCAAGCTGGGCATAAAACTGCGCGGTGTCCGATAACGACGGAAATGTCAACGTCTGTGGTGACGTTAAACTGCCCGAGTAGACGGTGTAGGTCCCGCCGGATGGCGCAAAGGTAACCCAGATGGAATCTAAGTCTGAGAGAGCATCTGTAAACGTAGCACTTAACCTGTTGGCTGTTTGCGATGCCGATCCAAAGGCGCAGGTGGCCAGATTCGTGAACGCGGAAATACTTGGCGGAGCGCAATCTACACGAATTGCTGAGGTACCAAGACCAAATTCATTGGTGTGTTCGCCGCCCAGGATGTCAATCCACAGGGAGCTTGTTCCGGCAATCAGATGGGTTCCGGTTCCCGCAGAAATATTGACGACAGGAATCAGCGCCACATAATTGTTGAGATCGCCTGTGCTGCCCGGATTCTGAAAGCCAGCGTCCACTTGAATCCGATCGTTTGGCAAATTAATAGCAAAGGCCTGAATCAGATTCGAATCCGCATTCATCCAAGGCGTAACGATTCCCCCACTCAGAGGCACTCCCGCGGCAAATCCGGCAGGCAATTGAATCGTTAACTGTAGATTGGGCACGCTGACATCGGCAAGTGTTATGCATAGGTATGCTGTATCACAGTCTGAGCCTGCGCAACCGACAAACTCCTCTTCGAAAAGCAGATTGACGTCGTAACAGCCGTTCGGGTTGGGGTTCTGGTCGATGTTCCATTGTGGCGCGCCTGAGATTTCGTATGTGCCCGGGTAACCGAAATTACTTGCGTAGTCTGAATAGCAGTTGCTGTCCCAAAAGTGGTTGGACGTGTTGTCAAAAGCGTTCGTCGAATTGGTCAGCGTATTGTTGGCGATGACCGCGGGAAAGATTTTGCCCGAGTACAAAGCGTTCAAGTCAATACCGCGATTCCAGTTGGTGATGTCGCAATTGGTAATCGAGATCGCCAAGCTGTCTCCCTCCACATTGACAAGAATGCCATAGCTTCCAGCAGATGCGGCGCCAGTAATCACTGTTTCATTCAGCGTTACAGATTCGTCCTCATCGAGCGATCGGGAGCGATCTCTTATGTCAATCATTGCGGCTTCATCGTATGCATCAGGCTGATCAGGAAGTGAGGCCAAAGCTGCCGCACCGGAATAGAGCCGTACCCCGAATTTACCGGCGTTGATGGCAGATGGCGTCGCGGTGATTTCGCTGCGATTCACGCTGCAGTCGGAGTCTAAATTGTAGATTCCCGCCTGGCAATTTGTGACAATGCTTTCGTCAATGTCCACATGGTTTGATTCGAAGAGCAGAATACTCGATGCGATGAATGAAGACCCCGCCCAAACGATGCCACTTACCAACGAATTATGAATTTCTCCCGTCGCCCCGCTACCGTATTGAATGCCATTTTGAACAATAGTCGACGACGGCCCGAGACCAACTACCGTCACATTGTCGCAGTTGACTATGGTTCCCAATCCGGTGAACGACGTGCCGTTTTTCTGAAATCCTTCAATGTAAACATTCGTTAAGTCAACTTCGTGCGAAGCGCCGTTGTTGCGATTGATGGAAATTCCGACGCCTTGTGAGAAGCTACTCAACGGCGTATCACGGACGTTCAAGATTTCCACATCCGTCAGACTACCGGAGGAATTCCAGAATGCGACACCGATCATGCGCGAGTTGTTGTTGCCGCGGCCATTGCCGTCAACTGTTAGATTTGAAACGTGTGCCGTACAGCTATCTATGAATAGAACCGGTCTGCTGGGGCCTCCTGCGAAGTAGATATCCGGCATCGTGGTATTCGGCGCGCGAATAATTGTATTTCCTACACCTGCGCCAATAAGCGACAAGTGCGTGAACTTTTTCGGATGAACTTGTGTTAGATAGACACCGGCGAGGACGTAAACTGTCCGGCTTGTCACTCCTTGAAGTGCGCCGCCTATTGTGTTAAAGGCGGAATAGCCCCATACGAGCTTTGCAGCATTTGATTGATTGTAAACATCTACGTCCGCCTGGCTGAGCCAAGTTTGGCTTACGTAAACTGTATCTGCTGGAGATCCGAGAGACAGCGCTGCTGTGTTTTCTCCGCCGATTTCAGGGTAGTGATCTTCTCCTGAATACAGCCAGCCACCGCCCGCATCTTGAGTTGCTGCGGTCCAGTAGGTGCCGTTTCTAATTTCTGTTTTGAATGCGATGGGGTCGTGCGCATCGAGACTGCCAACGGTATACGCGGTTGATTGCCAATCCTGGTCATCGACATTTGCGCCATAACAATAGCTGAATGCGCCGTCGCTGTACTGACTATCAAGCAATCGTTGAGTCAATCCGGGAATTTCGGCACTATGTGAGCCGCTGGCCGAGAAAGCGTCCAAGAGACCCGTGATACCAAGAGTGTACCACCAGTAGTTTACATTCGCGTAATTCGGATCCCAGCCGGCATCATCTACAACGTCAAAATAGCCAGGATTGTCGGCAAATGAATCCTGATACAAGACTTCAGCAATATCGTCCGCATCCTGATCATAGGTTCCGCCGTATCTTTCAAACAGCATCTGCGCGACAACCGCAAAGGCACCGACGTCCCAACCGATGATGCCATTGGGATAGCCGTGTGTTGTTCCGCGAATGTCCCTAATAGTTTGTGCCAACGCCAACGCTGAGCCGTATGCTGTTATGCGCCCATCATATTTTGCTCGCGCGGCATCGGCATATACCGACGTCGGGCCGACTTCAATGTCATAGAGGTCATCGAACAGCATCAGAAACTTCATGTCGGACGCAGAGCGAATTGACGACGGCCCGGCATCTACCATGACCGTAGCCGCATCAAGTAGAAGGGTCCACAAGCTGTCGTTGCCTTGCTTGATATAGGCATGATAGGCCCCAAGTGCGGTCACGCCGTAGAGGTTTGTTGGACTCGCGGCTACAGAGTGGGCGTGCGGATCCGTTGTCCAATTTAGAACCCAGTCCCATCCACCATCATCAGGATCATCGGGGGATTCGTTGATGCCGTTTGCACCATTGCCAGCATTGTCCTCCGTGACGTCTGCTTGAAAGCGCTGCAAGTAGCGACCTGCCAAATACAAAGTGGAATCAAAATTTACATAGTCGCCAGGATCATCGAGGTGACGAGCTGAACGCATTGTCTCAAAATGAACGACTTGAACTGACCCATCAAATTGACGCGCGACGGGCTTGCTCGCGCCCAAGGCATTGCCTGACCATATTAACTGGCCCAAACCGCAACATAACACAACTAAAAACATCTTCATTTTCATATCATTTCTCCACGTGGGGAGCCTTTGGGCTGTCAGGGCGAAGGGCAAAGCAGACGATTTAAGTGACATAGGTAACTGTCCATCAAGTCGTCTGACCCCCAATGGGATCACAAACTACTCGCTTGCACTGTGCAAAACTGCTTCAGATAGGCATACTCCCTGTATCCAAGTAATTTAGGTTGTCTTACCTGCCATGTCAACTGCATCAATAGTAGTATTAAATCTTCAGTCGTATGTCCATAATTCGTGCATTGCTGTTAATGCAATGACTTAGATTATGACCCAAATGGTATGGAATGATGTGACCCACTTGCTCTGCCTCTGGCT
This sequence comes from uncultured Alphaproteobacteria bacterium, assembly GCA_964530625.1. Taxonomy (GTDB): domain Bacteria; phylum Electryoneota; class RPQS01; order RPQS01; family RPQS01; genus JABWCQ01. The sequence continues at coordinate 1,268 of CAZHAK010000002.1, read as the reverse complement.
GTATAAAATAAGGGCGAATTCATGCAATTCGCGAATCTCTTTGTGCCGCATTTGATTTGTCTGAGTAAGCAAGTGCGGAGCGACACTCTTGGGCCGGAGCGCATGGTGTGATACTGTCCTGGATTTAGATTCTGCTTTGCTTTCTGGCTTCGGTCTTAAAGCTGGAGTTCAAATACAAAATTAAGAACTTACAATCACCTGCCAAATTGGCGCATTGTCAACTCGAACTTTATTCTATTGTTTTGTATGTGTTTAGGATAGTTTGCGAGAATCTCGACTTGACTCTTTAGCGAGCCTTCCTTATAATATACATATATTTAACTATTCTCTGTGGTGATGAGCCGCCACGAGACTTCAGAAAATTAATCGGGACTGGATGTGTACTTATGACTGTTGCCAGGAAACGCTCGGGAATGATCGCGCTTTTGGGATACTGCCTTGAATCTATTGAAGCTGCAACAAAGCTTGGGTATGACTTCATTGTTGTGGTTCCGCCGGGTTATGACGAGTTACTGAAGAAAGATGGAATCAAAGCCATGGTGTGGCACTTCGATCGGATAAATGAGCACTCTACTGATCTGTATGACACGCTTTCTGCTATGGGAGTACGGCTGGCCGTGCCGCTCTTTGAGGAAACGGTGGAGTGGTCGGGCGCACTGAACTCGCGTTTCATGGGTAAGCCACGTCTGTTTAACCGTTCCCTGCTGCTTCGTGACAAGGCGATGATGAAACGAAAGGCGCAAATGGCTGGGATTCGTGTCGGAGTATTTGAGGAAGTGGAACGCGTGGAAGATGTTCGACGCTTCTTGAAGCGGGTTAACACCGCCCTTGGCAACCTCGACGAGCAAACCTTTGATCCGGTGCATATGAAACCCATCAGCGCCGCCGGTTCCGTCGGACACAGAATGATTCGCAACGAAAAGGATCTTGCGGCAATTCCGCTCGACGCTTTTCCGTGCATGGTCGAAAGCCATTTGCGGGGACAAGAATTTTCTTGTGAAGTGTTTGTTCATAGCGGTAAGATTCGTTTCATGAACATCAACGAGTACATTCACCTGGGACACTCACAGCTACTGCCGCCCGGACCCAAGCTTGAAGAGTACCGTCCGAAGATCCGCAAAGAAGTTGAGAGGTTAATCGAGACTTTTGAAATCGAGAACAGCCTTTTGCATCCTGAATACTTCCTGGACTTGGAAGGAAACTTGAACTTCGGCGAAGTTGCGGCGAGAATTCCTGGTGGTTCTATCTTTGAACTGATTCAACGCGCC
>CAZHAK010000001.1:24488-334860 GCA_964530625.1 uncultured Alphaproteobacteria bacterium | reverse complement strand
AGATCTAGCAGTTATTTATGCGCGCAAAGGTAGTACGATGGTGGCTATCGGGACACATGCCGCCTCTGAGAGTTTGACTGCCTACGTTGATCTGGATAAGATTGTTACACGGCACGTTGCAATCGTGGGATCAACCGGTAGTGGGAAATCGAATACTGTTGCTGCTCTTCTTAGAGCCCTGACCGATGGTTCTTATCCAAGCGCTCGAATTGTTGTTATAGACCCGCATAGCGAATATAGTGCATCATTTCAAGGCTCAGCCAGAGTATTCTCAATAAGAGATAAGATTCACCCTCTGTTGCTACCATATTGGGCTCTTTCATTTGATGAGTTAGCATGGTTTCTCGTTGACCGAAGAAGCTCAACAGAGTCGCAACAAGATTTGCTTCTTCGAGAAAAGATATATGAAATGAAGAAGGAGAATTGCAAAAACCTTCGTGCCGGAAACATAGACGATTCCATTGTCACATCAGATTCACCTATTCCCTTCTCCTTAAGAGAACTATGGTACTTTTTTGACCGACAGCAACGGGTTACATATTCAGATTCAGCAAGGTCCAATGAAGCTTTGGTTGTGGAAGGTGATGCAGAATCCTTGACGTCCGCAACTTTCGAACCAGTCGGACTAGGTAGTTCTGCTCCGTTTAGACCTCAGCAACAGCCAATAATGGGTGCATATTCTAACAGAATGCTAGGCCGTTTGAAAGACAAGCGTTTTGATTTTCTCCTTTCGCTCAATGACTACGATGGATCGACGAAAGACCTAAATGACCTATTGTTCGAATGGATCAATCACGAGCACAACATCACAATTCTCGATCTTGGCGGTGTGCCGTCTGAAATAATCGATTTAGTTGTTGGCGCCATGTCTAGAATACTATTCGAAGGAATGTTCTGGGGAAGAGATATCCCTGGAATCGGCAGGCAGCAGCCTTTGCTGGTTGTGTTTGAGGAAGCCCATTCTTACTTGCCAAGGGGCGAAACATCACAATTCGTTACAGGATACGCATCACGTTCGGTAAGGCGCATTCTGAAAGAAGGGAGAAAATACGGAGTAGGAGCAGTTATTGTCAGTCAGAGGCCATCAGAACTAGACGAGACTATCTTGTCACAATGTGGATCCTTTATCACGCTAAGGCTATCAAATAGTGGCGATCAAGGGCATGTAAAGTCAGCGGTTCCAGATTCTCTCGTTGGATTGATCGAGCTTCTACCAGCTCTCAGAACAGGTGAAGCAATCATTCTTGGCGAAGCAATGCAGATACCAAGCCGAATTCGACTGCCGCTCATTGAACCGAGGCCTACAAGTGATGATCCACCGGTTGCTAGCAACTGGCGAAAGCCAAGAATCGACAAACCAGCTTTTGATGTATCAGTCACCGGATGGCGTCAGCGGCGAATACCTTCGGTACCTCTTGATAACACTGATGAGAAAGGACTATAAAATGGAACGAATTCCTGTTCAGTCAAGTAATATTGCATCGATTGGCTATGACTTGGAAACTTCAACTCTTGAAATCGAGTTCCTGAATGGAAGTGTTTATCAGTACTACAATGTTCCCGAATCTGTCTATGACGGTTTGATTAATTCGGCGTCCAAGGGTTCATACCTTAGCCAGTTTATTAAGAAAGCTGGCTACCCCTGCACGAGAATTTAGTACCTTTGTCCTAATAAGAACTGCTTCCTCGTGGCGAAATTGACGCAAAATGACCAGAACTATGTTCAAATGCGTGATTGGCCGACTCAATTTTCGGTTAAGCAACTCGGACAATTTCTCCTTAATGTCAACCTCTTGCTACCCCGATTTCATGTCTTGGTTCACGTTGTTGGCCGTCGCTTGATCCCGTGTGGTGCACGTGTTAGACTAATATATGACTTGGTAGACTTGACGTTTAGAAGTATAAACCTATTGCCTATTATTTCACAAAGAAGTCGACCAAGCAGTCATGTTCAGAATGATGCATGCGGATTCGAATTTTAGAACTAATTTTAATGACACTCCAAATCTCCGCTAAGGACTTGGGCAAACTTGCTCAGCCAGAATTCTGCCCTAGGTGTTTCTGGATTCAAAGGCACGTCAAGAAACTACCATTCCAGATCTTTCCGGGGATCTTTAGCACAATTGACAGCTATAGCAAGAAAGTCACAGCTGAGTGGTTCAAGAAGCATGGATGTGCACCCACTTGGCTGGATTGTTTAGGCGAATTCAGTTCAGTAGCCAGCGTACCGGGGCGCGGGACATTCTTCTATTATGATAAAGACAACGATGTCAAGTTAACTGGCGTGCCGGACGAAGTGCTTTCTGTGAAGGATGGAGGCTATTTCATTCTCGACTACAAGACTGCAAGATACACGGGGAATCAGGACAGCCTGATGCCAACCTACCAAGTGCAACTGAATGGCTATGCATTAATTGCGGAATCAATAGGTATGTCGCCAATCCGGGGTCTTGCACTTGTATACTATGAGCCAGTAAACTCCATCCCCTCAGATATGGTTAAAAAGCTTGTACAGGACGACCGTTTCAGCATGGAATTCGTTGCTGGGATTCACGAAATAGACTTGAAGCCTGACACACTGATTCCTCCTTTACTTGCACGGGCAAAAGCAATCTACGACGGTGGGACCGTACCGGGTGGGCGATCTGGTTGCGACGACTGTGTAGCGATAGATGCCCTGTGTCATTCCGCCCAATCTTGAAAGTCCACATCGAGTTCGGTCGCACATGCACTACAATGCGACCAGGGCGTTCAACTTGCCGGGTGCTATCTACGGCTTCAGAGTTAGAGATTGCATCTTCGAGACTGGTACAGGTAATTGGGCCGACCAACCGGTCGCACATTTGATATCATGAGAATCTGATGGAGAACGAACCAAACATCACTCGCGGCCTTCCCGCAGACATGTACGAGAAAGAACGCGAGTTGTTTACCGAATGGAGAAGCCGGCAAACAGAGTTTTGTTCTGATGGCCAGTTCATTGAAGACGGCGTCGTGCACTATTCCACTTATGCAGGTAGTCATCCCAAGCTGCTTTTCCTATTGAAAGAGCCGAATGACCCACCTCGGACAAACGCTGTCGGACGTGTTACTGAGCGAGCGGAATGGAACCTCGCGGTGTGGCTCGGAGAAGGTGGTTGGCACCCGAACAAGACACGTGGATATAAAAGTTGGGAAGTGATAGCACGCTGGACTCACGACATCACCACAACTGATGGAATACTGCTTCCTTGGCCTGTCCTAGAAGCAGATTTGTGTCAGCACAATGTGGAAGGGCGAGCGAATCAATTCAGGAAGATTGCAGTCGTTAACATCAAAAAATCGGGAGGCGCAGGCAGCACGCAGATTGAATTATTATTCCCGGAAATTGAACGCACGAAAGACTTGATACTCTCGCAGATTTCTTTGTATCGTCCCTCGATTGTTATATGCGGAGGGACATTTGATGCATACCGGACTAGGATAGCGGCGGAGTCCCAGCAAACTAACGTCACCGCGCGCGGAGTCAGATGGTATTTGTCGCGGCGAATTGGAATTCCGGTAGTTGATTATCCGCACTACACTTACTTCCCTCGCTTGCCACCTGCGATAAAACCGGCCATGCATTACGGACTTGTCGAGGCAGTGCGGCAAATTCTCACACAGACTGATGTCTGACCTAAACCACCTCCAACGCGCATTGCGCATTCTTCAGCGATTGATGACTCACGACCGAGTCACCGTTGCTGAATTGCATGATCTGCTCGACAGGCAGGTCGATAAGCGGTCAATTCAGCGGATGTTGAATTCTATCGAAGGCGCGAATATCCCGTTGCGATTTGAAACCGGAGCTCACGGAGTCCGGTATTACAGATTGCAGCGGGAATTTGATTTTGTGCCGATGATGTTGGAGCCGGACGATTTGCTGGCCGGCATTCTGCTAGGACAGTTCAAGGAGCTGTTTCAAGGGACAAAGATAGGCGACAATATTAAGCGTGTCTTTGAACGCATGGAGCAGCTCGTGCCACCCGACGGGGTAGAGATCGCATCAGCGTTCTGGGATGTTAATGAAACTTTCTCGTATCACGAAGCTGGCCGAGTCGACATCAAGCCATTCAGCCACGTCCTAATGGACCTGTTCAAAGCGCTTTTAGCGCGAAGAGTCTGCTGGGTGAAGTACAAAGGCAAGACATATCAGATACATCCTTACAGCTTGATTTTACACTCTGGATCGCTCTACGCCGTTGTCTTTCAACCTTATCATAAGTCGTACATCTATCTGTCGCTGCCGCGCATCGAAGAGATTACGGCAACGGATGATGTCTTCGAGCGTGATCCCAAGTTCAGTTTGAAAGAGTTTATGAAGGACAAGTTCGGCATCTGGTCGGACAAACCTGCTACTGTGAAAATCAAGTTTGCCAAGCTTGTTCGTCCATCGATTGAAGGACGTGTCTGGCATCACAGTCAATCGATCCGAGAACTCAAATCCGGCGATATCGTGTTGACGATGAAAGTCGGTATCACTGAAGAACTGATAGCTTGGATTCTACGATGGGGGAAGTACGGAGTCGTGCAGTCGCCCAAGAAGCTGCAAGATAGAATCAAACGGACCCTTAGAGAAACTCTGAAGAGTTACAAATAGCACGACATGAGTTGTCGCTCTGGCTGGTATTTTTCAGCCATGAAGACAACATCTCCCACCCCAAAGCCCGGCCGCAAGATCGTGATAGACCTTAAGTCTGTTCCGATTAACTACAAAGCGGCCACGAGGTTATTCTGCCAGCGATACCTATCGACAGCACTTCAAATGTACTCATGGAATGTGACCAAATGTGCAAAAGCGCTTGGAATCAGCAGGAGGACATTGCAGCTGAGGATGAGGCAGTTTGATATCGCCCAAGGATCAAATTCATGCTTTGCCTCGACCTGTTCGGATATGAGACAATCTCTAGCAGCCATTGATTCCGATACAGCAATCGAGTCACAGTCGTTAGTTGACAGCAGTCGGAGTCAAGATGCCATCGAGTAACGTCCATCGATATCTTTCTAAGTCAAGACTTATGGCGCTGCATCAGTGCCCCTTAAGACTTTGGAATGAGGTGCACCGACGCGATCTGATGCAAGAGCCGTCTGCTGAAGCACAAGCGAGATTTGACGCTGGTACGGAAGTTGGAGAACTGGCTCGTGATCTTTATCCTAAGGGAAGGCTGATAGACGCTGAGTACTGGGATTTCACCAAGGCGAAGAAACAGACCGACGAAGCATTGGCCGACAAGTCCAATCCGGCACTGTTTGAACCGGCGTTCGAGTATCGGCGGACCCGCGTACGCTGCGATATTCTTGTTCAAGGGAACGATGGATGGCAGCTCTGGGAGGTCAAGAGCGTCGTCAACCCAAAGGAGTACCATGTGCTGGACGTTGCAATTCAGGCGCATGTACTGAGGAAGTCGATGGAGGCATACGGGAGCGACTGCAGTTTTGATAAGATCGGTGTCGTTCATCTAAACAGCGAATATGTCTATGATGGGAAGAAGTATGACGTCAATAGACTCTTTAGCCGATTTGAGTGCTTAGATGAAGCGTTTGATCTTGAGATTCCAGTTGAAGACATGATTTCTGAGGGACTAGAAATCGCCACGTCGACAATACCGCCACAGATCAAACCAGGCGATCAATGCACAGACCCCTACGACTGCCCTTTCCTTGGCAGTGCCTGTGATGTGCCAGAGCCGCATCCATTGATGATGTTGCCAGGCATAGGTCCAGCAAAGCTTGAGAGTCTTATTGCACAGGGAATCAACACATTGGACGATCTTGCCGCCAGTAGTTTGACCCTAAGTTGCTCCCAGCAGCGCATGCTGAAGGCCGAAGAGACTGGACAGTGCGTGGTTGAACCGACATTGGCTGGAGATTTGGCTGCGATAGGATATCCAAGATATCATCTTGACTTCGAGACCTTCATGCCTGCGCTTCCCAGATTCAAAGGTACGCGGCCATTTCAGGCGCTGCCGTTCCAGTACTCAGTGCATCTTGAAGAATCTGAACGGCGTCCTGCGCAGCACTTTGGCTATCTGCATTCGGAAGATTCGGATCCAAGGCTGTTGCTCACCGAGCATATGCTTGATGTCCTTGAACAGCATCCAGACGCGCCAGTCCTAATGTATACAGCGTACGAGAAACGGGTACTCAATGCGCTTGCAGATGAACTTCCTGAATATGCAGACCGTCTGAATGCGGTCATTAACCGACTCGTTGACCTGTGCGCCATTGTCAAGACCAATGTCTACCATCCGGATTTCAACGGCAGCTTTTCCATCAAGAACGTCCTGCCTGCTTTGGTTCCGGATCTTGGATACGATGATCTTGAAATTGCGGATGGTACAACCGCATCGCTGAAGTACATGGAGATGATCGAACTTGCCAAGTCGGAAGAAAATTCGGCCCAGGTGATTTGGAACCAGCTTTGGGAATACTGCAGACGGGATACGGAGGCGATGGTCAGAGTGCTTCGAGCGCTCAATATGAAGTCGATGTGAACACCATTAACTATGAGTAAGATTGATCTAGCCCCCGAACACTGTACCATTAATCCTACAACTGGTACAGAAATATGGGCAGACCAACCTAGCCTACTCAACCATGCCGGTCCCTTACCTGCTGGTCCATCTGTCGCGAATCGACTGCAAAAATCGCATTTTTGATAGGTCCTATTGCTGCAAAGCAACTAATCATTCAAGAAAGGGAGATTCTGAATGTCCGATGAAACTACCGTCCGTAATGTAATCACATCAATAGATCAGCATGTTCGCGATGTTTTTGGTACTTCAAAGGCGTACCATATTGACATCTATCAACGGGAGTATCGGTGGGATAAGGACAATGTCGACACGTTGCTGAATGACCTTCAGATTCGTTTCGAACAACATCAGCGCCTTGAAACGGATCCTAAGGAAATCTATAAGGATGTTCTCAAGCGCTTCGAGCCATATTTTCTTAACACCTATTTGACCCACAGCACCAATTCGACAACGGCTATTGTTGACGGTCAACAACGACTTACAACCATCTTGCTAATGCTGATAAAGCTTCGGTCTATTCTCGCTGAAATAGAAGTTGGTGAAAACGCATCCACCAAGACATTTTCAAGCAAAAGCCTTGAACGTTTGATCTTCGAAACTGATGATTTCGGCGATGCGAGTCGCTTCAAAGTCTATAATGAAAATCGCGAGGCAGCCTTTCGCGGGCTGATAGACAATGCACTTGTCAATCCCTGCGACGAGACACAAAATCGGATTAATGAGAATTACACATTCGTAAGTCAACAGTTTGACGTCTATTTCAAGATTGATGGCGATAGTAAGCAAGAGTGGGACTTATCAAAACTCACACACTACATTTTCTTTCTTCTTGACCGAGTATCAATTGTAGAGATCAAGATAGAACGACAACAGCATGTTGCAACAATTTTTGAAGTTGTCAACGACCGTGGACTTGGACTCAAGCCTTATGAGATATTGAAGGGTAAGTTGCTAGGCAATCTTCCACCTGTTGAGAAGGAACATGCCAACAAGGTATGGACTGACCTTCAAAACAGATACTTCGCTTCCGATGTCAAAAATAGTACTGATTCAAAGATCACACTTGATATGTTCTTTCAAACGTACTTTCGTGCCAAATTTGCTGAAAGCGAAGCGGATTACGTCAAGTACGAAAACGACTATCACTACGAAATATATCGGAACAAAGACATTTCCAAGTACTTTGGCAATTTCTCCGACACCCGCATTCTTTACGACAAGATTGTCAATGAGATAAAGTATTTCGCGGAATTGTACCTCGATTTACGCACCGGCTACTTTGATGAATTTCTGATTTACAACAAGCTTCTTGATCAGAATCAGCAGTACCTCTTGATAATGTCCTCGGTGATTCTGAATGATCCAAGTCGCGATACAAAAGTCACAGGGATTGCGCGGAAGTTTGACCAACTCCACTCTGTGCTCCGATTGCTTGATGTATATGACAGTAACGTCTTCCAGCGTTATATCTACAAATTGAATAGGCGAATTCGTAATGTATCTATGCTTGACGCAATCCACGTGTTCGATAGTACCTTGATAGAAGCACTCGTTGAAAGTGAAACTATCGCTCCAGATGACGTAAATAATGTTGCCGATATTTTCCAGTATGAGCGGTTTAGAGCCATTAGGAATCGCTGGACTAATTTCAGTAAGTATGTGCTGTTGCGCGTCGACCGCTACTTGGCAGAACACTTGGACAAGCCTTCGTACACGACGCTAGGATCTTTGCAGGATTTGGAAGACCACTTCAACAAGAGTACACGAAAGATTTATGGCATGCATCTTGAGCATATCTATGCGCGAAACGAGAAAAACTTCGACCAATTCAGGGATGTTAATGGCATATTTGACGAACAGCACTTTAATACTGTTCGGAATCAACTGGGCTTGGTTCTACTCCTAAAAGACCGTCAGAACGAAAGCAGCAATAATGAATCATATAGGATGAAAATGGAGCGATATCGCACGAGTAACTTTATCTGGAATGAACTAATGGTTGGCCATCTAGATATTGTGGACAAACGAAAGGTACCTGACAATTTTGCATTTGAGAGGGTGGATCCTGATTCTAGCGGTGCCTTTCCAAGCGATAAGTGGGGGGCCCGACAGCAACTAATGTATAATGCTGTAAAAACCGTCTGGCTTGATGATGTTATGAATTGGGAGCAGGCATTAAATGTATAAGGACTTAGGTGTCTTCCCTTTTGGAAAAGCAGTTGTAGAAGTTAGGCAAGCTGATGATTCTCCGAAGAGCGTATTTATACTAGGAGTTTATGCTAGTGCAGTACACGCTCGATGGATAGGAGCAAATGGAAGGGAATTAGTTAAGTCATTGGCTGTGTGTAGCGAGCCTGAGATATTCTGGAATGGATCAAACCAAGATTTGATAATAGAAAGAATTATAGTTCCTAATAATGCTGGGAAGCTCAAGCCATCACATCTTAATGGCGAGTCAGGAAAGGCTCTCGACAAGCATTTCCTCGCACCACTTCTTCTAAAACGGTCACAAGTATGGCTTTCCGACTTGTTACCTTTCTTCCACGTGAGGCCTGGGAGTAATCAGGAAAAGCGTATCCACGATACATACAACAATCTTGCAGTTGAGAAAGGATGGCCAGTTGCGAATATCAGAAAACTATCTACAAAGTTTGAAACAACTGTTGAACGAGTTTATGAGATAGTAGCTGAGCTTGTTTTGTCTGGTGCTGACATTTTGATTACTCTTGGTGATGACCCGTTGCGCCTATTTACTTCAAGATTTGATCAGTCCCACCGAACGAGCCTAAATGAGTACACTACCTATGGCAACACATACAAAATCGAAATAGATGGTCGTTCATTGCTACATTTGCCGCTAGTGCATCCGCGACAAGCTGGAAGACTTGGGAATCACTCCTCCAAATGGAGCGATCTTCATGACCACTGGAAACACCGTGATCCCGGTCGTCTGATATGATGTCGATTGTATGACAACGATTTGTCAAGCTTCAACTTTGATAGCATTCCAAATTATTGTGGCCGAACCCCTTTTCTATTTTTGTAATATCTAATCATGCGCTTCTGCACTTACATAGTTAAACGAGACAAGGGACTAGCTCCTAATCCGTTCTACGGGTACTGCACACTTGCGCTATGTACGCCTAATCATATGGGGATCAAGCTAAGTGCCGGTGACTGGATTGCGGGATTTACCGACAGAGCGTCAAGTAACAAGCTCGTCTATTGCATGCGAGTTGATGAGGTGCTAGACTTGGATCAATATTACAATGACAAACGCTTCCAGCGCAAGAAGCCCAAGCATAATGGAACTGCCCGGCAGCGAGTCGGTGATAACATATATTGGAGAGGTGAACGAGGTGTATGGAAACGAGACCCTGAAGCTAGTTTGCAGTTTAGGAAGGAGCACTTCAATAGGGATACTCGGCACGCCTTAGTTTACATTGGCAGACGATTCCACTATCTTGGTAGGGTAGCCGCTGTTATTCCGCTGAAGTTTCATGTGCTACCGCCTGCCGGACGAGGAGTAAGAACGAATCATGAAAACAATCTTGTTAGTGATTTCCTGTCATGGGTGCAGGAATCATTCAAGGTAGGAATTACAGCCATGCCGAGTATGTTTAGTGGTACTTCGGGATGCAGTGCCGTTACTGGTTCCAGTCGCAAAAGCGCCTCATGCGGCTTGATCTAGCCCCCGAACACTGTACCACTTTGAAAGTCAGAGAGTGGTGTATTAAGTAAACCGAATGTGGCGATGGCGAAGGCACGATTTCGGCCGGCGCAGATCATTCCAATGCTTCGGGAAGCGGACGTTCTGATTACCTTCCCTAGGGCAGCCCGATAGCGACGCGGCTGCGTGACCTAGGTCACAAGGCTGGCCGTCACAGGCCTGCAAACGTGCAAATCGGTGTGCTAAAAGTGTGCTAAAACCGCATAGAGCCGAATGCTAAATACTGAACTTAGGTAGAATCTCAAGATGAAAACAGCCCCTGTTAAGGGGCTGTTTCTTTTTCTTTTAGGGCAATATTCAGAAAAGTGACTGATTATTCGATTCCCGCCGTCTCCACTAAAATGCCCCTGCAAAGTGATTGCAGGGGCTGTTTTTTTTTGAGTGTAACGCGGTTTTAAGAGATGGGCAAACGGATGGAGAATCTGCTGCCTTTGCCTAATTGTGTTTCGACGTCCGCTGTGCCGCCGTGGGCAAGGGCCGCGTGTTTGACGATGGCGAGACCCAAGCCTGTGCCGCCGAAGTTTCGATTGCGCGAAGTTTCCACGCGGTAGAAGCGCTCGAAGATGCGCGCGACATGCGACTCCGCGATGCCCGGGCCATGATCTTCCACGGAGATCACAAGCTGCTGATTTTCGATTTGCGCGCTGACATTAATGCGTGTGCCCTCCGGACTGTATTTGCACGCGTTGTCAATCAAGTTAATGACTGCTTGTCGGATCAGGAATCCATTGATGGTGACAGTTAAGTCGGCGGGACAGTTCAGCTCTACTTGTTGTCCGCGTGATTCGGCGGCTGTGGACGTGGCCTCAATGGCATCCTGCAGCATGGGCAGAACAGCTTGAGGCTCAGCCGCGAGTTTATTGGAGTCGGCGATTTGCTCTATGCGCGCAAGACTTAACAGATCTTCGATAATGGATTGCAAATAGGCCGCCTGACGCGACATGATGTCGAGAAAACGCTGGGCGTCGCGCGGATGATTGATGGCTCCTTCGCGCAAGGTTTCGATGGACCCTGTGATCGCCGTCACGGGAGTTTTAAGTTCGTGGCTGGCGTTGGCGACGAACTCGCGGCGGGTCGCTTCGAGCCTGCGCACTTTAGTCACGTCGTTAATCACGACGACCACGCCGACGACGGCGCCAGCCTCAAGAATGGGTGTCCCGCGCAGTCTGAGGATTCGCTCTTGGATGTCGTAGCGAATGATTTCGCGCTCGACCGGTTGGGCGGCTTTCAAGGTGAAGTGCACAAATTGATGAATATCCGTGCTGCGAATCGCCTCTTCAATCATGCGGCCTTTGACGCGATCTCGATCCACATCAAAGAGCTTGGCCGCCGCGCTGTTGAGCATGATGACCTGACCGTTGCGATCCACGGCTAAGACTCCTTCGAGCATGGCGGCCAGCACGGCTTCCTGTTCTTCGCGTTGACGCTCGACGGTGTGAATGCGGTCTTCGAGCTGGGCGGCCATATGATTCAGGGCGCGGCTTAAGGAAGCCAACTCTTTTGTGTCCGGCTCATCCAGCCGCTCGTCAAGTTTGCCTTTTGAGAAGCGGGAGGCTCCGCGCCGCAGAGTTTCAATCGGAATTGTTACGCGCCGCACGACAAAGAAGATTAGGACGACTCCAAGTCCCACCAGAAAAATCGAGATGGCGATCAATCCACCAGTGCGTTTCAGCAACTCCCAACGTGAGGCAATCACGCGCTCACCGCCGCGCAGGACACCGATTACAGCACCATTGCGGATGATCGGCTCCGCCACATAGGAATAGGTCATGTCAAACTCGGGACTGCGGCGAATCGAAGCACCCCGGCGGCCCAGCAAAGCAGGAAGTATCTCCGGCCGGTTCTGGAGATTGGGCAGGGCTGAGGCCACGGTGTCGGTTTCGGCTAAGACTTTCCCCTCGCGATCGATCAGGGTTAAACGCAAGAAACCTGCTTTCGCATGTTCGCGAAGCAGGTTGTCTAAGACTTCCGGCGTGGATCTGGTAAACTCTTGCGCAACGTGCGGGAGAATCAGATTTACCCGGTGGCTAATGCTCTCCTCAAGCTGCTGCAACTCTGCGCGCCGGAAGGCGGTGCCGACAAAAATGAGTAAAAGAACTATGGTCGCGATGGCCACCGCGACATAGGGGATAAATAGTCTGCTAAATAGGGGCTTTTGGCGAGCCATTACATTGTCGTTGCGTCAGTCGCTTGTTCCGTTGTGTTAGGGACGGAAGCGATAGCCGACTCCACGAACAGTTTCTATTAAGTTACCGCACTCTTGCAGCTTACGGCGGAGTCCCACAATCATCACGTCCACGGAACGGTCGGAAACTGAGTGATTTTCTCCGTGAACGGCATCTACTAACTGATAGCGGGAAAAGACCCAGCCCGGCCGACGGGCCATATGATGGAGGATGCGAAACTCGGAAATGGTCAACTCGATTGGGGTGCCTGCGAGGTGAACTTCGTGGCGACCCGGGTGGAGCGTGAGTTGATTGAAATTCAGCACTTCGTCCTCGTTGTATACGGGTTCCGTCATGCGGCGCAGGACGGCTCGCGCTCTGGCGACGACGACTTTCGGGCTGAAGGGCTTGGCAATATAATCGTCCGCGCCAAGTTCCAAGCCCGTGACCACATCGTTCTCCTCGGCTTTCGCGGTCAACATCAGGATGGGGATATTGGCCGTGGCGGCATCGGATTTCAGCCGGCGGCAGACCTGAAGTCCATCGATTCCGGGCAGCATCAGATCGAGTAGAATGAGATCAGGCGGCAGCTTACTGACTTCGGCCAGGGCCTGTTCTCCGGTTCCGACGGCTCGCACTGTGAAGCCGTCACGCGCCAAATTATACTCCAATAAGTCCCGAATATCGTGCTCATCTTCTACGATCAGTACACTATGCTGCGGCAGTTTACTCATAGGACAGTGTGAGGTTTTGAACTCTCAAAAGTACTCGAAGTGTGTGAAAGTTTTGTGAGCAAGTCAACCGTGACAAGAATCGTAAAATCTTACTTTCGGAAAATTGGAAAAATTGACTTCTGGCTTAGTGCTCTTTCTTTGGCTGGGAGTCGCTGGGCTTGCCTAACTTCGCATCATTAAGTTTATTCAGCATTTGCTCCCTATTTTTCTCAAATTCTTCAACACAAGCTACGCAACAGAACTTGATTAAGGTATTGCCGGAAACGTATTCAATGGGGTCGCCCATGGAACCTAGCTCGTGATTGGATACCAAACATGTTGAGAGAGGGTAGTTGTCGCGTTGAGCTTTTCGGATCTGTTCTTCGAGGAAGGATACATATGCTTCTGGTGAAGTTGTATAATGTGCAACGCATTCAATACAGCAGAATTTCAGTTCTCTGTCAGCATGAAAGAGCTTGACGGTGTGCTCGTCCAGTCTATCGCCGCAGGTTAAGCAGCCTGGGAGGGGATAGGCATAGGGCTTTGAGTTTAGTTCATTGGGTTGAGAGTCTGCCGCCATTACGGGCAAACTAAGCAACAAAGCTATAAATATCAATCTCATCGACAGTTCTCCTTAACGTGAAATTATTTTAACAAGATCATCTTGATGGTCTCGGTCGTGGCACCTGCACTTAGGCGAGCGAGATAGATTCCGGACGGCAGGTTTGCGCCGTTAAAGTCCATTTCATATCTCCCGGCAGCCAGAACAGCGTTGGCCAGAGTATCTACTTCACGCCCCTGAATGTCAAAGATCGTGAGACGGACGAACTGCCGCTTATCCAGCTCGAATACTACTTTAGTTGCTGGGTTAAATGGGTTTGGATAGTTCTGTGCAAGTTTTGGTGAGGTGGGAATCTGTGTCCGGCCCGGGCTTGTGGGTACGGACGAGGGAAAAAGATAAATCAAGCACTCGTCCAGATGCGCTCGCCAGTTGCCCCAACTGTGGCCATCATTCAGGTTCTGAAAGAAGAATGGATATTGTTGATTCTGGAGGATTTGTAATAGGTTCTGCGCAAGTGGAATCAAAACTGGAATGTCATAGGTTCCGATATCGGCGTAAAATCTCAAACCGAGATCATCCCGAGCGGTCAGGGTGTCACTGATAGACTGTTGGACGTTGGGGGATTGTGCTCCGACTTGTCCAAAAATATGGGGATAAGTAACGCTCAGCCAAAGAGCGATGTTGGCGCCATTTGAGGCTCCGACTGTGCCGCGTCGGCTTGGATCCGGGCAGGTGTTATACTCTGAATCCACCCAGGTGATGAGTTCCTCGGTGATGAATCGGCCAAAAGCTGCCTGCTGATTTCCGGCATATTCCGGAGTCCGGTTGACCGGCGGGACGAAGACTGCGATCAACGGATCGATCTGATTGTGATGAATCAGGTAGTCCAGTATTCGCTCGGAGCGGGCGAGGGTGATATATTCGAGGCCATCATGCACCAGCAGAAGCGAATAGCAGGGGCCGTTCGGGTCGTAGTCCGGTGGTGTGTAAATCCGGACGCGGCGGGTGTTGCCCAGATTCTGGCTGGCGAACATTGTATCCCGCAGGCTGCCGTGGCCAATCTCGGGATAGTACTCAATTTCGGGAGGCAGGACAAAGTGGGGCATCCGGAGTTCCGAGTTGGGACCGAATCCTCCCTGAACTGTGTAGGGATTGCGCGGATCCAGAATCCAGTTCGAGCCGTTCAGGACAAACTTGTAATCCAAGCGGGCATCGGCCTCGAATACCCGGCTCCGGTACCAGAGGTCAGTTCCGGAAATCTGGCTCATGGCTTCGGCACTGGGATTCCAGCCGTTCATGTCTCCCGCGACGGTGGCAGTGTTGGCGCTTCCTCTATATAGGAAGTGGACGCTATAGGTCGGCTCGATAAAGGGAAAGCCGGGCAACGCAGCCAGAAAACTATCCACGATTGCAGGGCGCTCCGGCTGGGGCGCCGTGTTTACCCGCGTCAGAAAATCGTTGAAGGTCTGGCCCGAAGCGAGAGAGGCACATATTAGGAGAAGGGCGACTGCCCCGAAATGGCGCATAGTCTCAATTCCGCTGGTTCATTGCAGTTTTCTCTAATATATGGCAGTTCTGGCAAATATGCACGACTTGATCCAATATGCAAACAGACAAAACGAGGCGTAATCGTGACTTGTTTCACTCTTTGGTAAGGACTTCCCGGAGCGAATGTTTAGAAATGTAACGTATACGCTTGACAAACATAAAGCTCTACCTTAACTTATGGGTACGAATAAGATAAGGGAATAATGCCATGTCGTTCTTGGCGAGCGGATAGTTCAGAGGCTTACATATGTGGTTGGGAATTCGGAGTTTCCGAGGTGGAACGGCCGGGGTGTGTCTATTACTAGTCATGTGCTCGGCTGTTTTTGCTGGTACGACCGGAAAGATCGCCGGGAGGGTCACTGACGGTGAAAACGGAGATCCGGTCATCGGAGCGGCAGTTCAGATTGAGGGAACATCGTTGGGTGCGGCGGCTGATGTCAACGGTGACTACTTCATTCTCAATGTCCCACCGGGCGATGTAACGTTGCAGATTACCGCGATCGGGTACGCGTCTGAGAAGCTCGTGGGGTTGCGGGTGATCACCGACCAGACCACCACCGCTAATTTCTCTTTGGGGGTTGAGGCCGTAACCACCAGCGAAGTTGTGATTACCGCCGAGCGTAAACTCATTGAAGCTGACCGAACGTTTGCAACGTCCACGGTCGGAGCCTCGGATATTCAAGCCTTGCCGGTGACGAATCTTGGGCAGGTGATTGAGATTCAGGCCGGTGTGGTAGACGGACATTTTCGCGGTGGACGCTCAAGCGAGGTCATGTATCTGGTGGACGGGATTTCGGTGACCGACGCTTATGACAACAGCCAGGGGACGCAGGTTGACAACAACGTGGTGCAGGAGCTGCAGGTCATCAGCGGCACGTTCAACGCCGAATACGGTCAGGCGATGTCGGGTGTCGTGAATATCGTCACCAAAGAAGGCGCACTGGACTATCACGGCACGGTCTCTTCGGAATTCGGTGATTATGTTTCCGGGCATGAGGACACGTGGATGAATATTGACCATGTGTCGCCGATGGACATTCAAGATTACAACGCGACTCTTTACGGCCCTGTGCCATTTATTGACAAGCTCTCTTTTTACGGGAGCTTGCGCTATTTGGATGATGACGGCTGGCTGTACGGGCAGCGGAGATGGCAGGTGTTCATGCCCAATGATCCCGACTCTTCATATATTGATCGCACGGGTGATGAATCCTATGCGGCTATGAACTACAATCTCGAGAAATGGGCGAATCTCAAATTGACGTATCCGCTGACGGATCGCATCAAGCTGAGCTATTCCACGTTTTACAGCGGACGCGCCTATAAGGATTATTCGCACGATTGGAAATATATTCCGGACGGTATTCTGCGCCGCTATCGCGACGGCCGGACGAATTTGCTGAAGATGAATCACGCGCTGAACGCGGCGATGTTCTATGAGCTGGCCGCCACCAACACCTTCAGCGAGTATCAGCACTTCTTGTTTGATGACGCGGCTGATCCGCGTTATCTGCATCCCATATATCAGGAAAGAAATCCGGCCTATACCTTGAACGTCGCGGGGACGGATCTCTCCCGCTTCCAACGTTGGACTAACACGAATCAAGTGACCGGCAATTTCTCGTATCAAGCCAGTCAGCTACACTTGTTGAAGGCGGGTTTTGACATGAAGCTGCACGAACTCTTTTACGAAGATATTAATCTCGTTCCCGAAGACGGAACGGGCACGGAGTTTTTTAAGCCGGTAATTCAAGACATCGGCAGCCCGTCACATGATATGTACACGAATAATCCAAGCGAGTACGCGCTCTATTTGCAGGATAAATTTGAGTTGCCGTCTTTGATTGTTAACGTGGGGATTAGATTTGACTATTTCGATCCGGACGGCAGGCTACCGAGTGACCCTAAAGATCCGAACGTCTACGATCCGCTGCTCGAATGGCGAATCATTAACGGCGACAGCGTGAATGTGCTGGCGCAAAGCGTGGAAGAACGCAGCGCGTACTGGTATGACGACGTTAAGGCGAAGCATCGCCTCTCGCCGCGACTGGGCATCGCCTATCCGATGTCGGATGAAGGCGTGTTCCATTTCGCCTACGGTCACTTCGTGCAACGCCCAACGTTTGAGCGAATGTACGCAAATCCGGAATACGAGCTTGAATCGGGCGCGGGCTTGAACACTGTGATGGGCAATCCCGACTTAAAGATGGAAGAAACCGTCACGTACGAGTTCGGATTCCAACAGCAGGTTCACGAGGATGTATCGCTCTCGACGTCGCTTTATTTCCGCGATATCCGCAGCCTTGTGGCAACGGACAGAATAGTGGAAACATATTCATCCGGAACCAAGTACGCGCAATACATTAATCGTTCCTTTGGCGAAGTGAAAGGCATCACGCTTTCGCTGGACAAACGGATGGCGAATGACTTCAGCGCTTTCGTGGATTATACGTATCAAATCGCTGAGGGCAACGCGAGCGATCCGCAATCGGCTTACAACGATTTGAAGGGCGAGAATCCGCGTGAACCGGAGCAGCAATTGGTTCCACTCGACTGGGACCGGCGACATACTTTGAACGCGAGTTTGACTTATGCCAAGCCCGGCTTGAACGGTTACGGCGCGACTCTGCTGGGTAAATACGGCAGCGGCTTGCCTTACTCACCCACGGACAAGAGCGTTCGCACAGGGTTTGAGAATGACGGACGTCGCCCGGATTTCTACAATCTTGATTTGAGTTTGTTCAAGTCGTTTCCGGTCGGCAAGCAGAAGATTCTGCTGATGGCAACGGTTCAGAACGTGCTGGATATTAAGAACGAAGATCGCGTTTACGGTGACACGGGACGAGCAGGATATTCTGTCGAAGAACGCAGAGCTATTGAGGCTCCATTAATCAACACGCTCGACGAGGTTTACCCTGATCCGTCACATTTCTCCCGTCCAAGATTAGTGAAACTTGGAGTGAGATACGAATTCTAATGAAGACACTCACAAAGCATATCATACTACTCTCCATCATCGCATCATTCGCCGCGCCGTCTTTTGCGCAGGTGGATTCGATGCGGAACTATCGCGGCAATAGGCTAAACCGAGCCAAGAACGTGATGAGCGGAAATCTTGTGCGCACGACTTATTACAATTACGGATTAGTCGGTAACATCGGGGAGATTTCAGGTGAATGGCCCATCGGCACCGGCAATGAATATGTCGGTGACGTATCGCCGCTAGTGGGGGTTGAGTTCGTTCATCCCTCCGGTGAATTGATTCGCTCCGTCTGCACGTCGGACGGCCCGCGAGCGAGTCCTGACGGGCCCCCGGGCGGCGGAACATTCTGGGGGTTTGAACCGCTCAAGGGTTTTGCCGCTCCGCCTGTCGCGGGGCAGGATCCCAAGGTTGCGATGTCGAATCAACCGGACACCTGGCCGAGGTATTGGCCGGATAAGAATATCACGGATTCACTCTCCAGAGATCCGGCGTGGGTGCGAGACTTGACGGATCCCGGCTGGCCGAATGCGTGGAACGGTTATTTCGGCAAGAATGTCAGCAATGCCGATCAGGAATGCTACTTTCAGATGGACGATCACGCCGATGCCGAGTGGTTCCAACGGACTGACGACTCGGGCCGAGTGTACTATTATTATCCGCACGCTCAGGATACCGCTCGTCGCGGACTCGGCTTGCGCGTCGCGGTGCGCGGCCTGCAATGGTCGCACTTCCTGGCACAAGACGTCATCTTTTGGCTATATGAGATTACCAATATCAGCACGCACACGTATGACAAAGTAACTTTTGGCATGGTGGTCGGCACGCTTTCCGGCGGTCGCGGTGACTCGAACGATGACTTAGCCTTGTTCGATCTGGAAAATGATATCACTTATAGCTGGGACTCAGATGACCAAGGCTCAAGCGGTTGGGTTCCGGTATCTGAAACCCGCAATGTCGGCTATGTTGGATATGCTTACCTTGAATCTCCCGGCAATCCGTTGGACGGGATTGACAACGACGGAGACAGCGAAGACTTGGGGAGTCCGATCTTAACCGGTCCCGTGATTGGACAGATGCTTGCGCCGCGCGTGTTTGCCGCGGGTGAGGCTTTGATTCTGATCGACTACACGACTTACGAGCGAACGATTGCTCATATGCCGACGGACGGACCACTCGTGTATTTCATTCGTGACGAGCGGCATCTTCTGTTTGCAGGTCAACAAGTCATGGAGATTCCCGGCAACGGATTGGACGACAATTTCAACGGTTTGATTGACGAGCAGAGCATTCACCGTGATCTGGCCTATATGGATTACTTCACGGGCCAGGGATTATCTGATCCACTCATTGACGAAGCACGTGACGACGGCATTGACAATGACGGAGACTGGGATCCGTTGACTGACGACGTCGGCGCAGACGGTGTACCGCTCACGGGCGACCTTGGTGAAGGTGACGGCGAGCCCACGAACGGGGAACCGCATTTTGACAAGACTGACGTTGATGAGTCGGATCAGATCGGATTGACATCGTTTGATTATTTCTTCAACCCCGGAACACTGCGCATGAGCGATGACGGATCGCTATGGAACCGAATGACTCCTGGGCGATTCAGTGTGATTCCCGATTCTGCCGGTGACGGGGATTTTGTGTATGGAGCGGGCTACTTTCCGTTGCGGCCCGGCCAAACGGAGCGCTTTTCCATGGCGCTGCTCTACGGCGAGGACTTGGTTGACATCACGGACAACAAGGTTACTGTTCAGCAGATTTACGACGAGAATTATAATTTCGCGCGGCCACCGGAGAAGCCGACGATTTGGGTTGCTCCGGGTGACGGCAAAGTTACGTTGTATTGGGACAATATCGCGGAGTCGTCCTTTGATCCTATTTCGGGATACGATTTTGAGGGATATAAGATTTATCGCTCAACGGATCCGGGATTCAACGAAATTTTTACGATTACAGACGGGCACGGGCGTAAAGTTTTTCACAAACCCATCGCGCAGTTTGATCTCGATAACGGAAACGCGGGGTTCTTTCCGGTTATCAGGAATTCTGTTATTTACTACTTGGGTGAAGACACCGGGTTGCAGCACTCTTGGACAGACAACACGGTGGAAAACGGTCAGACGTATTACTACGCGGTGGTGGCGTACGACCACGGTGATATTGAAAAGGGAATTCTGCCCGCTGAAAACAGCAAGACGATTGTCGTCGATGAAACCGGCACGGTAACGCCCGATATCAATACCGCAGTCGTGGTGCCGACTGCTCCCGCCGCCGGCTATGAGGATCCGGTTTTCTCGCCGGTGACTCATGTTTCGGGATTCTCGTCAGGCACCATCGGGTTTGAGGTGGTGGATCCCCGTCTGGTATTGGACAATCAGACCTATCGGTTCACGTTTGCGACAGAAGATGACTCGCTCACGACCTATACTTTGGTGCGTTCCGGGTTGGAGGGTGTGGATACTGTGTTGGCTGATTTGCCGCTGGTTCCGGACGACCGGCTGCTGACGCTTGCGCCAGCTTTTGCGGACTACTATGATTCGCTGTTCAATGTCGCGCCGGGGAGTTATGATCCTATCGATTATTTTAGGATTGCCGCTTCAGGAGTTTTTGACGGTCAGCGCGCGCTTTTTACGGTTCCCCGCGAAGTGAAGCTGATCAGGCAGGTTTCCGGCTGGGAAGACGGTGAAAACGACTTATACAATTTCTCGTTCAGGCTGGCGAACTATAGCAGTCAGTTCCTTGTCGGCGAGCCTATTCCGAATGATTTTCAGGTAGAGTGGCATAGCGACGTCGTGGATACCTCGGCTTATTTCAATTGGTTCAACCTGCTGGTTCTGCCCGCAACTCCGGTGAATTTCAGAGTGAAATCGCTTAATACAAACGAGTACATTCCGTTCGCGTTTGATGAAGTTGCTGCAGCGACCAACGGCATTCTTGATCCGGGTGAGGTGATTTGCTTCCTGAGCGACACCGTGATGACGTGGATTGCGGAATTTTCTTCGCGTCCGTCTACCGGCGACACGATTCGTCCCGGTGACGGGGACGTGCTGATTCTGAAACTCTATCAGCCCTACTCGGACAACGACATCTACGAGCATCACACGCGTGCGGCGCGAGTTAATCCGGATGCTGTAAGGCTTGATCGCATCAAGGTCTATCCGAATCCTTACGTCACGGCAAACGTGCAGGAGCCGTCCAATCCGTTTAATGAGGGTCGCGGTGAGCGGCGGATTACGTTCAATCATTTACCTGATCGTTGTACGATCCGGATTTATACTGTGAAGGGTGAGTTGGTAAATATTGTCGAGCACGACGCGGGTATCGACGACGGCTCGGAGAATTGGAACTTGCGCACGCGGGACGGACTGGATATTTCCTATGGTGTGTATCTTTATCATGTTGATTCGCCCTACGGTGAAAAGACGGGAAGATTTGCGGTGATCAAGTGATGAATATGCGGACCCCCATCCCCTCACTGCGTTCAGGGCAGGCTCTAACCTTTCCCCGTGAACGGAGGAAGGAACAAGAGAGATCCTTTACTTCGTTCAGGATGACAATGTTTGTTACGAGGATGATCGTATTTGTCATAGTACTTATATGCTTTTCGAGCTCTTCGTTTGCGGTCAGTAAAGTCGGCTCGACTGCCGCGCCGTTTTTGAATATCGCGGTCGGCGCACGGGCCGTCGGGATGGGCGGAGCATTTACGGCGATGGCTGACGACGCGACCGCGCTCTATTGGAATCCTGCGGGAATCGCGGGAATTGAGAAGTTTCAGGTTTCGCTTGTGCATACGGATTGGCTGACGGATTTGCGCTATGACGTTATCGGCGCGGTACTGCCGCTTCAACATGACGACGCGCTCGGCGCGCAGTTGACGCTATTGACGATGCCCGATCAGGAAGTTACAACGACACAGCAAAGCGAGCAGGACGGCGCGGGATATTTCTTCAGCGCGGGCAGTATGGCTTTGCAGATGAGCTACGGCAGACAGTTCACGGATCGTTTCAAGTTAGGTTTGTCGGGTAAATATATTCGCGAATGGATTTGGCACGAGTCTGCCTCCACGATGGCGATGGACCTCGGCAGTGTTTATCGGACGGACTTGAACGGCATGCGCATCGGTATCGCGATCTCGAATTTCGGCGGCAAGATGCAGATGACGGGCCGTGATTTGGCGCGATTCTTTGATATTGACCAGACTCGTGACGGCAATAATGCCAGTGTCATTGCCCATCTCGGCACGGACGAATGGCCGCTGCCGTTGACGATGCGCTTCGGGTTGGCGATGGAAGTTCTTGAAAACGAGAAACACCGTTTGTCGGGCGCGGTCGAGGCGCTGCACCCGAATGACAACGATGAATCCGTTAATTTAGGCGCGGAGTACGCGTTTCGAGAGCAGTTGTTTTTCCGCGCAGGGTATAAGTCGCTCTTCCTGCGAGATTCTGAAGAAGGTATGACGCTTGGTTTCGGTATCAATCTGAAGACTCGCGGAGGACCATCCTTCGCTTTGAACGCGGCTTACGAAGACTTTGGACGCTTCGACGCCATATACAAGTATTCTTTGGGGATTTCATACTAAGCATTTTCGCACTTTTTTGATACCATTTTTTCTGTCAGTAGATTCGGTCAAGGAGGACCCTATCATGTTTAAGGTAAAAGTTTTTACGGTGCTCATCGCGATCATTGCATTTGGCATCGCGCCAGCATCGGCAACCATGGTCACTTTTCAAGTGAACATGACGGTGCAAACGGACTTGGGGAATTTTGTCCCGGCTTCGGATAGTGTTTTTATTCGCGGAGCATTTCAAGGATGGTCGGGCTACACGCACCGCCTTGCGGACGGAGATGCCGATGGCATTTATACTGGGGAGTTTGATATTGCCGCTCGCCCAGACACCGCCTATGGATACAAGTTTGTTTTAGTTCACGAAGGCACGGACACTTGGGAATCGTTGCCAAATGATCGCGAAGTTACCGTGGGCAGCGATCCTATCACGCTGCCAGTCGTTTTCTTCAGTGACGTGCAAGCGGCATTTGACTGTGAGGTTTTCTTTCAGGTTGATATGTCTGTGCAAATCCTGACCAATAACTTCGAACCGGAAGCGGATTGGATTGTCGTGCGAGGCGGACATCCGGCGATTGGATCGTGGGGAGGCGCTACACGGCTCTTTGAAGAGACTGGAAATCCGGGTGTGTTTTCCGCTTGGATTGAGTTTGACGATGTTGCTCTTGATCCGCCTACTGAATACAAATTCGTCATTCTTCACGATGGCGACGTCAACGACGGTACGGGTTGGGAACAGCTTCCCGGCAACGTAAACAGATCATTCGATCCTACCGGTGACGAACCTGACAATTTTCCGCCACCCAATGGTAATGGCTATGCCGAGCTGCCGCTCGACCTTGTTTATTATGGCGATGTTGGTCCCGATGACGTCATCACGCAAGATGTAGACGTGATTTTCCAAGTCGAGATTACGCCGCTTCTTGGCCGCTTAGCAGATCAGGGTTTTGTGGTTGACGTGCAAACCGGCGATACGGTCTTCTCTGTTCAATCCATCCAAGTCGCGGGGCCATCGCCTTACCTGAACAATTGGCCGTGGGGTAACTTTGCGCAAGAGTACTTCCTGAATGACAATGGCACAAACGGCGACTTAGCGGCTGGTGACGACGTTTGGGCAGTCACGATACCTATGCTTGCGGGTACGCCACGCGAGATCACTTACAAATACGGCGCTAACCAGTATGACGTTGAAGCGGGCGTAGCGCGCAATCACAACAGAACGCTTGATGACAGTGAGCCTACTTTCCGGTTTGATATTGACTGTTGGGGCTCGCCGGATGTTATGTATGCCGGCTGGCCGTGCTTGATTTCGGACGCAGACGATAGCAATGTACCGGTCATCAGCGATTTCGCTCTTGAACAGAACTTCCCAAATCCGTTCAACCCGAGCACGACGATTGCGTTTAACTTAACGCAAAGCAATTTGACCAGCTTGAAAGTGTTTGACGTCTTAGGCCGTACGGTCGGAACGATTGATATGGGCCGCATGAGCATGGGCCGTCACACGGTTTCGTTTGACGGCAGCAATCTTTCCAGCGGCGTTTACTTTTATCAGCTTGAGAGCGGCGCGTTTACGGCAATACGCAAGATGCTGCTGCTGAAGTAGTCTTGGTTAACGGGGCAGGTGGAGACACCTGCCGCCGCGATTCGATAGACCGGAAGTTTAACAACGGACGGGGCGCAGAGAATGGTCTGCGCCCCGCCCTGCCCTAATGAGGTGACCCAGTATGATTAAGTTTGCCGCTATGCTCTTGACTATAGCATCTTCGCTCTACGCGCAATCGACGTGGTGGGAACCCGCCGCGCCGCGACAAGGCGACGTGGTAACGTTTTATTACGACGCGATTGCCGGAGCGTTGCCGGACAACGGTTCGCAAGTGTGGATGCACTGGGGACTTCTCGCCGAAAACGGAGACTGGAGCACTCCGCCGCAAGCAGTTTGGCCCGCGGGCTCACGGCTGCATACCGACAACATCGCTCTGCAAAGTCCGATGGTGAACGGCGGCAATCAAGTCTGGTCCGTTACTGTGGACTTTACTCCTGAAGTTGAGCTGATCGCATTTGTGTTCACCGACGGGGGGAACAACTGGGACTCCAACAACGGCAACAACTGGTCGCTTGAGTTTTTGACTGCGGGAATAGTTTCGTGGTGGTCGCCTGCCGATCCCGAACCGGGCGATCAGATCACGGTTTACTACGATGCTGTGCCCGGCACTTTGCCGAACGGAGCGACGAATGTAATTTTACATTGGGGTGTGAATGAATCCGGGCCCGGCAACTGGAGACTGCCACCGCAATCCATGTGGCCTGCGGGAACGGTGGCGCAGGGACAGGCGGCGCGTTCGCCGATGGTAGCAATGGGCAATGGTTTGTTCAGGGTAACGTTCAGCACGCTTGATACAATTTTTTCGGTGCACTACGTGACCACTGACGGATCAAATTGGGACAATAATAATAGTCAGAATTGGAATATATTGCTAGAAGAACCGCCACCGGCGCAGGTCACACACGTGATTTTTCGCTATGATCCGCGCTCGGCTTTCGCGCAGTTTGCAGGACAAGTCGGGGTACTAAATCTTGCCGGAGCTTTTAACGGCTGGAGCACCAGCGCGACGCCGCTTAATAATGTTGATCAGTACGGTAACAAGTGGGGCGAAGTATTGATGCCTGTGGGTGAGAACGAGTACAAATTTGTAATCAACGGCACGAATTGGCAGATTGATCCTGACAATCCGCGCAACGCGGCCGGAGGGTTTAACAATTCGCTTCTGACCATTGCGCTGGATACGCTGCCGCAAGTGTATGACATTCAGCCCGGTGAGAATCGCGTGTTCACGTTTGGGCAAAGTATTGTTGTTTCCGCAAAAGTCCGTCGCGGCGATTTGGGACCCGGTATCTCCGGCACACCAGTCGCGCGCGTTAACGGTGCTGTGTGGCCTGCCGCGTGGAATGCCGCAACGGGGCAGCTGACATTGAACGCGCTGCCCACGAACGTCCTTTATGCCGAGGTTACGATACAAGCGATCGACAGCGCGGGCCGTTCCACCACTCGGAATCTGATGTACGGTTTCGACGACGGCGACGGCTATAATGTCGTTGATGCGCGAGGTGACCGCCTCTATTCAACTACTGAATCCGTCGACTTGCGCGACTTCGGTATTTATGCTTACTCCAACGGCGATTCACTTGAAATCCGACCACGGTTCTTTTCAGATTTGACCGCGAACTCGATGGCGATTGTGACCATCACTGCGGAAGCGGGCGCTTACGCGGCGATTCCCGGACTGAGTGCGGAATACGAAGTTGCTGGATTGGGCGCAACCGGAATCATCATTCCGCTATTGAATCCGGCGAGTCCGCATTTCAATGCGGCGGTTCATAATCGAATTCACTATGGCGCGATTGGCACCGAGGGCGCTCCAATTCGGTTTGAGGCGACCAGCAACGCGCTTGACTGTTTTCTCGCCGTTCACGACTTAGAGAACGCGCTCGGAAACTACCAAATGGCGTGGCAATACACATGTGTCAGCGTCGTTGCGGGAAGTCAGGCAGATGGATACGTTGCAGAAGTTACTTCTGCGCAAGGCGGCATTGACGGCCTGGAAGATCCGGATATTTACGACGCGATTTTCTTTATGGCGGCGGACGTCGAGGAGAAGATGTCCAAAAACTACGGGCTTACGCGCCGCATGACGCTTGACGCGCCGGGACGCGGAGTTGCCGCTATCTTGCCGCAGGACATCGGGCCCGGTGTTTTGCATACGGGACCGCTGTGCCGAATTCTGACTCGCGGAGCGCCAACGCGCGTCGCTACACGCACTATTAAGGGACGTATCACGACGGGACCACCGCTGAGTTCCGTTTGGATGCTGCAAAACGGCGCGACGCGTCCCGTCACGATGACGGCAGACAGCTTTGCGCTGGCGGTGACGCTCGTTGAAGGTGACAATCTTTTTACGCTTTATGCGCGTGACGTCGTCGGTGACACGGGACGTTCGGCGCAGATGAATTTTCCGTTACTCGTGGACCACGCGCCGAATCCGAATCTTGTTGTGAATATCGGCGACGCGACCATATTTCTTGACGCGTCACCCTCTACAGATCCGCAAGGAAATGCACTGACCTATTTGTGGGAAGCGGATCCTGATAATCCTGCGCCGGTGACATTGAACGGCGCGAACAGTGTTCAGGCAAGTTTTGTTATTCCGAGTGTTCATGGTGAATACTATTTTGATCTCACTGTTACTGACACCGAGCAGAATTCGAGCCGGATGCGCACGTTTGTGCGGGTCAACGAAAATGGAGAGAGCGCTTTTATGAATGACGAAACCGCCGAGTGGGTGGACAATGCGATCGTCTATGAAATTTTCCCGCGCTCGCACTCCGCCTCGGGTGATTTGGACGGTATTACGGCGGACATTCCGCGCATCGCGGGACTTGGAGTCAGCGCGATTTGGATGATGCCGATTTTTGAAGGGCCGTCCGATCATGGCTATGAGATAACGGACTACTATACAGTCGAACAGGATTACGGGACTGCCGAAGACTTGCACGAATTGGTTGCGACTGCGCACTCATACGGCATCCGCGTCATTCTCGACATGGTCATCAATCACACCGGTATCGGGCATCCGTTTATGCAGGACGCGATTCGCTACGGGCGCAATTCATTTTACTGGGATTGGTATGACCGTGACGGGCAAGGTAACTACACCTATTATTACGATTGGCTGAGTCTGCCAAACATCAATCTCAATAATCCTGAAGCGGCGCGATATTACATTGACATGTGCAGATATTGGGTGGAAGAGTTCGATATTGACGGATATCGCTGTGACGTGGCGTGGGGGCCGATGCAGCGGACACCGCAGTTCTGGGTGGATTGGCGACGCGAATTGAAAAAGATCAAGCCGGAGATTTTTCTGCTTGGCGAGGCTTCCGCGAACGATTTCACGATACTGAACAACCGCTTCGACATCACCTATGACTGGGCGCTTCATCACGAGGGACAGGCCGCTTTTACGAACATGTTTCCGGCTGTGCCGAGTTTCGCAAACCTCACCAATTTAATCACGAATTTCGGATTCCCGTGGCCGCAATACAAGAATCCGTTCCGGTTTATCGAGAATCATGACGAGTCGCGTTATGTTTCGATAAAGACACCCGCGCAGACGAAACTCGTTTCGGCTCTGCTGCTGTCCATCCCGGGTATCCCGATGATTTACGCGGGGCAGGAATTCGGCGAGACGTCGCAGCGCGGCCTAATCAATTGGGGTAGCGATCCGCACAACATGCGTGATCATTACTATCGTTTGCTGCAGGCGCGGAAGCTGTTGCCGGCAATGAGGACGGGTGACTTCACTCGTATTCCCACTGATCAGCCTACTTCCTGTTATGCATTCTCGCGAACGGGAGCGGGTATGGATCCGGTGATTTTCGGCGGCAACTTCAGTTCTACGTCATTGCAGACCGCAATTACGCTTGACGCGGGGCCGCTGGGGATTCATCCGGACTCGACCTATTTTGTTTCTGAATTGATAAGCGCAACAAACTACTCGGTGCTTGGTTCGGAGCTAACCACAATCTCTGATATGATACCCGCCTACACCGGACGCGTGTGGGTGATCTCGGACTCGGCGATTTCCGTGGATGCGAATGAGACTCCGGCGATACCGCGGACGACTGAGCTGCTCGCTCCCTATCCGAATCCGTTTAATCCGGTGGTGACGATTCCGTTTGAATTGGCGAAGGCATCACGGGTGAAGCTGCGCGTGTTTGACGTGCTGGGCCGCGAAACCGCGCGGTTAGCCGATGACATGATGCAGGCGGGCGTTCACGAATTCAGGTGGGATGGCTCGAACGTGTCGAGCGGTATTTATTTTGTGATGCTGCAAGCCGACGGCGTCGCGCGTACTAAGAAACTTGTGTTGATGAAATAGCCGTGATCAAAAAACTCTGGGTTGGGTTAGCGGTTTTTCTGCTTGCGCAGTGCTCATTTGCGCAATGGATCCCGTTTGAAGTTAAGGCTGGAGAAAACCGTCCGTTCTTGATTGCCAATGGAAACGGTACATATCTATATGGATCTACCGGTGATGATTGGGATCAGGGGTGGATGGGGTTGTGGGTGAATCGAGAACGGGTAGTAAGTGAGAATCGGCCATATCCCACGAAGTCACTTCATATTCGTGGCGGAAGAGACACTGGCAATTATGATTGGATCAGGAAATTCTCTGACGCAGAATGTGAAGTCTGGCCCAACTCCATCCGTTGGGTCTGGAAAGATGGAGAGAACCTCGCTTTGTGGTTACTGCCGGCTCACAACACGGTTTTCTACTCCGCTTCATCTGACGTTTGGTTATACGCTGATTCAACGTGGTTCAAGCGGGCTGATGAGCCATTTGTAGAGCCCTTATCTGCGGAAGCGCTGCAAAGTTCAAGCGCGAGTCTGAACGCCGCTATTCAATGGACGAATGCGCAGCTTCTAAATCTTCTCGCTGAAAACGATTCCCTCCTCTACGCTGGAATCCCGTGGTTCAATGAAGGCTGGGGACGCGATACGTTTATTTCGCTGCCGGGTTTATTGGTGACGGGACACTATGACGCGGCGAAGAAATTGTTGATGAGATTTGCTGGGTGGATTGACCGCGATCCGAATAGTCCGACGTACGGGAGAATTCCAAATCGCGTCAGGCCCGGTGAAGAGATTGTCTATAATACAGCCGATGGGACGCCGTGGTGGATGCGCGAAGTGTATGAATACGGCATCTACTCGGGAGACTATGCGCTTTGGGATACGCTGCTGTCGGACAGCGGCGCAATGCGGATTGCGCTCGATGCGGCGGTGGCGAAGAGCGACAGCTTCGGATTTTTGACGCACGGCGACGCGGATACGTGGATGGACGCGGTCGGTCCCGACGGGCCGCACACACCGCGCGGAAATCGCGCGATTGAAATTCAGGCGCTGCACTATTCGGCGCTTGACAACGCGACTCGAATGACGCGCAAGCCGAATCCAAAATGGAAAGAGACCGCCGAGAAGAATCGCAGGAATTTTTTGGCTGAGTATCTTGCGCCGTCGCAGGATCATTTCTATGATCGACTGATGGCGGACGGCACGCCGGATACAACGATGCGGCCCAATCAGATGTTTGCCTTCACCGCGCCCTATACGCCGCTGGTGCCGCCGCAGCTTTCCGCGACCGTCACTAAGAAAATCGCGAGCGAATTGTTCTATCAGCACGGTGTGCTGAGCTTGAGTCCTGAAGATACGTGTTTTCATCCGTTTCATCAGGATTGGCACTATCCGAAGGACAACGCGTATCATCAGGGCATCGTATGGGTTTGGAACTCGGGGCCTGCGAAATCGCTCTTGATTCGTGAAGGGCGCGGCGACTTGGCTCTGAAGGTGATGGAGTACGAATCGTGGCACATGCGCGAGCGAGGCATGGTGGGATCGCTTCCGGAGCTCTTCGACGCGGTGAAGCGACCGGAGAATGATTATATAAATTGGTCAGGCACGCCTACGCAGGCGTGGAGTCTCGCGGAGTTTCTGCGCGCGACGTATCAGGATTTTCTTGGCATCCGTCCGGTCGTGTATGGCCGTGTTGATCCGTTTTGGCTGTTCGCGCCGCGGATTCCCGAGTCGTGGGGAAACGTTTCGACCACGGTAAACTGCGGCGGAACTAAGATTCGAGTGGCGATGCAGCAGTTCAAGGACTCGACCGTGATTGAGCTGAATGCAGAGCAAGCTCCGATGCGTCCGCTGCCTGTAAAGTTTTTTGACATCGCACGCGGAATCACCGGTGAAATCAACACAACGGATTCATTGCGAGTGGTTTATTCTAAGTCGAACGGCTATATGCTTGTGGACGGCAAGCCGACTTCGCAGCATACGCTGACCGGCTGGCCGTATGACAAGGGGCCGCAGGACTTATCGTTTGCGCCACCGATCAAGAAGCTTGACTTCGCGAGTTTGAAGGATCCGGAATGGGTTGTGCTAACGGGTCAGGACATACATTGCGACATCGAGCTTTCGCTATTGATGAATCGCGTGAATGATCCGGAGGGCGATGACGTCGGCGACGGCGCATATCTTTATCCGACGGATGAGAATTTCCGTGACGGGATTCTCGATCTTAGGCAGTTTGAAGTGCGCGACGCAAAAGACAGCTATTACTTTCAACTCAAATTTGACAATTTATGGCAGCCGGGTTGGCATCCTGTGTACGGATTTCAGTTGACATATGTCGCGATTTGTCTGCACACGAGCGACGCTACGCGCACGGACGTCGGTGCGAATTCGAATTTGTCGCTTGACACGCCGTTTGACCGTATCATATATGTAGGCGGAGGATTGAGGATTGAGGACGGTGCTGGACAAATCGTCGGTGAGTTTATTCCGCGCACGATGAATGATCAGTTCGGTGACGTTGGCTCAAAAACGATTTCGTTCTGTTTGCCCAAATTACTCTTTCCAAAGAAATCCGGTGAATGGGATTGGACGGTGCTGTGCGGTGCGCAGGATGATCATGGCGGCGCTGGTATCGGCGAGTTTCGTGCGGTTAACGCGGTTGCCGAGCGCTGGAGCGGCGGCGGTAATCTTTCCAATGGTTCAAATATTTACGACCGGCTGAGCACACTTGGCCAATAACATTTGACTTCCTTGCAAAGTAGTATTCATGGCAAGTATTGAACTGCGTAATCTGAACAAACAATTTGGCGACGTAAAAGTTCTTCGCAACATCAGTTTCACCGTGCGCGAAGATGAGTTCGTTGTTTTGGTCGGGCCGTCCGGATGCGGGAAGTCAACGATTTTGCGCTCGATTGCGGGACTTGAGGTTCCTACGTCAGGCGAGATTTGGATTGGCGGCAAGAACATCACCAGCGTTCATCCGCGTGACCGGGACATCGCGATGGTGTTTCAAAACTATGCACTCTATCCGCACTTGTCCGTGTATGACAACATGGCATTCGGATTGAAGATGCGAAAGGCGCCGATTGCGGAGATTGAGCAACGGGTTAAGGAGGCCGCCTCGTTTTTTGAGCTGGGTGATTTATTGCATCGCAAACCTAAGGAGCTTTCCGGCGGTCAACGGCAGCGCGTCGCCTTGGGACGTGCCGTGGTGCGGCATCCGTCTGCGTTTTTGTTTGATGAGCCGCTTTCAAATCTTGACGCGAAATTGCGCGCGCATACGAGAACTGAGATCTCCCGTTTGCATAAGCGGCTTAAGACGGCGATGGTTTATGTGACGCATGATCAGATTGAGGCGATGACGCTGGGCGAACGCATTGTCGTCATGAAAGATGGTGTGATTCAACAGATTGATTCACCGCTGAATGTCTATCGCAGGCCCGCGAACAAGTTCGTTGCCGGGTTTATTGGATCACCAGCAATGAATTTCATTTCGGGCGCGTGTGACGGCGGCACATTCCATTCGGGCAGACTTAAATTTGCGTTGCCGTCTTCGCTTAAGGTGAGCGGCGCAAGCACGCTTACGTTGGGCTTGCGGCCGGAGCATATCAACGTAGGGACGAGCGGCAACGGCAAGGTTGGATTTGATTTGAATGTTGACGTTGTTGAACCGATTGGCAATGAACTTCTAGTTTACGGCAATGTCGACGAGCAGGAACTGATTGTGCGGTGCGATCCGCGGACGGAGGTCAAGCCTGATTCAAGATTGCCCGTGTTTTTCGACCCTCTGACGGTGCATTATTTCGACGCGGTGAGCGAGCTGTCTTTGGCTCGCGACTAATACTTAAGTGTTATGCGATTTACCTTTTTACTCCTAATTCTGATCACCGTATCCATCGCCGGCGCAGGTGATCTCTATCTAAATATCATTTGGCATCAGCATCAGCCGCTCTATGTCAATCCGGAGACGGACGAGCTTTCGGGACCGTGGGTGAGGACTCACGCCACGAAGGACTATTGGGATATGGCCGCGCTGCACGAGGACTATCCCGAGGTTCATGCTACGATCAACTTAACTTCTTCGCTACTGCAACAGTTGCAACATTATTATGTGGAGCGATTGGATCCGTACTTGCGGCGGAATTTCGAGGACGGGCTTTGGGAGATTGACACGGAGGCGTACTTCGCGAGCGGTATTAAGACAGACCCTTGGATTGATCTTGCGCTGATGCCGACCGAGAAGATTTCCGACGCGGAGCGCGCGAAATTGGTTAGCGATCCGTGGAGCGCTTTTGGTATATCTGAGGTTCAGATCGCGCGATTTCCTGAATACGAGAGTCTAAAGCATGCGCCGCACGAACGCTTGACTACAGCGGACTTGCGTGACGTGAAAACATGGCTTTTTGTCGCGCATTTTGATCCGGATTTTCTACGTGGCACTTCCCGGCTTGACGTCGACCTGAGTGACTTGGTCGAGGAGCGCGAGGGTCAGTTCTTCATTCGCGGTAATCGTAGATTTTCTGAGCGTGACGCGAATCGCGTCGTCGCCGAAGCCGTGCGCGTCATGCAAGCTGTTATTCCTGAGCACGAGCAACTGCTTGCGAGCGGACAACTTGATGTGATTACGACGCCGCTCTATCATCCGATTTTGCCGCTTTTGATTGACAGCGATATTGCCAAGATATGTCAGCCCAAGAGCGATTTGCCCACGCGATTTGCTTATCCGCAGGATGCAGAGGCACAAGTTGTAAAGGGTATCGTATCCTACGAGACGCTCTTTCGCCGTCCACCGCAAGGCATGTGGCCAGCCGAGGGATCGATTTCACAAGCTGCGGCGGAAGTGTTTCGTCATCATGGTGTCCGCTGGATTTGCGGAGATATGCACGTTCTGAATCGTTCGAAGCCTGCTGGTCTTGACATCGCGAAACCTTATCGGTTGAGGACTCCCGACGGTGATCTTGCTATTGTTTTCCGCGAGACGACGATCTCTGATCATATCGGTTTCACTTATCAGAACATGGATCCTGGCACTGCAGTGGAGCATTTTGCAAATGAGATTTTGAAATTTGAGCCTGCTGCGGACGATGATGACAGATTGCTAACCGTGATTCTTGACGGCGAGAACGCGTGGGAGTGGTATCGCTTTGACATGGATGCGAAGCGATTTCTGAATGGTTTGTACGCGCGGTTAACCGACTTGCGCGCGGACGGACTCGTGACCTGTGTTCATCCAACCGAGTACTTCAGAGGAAATCCCGAGCGAAACGTACCTGCGCATCCGATAGAAGAGCTTGCTGAGATTACCGAGTTATGGCCGGGATCTTGGATTAATGCGAATTTTGATACCTGGATTGGAGAGCCCGAGGAGAACAAGGCATGGGAGTATCTGCTGAAGACTCGGCAAGCGCTCGAAGAGTCTGGCTTGCCGCAGCCTGATCCACGTGCGCCGATGGAGAAGAGCATGCAGGGCGCGGCTACTTATCGCGCTTATGAGTCTATGTATGCCGCTGAAGGGTCTGATTGGTTTTGGTGGTACGGCGCAGATCAAGGTGCGCCCGGAGGTGATCGTCCGTTCGAAGAAGCATTCTTCTCGCATTTGCGCGCCGTCTATAAACACATGGAAGATGCGGGAGTTGATATTGAGACGCCAACATTTGAGCCGATATTAAGTCAGGCCAAACTCTCCGCGCAGGAAGCTGGGGGTGTGATGAAGCGGGGCGGCGAGATGCGGCGCGTTCGTTTTGAATGTGACGCTACTGGAATTGACGTTGCTGAGAGTATTTACATTGTCGGGAATCAACCTGAACTCGGAGAGTGGCAACCGAATACAAAGCGCATGCGCGACGACGGAGCTGCCGGTGACCAACAAGCCGGTGACGGCATTTGGACTTATGAGATTGAGCTGCCGCTCGGCACAGAGGTGCAATATAAATTCACCAACTCAGGCCAAGCGGGCGCGTGGTCGCCGTCTGAAGAATTTTCGCACGCCAATCGCGCGTTCACGGTGGACGAGGGTGAAGGCGACGTTATCATTCGCCACGACGTGTTTGGAGTGCGTGACTGACGTGCAATGGCTGTTGTTATCGTGTCTGCTGTTCGTTTTGGGTTGTGCGCGAAACGACGGCATCACGCGTATTCAACTTTGGCATCAGATGCAGCCTGAAGATCGGGCCGTGCTTGTGCGTGTCGTGCAGGACTATGATGCACGGTTGGATTCCGTCACAATCGAAGTAATCTATAAAGAGACTGAAGAGTTACGCTCAAACTATCAATCTGCTGCCCTGGCCGGGCTTGGCCCTGATCTTGTGTATGGGCCATCTGATCAAGTGGGGCCGCTGGCGACAATGCGGTTTGTTCGTCCGCTTGACGAATATTTCTCTACAAGCGAATTCGAGTGTTTCGACGAGCGTGCTGTAGTTACGTTTAAGGGAAATACATATCAAGTTGCGGATCGAATCGGTAATCATTTGACGCTGGTTTACAACAAAAAGCTGATGCCTGTTCCACCGCGGACGACGGACGAATTGCTCGTGATGGGCAAGGAAGCAACGAAAGACTTGAATGGCGACGGTGTTACTGATCAGTGGGGTTTGGTTTGGAATTTTACGGAGCCGTTCTTTTTTATTCCGTGGCTTTCGGGATTTGGCGGCTGGGTGCTGGACGATGAAGCACGGCCAACGCTGAATACTCCTGCGGCGGCGAACGCTTTTCGATTTGTACGATCGCTACGCGACGAGCATAAAATGGTGCCGCCTGATTGCGACTACAATACTGCCGACGCGCTATTCAAAGAGGGCCGCGCGGCGATGCTGATTAACGGGCCGTGGTCGTGGAGCGGGTATGGTGCGGCGGGAATTGATTACGAACTTGCGCGGATTCCGAAGGTTTCCGCGACCGGATTGTGGCCTGCGCCGATGGTCTCGCCGTTGGGCTACTCAATCAATGTCCATAGCGAAGGCAGAGAACTTGATGAGGCCGTTCGGTTGTTGAAATTTTTATTGAGCGACAGCGTGCAGCAGCAGTTTGTGGAAGCGACGGGCATCATTCCCAGCTCGCTTGCCGTGCGCGCGGACTCGAGTTATCTATCTCGACCGCACGTTGCCGAGAGTCTGTCACAGTTTGAGGTCGGCAGAGCCATGCCGATAGTTCCGGAATTGCGCGCAGTATGGGACGCTATGCGCACATCCTATCAATCCGTATTGGGCGGTTATCTGTCGCCGGAGAATGCAGCGGCGAAAATGCAGCGTGACGCAGAGCAAAAGATTCGGGAAATGAATGAGTAACGAACGCAACTTCGCGATGTGGATGGTGGCTCCGGCGGCTGTGGTCGTGGCGCTCGTGGTGGTTTGGCCGTTCATTTACAATATCGTGCTCTCGTTTTCCAACATGAGTCTTTTGCATATTCATGATTGGGAACTGATTGGCCCGCGCCAATACGAAAAAGTCTTTAGCGACCCGGCTTTCTTGTCGGTGTTTGTCAAGACGATGATTTGGACGGTCGTCAACGTGGTTTTTCACGTCGGAATCGGTGTCACGCTGGCAGTTATCCTGCACGAAAGCGTGCCTGGTAAGCGACTGTTTCGTACGCTGCTGATTTTGCCGTGGGCGATTCCCGCTGTGGTGACGGCGTTGACTTGGCGCGGGATGTTTCACTATGAATACGGCGCAGTCAATTTAATTCTGACCAAAGTTTTTGCGCAGACGCCTATACAATGGCTGAATGATCCGGTTGGTACATTTGCGGCTTGCATCGTTACCAATGTCTGGCTCGGGTTTCCGTTTATGATGGTGGTCGCACTCGGCGGGTTGCAGAGTATACCCAAGGAGCTTTACGAAGCCGCGATGATTGACGGTGCCTCGGCATGGCAGCGTTTCCGCACGATTACATTGCCGATGCTCGTGCCTGTTCTGATGCCTGCTGTCATTTTGGGTTTTGTTTGGACATTTAACAAAGTTGATATCGTCTGGCTTGTTTCCAATGGCGGCGAACCCGCGGATCAGACCCATATTCTGGTCTCGTATGTT
Organism: uncultured Alphaproteobacteria bacterium; assembly: GCA_964530625.1. Taxonomy (GTDB): domain Bacteria; phylum Electryoneota; class RPQS01; order RPQS01; family RPQS01; genus JABWCQ01. The sequence continues at coordinate 298,093 of CAZHAK010000001.1, read as the reverse complement.
TATCGTGCGGCGTTTAATCTTTATCGATACGGCTACGCCGCCGCTGGATCCATGATTATCTTCCTGCTGCTTTTGCTCTTTTCAGTTACTTTTATGCGCCGAATGCACGCTAAGGAAGGAGCATAGAGAATGCTTAAGAAGATTGCGCTTGTGACATTGTTGTCCGTGATCACGATTGCAACCTTGTATCCAGTTCTCACCGTAATCACGGTTTCATTGCGCCCGGCGGATCGTTTGCTGTCCACGTCACTCGAAGTTATTCCGAAGGACGCGACATTTCAAAACTACGTCACGTTGTTCACCGAGCGGCCCTTTCTGCGGTGGTTGTTGAACAGTACACTGGTGGCCGCCGCGGTTACCATCTTTGCGACGGCCTTAGCTTCAACGGCGGGCTACGCCTTTTCGCGATTTCGCTTTCCCGGCTACAAAGTTGGTATGAGTATGCTGCTGATTACGCAGATGTTTCCGGCTACGATGTTACTTTTGCCGATGTTCTTGATGCTTGCGAAACTTGGATTGATAAACTCTTATATCGGATTGATGGTCGTGTATTCCGCGACGGCATTGCCGTTCACGGTCTGGCAAATGAAGGGTTACTATGATACTATTCCACGCGAGCTTGAGGAAGCCGCGATGTTGGATGGTGCCAATCGCTTCAAGACATTTTATCTGGTGATTCTGCCGCTGGCTACGCCAGCGCTGGTGATCACCGCGCTGTTCAGTTTTCTGACGGCTTGGAGCGAATATGTCGTTGCGGCACAGGTGTTGCTTACTGAAGATATGTACACGCTGCCGATTGGACTAAAGCAGTTCCAGTCAAGCATGACCACTGAGTGGGGGCTTTACGCCGCCGGGTCAATCGTGGTCAGCGTTCCCGTGATTTTGTTGTTCATGAAATTATCGAAATGGTTAGTCTCCGGCTTGACGCTGGGAAGTGTGAAAGGATAGTATGTTTATGATTCGGATGATTATTATTTTGCTGTTATTCACGGCGAGCGCCCAAGGCGCGAGTGATTTTCGCGACACACCGTGGAAGATCGAGCATTGGTTGGCAACGGATGACATCAACGAGATTTCACGGGGCGATGTTGACCTTTGCAATTTGTTTTACCGCGAAACAGACGATTCCATTTATTGCAAGACGACCTTGCGGGCCGATTGGAAGGGTGATGCGGACGTCCGCTGGGATGTACGCGACACGAAGGGGTTTTTGGCGCGATTGACGAGCGGACACGGAGAGGGGAATGCCGATATCAGCGAGGCTACTTATCGCGGCGTGTTAGAATGGGCTATCGCCCGGCCATTTGACTGGAGCGGTGTTCAGTCTATTAATGTTCTGACAATGATCTCGAATGAGCTTGCTGATAAGATTGAGTGGAATCGTGAGTCGCATCGTTCTTTAGACGGCTCAGTCGGCAATGGAGCAATGGTGCATCACGGTAATCAGGGCTTGACTTACACCGATGTTTTTCGTGGACAGGATGGCACGGAAGGATTTGACGAAATTCTCGAACTCCATCAGGCGCGGCAAGTGCCTGGCAACTTTCATTTGTCCGGCACGCTGATAACGGCGGCGGATTGGTATGATCGTCCGTTTTTGGACTGGATGCAAGACGGTATCGTCGAGGGCTGGCTCAACGTATTGGGGTCGGTTTACGCGCAGCACATTATGCCGTTTGTGACAGACAACATGAATAACTGGGCTGTTGAAATTGAGCAGGACTTGATTAATTATAAACTGAACTATAATCCACATGTCGCTTGGGTTCCCGAGCGCGCGTGGTGCGCGCAAGGAAATTATCCGGACGCGGGATTGAGTGATCCGTGGTTAGGTGACAATTGGACACAGCATGGCATCAACGCGGTGATTCTAGACGATTGGCCGCATGTTTCCGGTTACAGCGATCGTAAGATTCACTGGATGAACAACGGGTCGGGTATCGTGCTGCGCGTCATTCCGATTGACGGAGATTTTACGGGCAATTGCCATTACAATCCCGGAGCGGCGATTGCTCAGTTGCAGGGAACGGGACAGTTTCAACTCGTTGTCTATGGAACCGACTGGGAAGCTGCCGCCGAAATGGCGGACTTTGACTGCCCGGACTGTTTAGATAATTATACGCAGGTTGTTAATTGGGCTGCGGACAATTATCCCGCTGTCGAATTGTGGAAGCTCGATGAAGCTATCAACAACACTGATTTCGACGGAAGCGGGATTGAAGTCGGTAACGGCACCTACGGTTTAATCGGTGGCAACAACGGTTACGGCGGCACGAACAACAGTTGGTACACGCATTGGGCGGGATTCGGCTCGCTGTCTGACTACCACGTTCCTGTTTGGAATTACGGCACGATTTGGACGAACGTCTATAATTTTCTTTTGACTGTGCCCACGAACAATTTATCCGAGACCGCGTGGTATGTGCTGATGACAAATTTGCACGAAACCGCGTGGCATGATTACATGGGTGGCCCGATTAGTGGCTGGCAACATCGTTACAGTGCACACATCAAGAATGCGCGCGTCTACGCGGAAGCAGCGCGCTGGGCAGACGGTTTGTACGCGAACACATGCGGCGCGTTCTTTTCTGATATTGACATTGACGGCGTGGACGAATTAGTCCTTCACAATGACCGCGTTTTGGCGGTGTTTGAATCTATCGGCGGGCGCGCACAGTATGTCTTCAGCAAAGCTCCCGGTGGCGAGAACTTTTCGATTGTCGGGAGCTGCAACACCTATTGGGCTGAAACCGATGGCGACTTTGACGAACCCGGTTCGAACAATCATCAGGCCGCTTTTGCAGATGTCAGCCCGACGTATCGCAATGATCTCTACACGTTATCCATTGATTCAAGTTCGAGCACTTATGCGCGTATTCGTATGAGCTTCGGCTCAGTCGCGAAGGCTATTGAGGTTGCGCCCGGCAATTCATTCTTGAAAGCCACATACGACGTCGGGAATCAGGACTGCTATACGCGACACGGATTCAGCCCTGACTTGCTCGGTATGATCTGGGACGCGGAGATGGATCGAATATGGGATCCTGATTTAGACTATTCGGGATTTCGCAATCCTAACAGCGGTGCAACTGGAGCGGTCGTGCGGAACAATGGCGGCGCGGTACATAATTTAGATTTCAGCGGTACACTATTGCGCGGCGATGAGATTCGCGGCTTTGGAGCGTTCTCATACTTGCTTTTTGCCGGTCTGACCTCCGCACCTGACGCGAACGGACGTGTTGTTGAACTCGATGCACTCACTTCCTTGAATCTGGATTCGTTTGGCCCGCGCATGAACGCGCAGGCTGTGTTTATCAACAACAATACGATTGAAGTTTCGTTCAGCGAATCTGTGAATCAAACGCTTGCTGAAACGACGGGCAATTGGGCTTTGACAGGTTTTGTGACTGGCCATACCGTCACCGCGGCGGCTCGACAAGGTGATTGGACACGCGTGCGGCTGACCGTATCACCCAATCTTTCAGGCGGTGAGAGCGGAACAGTTTCCGTAATGAACGTCACCGACTTGAGCGGAAATCTCATACATCCCGATTATGATGAAGCAACTCTGAGTGTGCCGAACGGGTTGACTCCGCACACGATTGTCATTGACGGTATCAACGACTTTGATGTTGCTAGCGAGTGCTTATTCGCCGGAACGGATACACTGATCCTTACATGGGATGCAAACGCGCTGTATATTGGTTACTCTCCAAAAGATCTGGCAACAGGCGATTTGTTCGTGAATATAGACATCAACCAGATTAGCAATTCCGGCGCAACGACGGACTCGTGGGGACGTGTGCAGTTTGCCAACCCCTTCAAGATTGAATATCAAGTTGCAATTGAGGGCGGACCGGGCAACATGCAGATTAATCATTGGAACGGCATAAGCTGGGACTACGTGCAATGGGGCACGCATGGAGGAAATAGTTACAACGGCTGGGCAGGTAATCCTTTTACCGAGATCCTTATTCCGTGGAGTGACTTGGGCAATCCAACGGGAATTGCGTTGTCCGTTCACGTTACACAGGAAGATAATTTAATCACCACACGCGCGCTGCCTCCGACCAATCCGACGGGCAATTCCGTGACGCTCTCGCAATTCTATCGCATCTATGCTCCCTATGCTTCCGGACCATTGCCGTTAATGGGAGTGCGGACGAAGAACATTTTGAGTGGTGACTTGGTTGCGATTGACGATCTGGTGATTTCTTGGATTGGCGGTACACCGCGTTTGCGCTGGGATACGATTTCCGGTGCGCACACATATGACGTGTATCGAGCAAGCAGCGTAGGAGGAGTCTTCACCTTCCTGGCCGAAACCACGTCAACTACTTTCGATGACTTAGCACCCCTGCCCGGCGCAATGGCGATTTACTATGTTCGTGCGCGTGGCGGGATTTGATATACTGATACAACTTTTTGTGAGATTACTCACTGATGAAACAAAGGAGAAGCAGCATGAAAACTATGCGCAAGATGTTAAGTGCGGCGCTACTGTGCGTCGCGGCGGCAGCCTACGCGGTGCCGACATTTACTCCCGTCATTGACGGGATCAAGGACGCTGGTTGGGGAGATACACCCGATCACACATCCACATCGCAGGCATTACCTGTGGAGTTCAACCTCGACAGCGGATTGTATGTGACGGATGACAACGAGTGGATCTACTTCGGATTTTGGGCCGACAATGATCCGTGGGCTGACGCCAAGAATCCGCATATTCACATTCTGATAGATGTGGGTAGCACGGCGGGCGGAGGGATCTTCGCGCCATGGGGCGCCAGCGGAGTTGCTTACACACTGCCATTCCGACCTGAGTACAACATTGTGACACAATGGAATACTGACGATCAGAACATTCAGTTTACAGGTTTGAATCGCTGGAGCGTCAATAACTGGATTCAAGAGCCGGAGATCACCACCGACGCGGGCGGTGGAAATCAGTGGACTGAAATCGCCATTCGCAGAAATCAGATCGGCACACCCGGCATGGGCGTAGTGTTAAACCTGACAATGTGGCTTCGCCCCTCGTGGGATACGCCCGGCGGCGTGGCATGTATGCCGGCGGATACGGCATTTCCGCGCAACAACGGAACTCCCGCCCGCCCGCTTTCAAGGCAGTTCCCTTACACGATTCAAACGGTTTACGGTGATGCCGTCGCGCCGCGATTGTTGTCCGCACATCAGATTGATCGGCGCTCTGTCGAACTTTTGTTCAATGAATCCATGCACCTCCCCGCCTTGAATAACTCTTCGAACTACGTGCCGCATGGCTGGCCGTTTACCGGATTCCGTTACACGACGAGCTTGACATCCGCAATTTGGAACAACGCAGGATTCGTGGATGGGACGACCTACAGTATCTCACTTACCTCCGGAATCATTGACGTTGCGGGAAATCCGATTGATCCTGCGTTTGATTCCGCCGGTTGGACATCGCCACTCTATTCCGACGTGCTGTTCCGTGTGGAAGATCCGGGTATGACGCATGATTCAATTGAAATGAAGGGCTCGTTTAATTTCTATCACGAGTATGACGGATCATGGTCAGGCGGAAATGTGCAGCTCTATGACAACGGCACAAATGGCGATGTCACGGCAAACGATCACATCTTTTCGCGTCGCTTTGAAATGGTTCCCAATGGCGGAGACCCGATGTTTGAGTGGGGCTGTGTTGATGAGGCGGATAACTGGTTGGTCGTCGGGCCAAACCAGACTTTTACGCTTGTGGACTCCGCTGACATTACCGTTACCTACGTGATACCTAACCCAACGCAGAATCCAGTGACCGTGACTTTCCGTTGCGATATCGAGTGTTTGCTTGGAGCGGAAATTACTCCTGACAGTATAACTGTGGCAGGCCCTTTCAATGGTTGGAATGGAACTTTAATGGCTGACGGCGATCTTGATGACCAATGGACAGCCATGGTTTTGTTTGAAGCAGGTTCACCTGTTGATCAAACCTTTAAGTTCCGCTATCATGTGGCGGGCGAAACGTTTTGGGAAAATGTTTCCGACAGGCCGCTTACCCTTGTTGACAGTTCACCGACACAGGATCTCGGAAACATTTTCTGGGACGATTGGGTTTGCGCGCCGGAAAATTTGACCATCTTCAGTGAGGGCACCAGCGCCACGTTGCGTTGGCTCGGACCAAGCCGCGCTGAATTTGAAGTTTGGGAGCATACGTCTTCGGACAGCATTCTCGAAAATGGAACCATTCTTGGTACGACTGCGGCACATACTTGGACAACTACTCCGCCGCTGCCGGGTTCGCAAGCATTCTATCTGATTCGCGCCTTCAAGCCGTAAATTTTGCCCTGCTGAGATAAGAAAGCCCCGCCTGCGTTTGCAGGCGGGGCTTTTGTTTCAGTCAGTGACTGCTATGAATTCACAGCAACCACTACGTAGAAGAATTTGTCACCTACGTTCAAAACGCCCGTGTCCGTATAGGTCGTCGGGGCAATGGGGGACGCGGTTAACAAGGTTTGCAGCGGATTGTTTACATCCGTTGAACGGTACACAAGATATCCATCCGCACGGTTGGAAGCCGACCAGCGCAGAATGCAGTCGTTCGTAACACCGTCACGAATAATCGTCAGGTTGTTCACCGGATCCGGCCAAGTCGTCGGATTCGTTGTCACTTCGACACAGAAGCGGCTCGGTGAAGCCAAGATTGGCTCGCCAACGATATCCAAACGCTTCGTGTAGTTGTGAGTGTCCGTCGTGTCCTGAGGATTGGTTACAAGGGCCAAGAGTCCGGGCAGTCCAGAAGTGCCGACTGTGTCCAAACCACTAACCGCAACCCAGAAGTCACCGGAGATGCGCTTCAATGCGCCCACCGCGCTCAAATCTACTTGCCACCAACGATTCAGTAATGAGTCACTACCCGGAGCAACTGTTTCGTTCGTGTCAATTTCTTCTTCGTACGTGTAGAGCAAGGCGCCGGGAGTGCGATTGTCAGGACCTTGTCCGAAGAACTCGATGCGGCAGCGTGCTGTGCCATCGGGAAGCGAGCTGATGTCGGTCGGATCCCAATTCCACATGATCTGAACCTTGTTGATGTCCAGAGTGTCCGCATCAGCCGCCGGAACACCGTCCGCAGCGGGTGAATAACGCACATAGCGCGGATTTGAGAGCACCGCATTCCAATCACGGTGATGATAACCCAACTCGTATGTGCCCGCGGGCTGAACATCAACGGCCATGTTGTACAAGCCATTCAACGGAACGTTAATCGGTGAGCGGGTTGTGTCGTTCGTGCGATCCTGATCGTTCAAGTAACGGGAGTTCACGCGAATGCGATAAGCACCTGATACATCAGGAATCCAACTACGTGACACCGTCACACGTTGGTTCGTGGTTAATGTTACGCCCGACAAGACTTGAAGCGAGTCAGTACCCTGTATGGAACCGTCTGGACGGTTGTACTTCAGGTTGCGCACGTGTGATGGGCCAAGATCATTACTGCCCTCGTTAATCAAATCAAACGTCCACGGGCGAGCTAGACCGACTGTCACCGGGAACGGAATAAGCATGTTGCCCGTTGCTTCGTCCGTCGCAAAAGCGCGAGTCGCAACGATGTGCGGATAGTCCACGTGCAAGCCGCTGCCGATGCCGCCGTCGTTATTACAGTCTGTTTGCAGACGGAACTCGATATACACAGCCTTTTCACCCCATGGTGTCAGGTTGATGTCGCCCGTCACACCGCCTGTTGACAAGCCCTTGCCGCGACGCACCCAACCATTGAGTGAGTTGCCGGCATCCGGATGGTTGTCGCCAGTCAAAGCTGTTGTACCGTAGTCATAGGCAACACGAGTCCACGTCGCACCCGTATCAGCCGACACGTAGATTTCGTACAAGTCATCCAGCGCGCCGTCATTGTCGCCGTCGCTGTCCTCTAGGTCTGCCCAGACATAGTAGGCCATCTTGAGCTTGTTCCACTGAGTGTCGCCGGCGTTACCAGGAGTCGCCGTATCCGGCAATACAATCAGCGGAGAACGAAGCGCATTGTTCAAGCCTGCAATGCCACGATGCTCAGCATTCCATGACCATACTTGATCCGGAATGGCTGTCATACCCGTCGGCGCTGTTGAATCTTCGAAATCCCACGTATCGCCAATTCCACCGCCTTCCACAGCATAAGTCGTCCAGCCACCACCGGCGACGCCGTCGTTAGACAGTAAGCCACCGCCCGCGTGTGACACGCGAATGGAGTCCACGATTAAGCCATAGTAAGATGAATCGTCTCCGGCTGAGAAGCCCGGATCGGAGAAGAAGCTGTAGCGGAACTTAAGGTCGGCTTGACCAACATAAGAGCTCAGGTCTGCCGTCATGACCGTATACGCATTGGCATACGTCGTGCTGCCCCAAGCTGGAATGTTAGGTCCAAGGCACCACTGCTCGCCAAAGGCGTAGCTGCTTTGACCTGTGAATGCATGTGACAACCCAGCAGTTATCACGGCCCAAGTTGTTCCACCGTCGGTGGACACTTGAAGATTCCAGCCGTCCCACATGTCGTAACCGGCAGGTTCGCCGCCCGGTTGCTCAATTTTCCAACGCGCCTTAAAGGCCAGAGTAACCGGCGCTGTGGCAGCACTGAGGTTAATTGAAGGTGACTCAAGATGCTGCTGCCAGGCATTGTCGTAACCGCCCGGAGCAACTGCGTTGTCCGGGAACGAGGCGTTTCCCACCCACCATGCGGGAGCATTTGGATCGCCAATTGGCACATTGTCAACGTGCCAGTAGGCAGGTTGAGTTGCTGTTTGATCCGAATGAGTCCAGCCATTGACCGCTTCCATGTCGTCCAGCACAATTGTGGAATCGAAAGCGTCCAGCGAGTGGCCGGGGCGGGGAGCGCGTAATGCGTCAAACGGAATTTCTACTTCTTCATACGTTTCAAAGTTCGTTAATGCCGGTGAAGTCGGAGCCTTGACCGCATTGACTCCGGCATACGCCAAAGCTGCGACTCCAACGATCAACGACAGACGAAAAATAATTTTACTGACCATGGTTCTCTCCGGATAATATTGAAAAACCTTCGGTTGGGACCCAGTGAACCCGAATGCTCACCGGAAAAAAATACGGGCATGAGAGCCATTGCTCCTGCCCGTATCTGGTTGTTTTGAAGACACCGGACGGATAGACCGCCAAGCCGAAAGCCCCGCGGTCTATCCGTCACAGATATTGTTTTATCACAAGGCCAGAATACGAGCGATGAAGATTACTTCATCAACACCATCTTCTGAGTCGCGGTGAAACCGTTCACCGACATCTTGTAAAGGTACATACCACTGGCAAGACCGGAAGCATCGAAGTCAACGGAGTAGCTACCGGCTTCTTGTGCGCTGTTCACCAACGTCGCAACTTCGCGACCGTCAATCGAGAAGACCTTCAGCTCGACGTCACCCAGCTCACGAACGGTGTAGCTGATTGTGGTGGAGGGGTTGAAGGGGTTCGGGTAGTTCTGCATCAACGCGTATTCGGTCACGATGCCGGAATTTGCATTCGGAGTTGCTTGCGCAACTTGACCAAACACCGTGGCGGCGCCACTGATGTCATAAGCGGTCAAGCTGTAGCTGTAGGTCTGGCCGTTCACTACGTCGTTGTCCACGAACGTATAACGATGACCCGTCGGGCTGTCGCCAAGGCCGTTTACTTCGGTCAAGAATTCGCCGTTACGGCTGATTTCCCAACGCGCGATATCGCTCTCGGCATCCGTGCGCCAATCCAAGGTCACTTGGCCGTTGCCAGCGATCGCCGCAAAGCTTGACAGCTCAACACCCAAGACGTTATCGCCGTTGAAACGGACGATCACGGGGCAGCAGCAATACTGACGCGAGTCAATCGTCAACGTGTAGGTCGTCGGCAGCCAGCAACCCAAATCATTCGGGCCGCCTGTGCCAGAGAAGTCATACTCTTGCTGTTGACCAACACCCGGATAAAGCGGCGAACCCTGCCACAGCGGGCCAATGATTTCGTCGGTTAACCATGAGCGAATACGGAAAAACTCGTCACATTCGGCAACAGGCGTAATCGTAACACGGAAGCACGTCGGATCAGCAATTGAGGTCCAACGCAGGACAACGTCTTGACCATGTCCGGACCAGCCACCGAAGTTTCCGCCGTCCGTCGCGAGATCATAATCGCTGCAATAGTTGCACAGATCAATAACACTGTACCAGCTCGGGTCGTCAACAATGATCGGGTCGCTGGCATCGTCACCGGGATAATTGCGATCACAAGGCACGCAAGCGACAGGTTCACAGGACGTTACACCTGCATCGCCGTTCACAAACAGCGCTACGTCGCCGGGCGAGCAGCTTGCACCACAACCGAAGTCAAGAATACCAACCAGCCAGCACTGGCCAGCACCAAGGTTAAAATTGTACCAATTGTCGCAACGCTCAGTTGTCGGCGAGCCAATGGTCAAGTCAAAACCGGGGGTCGGGGCCAACCCGGGATCGCCGTCGTAGCTGATGAACGTAGCCGCCACATAGAACGGGCCGCTTACGCAGCAGTTCAAAGCCACATTCTGCACAAAGGTATTAGGCGAATCAAAGTCTTCTTGCGTCACTGTGTAGCTGACGTCAACGCCACAAATTTCTTCGCCGGGGCCTTTGCAATTCTGCGGGACGGTACCGGTCGTAACGTCTTTCGGGCAGTAGATGCTGACACGATAATTCACTGTCGTTCCGATACCGGTCGAATCGAAGAAGAACAACAGCGGCACGTCAACGGACGTGATTGCAAACGGATAAAACGGAGCTGAACAGCCGCCGTCACCATCGGTCGCAGGATCGATATAGGCTGCGTAGGCATCCTGACCGTCCCAACCAAACGAATTCACCGTTGCCGTACCAGCCAACGTGGTCAATACGCACGAACCCGTACGATCAACTGGAATCACCAAATCACGGCTTTCGCCCATGAGACTACGATTCGGAACTACATCCGCAAACGCCATCATGGACAGGCCTAGACAGGCCATAACACACAAAATCAATAACTTACGCATACCAGGACTCCTTAAATGAGGATTTACGAACCACCAAGATCGTTTTATTGTGGATTTAGTCTTTGAGCTATATCTAGAATCAGTATGTAAAATATACTAAGACGACTTAATCGTCAAGGGAAACTCACGTACTACTTCAAAAAGTTGCGGCCAAAGCCAAGTCAACTTCAAGTGGATTCACCCGCGTAACTCATTGACTAGGTAGTATTTGCCGATTTTGTTCGATTTTTTGCGCTCTTCATACGAAGGAATCGGAGGCATACGGCTTTTCGTAAAGGGGTAAAGCGACCTGATTAACTACAGGTAATGACCCGCTTTAGGGGGTTCTGGGCACAAATATCGCCTCGTGCGAAAGGGGACGGAAAAAGCCGCGATGGGGTCGCGGCTTGGGGTTGACCTGACTTTTTTGGATTGACTGACTTTTGTATCTGCTTGGGTGCTTGACCCCCTTGTATCCCCCGTAGGAACGGCGGAAACCGGAAGCTACCAGTTTTGCCAGAGCTTGGGTTCTTGCTTCCACCCTACTACGTAGGCTGAGACTTTCCAGACGCCGAAGTGGCCTTCTTCGTTCTTGGGACGCATGTTTTCGATACTGATGGAGACTTTTTGTTTCCCTTTTTGCAACACGTCTGTCGCGTCAATCTGATGCGGCAGGACGATGTCGCCGGGGCACCAGCCGCTGCGGCTGAAATCTGAGGACCACCAGCCGTTGGTCCAGCGCGCGCAATAGGGATTGACGGGCCGGAAATTCTTGCAGTCGTCGCGCCACGGTCTGAATCTTTCTATCACTCGATCATTGACGGAAATCACGTTGGCTTTCGAGACAAATTCGTCTTCGTCGCGACCGTCCGTGCAGTGTCCGGTTGAGGTGTAATAGATTACGGAATAAGCGAACGAATCGGGAGGCGTGATGTCCGTCGAAATTCCGGCGGGCATCTTCTCTTGGGTGAAGGAGTCCTGATAATAAATCGGCGCGACGTAGTCGGGCATCTGCGCCGTGGTGTCGGGGACATACTCGAGCGCGAAGTCAAGCTCCCAGCCCGGACTCACCCATGTATCCACCGAGGCGCGGAGAGTTTGTTTCCCTTGCAAGACCGGCGCGAGCTGAGTCACGTCCGCTTCGTGTGAGGTTTCGCCGCCAAACGACGTGATGAATCTCAAGACTTCAAGTTCGAGCGAGTCGGCCAAGAGCAACCTCACGTTACCGCCGCGATCATATCTATCCGCGACTTTCAATTCATCCATCGGCACCGGATGCAGCCAAAGTTTGGCAGTGATGCGCGTGGGTTGTGTAATCGTCGGTAGGGTGATTCGTTTTTCAATCACCCGACCATTGTCGAGCGCGGTTTCACCAGTGCGCAAGAACTTTCCCGAACTGTCGGGTGAAAAATGCAGAGAGACGCGGTCGAAGACGTTGACGGTTTGAGCAAGTGACGATTCACAGGCAATTAGGCATAACAGTAAGGAAAGAAAAATCTTCATGGAGAATTCTATTGGTTAGTCAAGGTAATCCATAATACGTCAAACTTCCAACAAAGGAAAGGGCATGAGCTCTCCTTATAGAAAAGGCAGTTTCTGCCGCCAGACATCCCATAGACTCCGTTAAGTTTTTAATAATCAATAGCCAAAACTGTCATGAATGCTGGTACACTCCTTGCTCAATGCTATGCGTAATTTCTCCTTCTCAAGAACTTTGCCCAAAGGCAGGCGGTTATGGCAACCCAAAGCTCATTCCGTAAATCCCCGTTCGAGATATTAAAACAGCGCCGCGACAATCTCTTTGGCGCACCCGGTATCCGTAATAATGATTTCTTAGGCACGACCTCCGCGACTCCTGACGGACTTGACAAATATGTCTGCATGAAAACCAAGTGCAAAGGCCGCTTGCTGATTTTGGGCAATGGCCGCAGTGACGCGCTGAAAACTTTTGTCGCGCAGGGCTTCACGGTCACGTTGGCCGATTGGTCACCGCTCGCGCTAGCCGCAACCGAAGACGTGCGCAGAACGATGTCGCGCACTGAAACTGAAAAGGTGCAAGCGAAACTGATTGAAGGAAGCAAACTGCCGTTTCCTGACGGTCATTTTGACGGCATCGTGATTACCGGATTGTTCTCTGAGCTTAGTCATACGCTTCCGTTGGTTAAAGAATGCTCGCGGGTGTTGACGAACAAAGGCTCGCTGACTGTGGCTGTGCCTGATGATTTAGCGGCGTATCATGCTGAACACGCGGTGCTCTGGACGGATGAGAAATTGCGCGCGTTGTTTTCGCTGTTTTTTGAGAGTGTGACTATCGGAGCGTCGGATGATACGCTGATTGCGCAAGCGTCAAATCAGAAAACGACCAAGCATCCGGTGATTTTTGCGATGATGAATATCCGCAATGAAGATCGCTGGCTGCGCGAAGTGTTGGACAATGCCGCGCGCATTTGCGACGGGATTATTGTCTATGACGACGGCTCGACGGATAAGACTCCCGACATTTGCAAAGTTCACCCGGCTGTCGTGGCGTATTCGCGCTGTGAAGAAAGTGAAACCGATAAAGCGCGTGATAAGAACCGGATGTACGCGATGGTAAAGGAGCATTCGTTCGATTGGTTGCTTTGTATTGACGGAGACGAACTTTTAGAACCTACGGCTCCGGCGCGGATGCTTGAAGCGATTCACACTTGTACTTCCAATGTGTCGCAAATTGATTTTGAGTTTCTATACTTGTGGAATGATCACAAGCACTACCGCACAGACGGGATTTATACGGGTATTTATCACCCCTGCCTGTTCCGGCCACTTTCGCAGAAGTGGAGCGAATTGAACTTTGAACCTACGCTTCATGCGGGAAATCTGCATTGTGAGCGCGTTCCGCAGAATTTGGCAGGCGAGAGAATTCGCGCGGATATTAAGATTGAACACTTAGGATATATGTATCCTGAAGATCGCTTGCGGAAATATACTTGGAACAAAAGCAAAGACGTCAAGCACGCGAACGAAGGCTACTACGAGCATTTGCTCGATCAGCCGCAGATGATGCTCGCGCCGTGGGACGGACGACCTGATACCATCATGAAGGGACAGACGAAGGTGGAGAAACAAACTCTCAAACCGGATTACTACTATGCAAACGCGCGGCGTAACTTGGCGGAACGTGTGCCGAAAAACGCGCGCGAAGTGCTGGACGTCGGCTGCGGTAACGGCGCGACCGGCAAGCTCATTCAACAGCTTACGGGTGCTCGCGTCACCGGAATTGAAATCCATCCGGAAGTCGCAAGCGTGGCGCGTCAGGCTTTGGCGGACGTGCATGTGCTGGACGTGGAAGCGGACACACTGCCGTTTGCTCCGCAGCAGTTTGATTGCATATTGTGCGGCGACGTACTGGAACACCTGATAAATCCGTGGAACGCGCTGCAAAAACTTATGGCCCACTTGAAACCAAGCGGCTGCATTGTCGCGAGTCTGCCTAATGTGAGAAATCTTGGGGTGATTGGCAAGCTGCTGGAAGGTTCGTGGAACTATCAGGAATACGGTATCCTCGACAGTACGCATTTGCGTTTCTTTGCTAAGCAGGACATGGAACAGTTGTTCGCGTCGGCAGGTTTGCGCGCAGAGCTTGTGGAGACGGTGCGCGATCCACTCTATGAACAGCAGATGAACACCCTGCCGCAGGAAACGATGACGCTGGATTTAGGTGGATTGGTTTTGCGCGACGTGACACCGCAGGACTTGAACGAACTGACTGCACAGCAGTTTATTTTTGTGGCAAAGCCTGACGTGAAAGTTTTGCCAAAGCAGAAGCCTGTCGCGTCTATAGTGATTCCGGTGTTTAACAATTTGAGTTATACAAAAGCATGTTTGAACTCACTGTTTGTGTCGCAGGAACGCACGCCGCATGAGATTATTGTCGTGGATGACGGCTCGACGGATGGAACATCTGAGTATCTGCAGAGTCTTGGAGGCAAGATTCAAGTGATCACACATGAACAAAACTATGGTTTTGCGCGCTCCTGCAATGATGGCGCGCGCGCGTCAAGCGGACAGCTTGTGGTGTTTTTGAATAATGACACAGAAGTCATGCATAACTGGCTGGATGCGATGGTCAAGGCGATTTCCGCTGACCGCTCTATCGGGATTGTCGGCAACATGCAGATTTATCCGAAAACGACGACGATTCAGCAGGCTGGTATTGTGTGCGACGAGAACGCGAATGTGCACAGCATCTACAACAATCAACTCCAAATTGATCATCCGGCTGTCAACAAGCCGCGCGCGTTTCAGTTTATCGCGGGAAGCTGCTTGCTGATTTGGCGGCAACTATTTATGGAGGTGGGCGGCTTTGACGAAAGCTACATCAATTCGTGCGAAGATATTGACCTGTGCATGAAGGTCACGCAGACGCGCCGCAAGGTTTGGTACTGTCCGGAGAGCAAAATCTATCATCACGAATCGAAAACAGTTTCCGGTCATGATAAGGGCAGCGCCAACTATCAGAAGTTGCTCGCGCGCTGGAAAGACTTGATGATCCAAGATTCCGACAACTATTATCTTGAAGACGGTTTCATGCGACTTGATGATGGCCGCATCATACCGCTGGACAAAAAGGAAAGTCCGATGACTGATTTGAAAGACGTCCGTGTCGCCTTGCTCACAACGTATAATCAGCGTTGCGGATTGGCCATTTATGCCGAGCAACTGTGTGAATCTCTCACCAACCAAGGTGAGACCGTATTGATTTTGGCAGAGAAGACGACCGACCTTACCGCCTCTGACTTGCCAAACGTCGTACGGTGTTGGACTCGCGAGCCGGAAGGCGGTAAAGAGATTCTGCCGCTTCTGATTAAGCACAAAATTGAAGTTCTGCACGTCAATCACGGCGGGATGTTCTCTTTAGACGGCTGGCTTCTGAATGTGATTCGGCATGCTCGCGAGCTTGGCATTCGCATTGTCACGACCTTTCATTCGACCGAAACGCGCGACACCGCATTGGCAACTGTCGCGAGATTCAGCGACACGTGTTGGGTGCATCATCCGCAGAACATCGTTGAGCTGGTCGCATTGGGCGCGCCTCCTGAGCGCGTGAATTGTCTGCCATTGCCGATTTCGGACTTGCGGTTTACCGATTTAGCCGAAGCAAAACTTGCGCTTGATTGGGATTCGTCGCAGAAGGTCATTGCAACATTTGGCATGATGGATCCGCATAAGGGTGTACTGGAACTCATAAATGCCATGCCGCAGCTGTTGCAGACGACTGACGTAAAACTGCTGGTGATCGGCGCGCCGCATCCGAGCAGTGAGGAGGGAACGCAATACTTACTCAACTGCATGAATCGGGTGACCGAGCTGAATCTGATGGATAAGATTCGCTTTCTGGCTGATTTTATTCCCGAAGACGAATTGACCGTGACGCTGCAAGCGTGCGACGTGATCGTGTTGAACTATCAAAGTTCGCGCTATGAAGGTTCGGCATGTTTGACGCGTGCCTTGGCGACAGGACGTCCGGTTGTAACCAGCAATGCGCCTGCGCTTGATCTGAACTCGCCCGTGACGCTCCGCACGACAGAGCAGTTTGATCTTCCGCATGCGCTTCGCCGCGCGCTGACGAATCCGTTTCTTGCGCGCAGTCTTCGCAACGAGTTGATTGACTACGCGGGACAAAACAACTGGGAGAATTTCGCGCGGCACAACCTTGCGGCTTACGAACAGGTTATTACGCACGATCCGGCTTGCACGACGGATTTGTTGAAATTCTACGCCACTCATCCCGACGAAATATATACCGAACCATTGCAACGCGAACGCGTGAGATGGTTAGCGAGCAAAGCAACGGGCCGGATTCTCGAGATCGGCCCGGCTAATGGCTATGTCGTAGATTTTTGCAAAGGTCACGAAGCCGTTGACATTTATCGCGAGCGGCTTGACGTCGCAAGTGCATTGAGGCCGTCGGTGAAATTTCGTTACGGGAATGTCGTGACGGGTTTGCCCTATGCAGACAAAGAGTTCGATACCGTGATGTCGCCGGAGATTTTCGAGCACATCGAGTGGGAACAGGCGGTGGTTGCTCTGCGTGAATGTATGCGCGTCGGCAAGCGCGTGCTGGTAACAATCCCAAACGTGGACAAGCCAAACTATAATCCCGATTTGGTACATAACATTGAACATCGCTGGCTCGTTACCCGGCAGTTGGTTGACGCGTGGCTCACTGAAGCTGGCGCGCAGGATTACGAATTGGATTGCTCAAATGAATTAGACTTCTACTTAATCGACATCAACAGCGAAGCGAAGCGGCCTAACATTCGTGTGACGGCGCGCGCGCAGACACTGCCGCACTTTGAAGTGACGCCGGGCCCGAGCATCACGGTTGCCTTTGATGCGGACATGCTGACAGATGATGCGCTGCTCGCAACGGATACGGCTCAATATTTTGTTGAACTGCTGAACAATTTGCGCGAAGTTCGTCCTGAGTGGACGATACAGTTGGCGGCTGCGAACACTGAGTCGCTGAAGAAGAGATTGACCGCGGCAGGTGTGGCGAACAGCTATTCAGTCATCGGATGGAAGGATTTGTCGATTTCGGGAGCGCAAGCGCTGTTCCTTCCGAATCCATTGAGTGACGAGACTACAGACTCCATTCGTGTGGCGAAGGAGGCCGGATTGACGGTCGCGTGTGTCATGAATGATTTGATTCCGTTGACATATCCCCAGTTTTATCTGACGCATAATCCGATGCTGCGCGAACGATACTTGCATGCCTTGAACGCGCTAAAAGTTCACTGTGATCTGTTCTTCTGCACGACGCAAGCAACGGTTCAGGAAATGCAGATTCGACTCGGAATGCAGCTTGCCCGCATGCGGACGATTCACGGCGGCCCAACACTAGCAAAGGAATTTGCCGGAGCAAGCTATGAGAATCCTGAGTTAAAGAAGCTTGCTAATGCAAAGACTCCGTTTTTCCTGCATACGGGAGAGCTTTCGCCTGTGAAGAATCTGCGTGTTGTGTTGCAGGCAGTGCAAGAGATTAAGCAGACCGTTGAGCCGAAGATCAAGCTCGTGTTGGCTTGCAATCTAAATGAAAAAGCGATTGAGCAACTGCGCATAGCGGTTGAGCGGGACGGGATTGATCTGGATCTGTTGGTCATGCCGACGAGTTTAAGTGACGCGGATATGGCTAAACTGTATCTCGATGCGGTTGCACTGTTGAATCCGAGTTTGCTTGAAGGATTGTCGTTGTCACTTATGAACGCGATGACCCTCGGGACGCCGGTTATCGTCGCAAAGCAGGCCGCACAAGAAGAGACCTGTGGCGACGCGGCGATTTATGTTCGCGCGGAGAGTCCGGAAGATTTGGCGGCTGCGGCCAAGCAGCTCCTGCTTGAGCCGGAGGTGCGGCAGATGTGGTCGCGTAAGGCAAAGGCTGAAGCCGGAAGATATAACTGGAAGCGCACAGCGGAGAAGCTTGCAGTTTATCTGACTGAATCCGTTGTCAAGAAGAGCACGGTTCGGCAACGCGCGTCGAACAAGAAGCTCGCATAGACGAGAGTAGAGAACACAAAAAACGGCCTGCAGAAATGCGGGCCGCCTCTATTTTGACAATGACTGACGTCTATTTCGTGTCGAGCAGCCGGCGTTCGCCTTTCAATTCACGGATGGCTTTGACGTCTTGCACGACTTCCAGCGAACCTCGATAGGCTCCCTTCGCGTCGCGGATGGCGAAGTAGCGGATGTGCACAAACATTTCGCCGAAGGGAATCCAGAACTCGGCAACGTTGTTTTTGCCGGCGCGAAAGTCCGCGAGAATCTGATTGACTAAGTGCACGCTTGTAGGCGGATGACAATTTTGAACCTTGCGGCCAATGGCATCAGGTGTGCGAGCAAAAATTTTGTGCGGTTGATTGGAATAGAAACGCACCATGTCATTTTCATCCACAAACGACAATTCAACCGGCAAGTGCGTCAGAATAAGATTTACTTGCTCAAGGGATAACGCGCCAACGTTCATCTCCAACAGCCCATCAGAGCTCGATGGCGTTGTATTTTTTTGCGCACCTGAATGTTCCCACTCCGCGCCGGGACTGAAGGCCTCCATGTAGCCGATTTCGTGCTCGCTCTTCTTGATCGCGATCCAATCCTCTTCCTTCAAAAGCTTCAAGGCGGTCGGTAGCAGGATGGATTCTTCTTTTTGAATCATTCCCGTAACCGCATCTAACAGCGAAGGAAGGTTGGCCGCAACAAAGTCCACATCCTGCTCGGCACAGGCGGCGCGTACAGCTTTCAGATGTGCGCGTATGTCGTCGTGAATGGCCCACATCACCGTAGACGGGCCGGTGAAACCATAGCGCTCAAGATGCGAAAAGAGTTGATGCTCTTTGCGCAAATAGTGTTTGTCAATCTCGCCAAGTTTCTCGAGATAAGTAGTCAGCTCTTTCCAAGCTTCCGGATGCTCTTTGGGCAACGGCGCATTGTTTGTGGCTGTGAGTATCGCGCGCAAATGCGACACGACCAACTCAAGCAATCTGTTTTCCGAAACAAACGTGTGCACAGGATGACCGGCGGGAGCGCCGATCGGTGTTTTGGTCAGCGAAGGATTTACGACTTGCAGATGCACGTCACACATTTGCTTAATATCTGAGACGGGAATCCCTTCACGAATCAGGTGCTGCTCCATTTCGGCGATTTCACCTGGCGAGGATTGGCGCACGACGTCGGCAAAGTCGCGCTGTGCTTCTTCAAGAGTGCCGCCTCCATGCAGCTTCACCATGATTTTGCGAAAGGCTTCCAGCCGCACCGGGCTAACGCCTTGCGAAACGGAGCTATCAACTATCAAGGTAAGGCTGGTGTGCCGCTGCACGGCTCCGGCGACAAATTGTATCATTGCATCAATGGTCACGCCTCCACGCATCGCGGCCATTTCAAGTGTGGCCTGACTTGCCATCATTTGCCGCATCTGCGGATCCTGCAGTGCGCGATAATGCGGATTGAAGTGACCCAACTCTTCAATGAGAAAGGGAAATGCTTCTATTAGTTGGCCGATGTTTGTTTGTGGTGTAATTCTATAAATCGTTGGAGCCGTCATGTCCTGCTTTTCCTAAGTGATTTGCCCTTGCGAGTCCGAATGAAAAATGTCGGCTCTTCAGTCCGAAATTTACGAAAGTAAGCGCACTTTTGCAAGGCTTGATGTATTCGCATCGAGTCTATGAAAAGTGTTGCCCTTTCAATAATATGCTCTGTGTTCTTGGTGTGGGTAGCGTCTTAGCACGGAGACGACGATGGCTTTACACTCGGCTGCGCCAATTTTGCTGCATCCATGTAGCAGGTGGCCATTGAAATATCCGGCCGCCTCTTTCAGAATTGCTTATCATGCTCAACTTTCAAGCCGAGTTTTCCCGCCAGCACCTATACAAATTCGTGACCCTCGTGGGCGTGCTGCGGCACGTTCTCAATACTGCTTTCCCGGCAGGTCGAGAGAGACACGCTCGATTTGCGTCCGGTGGCAGTATAGTCCAAGCACTGAAGACTGTAGAGGACTTCCTTGGTGTCCAGAGTCTCGTCAATATCCATTCTTTTGGCAGTGCGAGTCACGGCCACTGTTTGGTGCTCTGAGGGACCGCGAAAAATGATCCGGGCCTACGGAAAAAGCCAGTGCGATTCTGGAGAGTGTTTGAAGAGTCTGTACCACATAATTGTGCTCGAGCTTGGAGAGTATCGCGGCTGAAAGGCTTGTGTGCCTCCCCAATTTCACAAACCCCATGCTTTTTCTAAACCTAAGTCGCCTGGTTTTCTCGCCGAAGGTATCGTGCGCGAGGCATGACGTGAGGATATCAGGGGAGTGCTGCTTTCTTTACACAGGGTCGCTATTTTTCAATCGCGTTATATCTTGTAAATACTTATCTTAGGTCTTTCTAAGTTGATCTATTCAAATCGTTTTTGCTGGCTGTTACACGTTGCGATAGGGCTTGGGTTCCACGTTACCTACATATGTATGTGTAGTACTGGAGTGTCGTCGAAGTCCTGCTTGAAGGGCGCGTTTTCTTTGCCTATCTTATTTATATGAGTATTGATACGCATATTCCTTTGCCGGGTTTTGTCGAATATTCTCCAGACGAGATGCTCAGGCGCGCTCGCGAGTTTTATGACTTGGTGAATCGCCGCCGGACGGTGCGCGACTTTGACAGCCGGACTGTTCCAAAAGAAGTCATTGAAGCCTGCTTGATGGCAGCGGGAACGGCACCGAGCGGTGCGAACTTGCAGCCGTGGTACTTCGTGGCGATTTCCGATTCTGCGACCAAGCAGAAAATTCGCGCAGCTGCGGAAGCTGAAGAGCGGGAGTTCTATTCCGGACGCGCGGGTGACGAGTGGCTTACTGCCATCTCGCACTTGGGCACGAATGCCGAGAAGCCCTATCTCGAAACAGCGCCATATTTGATTGCGGTGTTCGCGCGCAAGTTTACACAAACAGATCAGGGCAAGCAACAACGGCATTATTATGTCACCGAATCCGTGGGGCTCGCGACCGGAATTTTGATTACGGCTTTGCACAACGCGGGACTTGCGACGCTGACGCATACTCCGAGTCCGATGAGTTTTTTGAATGAGATTTTAGAGAGACCGAATGAGGAGAGGCCATTTGTGCTTCTCGTCACGGGTTATCCTGCGAACACCGCAACGGTGCCCGATATATCGCGCAAACCTCTGAGCGAGATTGCACACTTTGTGGAAGGAAAGAAAGAGTAATGAAAATTACGTTTCATGGTGCGGCTGGCGGAGTCACCGGCTCCAAGCATTTGATTGAAGCAGGCGGAAAAAAAATATTGCTTGATTGCGGCATGTTTCAGGGGCGGCGAAAGGAAGCGCTCGAATTGAATTGGGGTATGCCTGAAGAGCTCTCGGACGTGGACGCGGTTGTGCTGTCGCACGCGCATCTGGATCACTGCGGGCTGTTGCCGCTGTTGGTCAATCGCGGATTCCACGGTCCGATTTTTTCTACGGCGGCAACGCGAGATATTGCAGAGTTCATTTTGAAAGACAGCGCAAATATTCAAGAGCATGATACGCGCTGGCTTCGTAAAGAGAAAATCGCATTGGCCGAACCGGTTGAACCACTCTATCAAAGTGATGACGTACCCGAAACGATGAGTGCCTTTCGGGATGTGCCGTTTGCGCAGAAGAACTCAACATGGCAGACGATTATTCCCGGTGTGCGGCTGAAGTTTTTTCAAGCGGGGCACATTTTAGGATCGGCGTGGATGATTTTAGAGTTCGATGGAGAATCCGGTCCGGAACGGCTGGCATTTTCAGGCGACCTGGGCAGGTTTCACACGCCGCTTTTGAAAGATCCTGAGTACTCGGATGAAGAGTGTCCGGTCCTGCTGTTGGAATCAACCTACGGCAATCGTGAACACAGGCCGCGCGAAATTGCTTACGAGAATCTTCGGAAAGCAATTCTGCGCGCGACAGAACGGAACGGCAAAGTGGTTATACCAGCCTTCGCGCTCGGTCGAACGCAGGAATTAATCTACGTGCTGCATCGGATGCATGATGCGGAAGCGATTCCTGATATTCCCATTTATGTGGATAGTCCGCTCGGTATCAATATGACGGATGTCTATCGCAAGCACAAGGATCAATATGATCGGGAGTCGAAGAAAGACTTTCCAGATCCTGGCGACGTTCCGCTTGTTGACAAGCGAATCCGCTATACGCGAAGCGTGCGCGAATCCATGGAACTGAACGACAAGAAGGGGCCATTCGTCGTCATCGCGTCGTCAGGCATGATGGAAGGCGGACGCATCCGGCACCACTTACGAAATTCTATCAGCAATGAAAGAAACATTATCTTGATCATCGGTTATCAAGCCGAGCATACCTTAGGCCGGAGACTTGTTGAGCGCGATCCGCAGGTGAGACTCTTCAATGAATGGTATGAAGTGCGCGCTGAGGTGACCATTCTGAATGAGTTCAGCGCTCATGCTGATGCAAAGGAGTTGCATACCTTTACGGACAAGCTCGTTGGCGTCAAAAAGGTCTTTTTGGTTCACGGCGAGCACGATCAGGCAACTGCCTTAAGAGAACGCCTGATGCAAAATATGGATTCGCTTGACGTGACAATTCCGCAACGAGGAGATAGCTTCAAACTATAGCGTCCCTTGCGGTTTGCTTGCGAGTTTGTGAATTGATTTTTTCCAAAGCACGTGTTCGGAAATTATGAGTGAGATTTAGATGATACTTTATTTGGTTCGTCACGGGATTGCCGTGGAACAAGGGACTCCGGGATTCAAGGACGCAGAGAGACCGTTGACAGAAGAGGGGATTGAGAGAATGCAAAAAGCCGCGCGCGGATTGGCGCGGCAATTGGATCCGCCTGATCTGATTGCGTCGAGTACACTTTTGCGCGCCAAGCAGACGGCTGAAATTCTCGCCGCAGCGCTGCAATCACGGGATGGAGTCGCGGAGTGGCCGGAGCTTTCCCCTGCTTCAGCTCCGCATCAGACAATTAACTTATTGACAGAACGCGCAGCCTCGCACAAGTCAGTCATGCTGGTGGGACATGAGCCACATATATCCAGCTTGGCCGCGTTGTTGCTTGGCGCCGCGCCTTACTCAATTACGTTCAAGAAAGGTGCCACCTGTGCCTTGATGTGTGCACGTGTCCCCACGCCCGGCAAAGCGGAGCTGCTGTGGTTTCTCACTCCTAAACAACTGCGACATCTTGCATGATCAGACAATTTGAAAAATCGCATCCCTTTCCCGGCAAACTCATTATTGTCGAAGGGATTGACGGCTCGGGAAAATCTACGCAACTGCAATTGCTTCAGCGCTGGTTGGAAGGTATGGATCGCCGTGTGTTCTTCACGGAATGGAATTCTTCGCGGTTGGTGAATAACGCTATCAAGCGCGGCAAGAAGAAGAATCTTCTGACGCCGATGACGTTCAGCATACTTCATGCGACGGATTTCGCTGACAGGCTTGCGCATCTAATCATCCCTCCACTGAAGGCGGGAATGATTGTCTGCGCGGACCGATTTATCTACACGGCGTTCAGTCGTGATGTCGTGCGCGGTGTGGATCGAGATTGGGTTCGTGATATGTACGGTTTTGCAGTCAAGCCGGACATCGCGTTGTACTTCCGCGTGCCGATTGAAATCTCCTTGCAGCGCATCTTGAGTGGCCGAAGGCAACTGAAGTTTCACGAAGCGGGGATGGACTTGAGTTTAAGTGATGACCCTGTCGAAAGTTTTCGGCTGTTTCAATCGCGTGTATTGGACGAGTACGACATCATCGCCAACGAGTATGGATTAACGGTCATTGACGCCACGCTGCCAATTACGAAGCAGCAAGAGATATTCCGCAAAATCGTGGGTAAGAGTTTGGAATCGTTTAATCCTAAACCGATTACGCGGATTCGGAAACGGAGGGCGACCGATGTCTAAGGCACGCTATTTTTATGGCAATGGACAGCCGTACTTGAAGCCGGGCGAGCTGGCAGGCAAATTGATTGTCGTCGAAGGTACAGACGGGGTCGGCCGCTCAACACAGATCGCTGAACTTCAGCAATGGCTTGAGATTAACGGTCATGCGGTTGTCACAACGGGACTGTCGAGGTCAGCGCTACTTACGAAGACGATAGATCAAGCGAAGGCCGGACACACGTTGAACATTCACACATATTGTTTGTTGTACGTCGCGGATTTTGCCGACCGGTTGGAACATGAAATTATTCCCGCATTGCGCGCGGGTTTTGTTGTGATAGCAGATCGCTACATTTACACGTTGATTGCGAGAGCGACGGTACGCGGCGCCGATCCCGAATGGATCCGGCACGTCTTAGGATTCGCGCTTAGACCTGACGCAGTGTTCTATTTAAAGATAAGTCTGGAAAATCTCATTCTGCGCACGATGAACAGCGAACGCCTGTACGAGCATTATTGGGTCGAAGATTCTCCGGAAGGGCTTGACTATTGGGAAGCGGGAATGGACTTGCGGCTCGGCGAAGATTTTTATGACAGTTTCCTCGAGTATCAACGACGCAAAATGGCCGCTTTCGACAGCATGGCTAAAGAATACGGTTTTGAAGTGGTTCCGGCGTCGCGCGGATTCAATCAAGTCAATCGTCTATTGAAGCAAGGCTTCATGCGGGTGCTGGATGGCGAACAGCAAGAAGCCTGAACGAATCGCAGCCATTGATCTTGGCACCAACTCCATTCATTTGCTGATTGCAAGAGTGATTCAGCAGACGGGAGGATTTGAAGTACTTGATCACGACAGGGACAGAGTGCGCTTGGGCGCAGGCATCGGGCCGCACGGAGAGCTGACTGACCAGGCGATCACACAGGCTATTGGCACGCTTCGTGATTTTCAGATGCGCGCGAAGGCATCGGGAGCCGCACTCAGAATCGTGGCCACAAGCGCCGTGCGTGAGGCGAGCAATCGCGAGATGTTTCTCGAACGGGTGCGCAAAGATCTCGGCATGGAGATAGAAATTGCGTCAGGATACGAAGAGGCACGCTTGACGTATCTTGCCGTTCGCAAAGCCGTTGACCCCGGTTCGCGACTGACATTGATGGTGGATATCGGCGGCGGCAGCACAGAATTTGTCGTCGGCCTTGGTGACGATATTCTTTATGACAACAGTATTAAACTCGGTGCGGTGCGATTGTCGCGCGCTTTTTTTCCGGACGGCAAAACGGACTCAAAGTCCGTTGCAGAGTGCAGAAAGTTTTGCACGCTCAGTTTGAACCCGATTCGCCGCAATGTGTTTGACCATGGGTATGAGTGGGCGGTCGGCAGCAGCGGAACGGTGCAATGCATAGGACGGATAATCATGCACCAGCGCGGTTCCCAAGTTTCAGGCAGGCTGAATCGGATTTCCTTTTCTGCTAATGAGTTGCATGATAGCGTGGAGCGCGTTTTATCTGCGAAGACCACAGAGGGGCGCGCGAAACTAAAGGGTGTTGACGAAGGTCGCGCTGACGTGATCGCGGCGGGAGCATTGCTGCTTGAGACTGTGGCGAAGGAACTTGAGATTGAGAATCTGACAATTTCAGAGTTTTCACTTCGCGAGGGTATTCTCTTTGACACTATTGAGAGATCGTTTCAACGCAAACAGTTTCTTTCGCACGAAGGACTGCGTTTTCGCAGCGTAATGCATCTGGCGCAGCAATTTAACTATGAACGAGTTCATTCTGAACATGTTAGCAAGCTCGCGCTTTCAATTTTTGATCAAACGGCGGCTTTGCACGCGCTGGGAGATATAGAACGTGAACTTCTGGAAGCGGCGTCGCTTTTGCATGACATCGGCTTGTTCATTTCTTATTCCGACCATCATAAGCATTCGTATTACTTGATTCGCCATTCACAACTGTTAGGATTCGCAGATTACGAACAGCAGATCATCGCGCATGTCGCCCGCTATCATCGCAAGTCGCCGCCGCGCAAGAGTCATCTGGACTTTATGAATCTGCCGCGCCAACAACAAGCGCTCGTATCGAAACTTGCGGGTATACTACGTATCGCCGATGGACTTGATCGCACTCATGCCTCGGCGGTGAGCGCTCTCAATGTTCGAATTGACTCGAAGAATGTGACGTTTGAGTTGACACCTAATAAATCTCAGTTGCTGACGTATTCCATTTGGGGAGCGGAGCGCAAACGCGATTTGTTTGAGAGCGCTTTTGATCGAAAGGCGTTGTTTACGCCCGTTGAGGCAAGCGTTTAGGCTTAGTTAGCCAATACAGAGAAAAGTGAAGCCCCCGCTCAAACGAGCGGGGGCTTCTTATGTTTGATCTGCGATTCAGGTTACTTCAACAGCACCATCTTTTGGATTGCGTTGAAACTACCTGCCGTCATTTTCACGAGATACATACCCGTCGGCAAATTGTCCGCGGTGTAGAGAACTCTGTGATGTCCCGCGGGAACCACGGAGTTGACCGGACGCGCCACTTCCTGGCCCGTCACATTGTAAATCGTGATTTGCACCAGCGATTCATTCGGCACGTCGAAGTTCAAGGCCGTCGTGGCATTAAACGGATTCGGATAACTCGCCAAGAGCGCGAACTGTGTCGGGATCTCGACATTGTTGTCGGTCGACAGCGCGACCGTGACCGTGACTGGAATCACTTGCGGACTACCGTTATCGTTGTGATTCACGGTAATAACCGCCACGTAATCGCCCGCAGGGAAGGCTGCCGTCGCGCCGTTCACGGTAATCACTTGAGAGCTGTTTGTAGCAACACTACCGGTAGCAGGCATGACCGTTAACCATGCCTGATTCGTGGTAATACTATATTCAACCGCGCACTGTGCAGGAGCAGAATTCTCAATAGTGAAACTGCCTACGGCGTCTTGGCCGGTTTGCGTGAAAATATTCAACGATGTCACGTTAAAGGTTGCGTTCGGCTGACGAAGGTTGGTACTGCGAGTAGTCGATCCACCGTCTTCTACCTGTACGTCTTCGAACACGTGGTCACAATAGCCCTGTTTGTGCACTCGAACTGTGTAAGTGCCGGGTTCTAGACCGAGTGTGTAATTGCCTTGTACGTCTGTCAACGCAAGTTCGCCCGGAGCTTCATCGGCGGTAATTTCCGCGCCCGCAATCGGGAAGTTGGTTTGGAACTCACGAATCAAACCCGTCACTGAACCGGACGGTCCGGCCCAGAAGGCAACCGCGGTCTGATTGGCAGGTGTGAAGGGGCCCGCGCCGTTGAACAACAACTGAAGTCCTTCCGTGCCTGTAGCATTTTCCACACCGATCGATACAGATGTCGCACCCGGAGTGGCTGTCGCTACCGTATGGTAGTTGTAAATGATGCCGCCGGATTCTTCGATTATTATCTGAAACGTATAAAGTGCTGCAGGATTCTGAATATGCGGGACACCTATCCAGCTCATGATGAAGCGATCGTTGGCGGTATCCTGATAGTACATGAACTGACCCGTCGGAGGAAACATGTCATCCCAGAAAACAAACAGACCATTATTCGGCTCGCTTGCCGTCGGAATGGCGGCATTCGTCCAAGCTGCTGATGTGCTCGTGAAGGACGCAAATCCGTTGGAGCACATGCGAACGCTGTTGTAGTCGTTGCCGAAGAATGTATAGGTGAACCCAAGCGGAAATGGACCAACATTGTGATCATCATTGACGATACCTGCGGGCGTACCCACTCCTGTGATATCCACCCAGTCATAATCCACGACTTCCCATGGACTCACGATCGCACCAATCGCATTGTTCGACGGATTCGAAACGTTGGGTACTTCATCCACCGCTCGGACTGTCCACGTATAGAAAGTCTGATTGTCCGGAGGTGTGTCAATGTATGTGGTCACACCCGCCGCCGTCGTGCCGATTTGAGTGCCGTCTCGCAGAATGCGATACCCGGCAAGGTCAACCAACGGTGTGCCATCACCATTGGTCGTCGGAGCCACCCAGGCCAGCGCCATCTGAGTTGTGCCGAGAGAATTTGCAACCAAAGCTGTCGGCGCCGCCGGAGCCATGTTGCAGCGAGCAACTATTGTGTCACGTACTGAATTCTCATTGTTGTCATAGTGTGCCAGAACCGTGTACGTATAGAAAACGTTTTCCGTCCGCCCAAGATCGGTATAAGTCTCGGTCGTTGGATGACCGATGTCCACATTGTCGCGATACACAATATAGTAGAGGATATCATCGAGACTGCCGGGCTGACGATCTCTTGCCGTGCGAGACTCTGTTTGGATAGCGCGCAGAGATGCGCCATTGAATCCCTGAGTTGGCCGCGGCGCAAAAACCATCGGCGAAGTCGTCGAGGCGTCTTTTTCTGAGGATTTCTTTGCCGCAGCACTGCCTCCCTTGACGTCTTCAACTGTGACGCTGTTGTTTGTTGAAATGAGGTTGGCCGACGCAGACAAATTCCCCCTGTTTGAATCGGAATTCCGATGAACAGGTGTGGGATCGAGTGCTACGAGTCCGGCTCCCATGTCGCCGACGACAAATGCACGCATACAGAGTACTTGCGGGAATCCGGCAGCTCCCACGTCTGCCCACGGACCTGTCAACTCCGTGGCATAGAAAAATGTGTTTGGCTGTGGAGCCGCACAAAAGTCCATGCCAATATCTACACGCTGTGAAGTGACTTGGCGGATTCCGACGAAGAACGAGCCGCTGTTTACGGTCACCGGCGTCGTGAGTTCTACATCCTGCCATGCCGTCGGATTTGTAATGGTCCAATCTGTGGCGCCAAGCGGAGTTAAAGAGGGCTGCCCTGTCCCATCATCCTCAAACACACCCATTTGAACTGCGCATCCGGGAGTGGAATTCGGCCAATGGCGCGTCTTGACACGATTGATCGTAATCGGACCGTTGCCCTGGTAGTGCGCAGCGAACCACCCAAACGGGAATTGGGCATTGAAGCCAAGACCATCCTCGACGCATGTCGAGTCAACATCTACGCTGTCATATGATACTTCAATCTCGGGCGGCGTGCCGGGTGCAAACCAGTTTAGGACGATCCGGTCATCGAAATTGCCGTTTGCCGATAATCCTGTCGGCGGTAAGGCGCCGTAGAGCACGGTCACCGGGGCCGACACATCAGATTCCACCGGAGTGGATACCCCGTTGTCACGTGCGGCTATCGCATATTGATAGATTCCAGCCGCAGGGAGTGTTTGCGTGTAGGGACTGGCAGCAGGAGTTCCCTGCAAGACCCAATCTTCCTCACCTTGCAAACGGCGATAGACCGGATAGACATCCACTAACGGATCCGTGGAAGCCGTCCATGTCAATGTCACCAAACCTGTCGTGCTGTTGACACTGCCCGCTAAGCCAGTCGGCACCGGTGGATTTGCGCGAACGAGTGTTATGTTCACGCCTGTCGTGCCGCCTTCCGAATGACCAATCACCGGAACTACTGTCGTATTGTATCCGGCAAGACTGCCGGTGACCGTACGGTTGCCTGTGGCAACTTGTGCAAACGAGTAGTTGCCCTGTGCATCGGGGTTAGTTGTCGGAGTGCCACGACCGCTTGCACGGACAAGGGCATTCGTGACCACGCCAACGCCACCGTCGAGCGTCACTGTTCCGGAAAGAGGACCATAGGTCGGCTCCGGCGCAAAGAACGCAACGGCCGTTTCGTTGGCTGGAGTCCATCCGAAATCGCTCACGCCATTATTCCACAGCATGATCGCCTCGGTGCCAGTACCGTTTTCTACACCGATGGTTGCGCTGGCTGCGCTGGCAACAAGCTGGTACTGGAACGTAATCGCCGACGGCGGTTCAAGGATGACTTGCAGCGTGTAGATATCGGCTGGGAAACTAAAATGCGGAACGTCTACAAATGAAACAATAAGGCGATCATTGTTGACGTCATTCAGCACATAAATTTCACCGGCATTGGACGGATTTAAATCGTCCCAAAACGGGTAAACAACTGCATTGGGTTCAACGGGATTAGGAATCGCACCGTTAAAGCGGCTGGGCGAGGTGCTGGTAAAAGACACCCAGCCATTTGAACATACACTGAATTGCGTGTAAGTTGTTCCGTAGAATTCAAAATCCCATGGCAACGGCATAAGTCCCGAGTTAGAGTCGTCAGTGAGATTAAGGTTCTGACCGTTTGCAGTAATGTCTATCCACTCATAGTCCACAACTTCCCAAGGACTGACCACGGCCGCCGTGAAACCAAGAGACGGATCGGATTCGTTGGGGACTTCGTCAATGGCTGTCACTGTCCATGTGTAGAAAAAGGCAGGATTGGCAGGAGTATCCGTAAACGTCATTACTCCTGGGGCGGTTGTTCCAATAAATTCTCCTGAGCGATACACGTTGTAGCCGGCAAGATCAACCAGCGGGGTTCCGTCGTCATTCGTCGTCGGAGCAGTCCAAGTGAGAATCATGTCGGTCGTGCCGCTCGGTGTACCATCAAGAGTCGGCGGTGCGCCTGGAGGCATATTACACATTACCGTCACAACCGGAGATGGGCCGGATTCTTGGCCATTGTCATAGAAGACTGTGACATGATAATCGTATAGCGTATTTTCAGGACGACCAATGTCAAAGTACGTCGTCGTCGGGAAAATCACTGTGTCAATTTGAACATTGTCCCGATAAATGTGATAGCTAATCGCCTCGTCAAGAGTTCTGCGACCTTCACGGCGCAGCATGACTTCCGGTGCACGACTATGAGGCGGGAACCATTGATCAAGCGGATGCTGGAAGCCAACGCCAGAGTCATACTCCTCGCGGGCAAGCGCCACTTTCTTGCTGCTGTTGAGATCCAAAGTCGGAGTGATGATCGCGTTGCTCGGTATGCGGTCTTCAGCATAGCCGCCACGTCCGTCAATCGCGACCAGTTCAAAGCGGCTATCGCTGCCGCCCGCCAAACCCTGAGGCGGCGGGCCACCAACCCAAGCACGCATCATCCAGTCGTTAGCTGTCCAAGGATTCCACGTCGGATAGGAGTTCGTCCAATAGGAACGGTTATCCGGCGCGCTATTATCAGAGCCGCAACCCGGCCCGGTTCCGCCCGGCGGGAATTGAATCACTATATAGAAGTCACCCTGCTCGGCCAAAAATACCGAGCCATCGGTCTCGGCAAACAGCCAACCCGGAGTGCTGTCTGCGCCAATGTTTGTCCACTCATAGAGAGGATTGTTAATATCGGCGCCGGTGTTGGAAGCATTCGGCGGGCAAAGCGCCACCCACGGCAGAGGATCACTGCGTTCCATGAATACGGTCGCTGCGTAGAGCATTAAAGGATAAGTTGCGTCATTCGGCGGCGACATGCGAACACAGAAGTAGTCGTTCGGACCGTTAGGCGTGTTAACACGGTACCACGTCTCGGAGGTGCCGTCATCGTAACCAATTTCGGTTCCCTCTAAGATGCCCGGCTCAAGCCAATTCAAGCGGATACGATCATCATAATTGCCGCTCGCGCCAATTGACGTGACCGGCAATTCTCCATAGAGCACATTGACCGCACCCGTCAAGGCTGATTCAACGGGTGTCGAAACGCCATTGTCGCGAGCGGAAACTGCGTACTGATAGATGCCCGGACCCGCCAATGTCTCTGAATAGGCAGACGATGTCGCGACACCTGTCAGCGCCCAAGTTTGCTCGCCTTGCAAACGACGATACACCGGATAATCATCCACTAATGGATCGGGAGAGTCATCCCAATCGAGTGTCACGAGACCTGTTTCATTCGACGCTGATCCGATCAGGTTGGTCGGCACCGGCGGATCGAGACGAACAAGTGTCAAATTCACGCCAGTGGCTCCGGCATCAGTTAATACGATATCTTGCACGGCATCGTGATAACCCGCAAGCAGCCCGGTAATGCGCCGATTGCCTGTTAGCACGTTTTGTAATGTATACGTGCCGTTGCCCGCTGGATTTGTCTGTGGATTGCCGACACCATTCGCGCGAACCGAAACCGACGTAAGCGTGCCCGCGCCGCCGTCGAGCGATACGGTTCCGGATACCGAAGCGAACTCAGGTTCGCCAAAACCCCACAATATCACATCGTCTATATAAAACCCGGGATACGGCACCGATCCATCAGACCCGAAACTAAAACGGATAATCGGGGTCGTGCCGACATATGCGCCCAGCTGAACCGTCATCGCTCTCCAACCGGCGGCGGATTGATTGCCACTCCATGCAACTTCGTCTTCATGGCATGTCGTGTTTCCGTTCATCGCGTCTTCGTTGTAAACCGGAGAAACGTTCTGAACTATTTCCCACGTGGCGCCGTCGTCCGTGCTGACTTTGATATTCATTCCGTCCCAGAAATTTTCGCAGTTCTGCCACATGAAAAATTCTAGTGTGGCTGCGTCCGATCCAACGGTGAGTTCCTGATCAATATCCAAATAGTAACATGCGTTATTAGCGTAGTTCGCGCCAATCTGAGTTCCCCAGCAGTTCGTACCGCTGTGTGCACTGGCAGGTCCAACTCCGCTCGGTGTTCCCCATTCCCATCCCCCTTGCGTAATCAGGTCGCCATTATCAGCTTCAAAATCGCTAAAGTAGGAAGGATTTCCGACGACCACGCCAATACCCGCGCTTGCGCCGGAGAATACGTATGAAAGTGCGCGTACGCTAAATGTATAATTTCCGCTCTGCAGGCCTGTCACATTAAATGTCTGAATCCCCTGCCCAACGGTTCCTACTAACGTGCCCGTGCCCGCTTGTCCTTGCCAAATCTGAGCGCCGGTGACATTCGCAGGACCGCCCTGGTTGTTCTGCGTTGGATTTACCCATGTGATAACGACGTTGTTCGCGCCCGGCGTGCCAACGACGCTCGTTGGAGCCAGAGGAACAGGTACCGTCGCAGATGCATATGCTCCGCAGAATGTCGGACTGCAGGCGCGTACCGCGTACACACGAGTGCTGTCTGAAGGAGTGGCGTGCGTGTAAGTTGTTGTTCCGGATGGTAATGACGCAACTAAGATCTGCGCACCTGTGACGCCGCGCCAGACTTCGACATGATCCGGTGTCACCGGATTGCCGTTGGTGTCTTGCGTCGGGTTTACCCAGTTTACAACCACGCCGCCAGCCGTATTCGAAACCGTCATTCCCGTCGGTGCAACCGGTACACCGTCCGGTTGAGAAATCAGAATTGAAGTCTCACTTGTCGGTAACGTGCCCGCGCCATTAAAGCAAATTTGCAGTGCTTCCGTTCCGCCCGGATTCTCAATTCCAACCGTGCAGGTCGTATTCCCATAAACTCCACCTGTCGGAATCAGCAAATAATTGTAGCGAATATCCCCGTTTGTATACAGTACAATCTGAAATGTATACAACTCAGTCGTGGATCCGATATGCGGCACATTTATCCAACTCATAATGAAGCGCTGATTCGCCGCATCCGCAAAGTAGTAAAACTGTCCGCCCGAAGGAGGATACAAGTCATCCCAAAAGGGGTACAAAGCATTGTTGGGAGTCGCAGTAGACGGAATGGCGCCATTGAAATACTCTCCCGTGGTACTTGTGAACGACGCCCAGCCATTCGCACACATTCTGACCGATGTGTAAGACTGATTAAAAAACGTAAATGTAAAACCGAGGTTCCACGGGCCGACATTTTGGTCATCTCCAGTGATTCCGGCGGGTGTGCCGGTCCCGGTAATATCTATCCACGCATATGGTACCGTTGAGAACTGGTACTCGTCCAGCGGATTGTTCGGTTGCCGAGGACTTTCGAGTCCCTGCGGCTCCAGAATCCGGCTGCCGAAAAGACCCTCGGCTTTCATCGCCATGTGCGTTTCTTCTTCCGTGAGTAGCTGCCCTTGCGCGACCTTATTCTTAAGCCGAACCACATCCGCCTCCGTGACCGCGAAAGCCACGCTCACCATCGCCATCAGCACTGCACATGCCAAGAGCCCCTTCCAAAACGTATTGGGATTTCCCATCTTTCTTGCTCCTTGCTCGCTTGACTAACTTTTTCAAGGCAATTTGTATAAATTACCGTTATCCTCCAAGATTGTCAATGTGAACGCGCCGGGGAAATTCTAAAATGAAATGGGAATTTGGTACCCGATTCCCAAAGGAGCCAGCGGCTCAGAGCAGAAGAATGCCCGAGCGCGATTCTTAACTTGTTAGATTATAATCTCTTACGCAATTAAAATCGCTCGCCGCACCGGTACCGCTTGAATTGTGCCTAAGTGTTCCGCCCCCTGAACCGGGCTAAGAAGAGGCCTCTCAGTAGATTATGCGCTTCCAAGAAACAGAAAAGCCGCACTTTGGCGGCTTTTCAAAAACAATAGCTTATTTCAAGCCACGTAAGATACTTAGGATTTACGAGTTCGCACGGAACTGCAAGGCGACGACGTACCCGCCGATACAACGGCCCTGAGCCAATCCGTTGTCAATTGCGGCGCGAAAGTGAATCCCTCCATAAAGACGGGAGATTCCCGCTTCATCCGCCGCTTCCCGGAAGTTGTCAAAGTGACGTGGAGCCAGCGGAACCGTGTTGTTCGTGTGTGTGCGATCATCAAACGAAACGTCACCCAAGAAATACTCCAACACCGTGGAAGCGGCCCCGCTCTGTACGGAATGACCTGATGTATATTCCGGGAAATTCGGAGTGCCGACAATTGAGTTCCATTCGGGATCATAGAGTTCACGATACAGCGTTATCGGCCTTATCAAATCATACTGGTACTTGGTTGCCCAGCAAAGTGTAAATGCGTCGGCTTGAGACACACCTAAACCTGCCAGCGTCTCGACCACCTTGGCAAGATCGTAATTGTGATCTTCGGCCAACTGCTTCAAGATCGATACCCAATGACCGGGCGGCGTAAACGTCGCACCCGGATTATCCGCCCAGAAATTGGCAATCATCTCCTCTTCGTCCGAAGCATTGCTGCAGGAGTAATAGCACTCGTCCATTTCTGCGCGGAACGTCGTCCCTTCTTCCAGGCTGAACGTAGGAGGTGGGCCGGGTTCGCACTCGCTCGAAATGTTCGTCGATAAGAAGTGCCGCATTTCTCCCCAGCACGGCAACAGCGCCGGCGCGTAATCGGGATACGTTGGCTCCCATCTACCTGGCATTCCCGAGGGTTGATAATTCGTGCAATTGGTAATGGCAACCGCGTAGTTGTCTCCGGCAATCCAAGCGTTGATTGCCGTAGCGACGGCTTCACCGTAGGCTTCAGACCTGTTCAACACATTATCACTAACGGTCGCCGCGTACTGTGTGTGTAGCGTTGCTCGCTTGTCGTTGATGGCCGTAACTGACGCAGGCTTCGCGGCAAACAAATTCAGGAGCACCGATGACGTGGCCGCATTCACAACGGCTGGCCAATGATACTCCACATTTGTTTGCGCTGACGGCAATCCGCCCAAGTCGGTCAATTGTCCGGTCAACGAAATGTTGTTCGGCATTCCGTCCACGCAGCACTCGTACATCGTTACACCGGTATAACCAATGATGCGCGACGCAAACGGCGGATTGAGTGATTCCGTCTTCACGCGATCCAACAGCACACCCATCCACTCTTGCGCCGCCTCCGAACCATACTCGGCCACTTGCGGCGGTTGCGGATCGGGAGTATTGTCTTCATCTTTGTCGCATCCGGCAATCAATGCTACTGCCGCGATCATCATGCTCAATACAATCCAGCGCACTACTCCTGACTTCTGATTGTCCATGCGGGGTCTCCCCTGTTTTGGTTGAATTGCGGCGAGGTTGTCGTGGCGCGAGCCTCGCCGGTTTCTGCGACTACTTCTGTAACTCCTGCTCAGTTTCCCAGCCTTCGGGTCCGGACAAAGGACTTCGAAAGCCGCTGACGTCGAGAAAATCCGTCTTGATTCCGACTGCTTCCAACATTTTCCGGCTTCTCTCCTCACCGGGATAGCTGCCAAAAACTTTGACATGTTTAATACCCGAATTGGCAATCATTCTGGCACAAATCGGGCAGGGAAAAACAGTGACATAAATATCTGCGCCCTCAACCGAGACTCCGTTGCGCGCGCATTGCAAAAGTGCATTCTGCTCCGCATGAAGACAGATGCAAAGCTCAAGCCGTTCTCCGGACTTAATCCCTTCAATGTCGCGCTCGCACCCCCCGATATCTTCCGGATGCGGATGCCCCGCCGGAGGACCGTTGTAGCCCGACGCGAGAATCTGATTGTTGCGCACAATTAACGCTCCCACAGCACGGCGCAAACACACCGAACGCATCGTTACAAGATTGACGATGTTATAGAAATATTCGTCCCACGAAATACGGTCTGACTTGGTTTTCATTACTTTAAGTTACCCAATTTAGGTTCGCGCGGTCGGTTCCCAGACAAAGCGGCGGTTACCCTGCTTCAAGTACCTGAAAAAACCCAAAAGCAGCGCAAGGTTCATCGCAACAAAATGAAACAGCGAAGTGATCGGCGGCATCCGCGTATGCAGCGCCACCAGTATTCCGCCGGTCAGCGCGATGCCGTAAAACACGAATTGCCCTATTAACAGCAGCTCGTAGAACGGTTTCGAAAGCAGAGCGAAATTTGCGATGAACGCAATAATCATCAGAAACGGAAACAGCCAGCGAATCACTTTGTGCGAGAAAAACGTATAGGCGGCAATGCCATGTTTCGGATTCAGAATGTTCGTGTAGCGAAAAAGAGTTTGATAATTGCCGACACCAATTCGAATACGTCTCCTGAATTCTTCGCGAAACGACTGCCCCGAGCGCTCGTAGGCTTTCGATTCCATTTCCCATACGGAGCGATAACCGTCCAGCGTGGCCCAGATCATCGGGGTCGTGTCGTCATTGGCCGAGCCAGGCGGAAATGGACGATAAATCTCACGCCGGATCGCCAAAAGCATTCCCAATCCGCCGGACATTCCTCCGACGTGTGACTCGAGAGTCTTCAGGTTGTTCTCGTGCTGCGTGTAGCGCTGCTCTTCGACGGCAAGCTCATCGCTTTGCTCGCTCATTGCATACCGTCCCGCTGATACCACTCCCACTTTGGGATCGGCAAAATGTCTGCACGCCAGCGCCAGCGCGCGCTTGTCCCACATGATATTTGCATCGCTGATCACCACCACATCCGCGTCCTGCGCAATTTCAAACAGATGATTCAGCACAAGCGGCTTGCCGTTGCGGCCACCCAATCGAATCAGCTTCGCGCGCGGATCCTTAATTGACGTCACCAACTCATCCGTTCCATCTGTCGAGCCGTCCGATCCCACCAATACTTCGAGCTTATCCGCAGGATACTCCTGCTCAAGACAATTTAAGACCTTCTGTTCGATCACCGCCGCTTCGTTATAGGCAGGAATCAACACTGCAACACGGGGCCAATCCGATTCCTTCATCTGCGGCGCGGCAACGAATTTCTTCTTCAGTGTACGAAGCGTCAATGGATAAACAAAGAACGTGAAGAGCATCAGCCCCGCACACAACCAAAAGAGAATAACCCACAATAGTTCAATCACGAAGAGTCCTACAAAAAAGGGCCAGGCTCACACCCGACCCTCTTGGAAAATAGCTGCACTCACGCGCGCTCAAGTCGATCAAAATACCGCTTGCCGCTGCGGAACTGCGGTTTGAGCTTTGCGGCGGCTTCATGCGCCGAATCACCGCTTTGCACGTCCAGAAACGATTTGCGAAAGGCTTCCGGTGCCTTGAACTCCGGATCATTCAAATCATAGACGCGAATCATGGCTTGCAAACCGTACAGAAACAGTTCTGTCGAAAGTCCGCCGACCTGAAAACTCGAGGTCTGGTATGACCAGGTTTTGTCGCTTACTTCGGAAAAGTAAGCCGGAAGTTTCTTGCTCTCTATCATTTCACGGGGAGCCGCGCCGTTGCACACCGCGTCACAGGCTTCCGACAGAGCCAAACGCAATTCGGGACGACTCTCGCATTTCAACAGATAATCCGTCAGAAAGTCGCTATGACGCGGCGAGTAGATTTTGCCGGCTGTTTCGATAGTCAGACGAAACTCAGGCTGCTGTGACATATAATGGTGGCGCACACCGACGTTATGTATCAGCACTTGGCCCGTCTCAAGCTCCGTCACGACGTGACTGCCGAACGGCAAATTATTGGTTCTTTCGACTAAATCCGGATAACGCATTTTTCTTTTCCGGCACGAAGTGGCCGCAGATTATTTTGAAGGCTTAATTTTAATACCTGCTCCCTGACGATTCAATTCAAAAATCGTCAAATCAAGCAGGTCGGAAAACAAGACAAGCTGATCCGCAGACAGTGCGCGAATGATTTCTCCGTCGGAAAGCGGATCGGGTAACGCTATGGTGATTTGCTGTTCCGTTCCGAACTGCAGGAACTCGATAATCATCCCCGCTCGTGTGCGAAAGGTGATATGAGTTTCCGCGCGCTCCGTCGAGGCGATGTTGACCGCCGTTTCCGCAATATAGCGTGCCGATTTGATTAACTCCGGCAACTCCGCGGCGTCCGCGAGAACCTCTGAATAGACTCGGTCGCCGTCAATCACTCTAAAAGCCGTCGCAAAATGCCGCACCGTATCACCCGGCATAAACGCGATATCCGTCAAAACCTGCAGCAGTTCACCGGTCATCTTCTCCTTGCGGCCAGCAACTAAGGCAATCTGCCCGACCGGAAGTCTGTCTCGAAAAAGCGTCCGCCCCGGCTCGGCCAGCTGCCACTCATAGTCGGTGGCGATATTCGTGGTCAATTGCGCGGAGGCTAAGACGGAAACCCACAGCAGCGATGCCAGCACAATGAGGAGTTTTCTCATTGCGAATGCTGCCAACACTTTTTATTCCCTACCATGGACTGACGACTGCACTGTTTGCCCTTGGAGGTCATAGCGATACAGCGGGGGCGTTCCGACTTGGCCTTTTTGACCTTCTCGGGTTGGACAAACTGGAAACTTGCGGCCTCGTCCGTCATCCTCGGGAGCACTTTCTCCACCGGAACCCAGCCCTCAAGCAGAACCTTCGCCCAGCCTGCCACAGTATCCACAATCTGAATCCGGCTGGCCTCCGTGAAGCTCCCGGCGACTGGCCCCGCAGGAATTACGTAAAGAATTGCAGATTCTTTAGTTACAGACGAAGAATCCGCTGCTTTGGCCAAAGTATCGGGCAGCTCCTGGGCCGTTGCGACCGGAGCCAGCCCCCAGATCAGCGCTACCATTGCCCAAATTGTGACCTGCACGACCTCTCCTCTGGAATCTTCCTGCACGTAAGTTGAGTTAAATATAGTGTTTTCCCCCTCATCCCGCAAGGTGAACACAGTAAGGTTGCCAAAACCTTCGGTTGTATGGTCCAGCGGGTCTGCTGTGTAGCCCTCAAAATCGCTTCAGTTAACCGGAGCGTGCTTGCGAGGGGGGAGTTCCTTTATTATATTATGAAACAACAGGATGAGTCCTGATTTAGCCCTATTGTGAAAACCTTAGACCTCGACACACTGCAGCGCTATTCGCGCGGCGAGTTAAGCCACAAAACGTTCATGGCCGTCCATCAGGAGGCCGGTGAACTGCTTGACCTATTGTTCCAAAATCTGAACAAGGCCGAGGACGTGGTTTCGATTCAAGATTGGCCCCTGCCGCGCAGACAAAAGCGGTTGGGACATTTCTTTGTTTTGAAGTCCATGATGCTGTTCACGCCGTTCTGTCTGATTGTCGGTGCGGCGATGGCGCGGAACTCCGTGTCGCTGGGTTTAGGTGTGATGCTGGGATGGCTGGTGCTATGCTTACTCGGCGGAGGTTATCTCTTATGGGATCGCCACCGTGTGCTCAACTCGAAAGACGGAAAGTCTGTGTTGGTCATCACCAATCGCAGAATGATGCGCGTCTGGCTCGATGGTTCGGAGACCGTACAAGCCTGGTGGCTGACGGACGATCCGAATAAAAAAAAACCGCTTGAACCAGTCTCCCCCACCATAAAATTATTGTTGGACTTAGACTTGGGCGACCCTTCACTGAACTAACTTTTTGCCGCTTGCGACTGTTTGTTGCAGGCGGTTTTGACTCTCCCTCCTTTGCCAAAATCTGCTGCGACACTGCGCGGACTGATCGAGTGGTTCGAAGATAACAAACGTGACATGCCGTGGCGAAAGACGCGCGACCCTTACAAAATTTGGGTTAGCGAAATTCTGCTTCAGCAAACGCAAGTCGCGACCGTTGTCTCTTATTACACTCATTTCCTGAAGACTTTTCCGACGGTACACGCGCTGGCCAAGGCTCCGCTCGACAAAGTCTTGAAAGTTTGGGAAGGCTGCGGTTATTATGCACGCGCCAGAAATTTGCACAAGGCCGCCAAGCAAGTCGTGGCGTTGGGCGGCAAGTTGCCGGATTCGAGCGCGGGACTGAAGCGACTCGCGGGGATCGGGCCTTATACCTCTGCCGCGATTGCTTCGATTGCCTACGGTGAGGCGGTGCCTGTGCTCGACGGAAATGTTGAGCGCGTGATTGCGCGGGTGATGGGCGAAGAAGGTTTTGTCCGCGAGCGCGCCGTGAATCAACGGCTTCAGAGTGTCGCCGAAGAGTGGATGCGCACCGCCGTCAAAGCGGGACTGTCTCCCGGCGCATTAAATGAATCGTTGATGGAGCTGGGTGCAACGATGTGCAAGCCGCGTGAAGCGCTCTGTTCCGAGTGTCCGCTAAGAAGAGTTTGCGTGGCACGCAAGACCTATGAAGACGTCACCGAGTTACCCCGCAGACCGCAGCGCGCAAAAACACCGCACTACGACATCGGCGCGGCGATTGTCCGCAAAAACGGAAGAATTCTCATCACCAAACGGCCCAAGGATGGTATGCTGGGAGGACTGTGGGAGTTTCCCGGTGGAAAAAAAGAGCGCGGGGAAACTTTGGAAGCCTGCGTGCGCCGTGAGATGATTGAAGAACTGGCGATGTACGTCGAAGTGGGCGAGCAAATCGCCAGCATCAAACACGCCTACACGCACTTCAAGATAACTCTGCACTGTTTCGAGTGCAAGCACATCGGCGGAGAATTGAAGCTGATTCATCCCGCTGACGCAAAGTGGGTGAGGCCCGCCGAGCTGTCCGACTACGCGTTTCCGAAAGCGGATCGGGTCGTGTTGGAAAAATTAATGAAGTCATAACGCACCGACTTACACTGTTAAAATAGACGAGAAAAATTCCTCAGAGGGAGACCATGAAGACTCTAAGCCTTGCCGCAATCGCGCTGTCGCTCTGTATCTGTTCAGTTAGCTTCGCCCAAGACGATGCTGCCATGCAGGAGATGACCGGAACCGCAAAAATTACCAAAGCCCCCGCTGTCGAAACGAAAGCCGCCATGCTTTGCGCGACCGCCTTTGTCAAAGCCGCCGATTACGCGCCCGAAGGCGGATGGGGCGAAAAAGATTATGACGAAGCCTATCAAGCGATGGGCATGAATGGTGGCATGAAGGTTGTCGGATTCCTGACAGAGAAGAAACTGGAAACCGCCGGACCGATGTTCGCCGTCTGGTATGAAGATCCTGAAACCACAAAACCGCAAGACTTGACCTCCAAGTGGTGCGCACCGCTCAAGGCTGACGCCGATCCTGCGCCGGGAGTTGTCATCGAACACTTCCCCGAAGTCATGGCCGTCACCTGCACCTACACGGGCCATTACAACACGGCGATGAATGCATGGGGCGCGATGATGAAGTATGCTGAAGAGAATAATCTTGATTGGGCAGGCAATCCGATGGAAGTGTTCCACAAGAGCTTCCATGAAACGCAAAACCCCGATGAACTCGTGACTGAAATCGTTTGGCCATGCAAGAAGAAAGAAGCGGCGGCGGAAGAAAAGTCGGAGTAATCACCGTTTGAACTGAGTGCGCAGGCGTAAAATCCTGCCAAATCAAAGGCCGAAGCGAATTGCTTCGGCCTTTTGAGTTGCATATATAGAGGAAAGCCTTAACTTATCAGATATGGGAAGCTACTTTATTGTTGACGGCGGCGGAACAAACACGCGCGGCTGGCTGGTTACGCCGGAGGGCGGGATTCTTGGACAGGGAATCGCCGGACCCTCTAATGTCGCGCGATTGGGCGCGAACGGTCTGCGTGAAGCTCTGCAAAAGCTGCTGAGCGAGTGTCCTGCCGCAAAATCTGCGACCGATATCGTCTGCGGTTTAGCCGGAGTGGGCCGCGAGCGCGAAAAGGGAATCGCAGAAGCCGTCGCGCGTGAATTCTGGCCGCAAACAAATGTTCAGGTTGTTACCGATGCTCATCTATTGTACGCTGGAGCCTTCTGCAAAAGCGATCACGGTATTCTACTGATCGTCGGCACAGGCTCAATCGCCTTCTATCAGAATCCGCACGGCCATGAGTTCTTCCGCGCCGGTGGCTGGGGGCCGATGCTGGGCGATGAAGGCAGCGGCGCGTGGATCGGCAGAGAAGTACTCCGGCATTGCTTGTGGGAAGGTGAGCGTCAGGAGCTGTCGCCGTTTCATGCGGCGGTGTTGGAAAAACTCGAGATTGATGCCACGCACGATATCATCACAAAAGTCTATCGTGAAGACTTCGGCCCGACCAAATGGGCGGAACTTGTTCCTCTGGTCTTTGACTTTGCCGAGCAGCAGCACGACGTCTTAGCAATCTTGGAGCGCGCCGTGCTGGAACTGATTGAGCAGGTCGAGCGGCTGTTGGAAGACATGCCGCAGCACGACAAAACTCTACCTTTAGTGATCACCGGCGGACTCTGGGAGCGACGCAATGTGCTTGAGCCGTTATTCCAAGACGAAATTGATATCCGCAATCTACCTCTGAAAATATCCGAACCGGATGGCGGCGCAGTCGAGGGTGGCTTGGCGATTCTGGCCCGACGGGGTTAAAAAAAGCCTTCGCCGCTATTGGACGAAGGCTCGATAAGAAAAGTTCTTTGAACTTCAGAGCTGATCAGTTGCGAATATACGAGTCGATCAATTCGTGTGTCTTGCCTTGACCCGGCCCGTCAATTTCTTCAATCTTGATAATCCCGAGCGTCACCGGCTTGAGATAATACTTTACGCTCTTGCTGCTGGTACGGCTGAAGCGCTGGTAGATAGTCACACCTGTGTATTGCGTCCCGTGGACGGACAGCGTCACGTTCGAGCTGGTGATGATAACACTGTCGCCCTGAAAATTCCAGAAACTTCCTGACGGCGGATGGCGCAAGAGCAATTCAGCCGGGCTTGCGTCAAGCGGATAGTTGTCCTGATACAATCCAATCTCGAAATTTCGCCAGTAAAACAGCGTGTCCGTGCTGTCGCCGCTGAACTCCACCATCAAGTAGTAATCCACGCCGTTCGGATAGGCAACTTCGCGGATCTGGCGGCGGACATTATAGTTTGGGCCGGAAGTCGGATTGACCTCGTAATCCCAATAATTTTCCAGACAAATCGGCACCGCGCCGTCGCTGCAATACTCATAATCCGCTGCCGCGATGTTTGACCAGCCGGAAACCCCGACGGCATTCGCGGCCCGAACCTGATAATTATAGCGCGCGACATTCGCCCCGAGTTCATCCAAATATTCTGCGGTGTTCGCGGCAACCGTATCAATGATTACGAAGAACTGCCCTTCCACGTTTCGGCGGATGTGAAACTCGATTTCGTCCAAAGAGTTATCTATCCAGTTGAGCCGGACTCCCGTTCCCAATATTATGGTGGTGGTCAAGTTTGTGGGAGCTTGTGGAGTTCCGATGGCTGGCGTCGTGACGCTGGCCGAATCCACAGACCAGGTCAACAAATTGTTCGATTGAGCGCCTACTCTATAATAGTAGGACGAAGCAGGTGAACAGGTTGAATCGTTGAAAGC
The DNA here is from genome assembly GCA_964530625.1 of uncultured Alphaproteobacteria bacterium. Taxonomy (GTDB): domain Bacteria; phylum Electryoneota; class RPQS01; order RPQS01; family RPQS01; genus JABWCQ01. Next base: position 253,889 of record CAZHAK010000001.1, on the reverse strand, counting down.
CTCAATATTGTCTCCGGTTTGACCCACGCGAGTCCAGCCCGAGGACGCGGATCGCCGATCAATCACAAAATTTACAGCCATCGGAGCCGTGTCTGACCACTCGACTCGCACCACCGTCGGAGCCAGCGGAAATGCCAAGACATTAGTCGGTGCGGGTGGCGGATTGTGCGACTGAGTTGTTACGGTGTATTCGTTAGAGGGGAGGCTTCGCCCGGCATTATTGAAGGCAAACACCCGAAATCTATACGACCTGCTCGGCTCCAAATTGAAAACTTGGAACTCCGACACATTGGCGTTGACACTGCCCGCGACTTCCCAGGCCGTGTTCACTTGCATCTCAATTTCGAAACCCTCTTCATTACTCGAACGATCGTTCCAACTCAGCATGACCGAATTAAATGTGATCGACGTCGCCGTCAGTAAATCGGGAGCGACGGGAGGAACCGGATCAGGGTCTTTCGGATTCTTGCAGGACCACAAGAGCGCGGTCAAGACAAGCAGCAGTGCATAGATGCGGGGCGGGGTCATGGTCCCTCCATGAGTGGTTCTGGCAAATTGAATGGCTACTTCGCTTCCGGCTCTCCACCGGCGCGAAAACCGAATTGTCCGCCCGGTTGAGCCGGGCCGCCGTGCAGCTTGATTTCGCCAAACTGCTTTTCATAGCGCTCGATGTTTTCCTTCAGCGCATTCATCAGAAATTTGCAGTGCGACGGCGTCATAATGATCCGCGCGTGTACCGAGGCTTTCTGCGCTCCCGGAACCATGCGCGCAAAATCAATAAAGAACTCGGCAGGGCTATGAGAAATCAGCGCGAGGTTGGAATAAATCCCCTCCGCGACCTTTTCGTCCAAACTGACATTGATCTGCTGCGGGCGATTTGCCTGCGGGTCTGCCATGATGTATCCTTTTGTAGTATAAGTTGTTCTGAAGACTTCCGAATCCATAATGAGGGGCTTTGTCAGCAAAAAGTCAAGTCCACAACCCAATTCCAATGCCTTCTGATCCCAACACATTGTTTCTGATTGACGGATCGGCTCTGATGTTCCGGTCGCATTTCGCGTTTCTGCGGAATCCGCTGGTCAACTCCAGAGGTGAAATCACCTCCGCAATCTACGGATTCCTGAACACGCTGATTTCCCTGCTTGAAAAAGAGCAGCCGACCCATTTAGCAATTGTCTTCGATACCGCCGAACCCACCTTCCGCCACAAACAATATAAAGAGTATAAGGCCACCCGCCAAAAGATGCCCGAAGAGTTGGTCGATCAGCTTGGCCGGCTGGATCAGGTCCTGGAGGCAACGGGACTCAAGATTCTGTCGCTGCCCGGTTGGGAAGCGGATGATGTTATCGGCACACTTTCCAAGCGAGGCGAAGAACAGGGCTACACGGTCTACATGGTCACGGGCGACAAAGACTATCAGCAGCTGGTGACCGACAAAATTAAGCTCTATAATCCTAAATCAGACGGCACACTCATCTGGTCTCCGGCTGATGTCGAAGAAAATTTCGGCGTCCCACCCGAGCGCGTGATTGACGTGCTGGCATTGATGGGCGATGCTTCCGATAACATTCCGGGCATTGCGGGAATCGGGCCCAAGACAGCCGTCAAACTCGTGCGCGAATTCGGCACGGTCGAAGAGGTCTTAAAAGCCGCGCCCGAGATGAAAAAGTCCAAGATGCGCGACTCGCTAATCGAGCAAGCCGATTCCGCGCGTATGTCGCTGGAACTCGTGACGATTGACTGCGACGCGCCGATTGAAGTGGACCTCGATGCGCTGGATGTCAAGCCGATTTACAATGCGGAAATTGAACGGCTCTTGACTGAGCTTGAGCTTTATCGCCTGCTGGATCGTTTGTGCGGCAGCACGTCTGCGGGTCCGGCTGAAGCCGACACGAAATCCGCCACCAAACGCGACTATAAAATTATTCGCACTGCCGCTGAATTTAAGACGCTGGTTGCCAAGTGGCGAAAAGAAAAGCCTTTGCTTTCTTTCGACGTCGAAACCACGGCCGCTGATCCGATGTTGGCGGAGTTAATCGGCGCGAGCTACTCTGTGGCTGAAGGAGAGGCCTACTATATTTCGATTGAGCACTTTGCTGGCAAACCTACGGGTAAGCGGCAATTCGTTCGATTCGGAGAAAAAGCTGAAGGCGCGCTTGCCGCATATTTGGAGCTCGCGGCAGAGTTATTGGAGGACTCAAACGTCCCCAAAGCTGGTCAGAATATTAAATACGATGCCCTGGTTTACCTCTCTTATGGTCTCGCGGTTGCCTCTCTTTCGTTCGATACGATGATCGCGGCCTACTTGCTTAACCCCGGAACTCGCACTCTCGGCATTGATGATTTGAGCCGCGATTATCTGCATCTTTCCAAAATTCCGACTTCGGATCTGATCGGCAGCGGCAAGAATCAAGGATCGATGCTCGACGTTGATCTGGAAAAAATTGCCGAGTATGCATGTGAAGATGCGGATTACGCGCTCAGGCTCGTTCACGTGCTCGAGCCTCAACTCGACAGCCAAAAATCACTGCTGGATGATCTCGAAATGCCGCTCACGGCCGTGCTTCTGGATATGGAATTTGCCGGAATCCGGTTGGATACGGACCTGCTTTCGGACATGTCCAAAGAGCTTGAACGCGACCTCACGAGATTGGAAAAAGAGTGCTATCAAGCGGCCGGAGAGACCTTCAATTTGAACTCTCCGAAGCAGCTTGGAGCCATCCTTTTTGAGAAATTTAAGCTCCCCGTTCAGAAAAAAACCAAGACCGGACCCTCCACTGATGTGGACACGCTGACCGCGCTCGCGCCGCTGCATGACCTGCCCGCAAAGCTGCTCGATTATCGCACGCTTTCCAAGCTCAAAGGAACCTATGTGGACGCGTTGCCGCAGCTCATTCATCCATTTACCGGACGCGTGCACACCACGTTCAGTCAAACAATTGCGGCCACCGGAAGACTCTCTTCCAACAATCCGAATCTGCAGAATATTCCCATTCGTACCGAGGTCGGCCGTAGAATAAGAGAAGCCTTTATTGCAGGCGAACCGGGATGGAAAATTTTGTCCGCAGATTACGGTCAAATTGAACTGCGCATCATGGCTCATCTGTCAAGTGATGAGACACTGCTCGCTGCGTTCAAAGAGGGTGGAGATATTCATAAAGAAACCGCCGCAAAAATCTACGGCGTCGCGCTCGAGGATGTCAATTCCGACATGCGCCGGGCCGCCAAAACCGTCAACTTCGGCATCATTTATGGCCAGACCGACTTCGGATTATCCGAGCAATTGGGCATCCCCAGAGCCGAGGCCAAGGAATTTCGTGAACAGTATTTCAGGCTCTATCCGGGAGTCAGGGAATTCATGCGGACAACCATCGAAAGCTGCCGCGAAAATGGTTATGTCGAAACCCTTTTGGGCCGCCGCCGCCAGATCACCGATATTCAAAACAAGAACCGGCAGGTGCGCGAGTTCGCCGAGCGCATCGCCATCAATACTCCCGTGCAAGGCAGCGCCGCTGACTTGATCAAAGTCGCCATGATCAGCATCTCGAAACGACTCAAACAGGAAAAGTTTGCCGCCCGGATGCTTTTACAAGTTCATGACGAGTTGGTGTTCGAAGCTCCCGAATCCGAACTCCTCAAACTCGAAATGATGGTGCGTGAACAGATGTCGAGCGCGATGAAACTCCGTGTTCCTATCGAAGTAGATGTCAGTTTTGGAGCAAATTGGCTCAACGCACATTCGTAACTTTTTTCTTGCAAAGACTTGCGTTTTCAATTCTCATGCTTTATATTTGGCGCGTTAGGGGTCAGTTAAGCGATGACCTCGGATAATTCTGTGATCTTTGAATGGACCGTGCATCCGCTCAGCCGTGGAGGTTTCCGACGCGCGATTTTCGCGATCACGCTGATCTTTATTCCGATCGGTGTCATGGAAGTCTTCAACCATATCGCTTGGGCAGTCTTTGCCACATTGTTTCTGCTGGGAACTCTCACGGCATACTGGCTCCCCACGAGATTCGTCATCGACGACAACGGAATTCTTATCCAGCGATGGATGTGGAGACGGCGTAAATCCTTTCGAGATCTCAAGCGCGTCGAGCGTGACCGCCACGGTTTGTTCGTGTCCCCGTTCGCCCAGCGTTCCCGACTGGACGGCCACAGGGGAATTCTGCTTCTAGACCCCCCGGATCGTGACCGCGTTGAAAAGTTTATTCGCGAGCGCATTGAGCCTCGAAAAGAGGTGAACTCGTGAAAGATAGCGTCAGACCTGATTACCTGACAGACGAACAAGTTGAGTTGTTCGGACGGCTGGCCGATAGAGTAGTCAATCTCGGATTTGCCCTCCCGGCCGTGCTCTTTTTGGAAACGATGCGGCCCGTCAACTTCATCGGCTCGCAGGTTATGCTGTTCTTTCATCCGATGCTGCGCTCTTTCTTCACTCTGCGTGAATACGATTTACTCCAGCAAGCGCTTGAGCGACGCGAATCAATGGGCTACTTCGTTGATATCATCGAAGAGCGTGATTTGCTGCGAACACAGAAAGAGCGTGAGTGGAAAGCGCAACTCAAAGCTGAGAAGCGCGCGAAAAAAGAAGCGAAGAAAGCCGCAAAACGGAAATCATAGCCGCTTTCGCAAGATCTTTGTAAAATTATTTGTTGTGGTTGAGATGTTCATATCGACTCTTCATCTGAGTTTCGAAACAACGTTCCCCCTCCAAATCATCTAGCTGTAAGTATTTTTTTTATAAAATCTTACAAGCTGTTTAGTCGAGCCTTCTTCCGGCTCATGCGGCACATGGATGAGCCAATTTGGCCGCCATCTGCTTATCTTTCCTGAAAATCGGCCCACTTGTTGCTATAGATTGCCGAGTGATTGCCGATAACCCAAGTAGCCTACCACCCCGTGGATGCATGGTTACTTAAGAACGAGATGAACGTCCCGTTTCGGGGGACGAGATCATAAATACTGTGCGACTCATCTTTCGAGAAGCCGCCGGTACAATCCTGAAGACTCGCCGCACGAGTCTTCAGGGTTGCACAGTAAAAAGGAAGCCTGCGAATCTCGGGCAGCGCATTTGCTTCCTGTCTGGACAAAACATCCTGTTCTCGAACGAGTCTCTGCCCGATCATTCAGTGAAGGAGAAATCCGCATGGCAGCAAAGAGAAAGCGCAAAGCCACCAAGAAGAAGGCGACGGCCAAGAAGGCGACAAAGAAGAAGGCGACAAAGCGCAAAGCCGCTAAGAAGGCGACTACGAAGAAGGCGACAAAGAAGAAAGCCACCAAGAAGAAAGCCGCTAAGAAGGCCACCAAGAAGAAAGCCACCAAGAAAAAAGCGACTAAGAAGAAAGCCGCTAAGAAGGCGACCAAGAAGAAAGCCACCAAGAAAAAAGCGACTAAGAAGAAAGCCACCAAGAAGAAAGCCGCCAAGAAAAAAGCGACCAAGAAAAAAGCTACTGCGAAGAAGGCCACCAAGCGTCGCCGTCGTCGTCGTAAAGCGGCTCCAATGCCGATGTAGTCGGTTTTCGAACTGGTTATGATACCGCAAACGGTCTGGACTTTCCAGGCCGTTTGTTTTTTGTCTCTATGGTGCTATATTCTGGTATACACCAGCATCCTATGCAGGAGCCTCACAAATGCCCGCCCAAGCCCTATTAAAGAAATTATCGATTCGTCCGCATCCCGACCAGACGCTCGAATTGCTGCGCGCCCTATCCGCCAGCACCCATTCAGTCAAAACCCTGTTCGCCTTCCATGAGCACCTGCTGTTTTACAAGGCCTATCCAGTTTCTGAAGCCGTGCGCAGGTTCAGCGAACGGGAACTCTTACACTTCAACCAACGAGTCGAAGCCCTTGATCTGGTTCAGGAACTGGCTCAAACCGGCATCGCAGGCACGGAGTTTTCGTACGCCTTCGACTACAGCAATGCCCAGTTTATGGTCAAGGTCTTTGGCGACGCGATTGAGGTGGATTGGGAAGACTACGAATATCAGGAAAAGGAGCCGCTGGTCGACATTCTCTGGCTCCTGCTGGATGATTGTGAATCGGATGCCGCGGACTCAGAAGACTTGACCGTGCGCGAAATCCTGGAGCGCGCCGCCGGTGACCGAACGGTGATCTCCTTCCTGCTGGAGTGCTTCGCCCGCGCCTTCCCACCCAAGGCTGCCGCGCAAGTCTATAACGATTGCAATCTCATGCTCACGATGACTTTGACCGCCAAGAGTCCGTCCCGCAGCAATACCGGTGACACTCCGCCCAAACCGCTGTGGATCTGGAACCCCCGCGAAGATCGCTCACAATTTTCCTTCACCAAAGAAATTCTGCGTCCTCTAAGACTGCCCGACCCCGCGCCGCGCCGCAGAGCTCAGGAACTGCTAAATCTCGTGCATGGCACACTGCTCGTCCGCGCCCGCGAATACTATGGCGCGACGCACGGTGATCCGCACGACTTTTACGAAATCCCGCTCGAGCGCGGTGCCACGCTGCTGTATTGGTTCGCGCGTCCGGAGTGGCGGCTGCCGCAGGAAACCGGACTCGGATTCGTGATGCTGAAAAACGGCGTCCCCATCAGCTACGGCGGCGGCGGAGCACATCCGGCGCGGCTGGAAATCGCCGTCAATCTCTTTGACACCTTTCGTGGCGGCGAAGCCGCGTGGGTCTATGCGCAACTCATTCGCGCTGCCCGAGCCTTCTATCATGCGCCGTGGTGCGTGGCACGAAAATATCAAGTCGGATACGAAAACGACGAGGGTTTGGACTCCGGCTCCTATTGGTTTTACTACAAACTCGGCTTCCGCTCCGCCGATGAAGACATTCGCAAACTCGCCGAACAGGAGCGTAAGAAAATTGTTAAGCGAAAAGGTTACAGAACTCCGCGCGCCATCTTGAAAAAACTCGCCGAGGCAGACGTCGTGCTCCCGTTGGAAGGGCAAGACCCCGCCGACTATCGCGAGTTCCCGCTCGATTTGGTCAGCCTGCTCGCCAGCGATCAGCTCACGCAGTTTGCGCCGCGTGATGCGCATACCGACTCGCGTATTCTGAAAGAGCTTGAAACTCGTCTCGGCATCGCGTTGCCGACGATGACTCCTGAACAAAAGCACTCCACCGCGCAACAAGCGCTGTTTCTGTTTGCCTACGGGAAATTCAAATCCTGGTCCCCCGCGCGCAAGCAATCATGGCTGCGCATGGCCATGGGCAAAGGCTCGGTGCATGAGGCAGATTATCTACACGAAGTCATGGCAATGGCGGACTATTTCGACGCGCTTGCGGAAAGGGCTTTTAATCAGAAGTGAGTTCTTTTCGCCAGACATTTCAGGCTTTTCAGCATCGCAACTATCGGCTCTTCTGGTTCGGATTTACGCCCTCCATCATCGGCACGTGGATGCAGATGCTGGCGCAGGGCTGGCTGGTTTGGACGATTACCGAATCTCCGCTTTGGCTCGGAATTATCGGAGCGATGTCACAGCTTCCCTCACTGGTTTTAGGCTCGATTGGTGGTGTTTTGGTGGATCGTAAACCCAAGCGGACCGTGCTCTTTGTCACACAGGTCGGACTCGCGGCAAGCGCACTCATGCTTGCGATTCTGACCTTTGCCGGAGTGATTACGGAATGGCACATTCTGATTCTGTCAACCGTCTCAGGTGTCTTTATGGCCATTGACGCTCCGGCGAGGCTTGCGTTCGTCGGTGATCTGGTCGGCAAAGAGGATCGCGGCAACGCCATCGCGCTAAACTCCTCCACCTTCAACGCCGCGCGTTTAATCGGCCCGTCCCTCGCGGGTATTCTCATACCGTTGCTCGGCGAGGGTGTCTGCTTTCTGATTAACGCGCTTTCCTACTGTTCCTTGATCATCACCTTGTCCATGATGCGCGACTTGCCGCCGCCAACCGGAGATCCGCGTGAGCCGATCTTCAAACAGCTGCGCGAAGCCTACTCCTATATCACTCATTCGCCTGTGCAGCGCGTCTTGATTCGCAATGTCGTTATCTTCGCGATTTTCGGTTTCTCCTACACCACTCTGCTGCCGATGGTGGCCGATCATGTGCTCGGCAGCGGAGCCGAAGGACTTGGCATCTTAATGGCTGCCGGAGGAATCGGCGCGCTCTTGGGTGGGCTTTGGCAAGCCTCCATGGCTGGCGAAAGCAAGCGCGGCTGGGTGGTCATGTTCGGCATGATCGGACTCGGCTTGAGCTTGCTCATCTTTTCGCTCTCCAAACAATTCGAAATCTCCGTCATCGCTCTCGCCATGACAGGATTTTCCGGTATCTCAATGCTTGCCTCCACCAACACTCTGTTGCAAAACCTCACACCGGATCATTTGCGCGGGCGTGTGTTAGGTTTTTACACGTCGAGCTTCTTGGGATTCGGCCCCATCGGCGCGTTCTTGCTGGGCGCCTTGGCTGATATCTTCGATGCGCGAGTCGCCCTGGCCACGACGGCCAGCGTCTGTCTAATCGTCGCGCTCTATACGGTCTATCACTACCGCCGTTTGCGAGCGGTCTGATGTGGCCGTTTGCCCCTGACGACATCGCGCGTGAACTGAAGCGCCGTAAGATCGAGTGGCTTCTGCACAGTACGCACGTCGCCATCAATCTGCCGCAAATTTTTTCCGACGGCTATATTGACACCGCCAGAGGCTTGCGCGCAAGATTGGGAGACAAAGCCGAGCGGCTGCTGCACGACCCGCGCAGGCTCGAGAAATTTTCCATCGGCTTGGATTATATCAACTGCTCGCTGACTGTCCCCAATTTCGAGTTGCTCTATGCGCGTTCCGGCTCCGCGTGGCAAGCCGAGTGGATTCACTTTCGTCTCGAATTGAATCTACTCGAGAATTCCGACACGTTGTTCTGCTTAGTCTCCGCCGCGCAGGACTACGGACAGCATGTGACAAACGGCTTGACAGGATTGCGCTCGATGTTTGCCGACCGCGTGGACACCTATGACCGCGCCAAGCTCTCCAAGTCCGACCCCACGCATCCGCAAGCCGAAGTCTTAGTCAAAGGCCCGCTGCAACTCTCCACCGTCACAGAAATCCTGGTCAGCGATGGCCGCACCGCGCAAGAAGTAGAGCGACTGGCAGAATTTTACAAGCGTGACACGAAAGTGAGAATTGAACCCAAGCTGTTCATCTGGCCCAAACGGCTGAAAAAATAGAACGGCGACCAATCGGTCGCCGCTTTTGATTTGTTCGCTGTGTTTTTCTATTTCAGAAACACTACCTTCTTGACTTCTCGCGCATGTCCCTCTGTGGCTTGCAGGAAATAGACTCCCGTCGCCAATTGCGGCGGGGCGGAGTAGTGAATCATCTGGCCGTGACCGCGTCCTTCGTGCAGCGTCGCCACCTCACGTCCCAAGGTATCATACAGCTTCAGCGAGAATCCGCTTCCCATGATTCCTGCCAGCGAAATCGTCAACTCGCTGTTGAACGGATTGGGATACACGTTCAAGAGTTTCCAATTCACCGGAGTCTCGGGACGCGGCGATGACACAAACGTGGACGTATCCGGCGGCGTCAACAGCCACGGTTCAAACAACACACTGTCCGACAGAATCGTATCTCCCTGACCAAACGGATTCCGTGTCGGATGATACGGTCCACTCTCGTGTCCCCACCAATTGTTGCGAGCGTCAATCAGACCAGGATCGGTTGTGTATCCGATTGTCTGCCCTGAGTTTCCTGATATGAAATTGTGGTGGAAAGTCTGGTTTGGATTCTGCCCAATCTTTAAGACGCTTGGTCGATCCGGGAAATCGCTTACGTTCCCCGTAAAGTAGTTGTGGTGAATGTTGACGGTAGTTCCGCCTAGCGGAAACACTTGCTCGCCTCTGGTTCTGTTGTTTCGGATTATATTGTACGACATCTCACCGTGGACACCGCTTATCGCAAAATTTCCCGTTCCAAATGGAGCAGTTGCTACTAAGTTCTCGACGACATTTCCGACAAAGAATATAGTGTCCCCCGTGCAACAGAAGTTAAATCCGCGGGACAAAGACGCCGATGCCCCAAAGTACGATCCCCTTACTGAATGATTGCCTTGTCCATGAGAAAAGTGTGACGCCCAATAGTATGGGAGAATTGAAATGTTGTCGAGAAAAGTGCAGTTCTCAATAACGCTTCGTTTGCCTGCAACGTGAATTCCGCCTGTCACTCCCGTGCAGTTCGCTATGCTAGTCTCATAGATTTCTGTTACACAATCCAGCGCGATTATTCCGCCGCCATCTGCTAAGGCTGAATTGTTAGCAAAACGTGAGTTTTCAACTGTAAGGGAACAAGTGTTTGCGTACAAAGCTCCCCCCCATCCTTCGGACTCGCATTCTTGAACAAGACTGTTGTTGACTCGCAGGTGGCCGTACGGCGTCCAAAAGTTGCCCCCAAATGCGGCTATCCCTCCACCGTATGTCGCTGACGAGCCAATGATCACACAATTGTACAACTCTAAATTGCTTCTATCTACATATATCGCGCCACCAGCGGGGCCATCCAATCCAGGGACCACAGCACCTCGTCCATTCTGAAAGGTAACTCCCGCGACTCGCGAAACAGTGCTGAAAATCTCGCGAACTAAAAGGCAGCAAGCGGTGTCCATAGATTGCTCGCTAGGTCGCCAAATCGTTGTCTCAATGTACGCAGTATCGCCTGTGAACAAGAACTGACTGCCAATTGTTACTTCGTGATTTGTCAGGAGTACCGTCTCATCGTAAGTACCGGGCATAAGAAGAATAGTGTCTCCTGATGTGCTCCCGTTGACAGCCCATTGAATCCCGTCGGGTGGCGATACCTCAATAACCGCCGCTGCAGCGCATGTTGCGAAGAATAGGAGTATTGAATGTTTCATTTTGCATTCATCGTGAAGAGAGCCCCGGGGGACTGCCCGGGGCTCTCTACTTACGAAACTAACTACCTGTACAAGAAACGCAAGACGAAACGTCCAGACTATTCACGCATGCTGTGCCTACACCCGAGTTTACGACGGCAATTGACCTAAGACAATAACCATTACTTGGGTCGAAATAAAGAGTTTGCGATGCACATGCGCCATTGTGACGAGTCATTTGCGGAAAAAAAGTCGTATCGCTCCCAAGTATCTTGAGAACAACTGAGTTGATATTTCCGCCGGATGGGGCTTTGATTCTGTGTGAGTGATTGGCACCACTTGAAACAGAAAAGAAGTTGTCCTGCTGATTGGACGCTGTGTGTGTGTTCACAACGTTCAACGCGTTAGCCCCGACTGTGAAGAGTAGCAATACTGCGATTGCTAAGTACCGCCCCCCCTTAATCTTACGTGAATCCTTCTTCATAACTCACCTCTTTGGTTGTTAACTCCCCGTTTGTTGGCGGGGTCAACCATAATATACAAAAGGTGCTTAGAGTTTGTCAATGCGCAAATTTCTGCACACTTTTTTCGCTGTAAGTAGTAATCTTCCTAACAGCTTTCGCTAAACCAACGTGCTGCATTCGTGTTTTAGGAGCCAGCTCTTTCTGTCCACGCCTCCGGCGTAGCCGGTGAGATTTGCTCTCTATTTCAGAAACACTACCTTCTTGACTTCTCGCGCATGTCCCTCTGTGGCTTGCAGGAAATAGACTCCCGTCGCCAATTGCGGCGGGGCGGAGTAGTGAATCATCTGGCCGTGACCGCGTCCTTCGTGCAGCGTCGCCACCTCACGTCCCAAGGTATCATACAGCTTCAGCGAGAATCCGCTTCCCATGATTCCTGCCAGCGAAATCGTCAACTCGCTGTTGAACGGATTGGGATACACGTTCAAGAGTTTCCAATTCACCGGAGTCTCGGGACGCGGCTCTGACACAAACGTGGACGTATCCGGCGGCGTCAACAACCACGGATCAAACAGCACACTGTCCGACAGAATCGTATCCCCCTGACCAAACGGATTCCGAGTCGGATGATACGGTCCACTCTCGTGTCCCCACCAGTTGTTGCGTGCGTCTATTGTGGTTGGATAGCCGCTAAGGTAGTCCATGGTTGGCCCAGTGTTGCCGACGACAAGATTGTCATGAAGGCGCTGGCGAGCATTAGGACCCGTGATCAGAACGCTAGGATACGTTGTATCGCCGCGCAGATTACCTTCAAATAAATTGTGGTGGATATCCACTGTTGTTCCCTGATAACAATAGATCTGTCCAGCGTCGCTATTGTTGTATCGGACTATGTTGTGCGATGCTTCGCCTGCAACTCCCGCAAAGAAGAGATTCCCTGGACGTACATATGAATCGTTGTACTCTAGTAGGTTGCCGACAAAACGGATTGTGTCACCCGTATCACAACAGAAACGTACTCCCAATGTGTTTGACAGCGTGGGACCGAAGTAGTTGCCCTCAATCCAGTGCTTCCCCTGCCCCGCGGTGAGATGCGCGGCATACTGTAGAAAAGTCGAGGAACTGTTGGTAAATGTGCAGTTTCGTACTATTGCTTTTCCGCTGATTTCCATTCCACCGACTATTCCTGAGCAACTGTCAATAACGCAATCCTCTATCAAAGCTATTGGTTCAAGCGCACTAATGCCTCCTCCTGATTGCGTCAAACTGTGACAATTTCGGAATGTGCAGCTTTTAACGTCAAGGGAACAGCGATTCGCGTAGAGACCACCGCCCCAGAAATCGGAAGCACAGGTCGTGATGAGACAATGCTGTAATGACAGACTGTTTACCGTTTGGGTAGCGCGCCTAAATGTAAAGACGCCTCCGCCAAATGCCGCTGAACCTGAGCGAATCACGCAATGCTCGATGCTGACCCTTGAAAGAAGGCTGTAGACGCACCCTCCCGCGTAGGCGTTTTCCTGCGACCACATTGTCCCCAAGCCATTTCGGATTGTCATTCCAACCAATCGAACTGTATCCAGACAGAGCACAATAATGAAACACGACTGAGTATCAGGATGAGCCTGATCTGGTTGAACTATGGTCGCGGATATATGAGTGCTGTCACCGTCAAGCAGATATTGGCTTGCAATCGTAATTTTTCGGTTCGTAATGAAAACAGACTCAGAGTAATTGCCGTCCTGCAACAACACCGTGTCGCCCCACGCGGCGGTGTTTACTGCGGCTTCAATGCTCTCCAAAGGGGTTACGTGAATAACGGCCGCGATTGTCGGAGCACACAGCAAGATAAGTATGAAGAGCTTCATAATGAATCGAGTGGTCGAGCTTAATGCTCGACCACTCGATTGAAAATGGATTAGCTTCCGCCACCGGACGGGCACACGGAGACTACTTCTTGAGAGCGAACTTGCGCTTGAGCTGTTCCACTCGTTATAGTTGCTGTTTAGCAAAGGTTGTAGTAAACCCGCTCGTCAGTAACTTGCAGACTTACAGAGTTACTCTCGCACGCCCCATTGGCGACAGAGATCTCATCTGCTGGCAGGGTGCCAACCTGATCGATTTCACTATATAGGCTTCCGCTTGCAGGTGCTTTCGCATCATGCTTGTAGGTCCCTGCACTTGTAACAGTAATACCTTTGGACAAGAATCCTGTCGTTGTGTGAGTGTTCACAACGTTTAACGCGTTAGCGCCGACTGCGAGAAGAAGCAATACCGCGACTGCTAAGTACCGCCCCCCCCTGAAGTTACATTTTCCCATCTTCATAGCACACCTCTTTGGTTGTTAATGTCCCCATTACGATGCGCGGTCAACCATAATATACGACTGAAGGGATTATCCTGTCAATATGAAAAAATTTTCGCACCTTTTTCGCTGTATGTGCGAGTCTTCTCAATAGCTTCCGACTAAACCAACGTGCTGCACTCGTGTTTCAGCAGCCAACTTTTTCTGTCCACGCCTCCGGCGTAGCCTGTGAGTTGATTCTTTTGGCCTAAGACTCTGTGGCAGGGGACAACTACTGCGATAGGATTTTGGCCGTTGGCGAGACCTACTGCTCTTGAGCCGTTCGGCAGCAACAAGTGTTTCGCGATTTCGCCGTAGGTAATCGTTGTGCCAAAGGGAATCAGTTGCAGTTCGCGCCAGACTTCCATTTGAAACTCCGTGCCGCGCAAATCGAGCGGCGTTTCAAAGTGCGTGCGATAGCCCGCGAAATACTCCGTCAACTCCTTGCGCGCAAGCTGTAAGACTTTCGTCTCCACACACTCGCCCTCGGTCTCTTGGGGATCGTCCAAAAAGTCCGCGCGCATAAGCCCCGCCGCGCTGGCCGTCAAACGCATGCGGCCCAGCGGAGTCTTCATATCCGTCCAATAGATTTCTTCCGCAGTCAGGACTGCGGGCTGTTCAACAACGTGAACCATATGTAGAAGGTCGCGTATCCTCGATAGGGCCGCCAGCTCTCCGTGATTGTGCGTGTTTGTTCCATACTCGCCTGTCTGCCTAAACCATATTCGCGCGCCAACGCGTTGCGCAAGCCGATGTCTTCATACGGACAGGCATCGGGATCACCGTGCACGCGCATCATCGCGTACTCCACCGACCAGGGGCCGATGCCGCGCAGGCGAATCAAACGGGCGCGAATCTGTTGTGGGTCAGAATCCGTGAGCAGGGATTCACTAAGATACTCCAGGATTAGCTCCTGCGCAAGGCCCTGAAGGTATTCTCCTTTTTGCCTCGATAACCCGCAGTTTCTAAGCTCCTCCGGCGTCATGCATAATACCGCTTCCGGCGTCGGAAATCCCTCATAAACCTTGCCTTGCCACTGGACCACCGCGCCGCAATACAGGGCTAATCGTGAGCGTACTGAAAAGGCGGATGCTACAGACACCTGCTGTCCGATGATGGACCACGAGAGGCACTCCCACAAACTGTAGATCCCCACCAGCCGCAATCCGCGATAGTCACGCGTCCACTTTTTCAAGTAGCGGTCACTCTCTGAGAACTCGTAAAAGCGCGATAGTTCGTCATCGCTCCCAAACGTTCTCAGCATGTAATGCTGTAACTGCGCTGCGCGTGCGCTTGAACTCTTGCCGACGACGATTTGTGCGTTGACTCCGTTCATTTCGCGCGGCGTGACTTCGACTAAGTAGTAACCGTCGCTGTCTGCCAACACTTGACAGAACTGCTTGTCCGACACCGCGTGCGTCTGCGCATTCTCGTAACGGCCAATGTAGCGCGCCGTCCGTTCAAAACTGAATGGCGCGGTGAAGGTGTGTGTGAGCATCTCCTATTCGGGAAGTTTGTAGCCGCAGCTTTTGCAGTAGTCCGCGTCGGCGTCGTGACCTTCGAAAACGCAGTGCGGGCAAACTCGGGTCGTCAGTTGGTGTCTCGGTTTGCGCGTCATTTCCGCCGTCACGATTCCGGTCGGCACGGCGATCATCGAGTAACCCATGATCATGATAATGGACGCGAAGAATCTGCCGAGTGTCGTCACCGGCGCGATGTCTCCGTAACCGACAGTCGTCAGTGTCACAATCGCCCAATAGACCGCCGCGGGAATGCTGGTGAAGCCGCTGGTCTCGCCTTCGATCAGATACATCATCGAACCCATGATGGTCACCAGAACCACGACCGTGAAGAGGAAGACCGCGATCTTGCGGCTGCTGGCGCGCAACGAACGCAGCACCATCTGGCCTTCGCTCAAGTAGAGCGCCAGTTTCAGGATTCTGAAGATACGCAGAATGCGCAGGATTCTGATAATCAGCAGATACTGCGCGCCGGGCAGGAAGTAGCTCAGGTAAGTCGGGAGAATCGCCAGCAAGTCAATCACGCCATAGAAACTCAGCGCGTATTTCGAGGGCCGCATGACGCAGAGCAGCCGGAGGATGTACTCGACGGTGAAGAGCAGCGTGAAGATCCACTCGGAGATGCGGATTTCAGTTTGCCACTTGGCGCGAATCGCGGGTTCGCTTTCAAGCATGACGACGAGGGTTGAGAGCAGAATCGCGACCAGCAAGAGCATGTCAAACCATTTGCCGGCGGGAGTGTCCGCTTCGTAGATGACTTCGTGGACTCGCCGCCGCCAACCCGTGAGGCCTTCTTTGCCGAATTCGGGCGGGAATTGCTTGGGTGTCGTGCTCATTCGAACTCCGAAATTTCTTCTGCTGTCTCCTTAAAGTAACAAACCCCGGTCTCAATCACAAGACCGGGGTTTTTGTAAAGTCAAGTCACTCTCAATTCACTTCCACCGCTTCGAAGGTTTTGACGCCTTCGCGCACGATGCGGAAGAGCACGGCTTTGTCGCTATGCCGCAGGTTGGCCGCGATTTCTTTGAAACTCTTCAAGTCGTCCACGGGCTTACGATCTATCTCGATGATGACGTCACCTTCGCGCAGTTTTTGACGCGCGGGGCTATCGTCATCTATTTCGTTGATGATGACGCCGAAGGTGCCGTCGAGCTTTAGAGCGCGGGCCATGGCTTCGTTAATTTGACCTACGTCTATGCCGAGCCAATTGCTCGAAGGTTCGGGTTCGGGTTTGCTTTGACCCATGAAAGTCGCAAGCTGTGCGCGATCTCCCAAGACAAATTCGAGACTCTTGCTCTTGCCGTCGCGAATGATTTTGGCACGCACCGGCTCCCCGGGCGGCACGTCGGCGACGGCCATGCGGAAATGCGGCACGTCATTGACGATCATGCCGTTGAATTCTGTGACGACGTCGCCCGCTTCAAGTCCGCCTTTTTCGGCGGGAGTATTGGGATCCACGCGCTCGACGAAGATGCCTTCCTGTCCGTCTTTCACGCCGGTCGCGGAGCGCAGTTCCGCCGTCAACTCGCGCGGCAGCATGCCTAAGTAACCGCGTGCGACTTTGCCGCTGGCGCGCAACTGTTCGACGACCTTCATGGCCATGTTAATCGGAATAGCGAAGCCGATACCTTGTCCGCTGGGATTGATGGCGGTATTGACGCCGATGACTTCACCGTGGATATTGCAGAGCGGGCCGCCGCTGTTGCCGAAGTTAATCGAGGCGTCGGTTTGGATGAAATCCTGATAGGCCGGGCCGCCGCCGGCGATGGCGAGATTGCTTCGGCCGCGCGCGGAGACGATACCGACGGTCAATGTCCATTCGAGGCCTAAGGGATTCCCCATTGCGATGGCCCAATCGCCGACGCGCAGTTGATCGGAGTTGCCGATTAACGCGACTTCGTTGGGCTCGAAGGTTTTATCCACTTTAATCACGGCGACGTCGGTTTCGGGATCCACGCCGATGATGCTGGCTTCGTATTCATTGCCGTTTTGTGTTTTGACCGTAACCTTTTCGGCATTCTCGACTACGTGGTTATTGGTCAAGATGAAGCCGTCGCGGCTGATGATCATGCCCGACCCTGTGGACGGCGCGTGAAACTTGCGGGGCTGTGTTCCTCCGCCATCGCGGCGATGGAAGAACTCGAAGAGCGGCGAGTCATTGAAGAACTCGTCCATCGGATTCTTCGTATTGACAATTTTATCCGACGAGATATTAACCACTGTCGGGCCGACACGCTCGGCGACCGCGACGAACGGGCTTTCGCCGTGGTCATTGATCATACTATTGTATTGTGCAAGCTCCGCGTTGACGCGCGGGGCGACGTCCTGCGCCACGGCAGGTGTATCGGCATTCATGTTGACCGTGAACAGCACTCCGGCCACGGCGCCGATCAAGATTAGGCTTAAACCAATCCAACTGAGTTTTCGCATAGTCATTCTTCTATATATGGTGTTGTTTGTTGAGTTAGAGCCACTTAGGCTGTCCCCTGTTTCGTACTTGAATATACGAATTCATTCTTTAAGGGTTCCCGGGTTCCCGTCAGCGTACCGCTGGACTGGTTGTGCTGGCGCAAGCGCTTTGGGGTTGTAACTGCTTGATTCTGTGTTTAATCCTAACAATTGGCGGAACGGGAGTAGTTGATAATTATACTCTTAACTTTTCGCCTTGTGAAAAATCGTGCGAGGGTTTTGGTGCATTGGATTCATGGTCAACCTTTAATATATGAACATTTGGGCAGGAAGTCAAGAGGGGGACCCCTATCCCCCTGCCCCTTCCCCCGTGAACGGAGGAAGGGGAGGCGGATTCCGGGCGGGGAATGATCTGATTTGAGGGCGTCGGCGGTTTCGCAATCTGTGATGAGGAAAGTTGTGCTCTTGAAATGATGAAGGATGAATGCGGAGGTGTCCTTCACTTTGGTTCTCTACGGGGACAGGCGGGATGACGAGTGGTTTACGTTGTCGGGATGCGCCTGCGTTGAGTGAGTCCTTTGAATAGATCCCTGCGGGATGACAAGCGGTGTCAAGCGTGGTCAACGAACTGGATGCTCACGTCCTTTGCGGGTTCCTTACAAGGACATGCTGGAGACCCACAACGGCGAACATCAGTGGTTTACGTGTTCGGGATGTGTTTGGGTTGAGTGAGTCCTTTGACAAGTTCCTTACAGAGGATGACAGAACGGGAAGACGGCCGGAGGCCGCCGCTAGTGATTAGTATTGGTTGATTGTAATCGCTTGGGCGCTTGACCCCCTTTTATCCCCCCGTAGGAACGGGGGGAGAGCGGAGGGGTCCTTCACTTTGGTTGTCCGCAGATACATGTCGGAAATAATTTGCGGATAGCTTGATTGTTTCCATTTTCTGTCATATTATAGCGGTTGAAATTTTTTTGTAACTTTGATTTCAACGATTTGGATTATATACATTTACGATCATGTGGCGAGTTCTTGGTGCGGTAGCAATTCTGTTGCTGATGTTGCTGACAGGCTCTCTTCAGGGAGACTCGGACGTTGCTCCTGCCCATTCCGTTCTGTTGTCCGAGACCGGGCTTTATTCGGACATTGCTACGAAGACCATCCGCTCAGACAATCTTTCCTATTCGCCGCAGTATCCGCTGTGGTCGGACGGCGCGACCAAGCAGCGTTGGGTATATCTTCCGCCTGGTCAGACGATTGACGCGAGCGATCCAACCGCCTGGCAGTTTCCGGTCGGCACAAAATTCTGGAAGGAGTTCACCTTTGGGTCTCGCGTGGAAACAAGGAAAATTGAAAAGACCGGAGCGGATCGCTGGACGTTTGCCGCATACTCGTGGACAACGGACGGCAGCGACGCGCAACTGGTGGGACAAAATGGTCTGAAAAATTGCGCGGATATCAGCCAAGGGATCCGTCATGATATCCCCAGCGTGAATGATTGCAAGACTTGCCATGAAGGGACGGGACGTGAGGTCATTCTGGGCTTCAACGCCTTGCAACTTTCATCCGATCGAGATTCGCTGGCGCCGCATGCCGAGGTGCTGACCGAGGAGATGATCACGCTGGACGATTTGCTGGCGCGCGGATTATTGAAAAATGTTCCAGATGGAGCTTATGCAAAAGCTCCGAGGATTGACGCGGCGACACCGCGAGCACGGGCTTCGGCGGGTTATTTGTGGGCTAATTGCGGCGGATGTCATAATGAGCATGATCCGTTGTCTTCGGTAGGGCTGGTTTTTTCCGTGTCGCAGGACAGTGTGTATATGAAGCGCTTGCTCGATTGGCCGACGGTCATAGGGCATCCGAGCGACTATGAAATCCCGGGTTTAGCGCGCGGCGAGAGTTTGTGGATTGCCCCGGGTGATCCCGGCAAAAGCACGGTGGTGTACCGCATCGCTTCACGCAGTCCGAGCAAGCAGATGCCGCCGCTGGGTACGAAGTTAATTGACCATGAAGCCGTTGAATTGATTTCGAATTGGATTGCCGAAGATATCAAACCACAAGAAACAAGTAAAAAGTAGCCTGAGGAAAAAAGAACGTCTATGAACCTGTTATCGAAGAAACTGCTAATGGCCGTGTGCGGCCTGCTGTGTATCATCGTTCTGATCTCAACTTATGCTTATGGAGCAAAAGACGAGAATCAGGAGCGCGTCGCGCGCGGACGATATCTGGTTAAGTCAATCGGCTGCGCCGACTGTCACACACCGTGGATGATGGGGCCTAACGGTCCGGAACAGGACTGGTCCAAGGACCTCTCCGGACATCCGCAAGAGTTGATCATGCCGCCCGCGCCTGCTGCTGCTGGACCGTGGGTCGGCTCATACTCCGGGACCTTTACGGCTTGGGCAGGTCCGTGGGGTGTGAGCTTCAGCGCGAATATCACACCTGACAAGGAAACAGGTATAGGTGATTGGACCGAAGAGAATTTCGTGCAGACTATTCGCACGGGTCGTCACATGGGTAAGGGCCGCATGGTCCTTCCTCCTATGCCGGTCCCGGCCTATTCTAATATGACGGATGATGATCTTAAGGCGATTTACGCATATTTGATGACAGTTCCGGCAATTTCGAATAAGGTGCCGGAACCCGTTGATCCGCCCGCACCTCCATCTGAAAAGAAGTAGAATTCCGAAGCTGAGACAAGAGACCGGCGAGAATTCCTCGCCGGTCTCTTGTTTTAATGCCGTGTACTCGAAGACAGATTCTTGAGAGTTGAAATTTTGGTCAGATTATCGCTTATTGTAGATTGCCTTCAAAATACTGGACTATTTTCTTGACGCGTCGATTGCGGATTGAACCGCTGCTTATCTTTTTGACTATGCTTCCGGTTACGGGAGTGGTGCCGATACTCAAGACGTTCGTGATGGACGGGTTCGGGGTGTCGGAGTTTTGGACGCATGCTTTTTTGGCGGCGAATATGCTCGCGGCCTTTTTGTTTGCGCCGATTGCCGGAAGTTTGGCGGATAAGTTCGGACGGCCTCGGGTGTTTATCGCGGTGGCTGCGGCGCTGGACGGGGTGTGTTTTGTACTGATGCCGCATATAACGGATTTTACGTGGCTGATGAGCTTGCGGTTTATCGAAGGCGTGTTTCATATCGGGACGCTTTCGCTGCTGTTGGCCGTGGCGGGCGCGCGGACTGAAGGGCGCAGTAGGTCCATGGGTATCGTGGGCGCGGCGATTACGTTCGGTGTGGCGTTGGGGTCGCCGATTGGAGGCTGGCTGGGATCTATTTCGCCTGTGTATTCGCTGACGCTGGGGGGTGTGGTGCTGTTTGTCGTGGCGATTGGCACAATCTCGCTCGCGATTCCTGAGAACGGATTGGCGCAACGGCAGCCGGTGGGGAAGATTTTGAAGTTGTTAGCAACCGAGCCACGGCTTCGTCTGCCCTATGTGTTTGCGTTTCTGGATCGGTTTACGGTGGGATTTTTTGTGGCATCGTTTCCGATTTTGGCTTCGCTAAAATTTAATTTTTCACCGGGGCAAATCGGACTGCATATCGCAGCGTTTATGCTGACGATGGGGCTACTTTGTCCGTTTGTGGTGAGGCTCTCGCGGAGATATTCGCAGCCGCAACTCCTGCTGTGGGGATCACTGGTTTACGGGTTGTTCTTTGCCACTGTGGGCTGGGTGTCGCCGCCGTGGCTGATTGTGTGGATGTTCATGCTGGGCGCGACTTCGGCGGTGATGTTCATTCCAACCTTGCAGCTCTCGGCAAGCTCGGCTCCTGCGGGACACATCGCGACTTCAATGGGCGGTTTTACCTCGATGGGGGCGCTGGGATTTTTGTTGGGGCCGATTGTTTCGGGCGCACTCTTGACGTTCTTCATGCAGTGGCATACCAATGAGATAGCCTATGGATTTGTGCTGTTTTCAGGTGGCATTTTGGAGGTATTTGTGGCAGGCTCGCTGCTGCTAAGAGGAGTTCCAGCAGAAAGTTCCGCCTCTGTGTGACCTGTTCTCGTTGCCGATTTGCAACGATTTGCGCCTCCTGAGGGCTAACTTACTATGTTTTCGAGTTGTGCCGACTCGATTTTTTATTGGCTAACTTCAAGAAATTGAGTAGCTAAAGTTGACTTTTCAGATGATATGT
Source organism: uncultured Alphaproteobacteria bacterium (assembly GCA_964530625.1). Classification (GTDB taxonomy): domain Bacteria; phylum Electryoneota; class RPQS01; order RPQS01; family RPQS01; genus JABWCQ01. The sequence continues at coordinate 232,193 of CAZHAK010000001.1, read as the reverse complement.
TCTAAATTATTGCATTATCCTCATAACATGAATTGGTAAAACAGGAGTTCGTGATGCGTCTAAGATTTGCTTTTTTAATAGTTTGCATGGTGCTGGGAGCGACTGTCGCGAACGCGCAGTTTAATGCGTTTCTCATCAATGAGAGCCAGCCGCTGTTGCTGAATTGTGTGGATGGTGCGCCTGTCCCTGATGGAGCCACGGTTCAGATTTTCTGGGATTCATTGGGTAACGGCCCGACTCCGGATGACCGTCAGCCGCTTGAAGGCCCCGGCTTTCTGCACGTGAATTTCAATCAGTTTTTATTGAATGGCTTGGAGATCCTGGACGTGCCGGGCGGCTTCGGGACAGATCCTGCTTTTACGATGAGCACAGGAATACCTGAACCGGGTATTACCGGCCATCCCTTGTATTGGTTGCGCTTGTGTCTCGATGCGCAAGGTATTTATTGGGAGAGTGATACGTTCCGGATTGTCATCGGTGTAAATGAAGTGTTCTTTGGCAATGGTCCGGGCGAAGTGCCGTTTACGTGTATCACGGGCACTTGCGGCGGCTGTCTCTCACCTTCCTCTGTGACCACTCCGGTGGCGTCGCAGGCACACTGTGACTCGATTGTGGTGACTTGGAATCACGATATGGATAATATCGCCGGGTATCGTATTCTGATTGACGGTGAGCTGCCTTACATTTTTATTCCCAACCCTGCTACCACGCGATATGTAGACGTAGCGAGCAGTGGTGGAGTGAATCATCTTTACCGTATCCGTGCTTATCGTATCTGCGATGCTGATACCGCCTTTTCGACGGCGGTGGAAGTTACCGGCAGAAAGAATGTCGCTCCACCGACCCCGACCTTCGTGACGGCTTCTGAAGATTCGTGCGGCAGAGTTGTGATTGATTGGGGTATCGCAACGACGCTGGGTTTGGATTCAATCCGTATCTACCGTAATGGCGCGTTTCTTGTGTCGCTGCCGCGCGGCAATGCCGGAAATCGCGTGTATAGAGACCTCACACCTTTGCCGGGTCGCGCGAATTACTGTGTGTATGGTTATTCGATTACGTGCAGCCTTGGTGTAGCAAGGTGTGACTCAGGTCAGGCCGGCGCGGCTCCGGTTTGTACGATTACCAACGTCGCGGCATCGGAAGATCGTTGTGACTCCGTGATCGTGACTTGGACTGCTGATTGCCAGAACGTTACGCGATTCAGAATTATTCGTAACCTGACGCAGATTGACAGTGTCGCGAATACGGGCGGTCCGAACTTCCGTTATGCACACGCCCCTTCTGCCGGCTTGACGGGTGCGTATCAGATTCAGGCTGTGAATGCTTGCGGCGCGGGCCAGCCGATGCCGCAGCCGACAGGTGATGTCGGGCGCCGTTTGACAACGCCCACTCAAGTCGCCGGTATCGTGGCTTCTGATACGCTGTGCAGTGAAGTTTGCGTGACGTGGACGGATCTTGCTGACGCAGATGAATATGAAGTTCGTCGTGACGGCACTGCTTTGGCTACAGTAGCTGAAGACGTTAACTCGTATTGCGACGATACTGCGGTGGCCGGTGTGACCTATACTTACACAGTCGTAGCGAGCAACGAGTGCGGTGTTGGCGCAGTTGCGGCTGGCAACCAAGGAACGCGCCGCGCAGCGGGAGCGGGCACCGCGACCTTTGCTTTGGTTAGCGCAGGCCCGCCGAATTGGACTTACTCGATGACGGTGACTTCCGGTTGTTTGAACACGGTGATCATCCGCGACTTCTGTGAGGGCACGACGGCGACGGCACCGACGGGCTGGACGGTTTCGGTGACGGATGATTCGATTATCTACACCTCGACGACGGCTTACGGCGCGAATGAAACGGTGGGCGGATTTGGTTTGTCGCACCCGACTTGTGACGGCGACGGCCGTTGGAGTTCGGGAAGCTCGGGCGGCACGATTCGCGGTCCGCTTCCGGTTGGCGACAATGCTCTTTTGCCAACGGAATACAGCGTGAATGTGTATCCGAATCCGTTTAACCCGCTGACGAATTTCAAGATTGCGGTGCCGTCCGCTTCTGAGACGCGGATTGTGGTGTTCAATATCAACGGACAAGTTGTGCGTGATATGAATATGGGCCGTCTGCAAGCGGGTTACCACACCGTGCAGTTCGGCGGCAGTGAACTGCCTTCGGGGATGTACTTCGCCCGCATTCTGGCCGGCAATTACAGCTCGACGCACAAGCTGATGCTGCTTAAATAGCAGCGTAAACGCTGCACTCAATGCGCTGACGCAAGCGCTTTGAGCTTTGAGCTTTGAGTTTGTGGTAACGTTAAGCGGGGCGAACCAAATGGTTCGCCCCGCTTTTTTTGTTTGCGCTCGGCGCGGGCGGGTCGGGGACCCGCCCCAACGATCAACGCTTTCGCGTGTAGGTCATGTCCATAACTTTGGATTCTTTTTCCGTGTCGGGATAATCCCACGCTTCGAAGCGGAACTCATTTTCGCTTTTCAAGGTGAACGTGTGTCGGACGGGAACTTGTTTGAGATTCATGCCGGCTTTGTCGAGTTTGCCTTCGAAGACAATTTTCCTGCCTCCATCCTGTTCAGAACCCCAAAGCTGAGAGATTCCCGTGGACATGTTGTCATTCCACGTGAACCAGTGGCGGTTCGTGAAATTGTCGTAGCCCCACATGCCGTAACCGACAAAGGGCATGCCCTGAAAGTCCATAGTAAAGTGCTGCGTTTGAACGCGCCCGCCTAAAATCATTTCGATCTTCGCTTCGCCGCTCATCTCTTGTCCGCGCTCGATCATCGTCACATTGTAGTCGCCGCAATGTTTCACGAGTTTTTCGTGCTGGGGGCCGGGCGTGGCGTGGCGCATCCAGTTTTCCATCATTTCTTGTTCAGTCATCGTGGGTCCTTTCGTGATTTGTTTAGACGGCAAAGGCGGCATGTGTGCCGCCCTGACGTCTTCTAATGCGCTTGATAGTTTGACCCCCCTTAATCCCCCCGGAGGACCGGGGGAAATCGGAATCATTTTTTGCGGGTGTAGGTGATTTCCATGGTTTTGTATTCTTCGGGCGTGCCGACGTTTTCGTACGCGGAGAAAACGTGCTTGTCATCGTTGACCATGGTCATGACTTGCTTCCACGGCTTGTCCATCGTGCCCGACATCGGGTCGTCGTAGCTTCCGAGCAGCGTGATGGTCTTGCCGTCTTCGCTGGCGGTGCCTTCGGCGTACATCATGCCGGTGCTCATGTCATCGGTCCACGTCGCCCAATACTGCTTCGCGAAATTGGAAAAGCCCATTTGGCTTTGACCGTGAAAGGTTGAGCCCATCATGTCGCCGGTGAAATCGCAGGCACATACGCGACCGCCCATTTCTATTTTGCAAACTTCAGAACCTTTGGACTCCATCGGCGGTTGGGTCGGATCCATCCAAATCTTGACCGCGCAGTCCCATTCGCCGACGTACTTGGCCATCATCTCGTGCTGCGGGCCGAGCGCGCCGGCTTCCATCATGGCTTTCATGGGGTCGTGTCCCTCTTGGGCAAACGCCAGGGCGGACAGGCAGGAAAGCGCTGCAAAAACAAACATTTTGCGAAACATAGTTTCTTCCTCATTTCAAGTGATTTTCGTGAACTTTGGGTAATATAACGTTTGTTCAAAAGAGAGTCAAGAGGGGGTGTGCACGGTACTCTTGTTTTTATACAGGAAAGCGGGGCGAACCTTTTGGTTCGCCCCGCTTGTGTTTCTTCAGATTTTCTTACTGAACACGTACTCACGAACCGCCTAACTCATAAGGGAACTTGACAATCAATCATGAAGTTATTATATTTGACTGGTCATATAATTACTAATATATGACATATCAAAACCTACCTAATCAATGAAAACCACTAAGTACAATAATTCTAAGCATCTGATAACGGTAAGTGAAGTCGCGGAGCGGCTCCAGAAGAGCCCACTCACTATCACAAGATGGATAAAGGAAGGTCGAATCAGGGCGAAAAAAGTAGGCAGAAGCTGGAGGATTAGTGAATCGGATTTCGAGACTTTCCTGAGCAGGTCGTTGGGTCGTTTTAGTCGGCAGTTCGATGATGCACTAAGTGACAATTCATTGCTTGACTCGCCGGAAGCCAGAAAATGGCAAAAGATTGTGCGGACTTTTTTTGAAGAACTTCAAAATTATGTGAGAATTGATCAAGAAATTGATGCGCAAGAAACCGAGGACATCTCTCATGATTTAGGTCTTCTAAGCAACCGAATGAAGAGCCTGATTAGACTAAAAGAGCTTGCACGCGACAATATCGAACTAACATGGGGCGTTATTGACATTTTTTCGAGTGAACTTATCGATACTCAAAAGAGACTTCTTGATACTGAAAAGATACTTCGGAAAAGGAGATAACTTGAGTCTTGTAGAAAAACTTGCATATTGGTTTGATGGACAAACTAACCACTCTGCACTTCATAAAATCCGACGCGTTGAACATGACTTCATGTTTAAGTCGGGCATACGGAGAGTTTTGGTGTTTGGATCTGATGGGTGGTACATAGGCAATGAAGGCTTGATAATGAAGAATACAATTTGCGTTCCGATCTGTAGCCCAAGATCTCGTACATTGAGCGAGTTTACCTACCATGAACTTGGACACGCAATCCAAAACCACTTCAATCTATCAGGATGGCTGGATCCATTTTGCAGAAAATGGTGCAGCGGATCGGAATACAACTATCGAACAAGTCGTGCGCGGCGCTGGTCGAGACGTATCGGCTTTGTTTCTGGTTATGCAAGGGTTAGTCGAGATGAAGATTTTTGTGAAACCCTTGCGGCCTATTTGACTAATCGAAACAGTTGGAGGAAAGATATTTACTTTGCAGGTGAAAGGTTAAGTTCGAAGGAAGAGCCAACGCTCATGCACAAATTGAGCGCTGTGCATACGCTTCTTTTAAATTTGAAGAATTTCAGGTGATTTCACAAAGGAGACTACAATGTCTAGAGTTTCTCGAATCAGAACATCTCAAACGAATTGGCTCAAGCGCGCCTTAATCCAGTATAGGAACGCAAACTCATTTGAGTTTGTCGATGACGCAAGTTTCGGTATTCGCAAGAAAGATCTGCAGTCGCCAATTTCTCTTGTCAAGCGCGTCCATGATAGAGAAATAATGACATGGAAAGAAATTGCTCAAATTGTGACAGGGATTGGAATGGCAGCGATCGGGCTCAAATTAATTTTGCTGGCTATAATGGACCCCGAGCCAACGAGCAGATTGGCAATACTCCTTACGGGGGGAGTTACTCTAATTCTTGGTGGTTCATATGCTATTCTAAAAGCTCTCGGTCAGGAATGGCGAGTCCATGGCTCACCAAAGAATGGGACGGTCAGTTTGGAGCCTGCCTAGCATTTTGATTTAACGTCGAAATTATAAACTAGAAGCGCGGACTCTCGTCCGCGCTTCTTCGTTAACGAAAGGCCGCTAAGCTTAGTAGTCCATGCCGCCCATGCCGCCCATGCCGCCGCCACCGGGCATTGCGGGAGCCGGGTTCTTTTCCTTCTTCTCGTGGATGGCGCAATCTGTGGTCAGCAACAGGCCGCCGACTGACGCTGCGTTTTCCAGAGCGACGCGCACGACCTTGGTCGGGTCAATCACGCCGTCTTCCAACAAGTCGGCATACAACTCACTGGTTGCATTGAAACCGAAGCTGTAGGCCTTGTTCTCGCGAATCTTGTTCACGACGACGCTGCCTTCATGGCCCGCGTTCTGCGAAATCATGCGAGCCGGCTCTTCCAACGCGCGGCGCACAATCGTCACGCCGAGTTGCTCGTCCCCTTCGAGTTTCAAGTTATCGAGCACCTTTTGCGCGCGAAGCAGAGCCACGCCGCCGCCGGGAACGATACCTTCTTCAACCGCCGCGCGGGTCGCATGCAGAGCATCTTCGACGCGGGCTTTCTTTTCCTTCATTTCGACTTCGGTCGCGGCGCCTACCTTCAACACTGCCACACCGCCGGCGAGCTTGGCCAAACGCTCCTGCAGTTTTTCGCGGTCGTAGTCAGAGGTCGTGCTTTCGATCTGCTTCTTAAGCTGCGAAATACGGCCCTTGATTTCTTCGCTCTTGCCAGCGCCTTCGACGATGGTGGTGTTGTCCTTGTCAATGATGATCTTCTTGGCTGTGCCGAGATCGCTCATAACGGCATTTTCAAGCTTGAAACCGGCTTCTTCGGAAATCACGCGGCCACCCGTGAGGGTCGCGATGTCTTCCAACATGGCTTTGCGGCGATCCCCGAAGCCCGGCGCCTTGACGGCGGCGACCTTCAACGTGCCACGCAGCTTGTTGACGACCAACGTCGCGAGGGCTTCGCCTTCGACGTCTTCGGAGATTATCACAAACGAGCGACCGGCTTGCGCGACCTTCTCAAGAATCGGGAGCAAGTCCTTCATCGTGGAGATCTTCTTGTCATAGATCAGGACGTAGGGATTTTCAAGATCGACTTGCATTTCGTCGGGGTTGGTGACGAAATAGGGCGACAAGTAGCCGCGATCGAACTGCATTCCTTCGACGACTTCCAGCGTGGTCTCCATGGACTTGGCTTCTTCGACGGTGATGACACCGTCCTTGCCGACCTTGTCCATCGCGTCAGCAATCAGATTGCCGATTTCGGGATCGTTGTTGGCGGAAATCGTGCCTACGGCGGCGATGTCCTTCTTGCCGCTGACGGCTTTACCGTTCTTCTTGAGATCGGCGACAACATGCAAAACCGCTTTGTTAATACCACGCTTCAGGCTCATAGGATCGGCACCGGCGGTGACGTTCTTCAAACCTTCGTGGATGATCGCTTGCGCGAGCACGGTCGCGGTGGTGGTTCCGTCACCGGCGACGTCGCTGGTTTTGGAAGCGACTTCGCGAACCATTTGCGCGCCCATGTTCTGGACGGCATCTTCGAGTTCGATTTCCTTGGCGACGGTGACGCCGTCCTTGGTAACCGTGGGGGCGCCCCACTTCTTTTCAATGACGACATTACGGCCCTTGGGTCCGAGCGTCACTTTTACTGAGTCGGCGAGAATATCAACACCTTTTTTCAGTGCTGTACGCGCTTCGACATCAAAGTCGATGAGTTTGCTTGCCATGTTTTTATGTTCCTTGTTTGATGATTTTGTTGCTGTGTTTCGGCAGCCACAGGGGCAGCCGCTACAATGCTTCGCTTACTTGACGACGACGGCTAAGATGTCGTTGCGGCTGATGAGGATGTACTCTTTGTCATCGAGTTTGACTTCGGTGCCGCCGTAGCGCGCGTAGACGATGGTGTCGCCCACTTTGAGCATTTCGGACATCTTCTTTTGCTTGCGATCGGCGATTTCGACGTCATCGCCCATGGCTTCGATTTTACCCATTTGCGGGCGGTCCTTGGAAGCGGTATCGGGGATAATGATGCCACCGACGGTTTTTTCTTCTTTTTCGAGCGGCATAATCAGGACGCGCTCATCAATCGGCTTGATTTTCATGGTTTTAGGTCTCCGTTTTTGGGGTATTTAGGTTTAGTGATTGTTTTCACAGGCTGTTAGCACTCTACTCTTGTGACTGCTAATAATACTATCAATATACACTCAAAGTTCCCATGAGTCAACTTATTTTACTTCGTGTTTACTTTAATAAAAACAAAATCCTGAACATAGTTCAGGGGACTGGGAGAGGACAAATCGAGGAGGTGTGGCGAGGTATTTTCACGGGAGGTAGTGGAAGTCTTGACATCTTCATTTTTTTTTTGATTTAGTAGTAGCAACCCTGCCGCACTTCGTTCGCGGATGCTCTCTTTTCATTTAGGAGGTTGCCATGAAGGTGTTAAGATTGGCTTTTTGTGCTCTTGTGTCACTAGCATCAGCTTCGTTCTCAGCTACTTCTTTTTGTATTACCGTAAGTGATCCATGTTGTGCAGGAGGGGGGTCCACGAACACACATCAGTTGAATGAGACAGATTCGTTTACAACATGGTATGTACACTACGATACCGGCAGTGAGAATAACAAAGTAACAATAACGGCAAGGCTAGACGGAGATTACACGTGGCAACTTACCGATTTATGCGGATGCGGCAATACGACTGTGAATTATCCTACAGCTAACGAGCACTTGATATTAATAGAAGTTGAATGCACTGGATGCAATGTAATGACATGTAGTGGCACTTCATACGTACAAGTGTATACACCATCAACTCATGTTTGCAAGGCGAATTGCGACATTGACTAGGCACTTGCTGCCATGTTAATGACAGTTGTAAAGGCAGTTTGCGCAGCAGTTTTTGTTATCAATGTAAATGCTGCAATGCTCACTGTACCTGATGAATATGACACTGTTCAAGATGCGCTTAACGCATCCGCAAGCGGTGATACGGTGTTAATAAATTCTGGCAACTATGTTCAGGAGTTGAGCGTCCCAAACCACGACATTACTATTGCAAGTCAATACCTGTTTTCAAACGACACTTTGCACATTGAAGAATGTGTACTACGCCCGCCGCCTCACAGCGTCGGGCGTACTTTGTTGGCAGCGACAGATGAGCCACAGCCAATACTTAGATTAGTAGGTCTCTATATAAAGGGATCATCTTCTGGTCTTCCAGTAACAGGAGGCGGTATCGCGGCTCACAACCGAGAAATAGAGATTCGCGCTTGCTACGTGGATTCGTGTCATGCTACTATCGGAGGGGGACTATTCGCGAGAAATTGCAATGTTTCAATCGCTTCGACGCGTTTTCTGCATACCGGTTCCAACGAATTTGGAAATGTTGCATATTTTGAGAATTGCGTGTCTATTGTTGATTCTGTTTGCGCGCAGAGCTGTTTTTCAACGAACAATGATCCATCGGCTGTTGCCTTTTTCGTTGAGCGCGGGTCTCTCTCGTTAAGGAGTAGTATCGTACAAGATTTCGGCTGGGAAGATGTACCAGGAGGCTACTGCATTCGTCAAGTAGGCGTAGCAGATTACCTAGAAATAGTCGGCTGCGAGATTCGAAACAACAGGTTTCATCACTTTTTCCGTCTTCCTGGCGAGGGTGTTCTCCAGTGGTCAAACATTCGCTTTGATTCGAATTATGTCGTTTCCAATGAGTTTCAACATGATCTGTTTCAAAGCGCTGGAGCAGACACGGGCTCTATTTCACTGTTTCGTTATAATGTATTTTCCGGTAATAGACGCTTAAGCGAACCAGGATGGTTAAGCAGAATGTTGTTTTCGGCGGCAGACTCAGTTCAGATAATTGAGATATCACACAACTTATTTTGTGACAATGAATCTGAGGAAAATAGTGTTGCGCTGATATTAGGTCCAACAACTCCTTTTCATATCAAGTTTAACAACAACTACATTTTTCGAAACAGCTGTGACGGTTTCGCCAATCCTCCAGGTGGTGTATTGATGACAATTGCTTGCCCAGCGAACGTCATATTTCGAAACGTAATCGCCGAAAGTAACGGCTATGCCGCGTTTCAAGGACTGCTTAGCTCTCCGCCCAGTTTTCTTCCGTTCAACTACTGGGGAGATTCTTCCGGCCCGTATCATGCAATCGAGAATGAATCGGGGCTTGGAGACAGTGTAGAGTATCTTGTTTCGGTCACTCCTTGGTATTCCGATTCTTCTTTTAATGAACAAAACATTCGCGTTCGTTCGGCGCAACCCAGTAGCTTCGTATTGGGATTTCCTTATCCCAATCCTTTCAATTCTTCGGTCACGATTGAGTATGCTGTAACAAGAGAGCAGGCGATCAGACTTGTCGTCTATGACATTTTGGGAAGGAGAGTTGAAACTCTGCTGGACGAGCGGCAGGGAGTCGGTGTGCACAATATATTGTGGAACGCGGAGGGCATGGCGTCGGGGGTGTATTTTGCGAGGTTGTCATCCGGAAATTTGGCACAAACGGTGAAACTGCTTTTGATGAAGTAATGATAAACGTGTGGAGCTTCGCTTGACTTGCAGGGTTTCCCATTGAATAGCAAAATGCGCGGGCTGATGTGTATATGAAGGTTGTGATTTGAGTTTGTTCGCGCTGGCCGCTGGGCCCCCCTTTCATCCCCCCAAATCTGCGCAGAGTTGGGGGGAGACCTGAAAAAGCCCCGCTCGGTTGAGCGGGGCTTTGTTCTTGGGGTTTCAAGATTGCGACCGTGATGCGGCTTGTGACCCGGGCTTGCTCGAAAGTATACTGCTGTGCCTAATTAAGTGTGCCGATAACGATTGGCTATGAGGAGTACTACAAAGAGAACGATTCCAGCGAGCAGAATATAGATCTTGTAGTTTATCGTTTGAAAGTTTACAAATAGCCCGGAATGCGTCAGAAGATATAAAGCGAGGAGTCCGTACCCCCAACTTTGTTTTCGCCAAGCGCCGACGGAGCCGAGCGTTAAAGATACGCCCATGAATACAATGATTGCCAAATAGGAAATAGGGCTTAGCGGAATGATCGCTTGCACATTCTTCTCAGCCATGAAGCGTTGAATGTCGGCGACCGGCTCGCTGAAAGCCGCAAAGTCAATTAGACCTGCAACCTGAGCGGTCAATAGCAAACCGACGCCAAGACGAACAAGCCCGAAGCTGAATGCCAAGAGGCAAATGATACCTGCGACTATTCTTGCCATGTGGTTGATTGGTTGCTCACGGTTGCGCGCAGAAGTTCGACTGAATTTCATGTCTGACAAACCCGCGATGGATTCTGCCAGTGTCGTATCTCCGCTAATGACAATGCTTCAAAATACAGATAACTGACCAAAATCGCAACTCGAAAACCTATCTTTGATTACCGCACGAATAGCTGCTAAGAAAGGTCGTTGAACTTCTTGAAAACCAACTTAGCGCTCATAAAGTGTTCGTGAGACCGATTGTCCTCCGAGAGAAAAGCCCCGCTCGGTTGAGCGGGGCGTTTTTATTTGTTTGCAATGTGTATCAGAAAACTCGCATAGGCGAATCAGGATACTACTCTACGGACAGTGCGCGATGATTTGGTAGATGCGCTGCGGGTCTAAGACGGGATACGTAATCGTGAAGTTGACCACTTCTCCGGCTACGGCGGGTACGTCTCCTATTGACGTCCAATCCGGTCCGGGCGGCAGCGGCGCGTTGGGATTTGTCGTCGAGAAAATTTCGTAGTTCGCGTCTTGCGGTGAATCGAAAGTTAATGTGACAGTCGCTGTCGCGTCGTCGGCTACAATCACAACATTTTCAGCCGGCAAACACGTCGGCGGATTCACATAGCTTGCATACAGCGGCGTCGGCCACGCGGTCAGCGCGTCAATGTCGTCTTCGAGCGGTTGATCGAGGAATTGGAAATGCGTGCCGTTTAAGAACGACGCGTAGAGCATCGCCGGATTGCGTCCGCTGGATTCATCCGCGGCGGTCATAAAGTCATCTTCGTCCACGCTAAAGAGCAGCGCGAGTCCGTCCGCGCCGCTGTTCGAATCATAGATCCACACGAATTCGAAGGCGTCTATGTCCACGCCGGGAAGCAGGCCAAGATGTGTGACAGGATCAATAACGCCGATGAATCCTCCACCGGGACCGCCGCCAACTTTCATATAGATTACGCCGGGATCCAAGCCGCTGAAGATTGCTTCGTGGTCAACGGTGAAATACCAGATCGTGCATTGGTTGTCGCGGATGTCGAGCGCGTCGCAGTCATCATCCAAATCATCGAACGGCAAGGGATCGGGCGCGAGACTTACGTGCAGCATCGTCTCTGTCAAGTAGGGATACTTGAAGAACACGATAGCCGGCTGAACAGACGTAAACACGGAGAGTCCGACCACTTCATCGGCGCTTGTGGTTTGGCCATGAGTCGCCAGCACGGACGACGGGCTGTTTAACGGAGCTGAGCCCGCGGGATCCGTATAGAGCGAGGGCAGATCGTCTTCAAAGGAAACAAAGAGATTTCGCGCGTCAAAAATACACGGCGTGACAAATCTACCGATTGGTGGAACATTGGGGCCGTAGTTGAAATCGGTCAAACTGAAATTCAAATAGTCTTCGCCGTCGAGATCGAAATACAACGGCGCGACATCCGCGTACGTCAAGCCGCTGGCAACGGGAGCGCCGGTCACGGGTGGAGGCCCATCCGGTGCAACGGGGAGCGGGTCAGGACCGAAAAGAATTTCGTCGTTGGTGATACCGTCCGCGCCACCGACAGGAAGCGGCGGACCGATCCAGACATAGGAATCACCGGGATCAAAGACTTCGTTTCCATCGGGAGTGGGATCGCTCATTTCGCAATCGCCGCCGATGTCCACGGAAAACTCGAGCCAAGTGCCGACGTTTAATACGTCCGGCGGTGTGGACACGATGGGCGTGCCCATGGATAAACGAATCTCGCCCCACTGCGACGCGCCTTGATCATCGAGAGTCTGCGCGGGGAATGGCGAGGGGACGTTTGTGTTCACGTCAATTTCCAGCCAGCCGGAAATCACAAGCGTATCTCCGATGAAGCGATTGAACAGGCCGGGTTGATTGATGCGTTTGTTCCAACCGAAGATGCCGCCAGAGCCGCTTCCGAAATTAAAACGGTTCCCAAGCACATTGCCATCTGCGTCAACGTTCAGTGATGCGTTGGTAAACACGCAGTCTTCACTTGCGCCTTCGTGCGCTCCGCCGATGCCGCCGAAATGATCCCATTGATAGTCCACGATCACGGGAAATCCGGACGGACCGTTGTCTATTGCCAAGCGAATTTCAAACTCGAGCGTGTCGGTGACTCTGCATTTGTACAGGTTGTCATTACCGGCTTGCGCATATCCTGAGATTCCGTAGAGAATTGTGATATAGTCGGTGTTCAGTCCGGTCAGTGCAAGGTAACCGAAGTTATTGTCGTGTGCCCATGTTTTTTGTGTGCCACAGCAGAATCCGCCACCGTCGTCTTCCGTGACGTGATGTCCGCGCGAAAATGCAAGATCAAATCCGAGTGCACCGGAGATTAGCGAGTCCGCGGAGTAGCTGTCGGTTGTGGGAGTCGGAAAAAGACATGCGTGCGGATTATAGCACGAGTTGTCCGCTTCGGAGTATCCGTTGAGTTGAACGTCGGCACCGGTAATCGTAAATGTTTGTGCGTGCGCCACGGTTACTGCGCACAGTAGTAAGAAAGTTATTGCCCAATTCTTCATGGCTGTTTCCCTATAAGGTTTAAGATAATATAACCTTGCATTATAAGACTTAAGATAATATAACCCTGCAATTTCAGGGCCGCAAGGGTTTCAGATAAGATAATTGAAAATCTTGCAGTACTCTTACCCGTCACGAAAGGGTCCATTTTGTTAGTTATGAAAAAACAATGCGCCTCGCTGGTGGGCGAGGCGACTTGTATTATCTTCGGCAGGTATCCCAACAGGGACATGCGGGAGCATCTGCTACATCATCAAGACACTTGGGTCAAGATTTCCGCCGCTGATGATGACACCTACACGGTCGGGAGTTTTGTAGCCGCTTAGGAGGGCAGCGACACCTAAGGCTCCGCTGGGCTCGACCACTAATTTCATTCTTTCGAAGAGAAAGATTGTGGCATCGATGATTTGTCGCTCACTGACGGTGGCGAAATCATCGACGATGCTGCGAATCAAGGGGAAAGTCAGCTTGCCTAATCCTGCTGTGCGTGTGCCGTCGGCGATGGTGGGCGGATTCTTGACGGTGTGAAGCGTGCCCGTTTGCCAGCTTAGCTGGGCGTCGTTGGCGACTTCGGGCTCCACTCCGACGACCTTTATGTTGGGGTTGATGTGTTTTGCGGCAAGTGCACTGCCGGAAAGCAATCCGCCGCCGCCGCAAGGAACTAACAGTAGTTCGAGATCGGGATAGTCGGTCAGTAACTCTAACGCCGCAGTGCCTTGTCCGACGATGATATGCGGATGATCATAGGGCGGAATCAGCACGTAGTTGTGCTTTTCTCTTAGCTCAGCTGATATTTCATCGCGGCTTCTTTCTTTTGGATCATACAAGACGACGTTCGCTCCGTAGCCGCGAGTGGCCGCGAGTTTGATTGGCGGCGCGTCGGCGGGCATCACGATGGTCGTCTTGATTCCCAGCAATGTGCCTACGAGCGCGACAGCTTGCGCATGATTGCCGGACGAGTGTGTAATCACTCCACGCTTTTTTTCTTCAAATGTCAAACGCGACATCGTGTTGTAGGCGCCGCGAAATTTGAAGGCGCCGACGCGCTGGAAGTTTTCGCATTTGAGATACACATCTGCGCTGCTTTTGGCGTCGAGCGTGCGGGACGTGTGCACCGGAGTTTTGTGCGCGATGCCTTTTAGGGTTTTGGCGGCGTCTAAGACGTCGTAGGCTGTGGGGAGCATGGAGTATTAAGTTAGAAGTATGAAGTCAGAAGTCAGCAGCGAGGCACCCGCAACGGGTGCCGCCGCGAGGAATATCTCGGTTAGCGGGGCAGGTGAGAACATCTTTTCGAGGACAGGCTCTGCTGCCGCAAATCTTGGGATACTCCTTTACCTCTCGAAGAGAAACAGGGTGCCTGGGTGCACCCTGTCTTTAATTTCAGATTCCGGCGGGGAACCGCTACGCTTAATCCCCGCTCGGCGAATCGTTGCTATACTACCTCGTTAAGACGACGCGGTGAACGGCTCTCAGGCCGGCGTTGTTCAGTTCAACGATGTAGCTGCCTGAGGGTAGAGATTGGCCGCTTGAATTTGTAGCGCGCCAGTTGGCGTTGTAGGTGCCGCTGCTCATGAACGATGAGTTAATCAGCGTAGCCACATTCTGACCGAGCATGTTGAAGACGTTCAACTCCACCGCACCCGGATTGCTCACGACAAACTGAATCGTGGTCTCGGGATTGAAGGGATTGGGATAGTTGCGAATCAAGGCCGTCGAGTTCGGGACCGGCACGATGCGCGGGCTGAGTGAACTGGTTTGATCCAGATAGAGATCGTAGGAGATCGCTTCTTCCAGATCGTCCGGATTATGCACTGTAATCCGCAGGGCGTAGTCACCGACAATGGTCGCGGTGTCCGAGCCGAACTCGGGATGCGCGACCAAATTGTAGATGTCAAAGATCAGTTCGTCATCTTCCTGCAGTGCGGTATAGGATTCATTGATGACAATGACTCCGGAGTCCGGCGGATAGCAGCCGCGGAACGTGCAGATCGAATACATGCGCAAGGGATCGGGCACGTCAATCGGTTCAAGCGTCAGCACAATCTGACGGTCTTCGTCCAGCAAATTGTTGAGCGTTCCTGTGAATCCGTAGGTACTGAAGCCGTCCTGATACTCGATCATGGTTTCGTCCATCTCGAACGTGAACGTCGGCTCATCGAGCGGCAACCATTGATCCACGTGTCCGCGAATCGTCGGAATGTTCAACACATATTGTCCGGAGACGTAGCGGACGATGCCTTCGGCGTCAATCACGACTTTGCGGAAACTGCCGTTATTCTGTCCGGCATAGCCACCGCCTTGGGTCAACAACGGGAACGTCACGCCCGTTACACCGCGAAAGATTTCCACTGCGGCGGGAGAACCGTTGTAGGTATCAATTCCTAACGTGACTACCGGTTGTCCCTGATAATACTGATGCACACCTGCTTCCATTTGCCCATCCTGGGCACGACAGGTGCTTCACGTGTGGCCGAAAAACATCAGGACAACAACGTTGCCTTGATACTCACTCAGCGTGTGAGGATTTCCCCAAGAATCGGTCAAGTTAAAATCGGCTGCCGGTTGTCCGACGGTGAATGCTTGCGCACTCCCGAAGGCTAACAGCAGAGCACAGATAGGCGCGAGCCAAATGCGAGTCTTCATGTTGTGGGTCTCCAAGTTGTTTTGTCTTTGGCCCGGTCGATTCAAATCTAACTCAATAAGATAACACCTGCTCGGGGAGGATGCAAGCCTTTTAGCCCTTCGCCCACATCAGCATGGTGCGACGGCTGACGGTTTCGCGGCGCTCGATGGCCGCGCGGATTTTGGCGACGAGCGCATCCAAATCCTGCTCGGATAGCTCCACCCCGTCCAGCGACAGCAGTTTCTTTAAACCGTTTTTTCCTAAGAACTTACCGAAGATAATGCGATCTTCGAGCGCGGCTTCTCCCCCTACAAGCTCCGGCCCAAACGGCTCAAACGTCAGCGGATCGGCGAGCATTGCCTGCTGGTGCATTCCGGCGGCATGGAGGAAGGCGTTCTGACCCACCAGAGCTTTGTTGGGCTGAACCACTACTCCTGAAACCTCACGAACCAGTCGAGAAGTTTCCAGAATTCGCGTGGAATTGATGTTTTGTGAGAGTTTCATTGACTTTTGATGATATTTGAGGATCATCGCAACTTCTTCCAGAGCGGTATTGCCAGCCCGTTCGCCGAGGCCGTTGATGGTGCCTTCGACTTGATCGGCTCCGCCTTCCAGAGCCGCGACTGAATTGGCGGTGGCGAGGCCGAAGTCGTTGTGGCAGTGAATGCCGAGTTTCACATGGGGTGCAAAGGAGGCACGCAGCCTGCCGAAGAGTGACTTTATCTCCTCGGGAAGTCCGCAGCCAACGGTGTCCGCCACGACCAGTGTTGCGGCTCCGGCATCTGCGGCGGCCTTGAAACAAGACAAGAGGTCGGATTCTTCGGTGCGGGTAGCATCGGTTGCGATGAACTCGATATCTTCCATCAGTGTCTTCGCGTGGGCAATGACCTGGCCGATTTGCTCTTCGGCTTGGGCGCGAGTCAACCTGAGTGAGGTGGACAGGTGTCGGTCGGATATGGGTAAAACTATGGAAATTCTAGGTTTATTAGCTTTTTCTAAAGACTTTGCGGTGATATCCACGTCCCCGGTTCGGCAGCGAGCGAGACCCGCTATTATCGGGGCTTTGACTTCTTCTGAGACACGGCTAACCGCCTCCTGCTCCGAATTTGAGGCTGCGGGAAAGCCGACTTCGATGATATCCATGCCCATTTGGGCCAGAGCGTGTGCAATCTCGAGCTTTTGCTCGACTGAAAAGACCACAAAAGGCGTTTGCTCGCCGTCGCGGAGGGTCGTGTCGTAAAACAGTATGTTGCGGGACATTCGCGGAAAGGGTAAAGGGATAAGGAGTGAAGGATAAATATACGGGCTATGGTGCTTGGGTGCAACATGGTTTGATTGAATTTGAATGCTTGCTGGAATATGGTTAAATTACGGGTTATGCGTTTGCTCGAAGAGTCTCAACTGGAACAGGTCGCCCGGTTCAGGGAGCTTGCCCGCTTTGCTGTGGCGGATGAGGCCACGCTTCTGATGCGCGCGCGGGGTGAAACCTACGCGTGGTGCGCCGGAGGTGTGCGCTTTTTTGGCGCGTCCATTCAGGACTTGCTGGCTGATCGTGACGGTAGTTCTGTGCTTCCGGTTTGTTTCAGAATGGATTATGACGGTAGTGAGAAATTTTTCTGGCAGCCGAAGTGGTTGGTTGAGGCCCGAGACGAACGACTGCTTTTTTTTGGTGAAGTCCCGCATCACGCGGTCAGTGAAGAATACGAGTATGATCCTGACGAGTCTGAAGCGATTGAATCAGAGAGCCACACTCCGGGTCAATGGACAACAGCGGTGCAGAAAATTCGCGCAGAAATTCGCGCGGGACGACTTCGCAAAGCCGTGTTGAGCCGGCAAATGAGTTTGTATTCGCCAACGCTTTGGCCCGTGGACAGCGCGCTGGCCAAGCTCTTGCAATTTTCCACCGGAACATCGGTGTTCGCGCATCAGCTCTACGATCAAAAAATCTGGATCGGCGCGACTCCGGAGGTTTTGTTTCAGCGGGAAGGGCGGCAGATTACGGTGGACAGTTTGGCGGGCACGCGGCAAACTCTTTTGGACAACACGTCGTTTAGCGCAAAAGATCACGAAGAGCAGAAAGTCGTTACCGATTTTTTGAAGTCATCGTTGGCTCCGCTGTGCTTGCATGTTTCCGTCTCGCCGATAACACAGCGCCGGGCAGATGATCTTGAACATGTTTATTGCCAGGTGCAGGGAGTGCTGCGCGACGAGGTCAACGACGACGAAATCTTAGCCGCGCTTCATCCGACTCCGGCGGTATGCGGATCGCCGAAAGACCGCGCCGCGCAGTTACTTTTGGAGCTTGAACCGACACCGCGCGATCTCTACAGCGGGGTTCTGGGATTTTCAAACGGACATCAGACCACGGCAATCGTCGCGCTGAGGTGCGCGCAGGTGCATGGCCGTACGGCCCGACTTTTCGGCGGCGCGGGAATTGTTTTGGATTCGGACGCTGATCTCGAGTACGCTGAATGCGGTTGGAAGATGGAAATCATGCGGCGCGCACTGCTTGACTTATTGTGAGCGCTTCTAATCCAAACTATTTGCAAGCGGAACTTTTGTGGGCGCAGCTTTCCGCAGCCGGAGTTTCGCACGTCGTGATTTCTCCCGGCTCGCGGTCGACACCGTTGGCGCGCACGGCTTTGCTCTCGGAGAAGTTTAACTGTCATGTTGTGATTGACGAGCGCTCGGCGGGATTTTTCGCTTTGGGTTTGGCCAAGGGAAGCAGCCGTCCGGTCGCACTGGTTTGCACGTCGGGAACTGCGGCGGCGCATTATTATCCGGCTGTGATTGAAGCCGCGCAAAGCGGTTCTCCGCTTGTGGTTGTGACCGCAGATCGTCCGCAACGGATGCGCAATACGGGCGCGCCGCAAACGATTGATCAGACAGCGCTGTTCGGACGGTACACGCGAATGTATCTGGATTTGCCTGAGCCTGTGGCAAGCGTGAACGCGATGCGCGAAACACTTTCATGTGTGAAGCGCGCTTTGTTGGCCATGCTCTCCGCGCCGATTGGCCCGATACAAATCAATGTGCCGATGGATGAGCCGCTTGTGCCTGTGGAAGTTGACGCCGCTGCTTGTCGGGAAATCTTCGCTTTACTCTTGCCGGAGATTGATGATGTTGTCTCGCCTGCGCCTTCCACTGTTGAACTTACTGCAAAATTGTTGCGAACGGTTGAGAGCAGCCTTTGCGGTTTGATTGTTTGCGGACCGGATGCGGCAAGAACCAAGCAGGAACGGGACGCGCTTTTTGAACTGGCGCGCACGCTTGGCTGGCCCGTGCTTGCGGATGTCGCGTCGGGCATGCGCTTTTGCGGTGAGCCGAACATGCCGTATTATGACATCTTTTTGCGGCATGAGTCTTTGTCCCGAATCTCTCCGGATTTGGTTTTGGAATTCGGGATGGCGCCGACCAGCAAGGCGCTGACGCAATACTTGAATCGCCATCGTGCGAAGACGATTCGAGTGCAACGTGATACGCTTCCACGCGATCCGGACGAACGCGCAAGCGAGATTATTATAACGAATGTCGCACCCTTGTTGCGTGAACTAAAATCATCGGTCAAAGTCTCCCGCGACTCGCTGTTGCTCGATCCATTCTGGAAAGCGGTTGGAGAGATCAGGTCTTCGCTTACGAAGTTTCATCTTCCGCACGAGAGCGAACTTGCCTACGTGAACGCGGCAATTGCCGGACTTCCTGACAAGTCGAATCTCGTCCTGGCCTCCAGTATGCCGATTCGCTACGCGGATATAATCGCTGCGCCTTGCGGGAAGGACATTCGTGTTTATTCGCAGCGAGGCACCAACGGAATTGACGGCGTGATTTCTCATGCGGCAGGAGTTGCGGCAGGCAGCACGAAACAAACGTTGCTGATCTGCGGTGACTTGGCTTTCTGGCATGATTTGCAGGGACTGAGTCTTGCGCGACAAACCGAACATCTGACTGTCCTGCTTTTGAACAACAACGGCGGCGGAATTTTTCATTTTTTGCCGGTTGCGGAGTATGCCGATTCGTTTGATGAAATTCATGCCACGCCGAATACTGCAAACCTCTCCGGTATCGCCCGCGCAAACTCCGCCCCGTGTGTCCTAATAAAGTCGGTTGAAGAATGCCGTTCCACATTCCAAAAGATGTTGCCCGGCGTTATTGAAGTTCAAACGAATAGAGTGAAAAATCACGCCGCTCATCAGCACTTTGTGGAAAGCATGCTGCGCGAATTCGACTCATGCTGATTCAATCTGCTGATATTCTTTGGCACGCGCGATCCGACGGACCTGAACATGCGCCGCCGCTGGTGCTGCTGCATGGTTTCGCCCAATCGTTGCATAGCTTCGCGCCGATTGAACCAGCTTTGTCGAAACATTTTCGTGTGTTAAGGTTTGATTTGCCGTTTCACGGGCAAACGTTGGTTGAGAAGCGTGTTGAGTTGACTTGGCCGAAGCTGTGCGAGAATTTACAGGAAGCCGTTGGGCAACTTGAATCACGCCCCGCGCATTGGTTCGGGTATAGTCAGGGTGGTCGCGTGGCAATTATGTGCGCGCTGGCGGATGAGGCATACATCAAAAGTCTGGCGCTGCTGGGAGCGAGTCCGGGGATTGCGGACGACAACGAGCGCGAACTTCGGCGTCAAAGTGATCGCTTGCTGGGTGAGAATATCGTCGGCCGCGGCATGGAATGGTTTACACAGTATTGGGAAGCGCTGCCAATTTTCGCGACGCAAAAATTGTTGCCGGAGTCTGCGCAGCGATTGATTCACAGCGAACGCATGGCGAGCACTCCGCAGGGATTGAAACTTGCGCTGGATGTTTACGGTACGGGGACGATGCCCGATTGTACTCTGCAGCTTATTCAGTGGAAGAAGCCTTTGTTTCTTGCCGCAGGAGAATTGGACACGAAGTTTGTCCAACGTAATGACAAGATAGCCTCACAATCCAGTTCGCGGCATTTGCTCCATACTGTTTTTTCGAAATGCGGACATGCCGCGCATGTGGAGCACCCTGACGAGTTCAGCGCCCGCTTAATCAAATTTTACAAATTACAGAAAGATGTTTCGCATGAGTAAGTTTGCCTGGCAAGTCGCCGGTGAGTATTCAGATATTCTTTATCATAAGTGGAACGGCATCGCCAAAATTACGATCAACCGGCCTGAGGTGCGTAACGCGTTTCGTCCGCAGACGTTGTTTGATTTGCAGCACGCGTTTTTGGATGCTCGCGAAGACGGCGAGATTGGCGTGATTATTCTGACCGGAGCGGGTGACTTGGCATTTTGCTCCGGCGGCGATCAGCGCATTCGCGGCGATCAAGGTTACGTCGGCGCCGATAAAGTGCCACGGTTGAACGTACTTGATTTGCAAAAGCAGATTCGTTCGCTGCCGAAACCTGTCGTGGCAATGATTGCGGGCTACGCAATAGGCGGTGGACACGTGCTGCATGTCGTGTGCGACATTTCGATTGCCGCGGACAACGCGCGCTTCGGGCAGACCGGGCCGCGGGTAGGATCGTTTGACGGTGGATTCGGCGCGGGCTATCTTGCGCGCATTGTCGGGCATAAGAAGGCTAAAGAGATTTGGTTTTTGTGCCGACAGTACGACGCGAAGCAAGCGCTGGACATGGGCCTTGTGAACACGGTTGTGCCGCTCGACAAACTTGAAGAAGAGACCGTCGCATGGTGTCAAGAGATGCTCGCGCTGTCGCCGATGGCGCTGCGCTGTTTGAAGGCCGCGTTTAACGCCGAGACGGACGGCGAAGCAGGCATTCAAGAACTTGCCGGCAACGCGACGCTGCTGTATTACATGAGCGAAGAGGCGCAAGAGGGCCGCAACGCGTACAAAGAAAAGCGCAAGCCTGACTTTTCGAAATTTAAGAGACTGCCGTAAGGCTTGATGAGCCGGCTTTCCGTTTGGATTCTGGCATCGCGGCCTAAGACTCTAGTCGCGGCGCTTTTGCCTGTGATGATCGGGTGCGCGTGGGCGGCTTCGCGCGCGGTGTTTGATTGGGGGATTGCTGTTTTGATTTTTTGCTCGGCGACGTGTATTCAAATTGGAACTAATCTGGCCAATGACTATAGTGATTTCCGAAAGGGCGCGGATACATCTGAGCGGCTGGGTCCGACGCGCGTGACGCAAGCGGGATTGATTTCTGCGAGAGCTGTCGCGATTGGCGCAGGCGCGTTTTTTATTTTGGCTTTCGTGTTCGGTGTGCCGCTGATTTTGCGCGGGGGCTGGCCGATTCTGGCAATTGGTTTAAGCGGCATTCTGTTTGGATGGATGTATACCGGTGGGCCGTATCCGTTAGGTTATAACGGGCTTGCGGAAGTTTTTGTTTTGATTTACTTCGGTGTGTTGGCGGTGGCGGGCACGTCGTATCTGCTTTTGCTCGAGTGGGAGAGAGCACCGTTTGTGCTTGGATTGATTCCCGGATTGCTGGCTTGCGGATTGCTTGCAGTCAACAATGTGCGCGATGAGCAGACGGATCGCAAGGCGGGAAAGCGCACACCTGTGGTGAGATTCGGGCGGATGTTCGGAAAGATTGAGTTTACTGCGAGTTTATTTTTGCCCTATGTGATTTTAGTGCTGATGCAATTGCCCTTGATCGTGATTCTATTGCCGTTGTTTGCTTTGCCGCTCACGGTTTCGCCGTTGCGCGCGGTTTGGTTTAAGAGCGACGGGCCATCACTGAATCAGGCTTTGGCGGGAACGGCGAGATATATGCTTGTGTTCGGACTGCTCTTGGTGATTGGATTAGTGTGGTGAGCGAGATTCGCCATATACCTGTTGCGTTTGATTTACGTGAGCCGCTGGTGACTGCGCGCAAAACACTTTTCCGCAAACGCGGATTCTTGTTGGCGATTGAGCATGAGGGCAGGAAATACGTTTCCGAAGTTTCGCTACTGCCCGCGTTCGGCACGGAGCATTTTGAACACGCCGAGCGGATTCTCAATGGTGAGTCCATGATGATGCATTCTGCGCCGGCGACGGTGTTCGGTCTTGATTGTATCCGACACGCGCTTGAGAAAAAGGACGACCGCGAAATTCGGGTGCCGATTACCAAGCTCTTGCCGAGCGGCAAAAACGAAGATATTATTGCGGCGGCACGGCAAGCGATGATTGAAAGTTTTGACACTGTGAAACTGAAAGTCGGGTTTCGCAGTGTTGAGGAAGATATCGCGCTGATTAACACGCTGGCGCTGGACATGCCGGAATTAGTGTTGCGGCTTGACGCGAATCTGGGATGGACTCCGGATGACGTGAAGAAATTGGCGGATGCGCTACCTCGTGAAGCGGTCGAGTGGATAGAAGATCCGTGCCGGTTGTCTATGCGCGAGTGGGCGGAGCTACAAGACCAGGTCGGTATTCCGTTTGCGTGTGATGAAGCGTTTCAAGAGCAAGAGATTCTTGATTACGATGGTGTGCCGGGATTCAAGACGTTTGTGCTGAAGCCTGCAAGGATGGGCGCGATTAGAGAGCGTGAGGCGTTGCTTGTGCGGATGCGCGAGGAAGGAATTGCGATTGTGCTGTCTTCGATGTTTGACAGCAGTGTCGGCCTGGCGCATCTCGCGCATTTGGCGCACGAATGGAGTTTGCCCGGTATCGCGCAGGGTTTGGGTACACTGCACTTGTTGAAGCGTGATACGTTTGACCAGGGACTTGCTGTTGAGGCTGGACATTTGATTGTGCCTCCCCTGAAGTCACTTGCGAGTAGGCTGCGGCCAGAGTTTGCCGAGAGTTTGGAATTGTAACAATTTTGTTTAAGAGAATCTCAAAAGACGATTCACTCTCCATCGTCAGCGATAGCTCGGAGCGTTTGTCTTGGAGCGAACTCCTGGCTCGATTCGAGGGGATTGCGCCCGGGACACATTTTCTTGAGGGTGGCAACTCGATTGAGCAGGCGGTTGTTATTCTTGCGGCTGCGAGCGGATTGTGCAGCGCGGTTCCGCTGAATCCACGCTGGACCGCGCAAGAGCGGGATGCCGTGCGGCGACAGTTTGACGGGGAAAAAATTCCGCCGGGTGTGTTTATTGCCACCTCGGGATCGCAGGGCCGCCCCAAGCTCGTTCACCTTTCGCCGGACGCATTGGTGATGCACGCGTTGTTAGTCAACGAGCACTTGGATGTCGGTGAAGAGGATGTGTGGCTGGCTTGTTTGCCTTTTTTTCATGTGGGCGGGATGGCGATTGTGCTGCGCTGCGCGCTGGCGAGAGCAGGTATGGTGATTACGTCTACGCAGGATGCGAAGACTATCGCCGAGAGTTTGGACAAGGGCGTCACCCTCGCGTCGTTTGTGCCTACAACACTGCGCCGGGTGTTGTCGTTTCGAGATCACAAACTTCCAAAATCCATCCGCACAATTTTGCTGGGCGGCGGACCGATTCCTGCGGAATTGGTTCAGTCATATCCACAGGTATTACCAACGTATGGATTGACTGAAGCGGGTTCGATGGTGACTTGCGCGCGCGTCGGGTGTGATGAATCTGAGCGCGCGACCGTTGGTGTTCCGCTCGCGGGGATGCTGGTCAAAATCGTGGATGATTCGAATCACCCCTTGCCGAGGGGCCAAAGCGGACGTATAATTGTGAAGAGCGAGGGCGTGGCAACCGCGTATTGGAAAAATGAAAATGAAACAGCCCGCACATTTCGTGAGGGCTGGATATATACCGAAGATTCCGGTTTCGTTGATGCGCGCGGATACCTTCATGTCTTGGGCCGGCGTGACCGCGTCATTGTGTCAGGCGGCGAAAATATCGCGCTGGGCGAAGTTGAAGAGTCAATTCGATCTCTTACTGATGTTCGTGACGTGATCTGTATTGGCTTAGATGATTCAGAGTGGGGGCAACTCATCGCCGTTGTGATTGAGTCGGATCGGGATCACCCGCTTGACTCGCTGCGTGAAGCATTGCGCGGCAAGCTTGCAGCATTTAAGCTGCCTCGCAAAGTGGTCGTGGTGCCGGAACTTCCGCTCCTGGCAAATGGCAAGCCGGACTTCAGCGCAGCAAAGAAATTATTCGGGTAAGTAGTGCCGCGAGAGTGCGGCGCGAAAATCTTCAGGGAGCGGCATGGATTTATACGTCGGAATATCCACGCAGACATGCACGGTATGTGCCCGCGCGCAAACCGTGTTGTCAGGAGTGCGGAGCGAATATTCCAAGCGATATGAACTGCGGTTCAATTCAATCACACAAACTTCGATGGTGATGTGATCACCCACGCGGGAGGGATGAAAAAAATCGCCGTCCAAATGCACGAGCGGCAGGCCGAAGGGGCGCTCCTTCAAGAGTCTGCCGATCGCATATCCAAGCTCCGCCATCATGGCTTCGTAGGCTTCATGGCAAATGCGGAATAGATTTGCCGAAAAGATGATTCCTGCGGCGTCGCTGTCATGAAGTGCGATGGTATATGGAAAGAGAAAAGGTTCTGCAGGGATGTATTTCTTTGATTTCATTACGACCTTCGGCGTAGAATTGCTGAGTTGACCCGTGCTATATAATTTGAATGTAAAAAAATCCTACCGGAAATGCAACGGGCCGCAAGAATTCTTGCGGCCCGTTCTGTTTCATCGAGAATCGTGCGGATCAGCGCGCCAGAATCATCTTGCTGACGAAATCACGACCGCCCATGTTCACACGAAGGAAGTACAAACCCGTTGTAAGTTCCTGACCTTGATCACTGCGGGCGTTCCAATTCAAAGTGTGATGGCCCGCCACGCGGGTTTCATTCAGAATCGTCGCGACCTGCTGACCCAACAGATTGTGCACTGTGATATTGACCGGACCCGCGGTCGGTAGATCAAAGGCGATCTCCGTTTGTCCGTTGAACGGATTCGGATAGTTGCCGTGAAGCGCGAACGCCTCGGGCATGGCGCGGATTGGATCCGCTGCTGTAGCTAAATCGAGCGAGACCGGAATCGTGATACGACCGGTTGCGCCATTGTGACTAATTTCAAGTTCGCCGAGATATTGACCGCCTTGCAGGCCATTCGTGTTGAATGATACTGTGATTTCATCCGATTGGCCGGTCCAGAGCGTACCACTGGACGGAGAGACGGACAGCCAATCACCGGCGTGCACAGAAATTGAGTATTCCCAATTGCACTCGCCGTTTGAACTCAGCAAGAATTGTTGCGTGAAGATACCGTTGCCGACTGCTTCCTGAAGAATAACCTCTGTTGAGGCGATGCCATGAGGCGAACCGAGTTCGGTGTCAACTTGCTGATCCGAGTTGTCGTTGACAACGATGGTCCCCAGCGACTGATCGCAGTAGCCGTCGGCGCTCAGATCAAGCATCCAGTTTCCGACGGGCAGCCAAAGTTCCCACATGCCGGCACTATTTGTGGTTGTGCTGAGGTTGGTCGGAGCGAAAGTGACATCGCAACCTTGAATCGGATTGTGCGACACATCGCGAATAACTCCCCAAACATGTCCTTCGGCAATCTGTGCGCCGGTGAAATGCAAAGACCAATCATTCAATGTGCCCTGATCCTGATTGGCAGCGTCATACATAATGAGTTTCCAAGTGCCGCGGCTTGGACGTCCGGAAAAACTCGAGAGCGGCTGCTCCGGCCAATAGCGATTTCCAAACGGAGCCTGTCCGTCGGCGATGGATTGTCCGGCCTGATCGTCAAGCTGGCAACCGATCATGTGATCGCCGCTGCCGCCGTTGCGCTCGCTTAGCAAGATGCGCTGACCCCACGGGCTTTCCAACCACATGCTCATGTCGCCGATGTAGGTATGCATCAGTTCGTCAATGCGCACGGCCATCGTGGAGATCGTCACGTTGTCGTCCACAACCATAAGTGTCGTGACCGTATCGCGGTCGGGAATACTCAGGCTGATGTTGTCCACTTCAAAATCGATCTTCGGAACGGATGCCAGCGTAAAGCTCAATTGCGTCGCCTGGTTCGTGTTGATGACCACGTTGTGGGTCGTGAAGGGCTGATAACCGAACATCCGCGCCGTGACCGTGTGGCTTCCTGCCGGAGCGGTCGGATAGTAGTAGTTGCCGTTGCCGTCTGTGCTGGCGTACAAACCTTGATCCTGAATCGTGACGGTAGCCTGATAAACAGGTTGTCCGGCGGAGGTGACATAACCACCTAATGTTCCGAAGCCGCTGCGATAAAACCAGACGGCGCGACCGTCAGTCGGCGAGCCGCCGTTGCAAACGTACTCGAGCGACGTGCCGCTAATGCCCTGCTGCAAACCGATTGTCTGCGAACCCGGGAACATATTGTAGTTCATCGTTTGATACTGCATCTTGATGCTGCCGTTGGCATAAAGAATACATTCAAACGTGAAGTTGTCGGTCGGCGGAGTGGGAAACCCGTAGTGACCGATTTCATCGTACTGAATCACGATGTAATCACCGAAGTCGCGCCAAACGACCGTGTTGTTGTTCTGCTGATTGCCGCCATAGTGCAGATGCAAATCATCCCAGAACATGGCAATGGCCGGACCGCCCAGACTGGCCGCGGGAAAACACTGGTTCATGGCGGAAATACGATTCGCTTCAAACGTAATGAAGCCGTTCGTGCAGACACTTAGCCAGGAGTAGTCTTCGCCATAGTACGGGAAACTGAACGACAACGGAATTGTCGCCGCGCCGTCGTCGGCATTGTCGAAATTCACCCAAGTGGCCTGATTGTCCCCGCGCAGTTCGATCCACGAATAGCTCGTGGTGTCGCCGTTCTGGTTATCCATGTAATAATAGCCGTACGTATCGGGGCCACCGACGGCGTCAATCGTTTGCGGGCCACGGCGCTCGGTTTCCAGCAGATACGGTGCGAGGTCTGCCTTTTCAGCCGGAGTCAGCAATTCGCCTTGTTCGGCGCGCTGCCACAATTCCTTGATTGTAGCGTCTGTCGCGGCCTGAGCCATTGCGGCGGATAACAAAACCGTCCACACCGCTGCGCGTAAAAAGATAGTTGCGATCTTCAAAACATCCTCCTGGTCTTAACAGGCTATCGGGTATGAACCCTATTTTTCAGTTCCTGCGTTAATCTCCACGAATAGTCGCGGAGCCGTGCCGGATAGACACTCTCGCTCTGTTATCGGCAGATTACTGCCCCAACTTTAGCAAGACTGATCCGGCACTCGACCATGATGATGCAACTATCTTTCCAACTATTTTTCCGCGCTTTCTCCTAACACTTCCTGATATATCTGTATGTGCTGTCGCGCACATCGGTCGAGGGTCAACTCCGTCCGCGCGCGCGTAGCTGCCGCTTTTCCAAGGCTTGAGGCCAGCTCGGAATCGCTTAACAGCCGCTCCAGCTTGGCCGCGAGATCGGGGATGTTGCAAGATTGAAACACGAGCGACTCCAGACCATCGCGGGCAACTTCCTTGCACCCCCCGGCAGAAGTCACCACACTCGGCTTGCCGAACTGCATAGCTTCCACCACAACGAGCGAGAATGCCTCCTCTATTGAGGGAATCGCGCAGATGTCTATATTGTACATGAACGCGACACCGGACTTTTGCTCACCGAAAATATGAATGCGTTCAGCATGTTTCGAATTGTTTCGCAGGCTGAAAAGCATTTCCCTGAATTGTGTATCACCCCAGATATTACCGCCGGCGACAACCACATGAACGTCTGGAAAGCGATCCGCGAACATCAGAAAAGCCTTGATCAGTTGGTCGAATCCTTTGCGAGGATCGAAGTAGCCCAATCCACCGATAATGCGATGTTCTTTCGGAATGCCCCATTCGGTGCGTAGATCTGGCTGCGCGGCAGGATCATCGAGAATGATGCCGCTGTATACAGTCGTAACACGCTTCGCCCCCATGCCTAACTTGAGACAATCCTGTCTCACGGCTTCCGATACTGTTGTCACTCGGTCGCTCTTTCTGGTGATCCAGGCGTCGCCAAGTCCGTGCCGCATCATCATGTAATATTTCTTCCACCGCTTCTTCATCACATCATGACTATAACCGTATTGCTTCCAGGATTGATGAACGAGTGTTGTCCACTTGGGTTCGGGATTTCGTCTTAGTATGCGGCGCGTCAGCAAGTGCGAAAGCGAAAGATGCGAAACAATCAGATCGGGTTTCCACTCCTGAACAATTTTTTCGTAGCCGCGCTCAAGATCGGCCCAGCGTTCCCGTTTATTGTCGTAGATCTTCTCCGGGTCATAACTCAAAAGCGGCGCGCCCAATCGGGTCACGCGCGCTTTGGACTCTCCGCCCTCCAGATAACAGACTACCGCATCCACGCCCTGTGCCCGTTGCCGTTCGCACAATTGCGAAACAAAGCGATACGATCCTCCCCAGTTTGGCCCGTTCATCACATGCAGGACTTTCATCGAGCCAGCCCCTCCTTATAGGCACGCCGCTCGGCAAGTGTGCCTGAGAGTCTCTTGCGCATTTTGGGTATTCCAAGCAGAGCGGGCAACAAGAGCAGACCCGCGCGAAAGAGCAGCGCCTTGCTCATTGTGCCGCGCAGTTTCTGATAGCCTGCTTCCCCTTCGTGCTTTCGGAAAAATTTCATCGCGCTCTGTGCATGTATTTTTCTGGTCTCATCATAGTAGCGACTCATCGTCGAAGAAATACGATGCTTGACCGTCGCTTCATTCACAACGTGGATCTCGAATCCTGCCGCCTTGACCCGCTTGCACCAATCCACCTCCTCAAAGAAGATGAAAAATTGCTCGTCCAGATTCCCGACGGCCTCGCGTGCCTGTTCGGAAATCATCAGGCAGCTTCCCTCAATCTGATCCACCTCGTCCAACGTTTCCAGATCGCGCTCACCATATAGATAGCCGTTGAAGTAACGCGACTTAAAGTAATGCCGGGCTAATCCTGTCGCTTGAAAGGCAAGATCGCGCGGAGTTGGAAAGCGCCGCGCCGCAGGGTAAATTTGCCCCTTTGAGTTTAGCATCCTTGCGCCGACAATTCCCCACCCCGCATGCTGCTTGAGCGCTGTATACAGCGTGCCAACGGCATCTCCTACAACTTCTGTGTCTGGATTCAACAACAGAATTGCGCGACCACTTGCTGCGTGAATTCCCGCATTGCATCCGGCTGCGAATCCGCGATTCTCTTCAAGAGTGATCAGTTTTACTTCCGGGAACTTCGCTGAGACTTGTGCGGGCGAGCCATCCGTCGAGCCGTTGTCCACGACTATGATTTCTAACGATACCGTGTTTGTGCTTTGCAGTGAGTTCAGGCACGCGAGAATCTCATTCCCGCCATTATAATTTACAATGACGACGGAAACACTGTATTCTGGAGATTCTGGAGGTGGCTTTGGCACGTTTTGGGATGGGTTCAAGAGTTTAATGACTCATAAGTTAGCGAATATCATCTCAGTCTGCAAGGGCAACATAGTGGGAGTCCTTAGTGTCAGTCTGCCTGAACCTGACGGAGTCTGATTACTTGCGATTGTGCCTCAAATCCGTTAAGTTAGCCCGTGTCACTAAAAGTTCAAGGATTTTTCTTATGTTCCGTGTTTTGCTGGTCTTGTGTTGTGGTTTGTGGGCCATTGGCTGTGTTCCGCAGAAACCCGAAAAGAAGACTGAAAAAGCTCCGATGGAGCGGCCGATGGGCGAGCAACCCGCGAATCCCCATGCGACAAGCGGCCCCGGTCTGGATATCAATAGTTTATTGGCTGAGCTGCCTGAGGGCTGGTCAAAGGTCACGCCAAGCTCGAGTATGCGGCTGGGCCAGTTGGCGCTCGCGCGCGTGAGCGGCGATAACGCCGACGGCGAACTCGCGATTTTCCATTTTCCCGGAACCGGCGGCAGCTCGATGGCCAATCTGAAGAGATGGGAAGGCCAGATGACCGGCCCCAACGGTGAGCCGGGCGAGCAGGTCTCCAAAACTGATTCGATGAAACTGGACAACGGGATTATTGTGATTACAGTGGACATCACTGGCACGATGTTGCCTTCTTCGATGGGTGAAGGTCCCACGACGGAGCTTTCGGACTACCGCTTGGTGGCGTCCGTGTTGGAGACTCCCGCAGGGAATTACTTTGTTAAAGTCACCGGCCCGAAGAAGACGATTGGCGCGCATCTCGAAAAATACTACGCCTTCCTGAAGCGCGCGAAGCTTGGCGGCGCGGCTTAAGGCCTGACTCTCATTTGTTGGAAACGAAAACGCCGGACTCATCGTCCGGCGTTTTCTTGATCTGTATGCGCGGTATCCGACCGTGCGTGGCACGCTGATTATGCCGGATATTTTCCCAGTACCAGATTCTCCATTTGTTTCTTGTGATGCTCGGTTTCTTCAAGCTGAGACTTGACCAAATCGCCGATTGAAATCATCCCGATCAGCTTCTCGTTGCTAAGAATCGGCAGATGGCGAATCCGGTTCTCGGTCATTCTTGCCGCGGCCTCGTCCACCGTGTCTTCGGGAGTTCCTGTGATGACTTTCTGAGTCATGAACTCGCCAACGGCTAATTTCGCCAGTTGCCCGGCGTTCTTTGAGACCAGTCGGAGGATATCCCGCTCTGAAAATATCCCCGTAAGATGGCCCTCGCGATCAAGAATGGCCAGCGCGCCGATGTTGTAAGTCACCAGCGTTTCCACCGCCTTCAGCACCTGATCCGTCTCCCAAGCCGTGTGGACCCGCGTGCCTTTTTCGAATAGGACGTCAGACAGTTTCACCCAAAGCCTCCCTTTGTTTGCAACTATGTTACAATATAGCTTGTGAAACCATTTGTTGTCAAGCGATTTAGGGGTGTGAAAAAATTTTCTATCCCTTGAATATAAATACTTTACATTCAGGCTGTTAGCGAATTGTTTGTGATGCAGAAAGCTTTGATTTATGGCTCTAAGTTGTCTAGATAGGTTGATTCAAGCGGGAGTCGAGGCTATATTAAAAAGAGTGCCAAGCCCTCAATCCCCGACTTCGAGGCCCCCATGCGATATCTCCTCCTCACCCTTCTGCTTGCCCTGCTGCCGCTTTCGGCTCGGGCGATTATTCCGCTTGAGCTTGTGGCGGAATTTGAATTGCCGGAGAATGCTGTCGCGTGGGATGTGCAGCACTGGATGGATGATTCGACGTACGGCTGGGCGGCGATCAGGAATGATACCGTGTTTTTCGCCGAGAGAACCGGTGAACCAATTCAGGCTTTTCACCTTGACGATTCGTATCTGGACACTTTGGGACATGACGCTCCGCCCGAGTACCGCAGTATTCGATTGATGAGGAGAGTTGACCAGGATGAGGCGACTGTCGTAATCACCGCGAGAGTGATGAATCGAGATTCCTCCATGCATGAGCATTTTGACTACGACTATTTTCTGGCTCTCGGACTTTCGAACGGTACAATCGAAATTCTGTTCAGATACACGACTTTCAGTGATTATGATTGGAATGGCCGTTCGAGCGCTGCGCTCATTCGCTTCTTCGTTTGGCCCCCGCTGCCAGAGGAGACGCAGTTTCTACGTCTACTCTACAGTTGGACTTCCGTCAATGATGCTCCGTTCAACACACAAAGCTACGGGCGGTTTCACCAATGGTCATTTGGGAGTTCCTCGTATACAATAAGTCCCGTGGCTAACAGTTATGATCACTTCTCGGGGGATGGTGAAGAATACGCTTTAGGAAGCTGTTCCGAAGGTCGTAGTTCGAGCCGATATTATCGCCGTGCGTCTATCCAGGCCAAGTTTAGCTCGCCGGATACGATTCTTTCAAGACGAACTTGCGCGAGTTCGTGGCAAGACAGTGATGAAGATCCGTTTCGTTGCCGTTGCACGGGAGCGATTGCAGTGACAACTCGATTGAATGAGCGATATATTGTCTATGCCGGTGTTCTTTACGACGCTTCGACGCTTGACTCTGTGACAGCAATTCCTCCTGATTATGAGCCTGCCTTCTCGCTTAGAATCAGTGACACTCCCGAGGATCTACAGTGGAAAACCTTGAGCGACCATTCACTTCATGCGTGGAATCTGGACGACACATTCGATGACACGACTCAGACGCTCGACTTCCCACTGGTTCGAGTTAATAAAGCCTTGGACGGCACAGGGAGTTTGGTCACGTCAGACCCTTCAACAAATCGCTGCTATGTCTATCGCCCTAAACTCGGAGTTGAGCGACTGGCCATTTCGTATCTTCCACTTGCTGAATCTTTGTTGCTGACTTGGTCCGCAGTTTATCCTGCTGTCACCTACCAAGTTTGCCGCTCCTATGATGCCAACTTTGATTTCTGCGAACAAGACTTCATAGCGGTACAGGACACATTCTTGATCCTGCCGCCAATGCAAGGCGTCAACAACGAATTCTTCCGTGTCAGGGTGGAATCCGAGTAGCAAATTCCGAGAAAAAATACACAACGCAGAAAGCGGCGACCCAATCGGATCGCCGCTTTGCTATTGCAATCTACATATCGTTTAGGGCTGAATGCCAACCACCGAGTAGTACCGTTGATCATTCACCGATGCGCCGCCTACGATGGTGAATGTGTTCTGATCCGTGTCGCCGATGATTGTTTGCAGCGGATCCTCGGCGTCGAAAGACGTATAGACTCTGTACATCGGATTGCCGTCCGCGGCCCAATTCAGAACGACGTCTTCGCCAATCACGATAATCGTCAACTCTGTCGGAGTCGTAACCGTTATAGGTTCACCGACCGCTTGCACGAGCACGTCGTCCACGTACCAGCCTTCGCGCTGCACGCTGTTGTCCGAGCCAAAACGAAAACGAAGCTGCACGTTCGCGCCTTCGTAGGCGGACAAGTCGAGCGTCTTCTGCGTCCAAGTCGTCACATTCGTCGCCCAACAGGGCTGCCCAAGCATCGGACCTTGTGCCGGCGCGCCGCCGCCGACTTGATAGCGGAAGGTATTTGTATAGCCTTCCTCTGTCGTCACCTGTGAAAATGCGCCACCATTGATGGACAATTCAAGAATACCGCCGTCATATGCCGAATCCGGAAACGCACTCGACGTTTCGCCCTCGATTTGCATCCAGAAACTTAGTAACGCATCAGCAGGCAAGTTGTTCATAACCGGCGAAGACAAGCGTGCGTCATTGAACGCGCTGTATGTGCCCGTTGTCGTCGAGCCGCACTTGTAGCTGTGAGTAGCCGAGCGTGAACGTTCGGTCGAGACATGCCATTCATCAAGCCACTGTCCGCCGGGAGTGCTGTGCGACCAACCGGGAATCGCGCCTTCAAAATCTTCGTCCAATACCGTGATGATCGGCAACGCGGTCAGCCCGATGTTCGCGGTTACCGTGTCGCCTTCAATGATGTTGATGCCGGTAATCGTATCCGAGACATAAGCGAATGCGCTGAACGCCAAATCATACGTCTCGCCGTCGGGCAACGCCATGAAGTAGTAACCGCTCGCGTTGGTGGTCGTCGAGCGAACTCCGCCGACTTCACTCACTGTCGCTCCTTGTATCGGACTCAACGTGACGTCGTCAATCACCGTGCCGCGCACAAACCCGCCCGCCTGCGGATCAAAACCGTCAATCGCCATCACACCGCTATTGCCCGGATCCAAATGCGCGCGCAGACCGTTCGTCATCGAAAGCGAGAACTTGCCGTAGTAGTCGTCAATGTTATTCGAGCAGCTCGCCGTGCCGCCGTGAAGCTGTCCGGTGATGCGATGATTCTGGTCGTACAACGGCGAACCAGATGATCCCGGCTCGGTTGTGCCGTCGTCCCAATTCAAAATTCTCCAATGCGAATTCGCCGGAGTGCCCGACCAAGTGCTCGATACCGGAGCTTGATTGTCAAACGTGATTTTCTTGATGTCGCCGCTCGGATGATGAATACAGACTGAGTTCGTCGCCGCCACGTCGTTGGCGTTCCAACCGCTGAAATATGGATTGTAAGCAAGCGGTGCCGCCGAATTCATGCGTACCAAATAAACATCGGAAGGCGAACTGTTGAACAACTGCGTGCATCCGGCCACGGTTTGATTCGTGGGGCCGTTGACGTTCGGACAACCGGGGCTTTCATAGTTAAACATAAAGACGGTCGTCGTGGAGGGGCCACAGTGGTTCGCGGTCAGCACAAACGGCGTTCCGTCATTGTTCGTGTTGTTAATCAACGAACCTGAACAGAAGCGCGAGCCGCCAGACGTCAAGAGCATCACCACGCCGCGCTTTTGTTCCTGCCACGGCGCGCCTTCCGGACAGTTCGCGTTGTTGTTGCAGGTGCCGCTGTCGCCGTAGCCGTCGAGCGCGTCGTTGCTTCTGCCGAACATATTGCGATAGGCATGCACCACGGTCATCACCGAGATTACACTTTGGCCACGGGCCTCAAACGGCTCGATATATTCCAGAGTAATCGCGTCGCCGGGCACGGGCTGTGTCGAAAATTCGCCCGTCGGAAATTCATTCTCCTCGGTAAACGCGCCAATCACGTATTCGTAGTCGTCATTGTAAATGAACAATTGGCCGCCCGTCGGCAAGTCAAATTGATCGAAGACCAAGTTAATCGAATACGCGCCGCGTGATTCGATGCGAAGTCTCCAGAGCCGACCGTCCTTGGTGTCTTCCCAGGTGCCGCTGTTGTTTAGATTGAAATTCACGTCGTGCGGATAGCCAAAGCGCAGCGGAACGTCTTTGGTTTCCAGTTCGTCTTCCGCCAGCAGAGTCGCGTGATCCACCGAAGGCAGACCGCGCGTCTCAGCAACCGAAAGCGCGGCGTTATTCAGGCTGGCCGGTGTGCCGCCATGCGGAATTTGTGCGAAGCCCGTCGCCGCGAGCAGGCACAAGGTCAATAGTGTAAAAATGATGTGGGACCGTTTCATCGTATTGTCTCCGATTGTCAATAGAATCTTTTTTTGAGAAACATGAGTTATGAACTACCATTGTCCTAAGCACGGACTGGCGCTAAATTTTTCCGCCGCCAATTCACGAGCGCGATGCCTGAGATAATCAAGCTGCCGCCGAGCACAATGTCCCAATGTAGCGGTTCGCCCAAGAACACTATACCCAGCAGAACCGCCGTCGGCGGAAACACGAACGTCACGAGCGAGATGCGCGTGGCGTCCCATTTGTTAATCAGATAAAACCACGCGAACGTCGCCAGTCCCATTCCGATGATGCCCATCCACGCGCAGGCGATCCATGTCAAGGGCTCTTTCGGAATCGTGAACGGCGCTTCAAAAATACTTGCCGCTATCACAATAAACACCGACCCACCCAACAGCAAAGGCAAACTGGTTTGAAACGGATGCACACCGCGCAAATACTTCCGCTGCGTCACCGTGCTGATGCCGTAAAGCAATGTCGCGCCGATCATGGCAAGCTGTCCCAACACGTCGCGCTCTTTCCCCAACTCCGGATTCATCAGCACAAAAATTCCACCGAGTGCGACCATCAATCCGGCCAGCTTGGGCACGGTGATGGATTCGTCATGCAAGGCAAAGTGCGCCATCACCATCGTCCATAACGGCATCGTGGCATTCAGCACTCCGGCCAATCCGGAATCAATCCGCGTTTCAGCAAATCCGATTAAACTGATAGGCACCGCGACGCTGCTAACGCCCAGTGCCGCAGGCAACCAGAAATTCTTGCCCGACCAAACAATGTCAAATTTTTTCCACCTGATGACGGCCCAGGTAATCGCAACCCCAAAAATCAGGCGCCAACTTACCATCGTCATCGGCCCGATTTCCCGCAACGCAAACTTGATCCACAAAAATGACGTGCCCCAGGCGATGCAACCCAAATACAGAAACACGAGCCATTGACGCACTAAAGCTTTCCCTTACCTTTCAAGTCATGGCTCGTTTGATTCCGTCACCTCACCCCCCCCCCTGAGCCTATAAGATAACATCCTAATCCGCCGTTCGCAACTCCGGGACGCACTTCTGTGAAACAAGGGTTTGACGAGGGGCAGGCAGATTTTGAAGACACGAAATGGCAGGTAATCCACCCCTTTGGGGGCTGGAAAAAAGCCCCGCAGAGTCCTGCGGGGCCTTAGTCTTCAACAAAATACCTCGTTATGCGGGCGGAGCTTCGTTCTCGACCAAGCCAATCACATTTCCGGCCGGGTCGGTGAAGAGCGCCATCGTGACCATTCCGGGTATCACCGTGCGCGGCAGAACGGTTTTGCCTCCGGCCTTTTCAGCTTCCGCTAACTTCGGATCGATTTTGTCCACGCCGACATAGACCGTCACTCGCGGTTTGCCGCCCGGCTCGATGCCGCTGATTCCGCCGCCGATGCTCTTCTCTTCTGCGGCCACCAATCCGTATTGCATCGGATTGCTCGCGTCTATCTTCCAGCCGAATAGTTTGCTGTAAAATTTTTGCAGCACCCCGCCATCCGGGCCGGTGATCTCAAAGTGTACGACAGGTTGTCCCATGCTATGTTCCTTCCAAAAAGTGATATAGGCTTATTGAATTAGTGCTATCTTGCTATCGCGGGTTTGCCATACTTCTGTGTGGCCCAACCTAATATCAATCCCACAATCGTACCCGGTATCATAATCTCGAGCCAGTAGTGGCCACCTTGCTCATTCGGCATTGAGGCCACAAGTGCGGCGAGTGCAAGCCCGATCAATCCCCCGAAAATAACGCCCTTGGTCATGTCGCTCACCTTCCGCGAAAAGAACCCGATGATCAGTCCCGCCAGCAGTCCTTTGACGGATGATCCTATCATGATGCCTGTTAACATATGACGCGTCTCCGGCGTGAACCACGCCGTTAATCCGTCAAATGCGCCGAGAATGACGCCGAGAATGATGCCTAATACTGGTTTGGACATGATTGCCTCCGAAATGGTTGCGGCTTGATTCGATTGTTATCCTATCATACAACGACCTGCAAAGAGTCTTTAGCGGTGAAATACTAAGTAGAAAGTTAGCCTTATCACCATATATGTCAAGAGGATAATCACGATGAATCCGTGGCGGCTCAGCAATCTCGCCACCTTTTCGAGAGGCGATTCGGAATATGCCTCCACAGGTTCACCGTCCAAAAAGCGCAGAAGCTCCTCGGAAATTTTTACCACCGACTCGTAACGATCTGATTCTGCTTGACACGTTGACTTGCGAATTATTGCCCCTATCGGCTTGGGCAGCGAGCGCAGGGTCGCCGTGGTGATTCCGTGCGCGGGATCCATCCGCGTCAATAACGCATAGAGGGTCGCGCCTAAGGAATAGATATCTGCTCGCTCTGTTAGCGCGTCCCCTCTCTGCTGCTCGGGCGACATGTAGCCCATCGTGCCGTGACCCGCCGTATACGCAGTCTCTTTTTCGTGGTGTCGGGCTGTTCCCCAATCAAGAATCAACACTTCGCCAAACTCACCAACCATAACGTTGGCGGGTTTCAAATCTCGATGCAGCACGTTCTTGCTATGCGCGTACGCGACGGCGTCACAAATTTTCAAAAAGACGCGCAGCCGCTCCGCAATGGATTCGGTGCGCGCTGAGAACTCATCCAGCCGCAGACCTTGCACAAGTTTCGTCACGTAAAAAACACGACCGTCGGAAAGTGTGCCGAGGTCGTGAACGGGAATGATACCGGGATGTTCAAGCTGCGCGGCGATCCGCGCTTCTTCGGTCATGCGCCGTACCAATTCGCCTTGTCTGTCGTGGACTCGCAGCACTTTCAGGGCAACATTTCGCTTCAACGTAGTATCTTCCGCAACAAACACATTTCCCATCCCGCCCTGACCCAACGGACCGACCAGTTTGTACTTAGTGTTCGAGAGAGCCGGCTCGTCAATCGCTTCACTCAAACGGTTCAGCGCGTCGTCGTGAAGTTTCATTTGTCGCTCGCGCGCTTTCCGCCAAGAAGCGTTTGCGACTCTTCCAGAAATTCTGCTTCCGTCGCGGTTATCGTGCGTAGTTTTTCCAACAATGCCAAGCGGATTTTCGTGCGCATCGCGTGAAGGTGATTTGTCACGGTCGCAGAAGTTAAACCGAATTCGTTCGCTAAGTCTTCGTAAGTGAGCTTCTCCGCTGATCCGCGCTCAATGTCGTAGCGCTTGAATAACGTGAATTGCAGTTTGGCGATTTCCGTTGTGGCGAGTGATTCCACTTCGCTCACCGCCGCTTCAAACAAACTGCGCCGCCACTCCTGCTCGAACAGACTGTCCAGTGATTCCGGATCGACAGGATCGAGCGCGGAGCCGTCCGCGCCGGAAGTCTCCAGCGAATCAACCTGCCCTCCGCCGCGCTTCTGCGCAAGCGACGCCTTGTGCTCATTTATCAAGAACCGATCCAAACAGACTCTCAAAAAATGCCGGAACTTCGCTTTGTTCGAATCATATTTCGCAAACGTGTCGCGCTCAAACACTTGCGCGAAAAAGCTCTGCGTCGTATCGCTGGCATCAGCCTCAGTGACGCTCCATTTTGCGCGGATGTAGCTTTGTACAGGCTGCCAATACAACCGCGACACCACGTCCCATCCCAAATGCCGCGCGTCTTCATCGTCGCTCGCGAGTGCGCGAATCGCCGTCCAGCGCGTGTCGGGAAAGGGAGTAAAGCCGCTCACGTTACTGCGCTCTCGTGCTCCATTGCGCCAGCCAAATCAGGAAGTCCGTGCCGACGGCCAGCGCGTCCGGATGAATTGAAAACTCACTCGTGTGAAGTCCGGCTTCTCCCAAGCCGTCTTTCGCGATTCCTAAACTGAAATACAGACTCGGAAACTCCTGCGTGTAGTAAGCGAAATCCTCGGCGGTCATACGCTGAATACTTGCGCCGTCACCGCGCAAGGCCGGAAACTCGTGCGCACTCGTAAGCACCGCTTCCGTCAAGGCAACATTGTTCAGAGTTGGTGGAGCGCCGCGCCGCAAACGCAACTCCGCCGTGCAGCCGCAGGCTTCCGCGGTGTGAGTGATGTAGTCGCTCATCAGCGTTTCAATCGTGCCGCCGTTCTGAATTGTGTCGGCTATATCAAAGTACGCGCGCACGGTTCCGCCGAACGAACACTCTTCCGGCAGCGCGTTATAAACTTTGGCCGTGTCACACTCAATCCAGCCCACACTCATGATGCAGGGTTCTTCCAACACATTCATCTTCCGCGCGGGAAGCGTCGTGACACCGGACACGATGTTCGCCAAACAGGTCGGCACGTCGTCACCCTGATGCGGATAGGCCGCGTGTGATCCGCGGCCGCTGACTTTCACGCTGTAGTAGTTGCTTCCCGCCAGCACCGGCCCCGGAGCAATCCGCACAATTCCCACGGGCAATCCGGGAAACACATGCTGACCGAACACCGCTTTGACTCCGAGTTTGTGCAACACGCTGTCGGCAATAATGTCATCTGCCCCGCCCTTCACTTCTTCGGCGGGTTGAAACAGAAAGACGATTGTGCCGTTGACGCTTGGATCATTCTTCAATTCCATCGCCGCACCCAGCAGCATCGCCGAATGCGCGTCATGTCCGCAGGCGTGACTTAGTCCCGGAATCTTTGACGCATACTCAAGTCCGCTCTTCTCAGCAATCTCAAGCCCGTCCAAGTCCGCGCGCAAACAAATCACCGGGCCCGGTCGTCCCGTGCGCAAGACTGCGATGACCTCAGTTTTGAGCGAAGGCGAGGCCACAAACTCCGTGTAGCCCGCTTGCTCAAGTTCTGCGCGAATCAGCTTCGAGGTTTCGAATTCCGTGTTGCCAAGCTCGGGATTTGCGTGGATTTGTTCGTAAGTCGCGCGAACTTTGGGCGAGACATCCGCAAATCCTTGCGAAGTTAGAATCAGAATCGTGACGAAGATGGAGAGAGTTGAGAATGGCATTGTTGAAGAGTTAAGATTACAAAGCCCCGCGCTTATTTTGCGCAGGGCTTTCTTATATAAGTTGGATGCCGTTCTGTAAAAGCTGGAACATAAATCAAGCTGCCTCTCTACACCCTGAGTATTCCGCGAAATCCACGGCCTGCATAGTACGATTCCGCGCCGTTGTGGTACACAAATACTGTGTCGAAACGGCGATCTCCGAAAATCGCTCCGCCGAGTTCTCTAATCTTTGCCGGCGTGGCAAGCCAACTTGACGTCTTCAAGTCGAATTCACCAAGCTTTTGCAATTCCCGGTATTGCTCTTCGGTCAGAAGCTCAATTCCCATCGCAGCAGCCAGATTCATCGCGCTGTCCTTGGGCTTGTGCTCTTTCCTTGACTCAAGAGCGTCGGCGTCGTAACAAAGACTCCTACGACCTTTCGGGCTTTCGGCTGAGCAATCAAAGAAAATGTACTCGCCGGATTTCTTGTCAAAACCAACCACGTCCGGTTCGCCGCCGCTTTGCTCCATCTCGTGAAGCGACCAAAGCCGATCCGGATTGGCCGCAAGTCTCGCCTGAACCTTCATCCAGTCAAGCCCCTTGTGGCGCTTCATGTTCTTCGCAAATCGTGCCTGCAACAGTTCAAGCAGTTCGCTCTGTTGCGCCTTCGTCAGCTTCGTTCCGCTTTTTGATTTGCTCATCTTAGCTGACTTCGAATTCAATACGTATTCAACTTATCGGGTGCCCGAACTCGGATTCGAACCGAGATGCCTTGCGGCGCTACCCCCTCAAGATAGTGTGTCTACCAATTTCACCATTCGGGCTGCTTGTTAAGCAGTCTTTGACGCTGGCGCGCCTGCTTGTTAAGCAGGTTTATTGACGCTGCGCGTTGCGCCTAATTTCCTTCAGCGGGCTGCTCGCCAGCAGGAGTTGACGCTGGTTGCTCAGCACCTGTCGCCGGAGCGTCGGCGGGAGCTGTGCCTTGCGAAGGCTGAACCGGACTCACTTGCTGGCCACCCGGAATCGAGGGCACCGGACTCGGCTCCACTGTGCCTTGCACCGCCTGCTGAGTCACGGAGGTTTGCGTCGAGGACGCGCCGGACATCAGCGCCAAAATCAGACACAATAACAGAAACATCGTGGCCAAAGCAGTGGTCGCCTTTTGTAAAAAATTCGATGCCGCGCGGCCGCCGAATACTGTCGAGGAACCCATGCCCCCCGCCACACCGGCGAGTCCGCCGCCTTTCGCGTTCTGCAGGAGAATCGCAATCACCAGCAGGATGCAGACGATCACTAAGAGTACGGTTAAAAGTCCTGAAATCATGAGGGGATATTGTTACTTGTTCTTCTTCTTGTCTATTTTCTTAAACTGACGATGGGTCGTCTTCAAAGTCTTTCTAACTTCGCGAATGTCCCGCGCTGGCTCAATGTCTTCCGGCGCCACTCCATCACTCTTCTTCATTACATCTCGAACGCGCTTGCCGACCGACTCCGCCGCCTGTTCGAGCTCGCTTTGACCACGAACGCCCTTGCTCTTAATCTCAGCTTCCGTTTCGGTAATTCTAAAGAGATTGCCAGCAAGCTCGCGCTTTCCCATGAAGTCAAGCGGGCTTCTGTTTTGTGGAATGCTTCGAATTTCCCGAAGTTTATTAAGATTCATGTTGTACATGCCGCGATAGCCTGCGTTCTGAAAAAATCCATATTGCTCTACACCAGAGGCCTTGGCCACGCCGCCAAGAGATTTTTCTCTGTCGCTTAGCTCTCCGCGTACTACAACGCGTTCAACGCCGTCGACTTGTTGGGCATATTCTTGAAATGCAACTGCTAATCCAGCGAAATATGCTTGTGCCTCTGCAACTCGACGTTTTCGCACGTCTGCATTCATTGCAGCCAAATAACAAGCGAAACGAGTAAGTCTTAAGTCACGAACGTTTTGACCGTCAACATCCCGCTCACACTCGACAAAGTTCTCTTGGATAGGTATGCCAAGCTCAAGACATGCTGCAGTCGCTTTATTCATTGCCCGGCGAAAGGTAGAATAATCTGCATAGTCAAGAAAATTTGCTAGGTCCCGTGCGTACCAATAACGTACGCCGTTATCTTGCCCGAAATCTTCGAAATTGTTTAGCTTGCTCACTGTCACGTCTGACATCTTACCTCTCTCCTTGCGCGCTTACACAGGCTCGCTGCAAATCAAGCAGACTGTCCACTTTCAAACTTGCGCCGCCGACTAACGCGCCGTCAATGTCCGGCTGACTCATCAGTTCGAAACAGTTGTCGGGTTTCACACTGCCGCCATAGAGAATTTGCATCTGTTTGGCCGCTTGTGGACTCTTGCGATCCAGCACACTGCGCACGAATTTGTGCGTCTGCTGCGCCTGCTCCGGCGTCGCCACCACTCCGGTGCCGATGGCCCAAACCGGTTCGTAAGCCACGATCACAGCGCTCATCTGACTTTCATCAACGAGCGAAAGACCTGTTTCGATTTGCCGCGTGAGTACAATTTCAAGCTGGCCCGAGTTGCGTTCCTCGAGAGTTTCGCCGACGCAAAAAATCGGAGTCAACTTAAACTCGAGCGCGAGGGCGACTTTCTGGCTGA
Source organism: uncultured Alphaproteobacteria bacterium (assembly GCA_964530625.1). Classification (GTDB taxonomy): domain Bacteria; phylum Electryoneota; class RPQS01; order RPQS01; family RPQS01; genus JABWCQ01. Next base: position 189,246 of record CAZHAK010000001.1, on the reverse strand, counting down.
TGACCTTGTCGCTCTCTCCAAAAATTGCGCGCCGTTCGCTGTGACCCAGCACGACATGGGTGCAACCGATCTCGGCCAACATGCCGGGTGAAATCTCACCCGTAAATGCACCGGAACGCTGAAAATAGCAATTTTGCGCGCCAAAAGCAAGCTGTTCTGGGGCCTTACCACTCTCTTTACAAGCACTTGCGACGGCGGGCAGGGCTGTAAAAGGAGCCAAAAGCACCGTCTGAACAGGCGAATCCGGCAACATTTCGGCGTAACGATACACAAACTGAGCGGCTTCGGCAGCTACCTTGTTCATTTTCCAGTTGGCAGCGAGGAGGATGTTTCTACTCATTGTTTCCTAAGCATTTGTCAAAGCTGCTACACCCGGCAGGATTTTGCCTTCGAGAAATTCGAGACTGGCTCCGCCGCCGGTCGAGACGTGCGAGACTTTGTCGGCCAAGCCGAATTTCTCCATAGCTGCAGCTGAATCTCCGCCACCTACGACCGTAACAGCACCGGCTTGAGTGGCTTTGACGAGAGCTTCAGCGACTGCTTTGGTGCCGGCGGCAAACTCATCAATTTCAAAGACTCCCATCGGGCCATTCCAGATAATGGTCTTGGCCTTGTGGATGATGTCGGCATAGAGCTGCTCGGTCTCGGGGCCAATATCCGCCGCCAGCATGTCCTCAGGGATCTGATCAGACTTGGCAAGTGAGACGGACTCGCCGGATTTCAGGTCTGCGGCAATCCGCGAGTCGGGAGGCAGCAGCAGCTTGGTGGAGGACTGGGCGGCCTTTTTCACCAGTTCGAGGGCCAGGTCCATCTTGTCGGCTTCCAGGATGGAGTCGCCGATTTCGCCGCCCTGCGCCTTATAGAAGGTATAGGCCATACCGCCGCCGACCAGAATCGTATCCACTTTGCCGATGAGATTTTCGATGACGTCAATCTTGCCGGAGATCTTCGAGCCGCCCAACACCGCAACGAACGGGCGCTTCGGATTCGCGAGCGCTTTGCCGAGATACTCGAGCTCTTTTTGCATCAGATAGCCTGCCACAGACGGCGAGATGAATTTTGTCACCCCTTCGGTCGAAGCATGTGCGCGATGAGCGGAGCCGAACGCGTCGTTGACATAGAGATCACCAAGCTTGGCGAGTTTCTTTGCGAACTCCGGATCGTTCTTCTCTTCTTCACTGTAGAAGCGGAGGTTTTCCAAGAGCACGATTTGTCCCGGCTGCATCGCGGCGACGGTTTTCTCAACTTCGTCGCCGATGCAATCCATGGCCATCGTCACGGGCTTATTCAGAAGCTCGGCCAGCCTGACCGCCGCAGGCGCAAGCGACATATCGGGATTTTTTTTGCCCTTCGGTCGTCCGAGGTGGCTCATCAAAATCGCCTTGCCACCGGACGCGATAATCTTCTTAATCGTGGGCAGCGACTCGCGAATGCGCTTGTCGTCAGTCACCTTGCCCTCGTCAAGCGGCACATTAAAATCCACGCGCACCAATACGCGCTTGCCGCTTAAGTCAACCTGATCAATCGTTTTTTTGTTCATCTCCGGAAGGATTGGAGTTGGAAATGTGTGTGATTAAGCGTCGCCGCGGCAGGTGTCTTCACCTGCCCGGCTACCGGGATTTCAAATGCGAACAGGAGGTAGAATCTCGATTCCTCGTGGCAGCACACGCTGCAGGTGCCCCGCTTCTGTCATCCTGTGTTAGGATTCATTCAAAGCAGACTGAGTTGTGATGAGCGTACAACGTCACCGAACTCGCTACAAGATTCTTACAGAGAATGACAGAAGGGGGAAACGTGTCCCTTTGCGTTCTCGACCTCGCTCGGAGGATTTTGCCCAGCTAGCTGGGCGCTACGATTCTCGGTTTGCTCTTGGGATGGTTGGTTACGCAACAAGATCCTTCACTGCGTTCAGGATGACAATGTGCTGCGTGTTAATGACAATGTATAACGATTTGTCATCCTGAAGCCGCTTCGGCTGAAGGATCTTGCCAAGGGAATTGAGAATTTCAGGCGCTTTCACGAATCCTCGGCACGGAGCTCTTCATCTGCAAACCAACCGTCAGCCAAGTCAAGCCAGCCAAGGTTATGTTCTTCAATCAGACGAAGTTTTCTTTCGCGCAACCAGCCTTTGATTGTCTTCTCGCGAGCAATCGCGTTTGTCACGTATCGAAATGTCTCGTAATACACTAATCTGTCAATCTTATAGCGAGTTGCGAAATCGCTGCCTGCACCTTGTTTGTGCTCAAACACCCGCCGTCGAAGATTGTTCGTTACGCCTACCTACAACTTTCGCGACAAGTTCGCCATGATGTACGTGTAGTAGGTCTTCTCCATTTGTCACTCCGCGCTTAGAATGCTCGAACGCGCAACTAGATCCTTCAGCCGCAGCGGCTTCAGGATGACAATTCAAGAAAGCCTACTCTTCTGAGCCGTCGAAAATCTCGTCCAACTGATTCTCAATCAGAGTAATCCGTTTGGTGAGATCTTTCAATGAGCTTTCGATGCGGCTTAGAGCTTCCATGACTTCGGCATTGCCGCCGCCTGCTGGACGCGGAGCGCGATCACCGAAATCACGGCGCGGCGGACGATCCGTCCACTCTCTCTTGGGGCCACCGAACGAACGACCGCGCGGCGGGCCGTCAAAGTCTCTGCGCGGGCCGCGTGATGGCGGTCGATCTGTCCATTCCCGTTTCGGTCCGTCAAACTCGCGGCGCGGTGGACGATCCGTCCACTCGCGTTTCGGGCCATCAAATTCCCGGCGAGGGCCACGCGGCGGGCCGTCAAACTCTCGACGAGGACCGCGCGGCGGGCCGTCGTCATTCCATCTTGGTTTCGCGCCGCGGCCCGCGCCGCCTGCGCGCGGCGGCTTGGCCTTGACGTGTCTCTTCTTCGGGTCGGCCAAGCGGTAGCGCTTGGGTGTTGCTTCTTCTGCCACGATACATACTCCAGTTCATGAAGGGGTGTGACGGAACAGAATTGTTTCCGCCGCTCGAAATAATTCGCAGATCCCGCTTCACGAGCCTGAAGCACTGCGCGACGAGAGAGGCCTCGCCAGCCAGTTTGAAATTTAGAGTCCGATGACGCGCGCGCCCTTGATACTGACCATGATTTGCGGAGCGGGACAGGCGTGGCCTTCCGAACCGTCGTCGTGCTGTTCCTCTACATAGCCCGGCGCATTCGGGTCGAACATCAGCGTGCCTTGCAATTCAATCTGCTTGCCGAGCGTTTCCTGCGGGAACGTCACGACGTCACCGATGCTCTTGCAGAGAATTTTCGATTTGTCTTTTTGCTCAACTTCCACCCAACAGCCGGCATGCGCGCACATATCCACGACCGTGCCGGTAATCAGCACGTCCTGATCCACATAGACTGTGGGATTTGAGTTCAATTCGGCAACTGCCGCACTCCGTCTCAGGCTCGGCTCTTCGCCGAACACGCGCACTTGCTTGCTGGAGGAACAGGAGATGAACAGGATCGCGGACATCGCGAGGAGAATAATGGCTTTCGTTTTCATGTCTCTTTTTGCATTCTATTTTGTTATGTATTTACGGATTCCGGCGGAGCTTTCGAGCTCCGCACGGGGACAATTTGGTTTGTCTTATAAGTTAAATGGCTCCGGATCTATGTGTCGTTGCTTCAGAAACCGCCGCAGATCAATATTGATCAGCGTGAACAGCTTGGCAACCACAAACACGTCATCGAGCCAGCCAATGAACGGCAGGAAATCCGGGATCAAGTCAAAGGGCATCAGCACATACAGTACCATGGCGGGAATTGCTATGATTGTTCCCCACGGCCTCTTAAACGTACCGCGAAAAACCTCTTTCATCATGTGTCGCCAAAGCGTAAATCGGCGGAATAAGAACCGCCAACCGCGTTTTGACTTGGGCATGATCACAAACCAAAGGAAAAACGCTTTGCGCCGAGCCTTCCGTTTTGTCATCAAGCCTTTGGTTTGTCGTCGTCAAGCGGCTTCGCTTCAGGGCTTAATCCATAATCGGCCAAGCTCAATTTACGGTGCTCTGCGTAGCGTTTCAGATCTTTGCGGATTAACGAAATGCACAGCGCGATCACCAGTGCGTCGTCGGCGAAACCCAATGCAGGAATAAAATCCGGCACGATATCTATCGGCGAAATAATATACAATAGCGTCGCCGTGATTGAAGCTACCGTCGTCCACGGGATATCGAACTCCTTCTTCACACTGTCCCGCAACATCTCCCACAACAGCTTCGCCTGCTTTCCCAGCTTGACGACATACGCCTTGCCGGAATTCATCAACTTTTGAATAGCCGACTCAGCCTTGTCTACAGCCTTTTCGACGTCTTCTTTGGTAACCGTGTTCTTCTTATCTTCAAACCACTTTCCAGTTTTGTCGGCAACCTTTTCAAACGCCGAATGCGTCTCGTCCGTTACACTGCCCCACAGCTTGCTGACCGAAGCCTTCGCTTCCTCAAAGTTCTCCTTGAGTTCAGTTGGTTTCTTCTCGGTACCGCTCATCCCGTCCGCCCTTCTCTTTTAATTCACTCACACTCGAACGCAATAACGTAAAGCGCTTGGGCCAGCGCGTACCATACTGCCTACTTGCCCATCAATGCCAACAAGTCCACGCAGCGCATCGAGTAGCCCCACTCGTTGTCGTACCAGCCGAAGATTTTGACCATCTTGTCGCCGATGACCATGGTGGACTTTGAATCGAAGATGCAGGAATGCGGGTTGCCAATAATATCTGCGGATACCAGCTCGTCTTCGGTGTATTCCAACACGCCTTTCAGCGTGCCTTCGGCGGCTTTTTTGAAGGCGGCGTTAACGGCTTCAACGGTGACGGGCTTGGTGGTGTTGACGACTAAATCCGTTATCGAACCGGTCGGAGTCGGGACGCGCAGGGCTGTGCCGTCAATTTTGCCCTTGAGTTCCTTGATGATTTTGCCGACGGTTCTGGCCGCCCCGGTGGTCGTGGGGATGATGCTCACGGCAGCGGAACGCGCGCGGCGCAAATCGCTGTGCGGCGCGTCGAGAATGTTCTGATCGTTCGTGTAGCTGTGAATCGTGGTCATGAAGGCGTGCTCGATACCGAAGTTATCCAGCAGCACTTTGGCCATCGGCGCGACGCAATTGGTCGTACAGCTCGCGTTTGAGACGAGTTTGTGCTCAGGCTTCAGGTCTTTGTCATTGATGCCAAAAACAATCGTGGCGTCAATTTCGTCTTTCGAGGGGACGGTCAGGAGCACTTTTTTGGCGCCGGCGTCAATATGCTGCTGCACACCCGCGCGATCACGGAACGACTTCGCTCCGGTGGATTCGACGACGATGTCCGTTTTGTTGTCGGCCCAATTGAGTTTCTTGGGGTCTTTCTCGGCTGTCACTTCAATGTGATTCTTGCCGACTTGCAAACCGGTCGCGGTGACCGTCACGCTCTCGTTGAACTTACCTTGCGTGGAGTCGTATCTCAGAAGATGCGCGAGCGTCTTTGAATCAGTTAGGTCATTAATAGCGACGACTTCAAAGCGCGGATCGTTGTAGATTCCGCGAAACACCAAGCGGCCGATACGGCCAAACCCGTTAATTGCAATGCGAATAGGCATGATAGGAAAATTCCGATGTATGGATTAGGAGGTGGGGCATCCGCAGCGGATGCCGCCGCGAAAATGCCATGGGAGAATTCTGCCGCGAAATAGTGAAACTACCCGAAGAAGATTTCGGCGATTTCGTAGGTGCGGTCGTCTACGTATCTTGTTTTGCCTTTCATTTCGCCGAGCGGAACGGTGGTCAGGTGGCCTTCTCTTAGAGCTATGAAGTGGCCGTACTGTCCGCGGGAGGCGGCTTCTACCGCGCAGACACCCATGCGCGTCGCAAGCAATCTGTCTTCGGCGACGGGCGTGCCGCTGCGCTGGACGTGACCGAGCACGGTCACGCGGGTGGCGATACCGGTGCGTTGCTCGATTTCGCGCGCCACCACATAGCTGACCCCGCCGTAGCGCGGACGACCGAAGCTGTCCAATTCACCCATGGTGACGATGTCTTCGCCTTCGGCTTTTGCGCCCTCGGCGACGACGACAATCGAAAAGCGTTTCACTTCGTGACGTGTCACGAGTTGTCTGCATATTTTGTCCCAAGTGAACGGACGCTCGGGAATCAGGATCAGATCCGCGCCGCCCGCAATACCCGCCGTGACGGCAATCCAGCCGGAATTGCGGCCCATGGTCTCGATGATCATGATGCGGTGATGCGATTCCGCCGTGGCGTGCAAGCTATCAATGGCGTTGGTTACCGTTTGAACTGCGGTATAGAAGCCAAAAGTTGCATCGGTTCCCTGAATGTCATTGTCAATGGTCTTGGGAATACCGATTATTTTCGCGCCGTGCTTGGAGAGTTCGTATCCGGCGGACAAGCTGCCATCACCGCCGATGACGATAATCCCGTCAATGCGATGCAAGGCGATATTTTCCAAGCAATGCGCCAGCGTGTCCTGATCGTGAACAGGGTTGAAACGCGAGGTTCCGAGGATGGTACCGCCGCGAGCCAGAATTCCGGCGACTGACTTGGGAGGCAAGGGGATGATTTCCCCGTCGTGTAGACCTTTCCAGCCGTTCCGGATGCCGACGGTTTCGTAGCCGAAGCGATTATTGGCTGTACGCACGACGGCACGGATGGCGGCATTCAGCCCGGGGCAGTCTCCGCCGCTGGTAAGTAGGCCTAATTTCATATATTTCCGGTAAAGGGATGACTGGTCAATACAGAATTTACGGCTCTTTCCCCCCAGAGTCAACCAGCGTGCTGCTGGCCTGGTTGAGCTGACGCGCGGCTTTTATGGCTGGTTAAGTTTTAGGAAATCAAGGCGGCGCTAATAATTGGCGGAACGGAAGGAGTTGAGTTTCAGGAAGTTGACTTTTTGTCTTGTGAAATTTGTTGCGAGAGCTCGCGGGAGCGCTGAGCGGCCCGAAGTGCGTGTTGGAGTTTATTCAAGTGGGTGGACAGGCGGGTGTCGTAGCGGGAGAGGCGGTCGAGGTGAGGAAGGATTGAGTGGCCGCTGCCATCGGTGGCCATGTTGACCTGAATGGTGTGATACTCAAGGCGGTAGAAGCGGAAGAGACGGCAGTAGTGGATGGCAATTCTATCCACGATCAGGCATTCGACCAAAGAGTCTGGAAGGTAATCGGCGTACAGGGCTTCGCGCATATCGTCAAATATGCCGCGCTCATAGGGGGTCAGGTGGGAGAGAAAGAGGTGGTCGGTGGCATCGAAGCCGTGTTTGAGGGCGTTCTGGTGCGGGCCGGGGTTGGCCGGAATGGAGGGAGGAGTCATGTTTTTTATAGAGTTAGGTTTGGAGGGGAATCGAACGGGGAATTCGGACAGATCTACAATATATGAACATTTGGGCAGAAAGTCAAGTGGGGGGAGGGGAAAGTCAGAAGTCGGAAGTCAGAAGTCAGAAAGTTAAGAGATATGAACCCAGCAAACTGACCCCCCCTCCGTCCCCCCGCTAAAGCGAGGGGAGACCGGAATTGCGGATTCTGATTTTTGGATGTAGATTGGGGGAAACGAAAGGGACTTTTTTATGACGCGAATTCTCTCTGTATTCAATTTTCTGAAGCGGGTGGGGTTCGCGGTTTTGTTGCTGGGGGCGTCCTTTTCGTGCATAACAGTGTCAATGGCTGTGACTTCGTGCCTGAATGGACAAGGCAGTACGTCCGAGAGGGCGACGACCAAGTTCATGATTTTCTGAAACTCGACCTGAATTCATATGTTGTTTGCGGCGAGTATACCCTTGAAGGCTCAGGGCGAAGCGGCTTTGTTTCGCATCTCGACAATGATTCGATTCTTTGGACAATCTTGTTGAGAGACTCAGGAGTAACAGAAGTCTTTGCTTTGGACCAATTGGACGCAAACACAATTGTCTTTGCAGGTTCAGGGTATAGACAAGAATTCGGGCTCAAATCCGTGGTTGGCGCTTCCAGCCTTGACGGACAACTCTTGTGGCTGAGATTTTACAACGAACTAAATGCATGGTTTGCCTTTGATCTCCGAGTAACCCCCGATTCTACTATCGCGGTTGCGGGTGGAACACCCTATGCATTTTCTCAACAAGACGCCGTTGTATTTAAGGTAGATACGGCAGGAACACTTTTGTGGTCAAGAGCCTTTGGCGGAGTTTCGAGCGAACACTTTGAAGCACTTGAAGTACTTTCTACAGGCGAGATCGTTGCTACGGGAACAGGAGTTGATCCTACCGATTTTGTCCAACGACTTCTGGTTGCGAAGGTAACGGAATCTGGTGATTCAGCTTGGACGCGCTATGTTGGAAGCGAACCAAACGTAACTGGCAGGAGTGTCACTGTTGTCGGAGATACTTTGATAGCTGTTGCCGCAACTTATTTTCGACCGGATGTGCGTGGACAGATTCAGATAGTTGCGTTAGACACCAACGGATTTGAGACGTGGCTTGAAGAATTCGGTACCGAATATGAGGACAAAGTAAATGATATTGAGTTTGACCAATACAATAGCTACTTGGTGTTTTGCGGTGGAAAGCAGACTCGGTTCGAGGCAACATTAAACACAGCAATCGGCATTTTAGATCTCAATGGTAATACCGTTGACTCCATTGTGGTTGAGGACTCACTTCGCACTTATGGCCTTGCTCTATCAATAGATGATTCATGCGTCTTATATGTTGGGGGGCATGGGTGGCATAGTAGTTTGGATAGAGATCGTGAGGTTTTCATTAATCGATTGTTTAGTGATGATATGTCAGGCAGTGCATCCGTTCCTCCAGTGAACGAGGCAACTTTGCAAGCAAGTATCTTTCCCAACCCCTTTAACAGCACGATTCGGATTTCGCTGGAAACGCCGTTGCATTCGGATGTCTCGGTGACGTTGTATGATTTGTTGGGGAGAGAGGTGGATGTGATTTATCGGGGGCGGCTTTCTTCCTCTATGATTTCTTATGTTGCGCCTGCTGGGATGGCGAGTGGGGTTTATTTTTTGAGGGCTGCTGTGGGGGAGAGGGCGGTTGTGCGGAAAGTGGTTTTATTGAAGTGAGAGGCCCCCATCCCCGGCCCTTCCCCCGTGAACGGAGGAAGGGAGTTCAGAGGGGTCCTTCACTGCGTTCAGGATGACGAGCGGGCGTTGCGTTGTGGTGAACGTTTGGGGTGGTGGCGTTTGTTACGAGATCCTTCACTGCGTTCAGGATGACAAGTGATAGGCAGTCAGTGAGTTTGCTTGGGAGTTTGACCCCCCTTTTGTCCCCCTGTAGGAACGGGGGGAAATTCGGAGTCGTGCTTGGAAGCACGACCTAGTATCTCTCCACCAAGTATCTCTCCAGCAAGTATCTCTCTGTCTAGAGTCGTGCTTGGAAGCACGACCTAGTATCTCTCCAGCAAGTATCTCTCCAGCAAGTATCTCTCTGTCTAGTTTTTTGGTGAAACGGAGGAAGTTTGTGAGACAAAAAAAGCGGCGGGCACTGGGCCAGCCGCTGCATTTTTGTCAGGTGCGCCAATTTGCGATTAGGCGCGGGGGAGGAGTTCGGGTTTTCTGCCGATGGGGAATCTTACCGTGAAGGTGGTGCCAGCGCCTTCTTCTGACTCCACTTCTATCAGCGCGCCATAGCGGGCCAGGATGGCCCGTGACGACGACAGCCCTAAGCCTGTGCCCGTTGGTTGACCCTCGGGCGCTTCGTGTTGTTTGGGCTTGGTGGTGAAGAAGGGCTCGAAGATGCGCGACTTCAGTTCCTTGCTGATGCCTGCGCCCGTGTCCGCAACCTGCAGGACCAAGTAGCGCTCTTGCAAGTATGCCTTTATCGTCAGCAGTCTTTTGGGAGACTCGTGCATCGCGTCAATGGCGTTGCGCACCAGATTGCCGATGACCTGCGAGAGATCTATGTACACTCCGTAGATGGTCGGCAGCTCTTCGGCAATCAAGATATTCTGGCTTACCTGATGCTTGAAGAAAAGATTGCCTTCGAGAAATCTTAACTCGGTGTCGATAATTTCACGGACATCGAGATCGCGCGGCTCGACTTCACGCTCGTTACGCGACTTTTGCAAGAGATTGGCAATCAAGTCGCGCATGATTGTAGCCTGTTTGCGCACTTGGTCTATTTCGCTCGTCGCGGTTCCTTTTGCCTTCAAGAGATCGCAGATGCCGAGAATCCCCGTCAAGGGGCCGTTCAAATTGTGCGCGATGCCCGCGACCAACATGCCGAATTCGGCGAGTTTGGATTCGCGGGTGAGTTCGAGTTCCAACAGATGATTTTGCCTTTCCATCATCGCCTGCTCAGTGATGTCCTTGGCCATCAGCATCACCTGACTGGGCTTGCCTGTTTCAAACAGGAAGCTGCGCGACACGAGGAAGGTGCGGCCGTCCCCTGATTCCAGCATCTGAGTTCTGCCACCGTAGGCTGAGGTCAAACCCTGCAAATCGGTCTTGTCGTCCTTGGAAAACTCTTTCAGCCAGCGATGACAGATAATCGGCAACTCGTAGGACTCGAAAAACGTTTCCATGGTGGGATTGGCATAGACGACGTCACCGCCGATGCTTAAGAGCACCAACCCGTCGCGCATGGCACGAATGAACGTGCTTAGGCGATCCCGTTCCATGCGCAAATAGCGCTCGGAAATGGCGCGTTCGCCGACGTCGCGCCCGACCAAGAGAGCAAATTCGCCGCTACCGGATTCGGAGCGGCGGGCTGTGAATTCTATCAGTCGTGTTGCAACTGTCGGATCAGAAGGCGTAATTTCGATGACGTGGACACCGCCTGCGCCGGCATCTTCGTAGAGCGTGCGGACGATCTTCTGTTCACTTTCAGGGAAGATCTGCAGTAGGGGACGGCCCAGAAGCTCCTCACGAGTGCGGCCCGACCAGTCACAGAAACGCTTGCTGGCTTCGATGACTTCACCGCGCTCGCAATGGATGACGACCAAGGCATCAGGGCCTTCGAGTAGCAAATCGAGCAGTTCGGGCGGCTGATCGGCCGCTGATTCATCCGACGAATGACCGTTTCGTGTCAGCAAACTCGTGATCAAGCCAGCCAGTCCGCGTGCGCGTTTGGCACTGTCGGAAGCGGGTTGCGCAGTCCGGGCGGAGCTTTCCTGTTCCGGTTGCGCTTGCAATGCGGACTTCTTAACTTCAGTTTGACTGGGGTCCGGTATCATTCGCTGGCTCAAAATGGCAGACTTTGCCCAATTGGCTGGAGGATTTGCCCCAGCCAAAAGTATAGACAATTTGGTCTTAGTAAAAACAAATGGTTACGCCATCACGTGCGAGACCCTAACATCACAAATGCCATAAAGGGCAATAGTAGTGCCAGTTGCAATATATTTACACTTGCCGTTTTGCCGCAGACTGTGCCCATATTGCGACTTTTTTAAGAAAGTTCCGAGGCAGGGTGATCTGGCGAGGATTTGTGAGGTTATCCTGTTAGAGTTATCGGCATGTTTGCCTCGTGAGGCGAGTTGGGCAAACGGAGCGTTAACGTCTGTTTACTTTGGGGGTGGGACTCCGTCGTTGCATTCGCCGGAACAGCTTGAGGCATTGCTGAACGGTATTTCGCAGATTGGCGACGTGACTTCTTGTGAAGTGACGTTGGAAGCTAACCCGGGAACTTTGGATTTGGAGGGGCTGCGGGAGCTTAAGCATGTGGGAATAAATCGACTTTCCTTGGGGTGCCAGTCATTTTCCGAGCGGAAGCTGCGCTTGCTGTATCGGGATCATTCGGCGGGTGAGACGCTTCAGACAGTCAAGCATGCGCGGGAGGCGGGGTTTACGAATCTGTCCATGGATTTGATTTTTGGGTTGCCGGGGGAGACTCGCGAAGAATGGCTTTCGGATCTTGAGCAACTGCTTGCTTGTGAGCCGGATCATGTGTCGCTTTACAATTTGGAATATCACGAGCAGACTCCCTATGGAAAGTGGCTCGAACAGGGAGTTTTGGAGCCGTTGTCGCAGGATTTTGAAGCGGAGCTTTACTTGCTGACACACGAGACGCTTGAGCGAGCGGGGTTTGAGCACTATGAAGTTTCGAATTTTGCCAAGCCGGGTTTTCGCTCTGTGCATAATCAAGTTTATTGGGAGGGGAAACCATATTTAGGCATCGGGCCGTCGGCGCATTCGTTTGACGGAGTGGCGAGGCGGTTTGCGAACGTGGCGGATTTGCATGAGTATGAACGACGCGTGCTGGCGAAGGAAATTTGTGCGGATCGGGAGTGGCAGAACAGCGAACGAGAGCAGTGGGAAGAGTGGATTTCGGTCAGGCTGCGGCGCAAGGAAGGGATTTTGTGGGACGACTGCCAGGCGGCTTGGGGAGGCATACTCGCGCGAAAACTTTGGGAAGCGGCGGCTCTTCTGCCCGCGCATTTGCGGGTGATGGACGAGAAAGTTTTTCGGCTGACGCCGGAGGGGTGGTTTTTGGAGAACGAGGTGCTGCTGAAGATGTATGAGAAGGTGTGAGAGCGGGTGGAAAAGCTGGGGAGAAATCCGGTGGCTATAGCGTTTAAGAGTTAGTGAATTCATCGATAGAAAATTACGGAGCGAATGATGCAAGTTAATGTCAACACAGACCGCAATATTGAAGGAACTGAAGAGTTGTATGCCTATGTCCGCAACAAAGTGGAGAATGCGCTGCGCCACGTCGGCAGGCATATTACGCGCGTGGAAGTTCATTTGAGTGACGAAAACAGCATAAAGGAAGGTGTCAATGACAAGCGCTGTATGATGGAAGCCCGGCTTGTAGGTCTGAAACCTGTCGCGGTATCGGACTCGGCAATGACTTTGCACCAGGCGATTGACGGCGCGGGTGATAAGTTAGCAAGTTTGATTGACAGTACGCTTGGCAAGCTACGGGATAAGTAGAAGGGGTAGTGAATGTGCTAAGCCCGTCCACTTGGGGACGGGCTTCGTATTGCAAGGAGGCGAGAAACTATGTGCATTCTGCTCTACTTGAGCAGAACAACTTTCCGAGTTTCTGAAAAAGTTCCGTCGTATGCCATAAAAAAGTAGATTCCTGAACTCAATTTCTGCGGCAACGTGAGCTGAATCGCCCCACCCGTCACCCTTCCCGGTCGAAAAACCATGATCTGTCTGCCAAGAAGATCAAACATCGCGATCGAAAAATCGCTTCCGGCGAATCCTGCAAGTTCGACTTTCAGCACATTATTAAATGGATTGGGAAACAACGATAGTATGCGCCAGGTTGCTTGCACTGGAGCAGGAACTTCGGAACTGTTACTGGAGAGTGAGGTGTCAGGCGGAGATTGCAACCATGGTTCAAACATTGCCATGCTCCAACCAAGTGTGTCTCCTTGCCCGTTTGGATTGAGGATAACATGATACGGACCTGTTTGGTGCCCCCACCAATTTAGCCTTACATCCATTGATTCCGCCGGCATTACCGGGTCGTCAAAGCACGGACCGCTGTTTCCCGCAATCCAGTTGGAGTCCAGCGAGCCTTCGAAGTCCGGACCTTGCGAGAGAATTGCAACGTCGTTAACGTTGTTTGAGAAGAAGTTATGATGAAACCGCACCGAAGTCTGCTGAAAGGCATAAATTGTGTGTCGAAATCCGGAAAGTGCGTTTATTATGTTGTAACTGAAATCCCCCTCAATGCCTGCGATCAGTATTGCCGCTTCGCCATTGCCTACCGTGTGCTCAACTATGTTTCCGATGAACCGAACCTCTGCATCGGGAAAACAGCAAAATGAGATGAGACCCTCGCTAGCTTGTGACGAAGCAAAGATGTTTGAAATCACATGCACGTTCGAGTTTGAACAAGTCAAGTCTGCAGCTCCTCCATCAAGCGAAGAGATGTTGTGTGAAAACTCGCAACTCTCGATTGAGCCAGTGCAGCCGTTCACGACGATCCCCCCGAGCTGACCGGAATTTCTTAAAAACTTTGATTGTGAATACTCAATCATGCAGTCTATGGCCGAACAACCAGCACCCTCAAAGCCGCATGCGTTCCTTCTTAGTGAAGACTCCGTCACCTGCAAAGAAGAATGAATACCATACAAACCGCCTCCCCAATTCGATGCCATGCAACTGTCAATCGTACATTGACGTGCTTCCAGCCCCGCGGGGCACTGCGATGTTCCGATACATGCGATTCCCCCACCTACAAGCGAACTGCATGCTGTGATGACACAATGATCAATTCGCAGGTTAGTTCCAAAAACAAAAACAGCTCCGCCAGCACGGCCTTCAATCTCACTCCATACCGTCCCTTTGCCACCTCTCATCGTTAGTCCTGAAACTGTACTGTGCTCATCGGCACATCCCGTAAAAGCGAGACAAGATAGAGAATCAGAGTTTGCGACACTCGGTTGAAGAATTGTAGCAGATATGTCGCATGTGTCTCCGCTTAGCAGCCAACGACTGGCAAGATGCAAAGACAACTCATGGACAACCACCGACTCTTCATACAAGCCCGGCGACACAATCAGAGTGTCGCCTGTTGAAAGAGTTCAACCGCATCTTGAATTCGCTCACCCTCCGAAACAAAGACAATAGAGGAGAACGCCCTCCCTGATAACAATACAACGAGGAGGGCGAAAACCAAGACTATCTTGGGTAGGAAAGTCAATCGGAAGAGTTGTCCGCACATAACTTTGCAATCTCTGCCGATCGCAACACAGCAACTCCAACTCCAGACGTTACGGCAGCTATACTCTTGAGGCTGTGTTGAGAGTTAGTAATAAATACTTGTGCGGTGAGACATGCGCCGTTTGAAGGGTGCACGAACCTTATGGGGTTTCCGCCTGAGTCTCTAACAGTAGAAGACAATTGGCCACTTGAGGGCGCGATGACTTCATGATAATAGATACCTGCCGACGGTGTGAATGATGTAATGATCGTATCAGACAACGTATGCGTGTGCAGGATATTGAGTGCATTCGTCCCATTTGCAGTGATCAAGAGCAATAAGGGAACAAACATTGAAATAGCCACCGTTTTGCAGAATATGCGCGGATAATTAGTCTCCCTAAATTATTGAATTGTTTCGACACCCGGAAAAGTATCGAAAAGATAGCCTGTATTGTGCATAGAGTCAAGGCTGTTATATGGGTTTGAACGGCGCACATAAAGGTCTGACAGGTGCCAACACCCCACGACTCAACCTTTCGGTTGAATACGTGTCTAATGAAGTGTATATTGAGTAATTCGTGTTTGGGGATATAGCCCCCAGTAAACAATTAAAATTTCTGGAGTTGATGATGAGAACTCTGTGGATTCTGGCGCTCGCCTTGGCAAGTTTTTCGTTGATTAGCTGCTCGAGCGGCAAGAAGGTTTCGAGGATTGATGTCCAAGAAACTGTGGATTTGTCGGGAAACTGGAATGACACCGACAGCCGTCTGGTGGCAGACGAGATGATTCAGGACGCGCTGTCGCAACGTTGGCTGGCGAATTTTCTGCGTGATAACGGCAAAAACCCGGCGGTGATCGTGGGCAATATCCGTAATCTGTCTGATGAGCATATCGCGACGGGAACGTTCGTGGGTGATATCGAGCGCGCGTTTGTGAACTCGGGCGACGTGCGGGTCGTCGCCGACAAAACTGAGCGCGGCGGCGTGCGCGAAGAGCGTGAAGATCAACAAGCGAACGCCTCGCTTGAGACAATGAAAGAATTCGGACTGGAACTCGGCGCGGACTTTATGCTTTTAGGTGAAATTAATAAGATTCTCGATCAGGAAGGCAAAGAGAAAGTTGCGTTTTATCAGGTTGACTTGACGTTGACGCACATACAGAGTAACGAAAAGGTCTGGATCGGACAGAAGAAGATCAAGAAATACATCGCGCGAAAGAACTACAAGCCGTAAGCCTGCTTGAAGAGTAGGCAACCTTGCGCTGACGCAATGTCTTTAATTTCTTGAATTTTCTTGAAGCATTTTTAATTGCGAAGTAATTCTTTCTTGCCCGGTAGCTTAACCCCTCCTAACCCCCCCGGACGACCGGGGGGGAATGCGCGCATTCTCGGCGCATTTCTCATTGTGTTGCTCGTGTTTGGGTGCGCGGGGAAGCGGACTTTGTTGATGGAAGAGGTGCGGAAAGACCTGCGTTCGACTTCGACTGAGAAAGCTTTGGCCGCTTACGAAAAAGGTGTTAAGAAAAGCACCGAGCGCGTGGACGAACTGCTGAATCTTGGGCTGCTGGCTCTGGAAGCAGGGCAATACGACAAAGCTCTGGTGGCGCTGAAGGAAGCGGACCGACTGGCTGAAGACCGTTTGACGAAAAGTCTTTCACGGGAAGCGGCGGCGCTAACGACGTCGGATCGCGTGCGAGCTTATCAGGGGACGGTCTTTGACAAGGCGATACTGCACTACTATCAGGCGATTGCTTATCTGATGAAGGGTGAGCCGTCTTCCGCGGTCGTGGAAGGTCGACGGATTGCGACTTATCTCGAAGTCAACGCGCGCGAATCGAAGCACACTTATAAAGACGATCCGTTTTTGCAGTGGTTCTCGGGCGCGATGTATGAATCCTACGGTCAACATAATGACGCGTGGATTTCCTATCAACACGCGCAGAAACTTTATCCGTTCTTCGGTATTGACGAGCCGAGTTATCTATGCCGCTCGACTTATGCGGCGCTGCGAGAGGTTGGCGCGAGCGAGCAGGAGCAGCGGCTACTTGAGCGCTGCCCGGACGTGGACAAAGATTTCGATCCGACTTGGGGCCGTGTGATAGTTTTGTGCGAGGCGGGAATCGCGCCGCAGATTTTGGAAAACAATCTAATCTTCCCGATATTGACGTCGGACAGGACAAACTTCGGCGATGATTTGGCGCGGAATCTGTTTGCTCAGGATTTGTATTTGCGCGGAGCCTATTCCGGACACGAGAAGATTAAGTTCGAGTATCTTTTGCGAGTGGCCGTGCCGTATTATCCCGAAAATTATCGCGGGACGGATGTGCGGCGCGTGTCGGTGCGTGGAACAGGAGTTGATAAATTGGCGGAGTTCGCCGCACCTATCAGCAGGATATTACGGCAGGATTTATCGGATCGGCAGCCTGCGATCACGACTCGAGCGATTACGCGCGCGCTGATAAAGTATGCGGCTAAGGAAGCAGCCGAACGAGCGGGCAACAAAGAGAGTGAAGGCTTAGGCACTATCTTAGGTCTCGGCATGAACATTCTGGGCGCCGCGACGGAAGCTGCGGACACGCGCTCGTGGGAGACGTTGCCGGACCGGATTTACGTTGCCGATTTTCAATTGCCGCCGGGTGAACATGACTTACGCGTTATCTATGAAGGGGGAAGCGGCGAGACGCTCTTGCGACATGATTTGCCGAAGGTAAACGTGAAGGCGGGAGAGTTGACGGTGCTGCGCGCGCGGTGCTGGAAATGACCAGCGTGAGGCCGGACTGAGTTCCGCTGGCGCTTTATCACGGGAGCCGCGAATGACACTGCTTTGGCGGGGATTTTTTTGTCTTCTTGGTGTTGAGTTTCTTTTAATGATACTCAATATCTGGCCGACGTCGATAGTGACGCTTAACCGGGCGGTCAATCTGGGTAATGAGAATACGTTTGCTGTTTGGTTTTCCAGTTCACAGCTTTTGGCGCTGGCGGTAGCGGCCTATTTTGCTTACCGCGAGGACCGAGCGTGGCTGTGGATTTTTGTGGCCGTCGGATTCTTATATCTTTCGATTGACGAAACGGCGAGCCTGCACGAATCGTTCGGCGCAGCAATCTACAAGGGTTGGATTTCTGAGAACTACGGCTATTCGGATTGGGTGTATGTTTTCGCCGTGCCGATTGTGATTGCGATTGCGATGTTAGGCAAACTCATGCTGCGGCTGCGGACGGTGTCGCGGACGAGCTTCTGGTTTGGTTTGGTTGGATTGCTGTTGTGGATTCTTGTGATTGTGCTCGAACTTTCCGATGACAGCATGCCCGGCAAACAGCTCGTGTTTTCGAGCGGACTTAGTCATCCGCTGCATATTGCAGAAGAAACGTGTGAGATGGTTGGCGCGACTTTTTTGCTGTTTGGAATTGGATCGTATGTGATTGAGAGGCGGCGCGGATTGGTTCGAGACGCAGTTTTAGACTCTGATTGAATGACTACCTGTCGGCAGCCACAGGGGCCGCCGTTACATTCTTACTTTACTTGGCAATGAAATTTTCAACACTTTGTTTGCATGCGGGAGTGACTCCCGACCCTTCAACCGGCGCGATTATGACGCCGATTTTTCAGACGTCTACTTATGTTCAGCCGGAGCTCGGGAAGAATTTGGGCTATGAGTATTCGCGCACGGACAATCCCACGCGAACGGCTCTGCAAGAGTCTATCGCTGCGCTGGAAGGCGGGAAGTTCGGGCTGTGTTTTGCGAGCGGCATGGGAGCTATTGATTGCTTGATTGCCACGCTGTCCGCCGGTGATCATGTGCTGTCCGGTGACGATGTCTATGGCGGGACATTTCGCATCTTCAAGTATGTGCGTGAGAGGCAGGGCATAGCGTCCGATTTTATTGATTTGACGAATCTTGATTTGGTCGAGAAGAGCATTACTCCGAAGACGAAATGGATTTGGCTCGAAACTCCGACGAATCCGCTACTCAAACTCGTGGATATTTCTGCTATCGTAAAAATCGCGCGGGCGAAGGGCGTGAAAGTCGCGGTGGACAACACATTTGCGACGCCGTATTTTCAGCGGCCGCTGGCGCTCGGCGCTGATTTGGTGATGCACAGTGTTACGAAATATCTGAACGGTCACAGCGATGTGGTGATGGGGTCTCTGGTTACGAGTGATGAAGAGCTTTACACGAGACTGAAATATATTCAGAATGCCTGCGGCGCAGTGCCGGGACCGATGGATTGCTTTTTGACTTTGCGCGGTATCAAGACGTTGGCCGTGCGGATGGAGCGGCATCAGGCGAACGCAGCCATACTGGCCAAAGATTTGGAGACCAGTAAGCATGTCAATTGGGTGCGCTATCCGGGTTTGAAATCGCATCCGCAACAAGCGCTTGCGATGCAGCAGATGTCGGGGTTTGCGGGGATGGTCAGTCTTGAATTGAAAGGCGGGCTTGAGGCTGCGCGCAAGTTTGTGAGCGGCTTGCATTTGTTTGCTCTGGCGGAGTCATTGGGCAGTGTTGAATCGCTGGTTGACCATCCAGCCATTATGACCCACGCCACGATTCCGCGTGACTTGAGGGAAAAATTGGGGATCACGGACGGGCTGATTCGGTTGTCTGTTGGACTCGAAGATGTTGACGACTTAAGGCAGGACCTGCAGAACGGTTTTGCGAAATTGTAGAGATTGTTTAAGTATACTTGAAGCGCCCGGACGATACTCTTGTCCGGGCGCTTTTGATTTATGTTGGTCTATGCTTTGCTTCAAAGAAGCCCGTTGGCTGCGGCGTCGCAGCTCTCCCACGAATTTACCCCAATCAGAACACCCAGAACTTTAGAGGATTGACATGACCATATTGTCTGTTGACGATTCGACGACGATCAGGCGCATCGTAAAGAGAAGCTGCGAAGAAATGGGACACACGGTGCTTGAGGCGGCTGACGGTGAAGCGGCCCTTGCCGTATTAGCCGAAAAGAACGCTGAAGTTTCCTTCGTGATTCTGGACTGGAATATGCCCGGAATGACCGGATTGGAGGTTTTGAAAAAGATCAAGTCCGATCCCGCGACGAAGCAAATTGCTGTGATGATGTTGACATCTGAAACCGATATGAACTTCGTGAAGGACGCGCTCGCCGCAGGCGCCCAGAGCTATCTCACCAAACCCTTTGACCAGAAGATGCTTGCCTTGAAGATTCAAGAGAGCACTACATTGATTACCGCCTAATCTATAACTACACGACACAGAGTCCATGAGCACAGAAGTCGCATTGATTGGTTTTCCCCGGCTGCAGGAGCAGATTGTTTCGAGGCTATTGGCAGAGCACGACGTCAATGTTCAGAGTGTTTCTTCCGAGGACGCTGTGGCACGGATCTCGATGTTCAATCTGGCGCTCTACTTCTGGCCGGAGGCGGGCGATACTGCCGCAGCGAGACTTAAAGCCGTTCGTGCCGCCTCGAACCAAGTGACGTGCCCGATTCTGATTGTGACAAGCTTGACCGGCAAATTCACCGCACAAAACTCTGTCGGTGAAGATGCCGAAGATATCCTGTTGACGCCGCTTCAGCCGCATGAAATTTCTCAAAAACTCGCGCAGTACGTGAATCTGTCCATGACAGGAGAGAAACTTTCGATTGACGCGGATTACATCAATCCGTTCGTGACCGCTACGGTGGACACGATGAAGCAGATGGCTGGTATGGAGTGCGAGCGCACAGGCTTGCGCTTATCGCCCGATGCCAAGTCCATGGGATATTATTCCGGGACGATCGGTCTCTCGGGGAATGCTGAAGGGTCGGTGTCCGTGACCCTATCGAAGGAGCTTGCCACCAAAATGGCTTGCAAGATGCTTTCGACGGCGGAAGGTGACGTGAGCGAAGAGGATGTCCGTGATGCAGTCGGCGAGTTTATGAAGGTGGTGGCGGGTGCGGCCAAGAAAGAGCTTGTGAATTCACAGGATTCGTTCAATCTGTCTTTGCCACAGGTCTTCAGCGGCGGGCCACATGTGGCTGCGCAGCCACGCGGAATCACGGTGTTTGTGATTGAGTTCAGTGCGGACGGCGACCCCTTCGAAGTTCTGGTCGCTTTTAGAAGGAAGAAAGATTAGTCTTGCGAGCAGGATGTGTGCGGATTAGACCGGGTTTTGCCCGGTCTTTTTTTGCTCCGGCTTGCGGGTTCTCTTTGATTTTGTTACCTTTCTGCATGGTTCACTTCCGCGCAATCGAAGCCTTGTGACGACTCGGACACAGACGGGCGGCGGTACCTTAGTGTACATGCTGGGCGGGCTGGCAGAAGGCGTGTTCGGCATGGCCTTTACGATGATCCTTGTGAGATTGATCTCGCAGGAGGAATTCGGCGCGTGGCGGCAGTTCATGGTGCTGGCCAGTATCGTGTGGAATGTCGCGATTTTCGGGCTGCCCAGAAGCCTGACCTATTTTTACAGCACGGCCAAGCCTGAGGAGCAAGGGGCCATCGCACGGCGGACGCTGTTTTTGGCGATGGGCATCTCGGTTATCGCGTCGGCGGCGTTTTATCTGGCGCTTGATTATGCGGCGGCGCGCTTTGACAGTCCGGGACTGGCTGAGCAATCGTTTTTGTTCAGTACGTTTCTGGGATTGAGCTTTCCGACGTTTATCGCGACCAGCATGTTCGTCGCGGCGAATCGGCGCTCGTTGTCGGCTTTGGTGCGGTTTGCTCTGTCGCTATTGAAGCTGTCATCGCTGGTGATTTTGATTTGGGGAGATGCGTCGCTCAGGACATTTTTGCTCGCGCTAAACGGATTTGCCGTCTTGCAGTTCGTTGTGCTGGTTATGCTTTACTTGAAGATTGCGGGGCCGGCGCTGTCTCCGCTGTGGCAGAATTTTCGCGCGCAATTAAAATTTTCGGCTGACGTCGCGGTACAATCGATGGCGGGACAGATTGCGATTGAGACGGATAAGCTGATGGTGTCGGCGGCCTACACACCCGCCCGGTTTGCCTCCTACTCGGTTGGCGCGCGCGAATTGCCGCTCATACCGCTGATTCCCTACAGCATCATTGATTCGATTACGCCGGACTTGAGCAGGCTTGCGGTGGCGAAGAAGTTCGAGGACTTTCGCGATCTGTGGCACCGGTGGATTAAGCGAACGGCTCTGCTCATGTATCCGGTCTTCGCGCTGGTGTTGTTCCAACACAAAGAAATCATCACGATTCTTTACACATCCGACTATCTGGAAGGGGCGTTGCCCCTGCTGATTATCGGTTGTATGATTCCGATGCGCGTGACGTCGTTTTACCAGACCTCGCTTTGTTTGAACGGCTCGCGCAGTGTGATGTACGCGTCGATTGCGAATCTGATTATGATCGCGAGCATGAGCTGGATTTTTTTGCCTCTGTTCGGACTTTGGGGACCCGCGTTGGCGGTGCTGGTCTCTGAGTATGTTATCAACGCGGGTTTGCTCTTGTGGATTTCCAAGGCGATTGCGCTGCCGCTTAAGTCGGTGCTGCCGTGGGGGTATTTGTCTAAGCTGTTGTTGATTGCCGTTGCGAGCGGCGCGCTGGCGTTGCCGGCGGTTGGCCTGATTGGAGACGCGGCGCTGTTGTGGAAATTTTTGGTTTACGGTTTCACTCTTTTGATTCTTTACGGCGCGGCCGTGATGTCGCTGTCCATGGTGAGTTCGGAAGACCTCGCGCTTTTGAAAGCCCGCTTGCGCCGCTGACGCACGGACTGCCCGCTTGTTTCATATTTCTTGCTAACCCTCAGACTGAGGTGCCCTGTGCAGATTCCCTCCTTTGATCGCTTGGAATCCACCCGTCGCAACCGCAAATTGCGAAATGCTTTTGCCATTACTGCGGGGATTGCCGGCGTCATCGCGGCGGTGCTGGTGATTGATCCGACCGTTTCGAACGAACCGCTTTCCGCGGCGCCGCTATTGATCTTCGCCTTCGCGTGTTTCCTGAGCGCGGGGTTGACCGTTTATTTTCACATGAGGTTTATTTCTCGTGACTGATTTTCGAGTAGGTGTTATTGGAGCGGGGTTTTTGGGAACCATTCATTGCCGCTTGCTGTCCGCTAATTCTGACGTGGTGTGGACGGGCGTGTTTGATGTTGACGGAGAGAAGTCGCAGTCTGTGGCTGAGCAGTTCGGCGGATTGGCCGCGGGTTCGTTGGCACAAGTTATTGATCAAAGTGACGCGGTGCTGGTGGTCTCGGCCACGTCCTCGCATCATGCGGTGGCGAAGCAGGCGCTGCAAGCGGGCAGGCATGTCTTTTTGGAGAAGCCGATTACAACGACGGTGGCCGAGGGTGAAGAGTTGGTGTCGCTGGCGCGCTCCAAAAAATTGGTTTTGCAGGTCGGGCACGTCGAGAGATTCTCCCGCGCCTTTCGTTCTCTGGGCAGCAACTATCCGCGTCCGAAATTTATCGAGGCGCACAGGCTCGCGCAATTCAAACCGCGCGGCACGGACGTTGCCGTCGTGCTCGATTTGATGATTCACGATCTCGACTTGATTTTGAAATTGATGGGCGAGTTCCCTTCGCAGATTGACGCGTCCGGCGTGGCGGTCATCAGCGAAGCGGCGGACATCGCCAATGCCAGATTGACGTTTCCGTCCGGCGGCGTGGCGAACGTGACCGCGTCCAGAATCAGCGCGAATCCCATGCGCAAGCTCAGAATGTTTTCTGAAGACAGTTATATCTCGCTTGACTTCGGCAAGGGCGACGTGCAGCAATTCAGATTAGCGCATGCCGACGAAGCGAACGAGCCGGGCACGATGATGCTCGGCGAAATCGAGAAGGGCGCGGTCAAACGCAAAATCATCATGGGCGGCCCCAGCGCGCCCGAAGGCAACGCGATTGACATGGAACAGCGCGCCTTCTTCGAAGCGATTAGGAATGGTATTCAACCTCCTGTGACCGGAGAAGACGGTCTGAACGCTCTAAAAGTCGCTGTAAAAATCCTCGAGAAAATCGGCACAACCGAAATCGCTACCGGAAGAGAGTAGGGGGTCTGATTGATGAGGGCGGAGCGGGTGATACCGCTCCGTTTTCTTTTGACGTACTTGCCTCTTCAGTTGTGCTGTGAAATTGCAGCCTGCGTTTGGAAAGTGTTTTTTTTTGCATTTGCGAGACGAACTGCAAAGATAATCGCGAACTTGGAGGGCTTGACAATGTCGGATTGGTCATTTATAATGAACTCAACACACGGCCACGACGGAATTTCGGAGGCACGGATGACACCACGAATGATAAAATTCACGGCAAACCTGATCGGGTTTGCTGTTTTGTTTTTGCTGAGTGCGAAAAGTTTTGCGCAGTGGACAGAGCCACAGCGGCTTCTTACGTTCTCCGCGTCGGGTATTCAGGATGTTTGGATAACGAACGATGGGCTAAGGCTATATGGCCAAGCTTCTTTCTCAAACCTTTATTTGTCAACGAGATCTCATGTGGACAGCGCTTGGGGAGAATTTGTGCTGCTACCGCCGGAAATTAACGACCCAGGAGACCAGTTATCGCCGAGTGAATCTCCATCTGGAGACACGCTGTATTTTTGTGATTTTCCACCTGGCTCGCCGACCGGGTTTGATGTGGTCTATTCGGTTAGGACAGATTCGGGATGGGGTCCCAAGGTCAATCTCGGTCCGACTGTTAATACAGAGTTTAACGAGCTATCTGCGCGTATCAGCCGGGATGGCACCATGCTGGTCGTATCGTCTGGTGGTGACCTATACTATCACGAACGGCTTGGTGACGGAACATGGGGGGTGGCTATAGACTTTGGGGATAGTATAAATGATTGGGGTAACGACATGCACGTTTGCCTATCCCCAGACAACAACAGGCTGTTCTTTTACAGAGAAGGTCCTAATCATGGCGATGTTTGGATGAGTGAACGAAATAATGGTGTCTGGGGCCAAGCCTTTTACTTACCTGCACCTGTTTGCAGTACCTTTACACGGGAAGATAGTCCGTGTCTTTTGGCCGACGGCGCGACACTTGTCTTTCGACACGGGCTTACGGGAGGACGCAGGGAACTGTATTACTCAGTAGATACGACGCGATTGACTGCGGTAGCAGAGCGTCCGCCTTATCTTAAAGGCGGCAGCGGGCTGCAGATCCAATGGCTTTCCGCGCAGAGGTTGACGGTCACTCTAAAAGGCTTTCCAGGAGAGTATTCTGTGACAGTATTCAACGTATTGGGACAAACGATACTCAACGAACGACTGATCTTTGAAGGAGTGGCATCGGGATCCATAGGGGGAACACTATACCTCCAGCCGCTACCGGCAGGAATATATTTCTTGAGTGTACAAGTAAAAGACAAACTATATCGGGAAAAATTCGTTTCATTCCACTAACACAAATCGCAGGGAGTTGTAACATGTATCGCATATTTTACGTACTTGTTTTAGCGCTGCTTGCTCACGCGACTGAATACGAGCCATTGCTTCCAGGAGACCCGTTCTGTTACATCGCCGACCCTCCGGATCCGACCATGGAATGCACAAATTGTGAAACAAAAGTGCTCTGGGTCATTTGCGCTGCCGACTCGGCAGCAATCGCCCCATATGATTCGTTACCGTTTGGCCAGCAAGGCTCTTGCACAGGATTACAGCGAAGAGCTACATATCCGACCACATACACACTACCAAGCTGGGCCTCCACTGTTTTTAGCTCTGCGGATGAGAGAAGCGTAACAGATTACTTCCTTAAGCAGTCATTTGGAAACAAACTCGTTACCGGAGAAGTCGTTGCAGATACAACCACTGGAGGAATGTTTCTTTGCAGTGACACAACCTGGCTCGTTCCCAATCAATGCCAAGATCATTCCGGCGGAAGCGAGTTCGTGAGAGACATCATGTCCCAAGTAGATGCACAAAGGAATCTCGCCGACTTTCTCAGTGACCCTGACGATGTTTCCATCTATGTATTCCTGAACATCTATGGCCATGCAGAGGCTGACACGACAATAAATGGCGGGGACACGACCATTTACTCTTGGACCTCAGGAGGAGGGTGGGGTGGAATTCTCGGATACACGTCACCTA
The DNA here is from genome assembly GCA_964530625.1 of uncultured Alphaproteobacteria bacterium. Taxonomy (GTDB): domain Bacteria; phylum Electryoneota; class RPQS01; order RPQS01; family RPQS01; genus JABWCQ01. The sequence goes on along the minus strand of CAZHAK010000001.1, from coordinate 163,662 downwards.
CTGATACAAATGCGAATGGTGAATACATTTCTATCAGGGGCTGCACGGGCTGGAGTAGTTCGATTGAATGGATATCGCTTACCACAAGTTCACCTGACCCAATCATAGATTCATATTGGGGCGGCTTGGGTATTTTCGCGCACGAGTTCGGCCATGATCTCGGACTTGACCACACATTTGAAGATGACGGAAACGGATCAAACGCAAGTCATCATATTCCCGTCGGCAGTTATGACATTATGAGCTACAGTCCTTCATTTTGGGATAAATCCGGTACATGGTTCAGGGGACAGCCGGGACCCTTTCATGCCTTGTCGCGAATGAATGTTCTACACTGGATTGACCCTATTGTAGTTGACCGACCATACTGGGACTTAGAGCTTGGAGATCACCTGGAAAATGAGCAATATGTAAAGATACCTGCATATGTTGATTCAGGAACAGATCCTTACGATGACAGTGACGGTCAGTACTTTGTTGCTTACTCTTTAACTCGGGAGACTTTCTGGGAGCGTTGGGCCCCGAGTGACGGGCTCATGATCTATCATTACAACGAGGATGGAGATCAAGATATTCGCGGCAACAAGAGATATGATATGGAGCTCTCAACCGGATTGTATGACTGGACTGCTCGCATTGAGTTCAATGGCTGGGAGACTGTTCCAACAGGAGAAAACACGTTGGTCGAGAATACTGTGACAGGACTCGACAGCTTTGATTTCCTCTATTTTCACAATGATTCATTTGAGTTTCAAGGAGAACCCTGGCCAATTCCTCGTGCCGATTATGTTTGGGCAGGTGAGCATGGCTTTCCCGGTAACTACTTCGTTGCGGGTGACACGTTTAATGATTTCAGCAATCCGTCGAGCAAGGCATATGACAATACAAATAGTACATTCAATCCTCAATCGTTGCCGACAATGGCAGGAATCGTCGTTGAATCGGTCAATGCCGCATCGCACATTACCACCATCACCGCTTGGTCGCGCCACTGGCGGGGGACAGTGACGACCGACGTAACTTGGTTAGACAGCGTCGTCGTGGACAGCAGCTTAACGTTCGCCTCCGGAACGGAGCTGACTATTCTGCCGGGAACAAAGATTGTTGTGGACGCCAATGCCACGATCACCATCAACGGTTCTCTCACCGCTATCGGCACGTCAGGCTCGCCGATCACGTTCAAAGCCAAAGACGCAGGCGAGCGCTGGAACGGCCTGACGATCAACGGCGGCAGTGTGGAAATGGACTACGTCAATTTGCAGGATTTCAAGGATCACGGGCTCTATGTCGAGTCGCCCGTTGAGCCGGTTTCGATTGACCACGTCAATTTCGATTGTTCGAAGCTGAAGTATCAGGCCATCGGTCTGCGGTTGTGGAACAGCCCGACTGTCACGCAGTTCGTGGAAAACACCACGGTCACGAACGTGCCCGCCGATTCGCAGGTCGCGGGGATGTATCTCTACAACTGTAAAGTCGGTTTCAACGGAGTGACGATTGAAGAGTGCGACTGGATTAACTCCTACATCAAGAAAGTGACAGGCAATTTCCGAAGCTGCAACTTCCGAGATCGCACGGGATTGTACGCGGTTTACTTCGGCTCCGCGCCGAACACACCGAACTTCCGCTGCTGCAACTTCTTTGATCTGTCTCCTCACTCGGGCACTCTGCAATCCACCGTCTTTTGCGCTGGGGGAACCTCGCCCTCATTCGGCGGCGAAGGCAACACTGGCGGAAGCGGAGTCAGTAATCTGTTCACAGATAGCTGCGCACATTTGATGACGATGCAGGGATCACTTGCACTTCCGGTCATAGATTCTGATCCGCCCGCACCTCCGTATGATGGGACAAGCGACGGCGGAAAGAACGACTGGAAGAACAGAAAGTCAGGCGGAAAATACATTGAATGGCGCTATCCCGGAACGACGACATACCCCTGCACTGATCAACACTGGATGAATGGAATTGACACAACCAAGTTCACTCCGACGACGCCAGCAAGGTGGGACTTTGACCCATATCAAACATCCGCGTGGGGAACGTGCGGAGGTGGAGTTGGTGGCGGACAAGGCTCATCCATCGGCGACGACGGCCCAATCGCTCGGGGTGAAGGTGGCACGCTCGACGACAACGAATACGATGACATTCTGCTCGACGCGTTCGCTTTTGAAGCCGAAGAAGACTATGCCGCCGCGCAGCAGTTGTTCCGCTACGTCGCAGAGAACTCCCCCGCCCAAGTACAGCGGTGGACGGCTATTGTACACGTCGTCGTCTGCGAAGCGTTCGTCGGCAGCGGACAGGGCTGGATTCCCGATCTGCTCAGCACGATGATCGAAAACGAAGACTCTTATGAAGCCCGCGTACAAGGCGAACGTTTGCGCGCAAGCTATCATCAAAACCGCAACGAGTACGATGACGCCATCGAAACGTGCGTAGAGCTTTTGAGCAGCGGATTGACCTACGAGGATTCTATCTATGTCGCGATGGACCTCGTGAGCTTGCAGCTTGGCGCGGGCGGAGGCGGATCGCTCGACGGCATGTCCGCCTCACAGATGATTCCAGCCCCTTTGAAAGCCCGCGACGGCGATCACGCCTTGTCCATCGAACGCGGACTGTTTGAGCAGCTGAGCCCGACTCAAGGAGAGTCCAAGGAATCCGCGAGCGTTCCAACCGAGTTCACGCTGTCACAAAATTATCCTAATCCGTTTAATCCCTCTACGGAGATTGAGTTTGCCTTGCCAATTGCAAGCAACGCGAAACTGAAAGTCTATGACGTGACGGGACGATTGGTAACAACACTGGTAAATGAGACGTTAACCGCCGGAACGCATCGCGTCTCCTTCGACGCCGCCCGTTTGCCTTCGGGAGTTTATTTCTATAACTTAAACACCGGACAACATTCCCTCACAAGAAAAATGGTCCTGCTGCGGTAATCCCTCTTTGAACCCAAATTGCAAGACAGCCCCCGGCATCGTCCGGGGGCTTCTTTTCGGAACACCTCCGGGAACCAAGCTGCTTGCCCATGTGTTCAATTAAGATGCCCGCCTCTGTCCACCCCGGACGCTTGCACCTTTTCCCGCAAGCCAAAACATTAAACTCCCTTTTATCAATAACTCCCGTTTCGTCAATTGTTAGCGTTGAACGCGGAATCAAGCACTTACACGGCTCCCTCGGTCTTCATTTCAGCCGGTGAAGCCTCCGGCGACCTGCACGGCTCGCACGTCGTTCAAGCGCTTAAGGAACAGCTCCCTGAAGCGAAGTTCTTCGGCTTGGGCGGCGACCGGATGCAAGCGCAGGGAGTCGAGCTGCTGTTTCACGCCAAGAGGCTGGCCTTCATGGGCTTCGCCGAGGTCGTCAGGCATCTCCCCTACGTCATGCATGTCCGACGGACGGTTTTGCGCGAAATTATGGCCCGAAAACCCGAGTTGATCATACTTATTGACTACCCAGGTTTGCACTTCAGTGTGTTAAGATATTTGAATTCGCGGCAAAGTGTTTACAAGCCGAAAATTCTGTATTATATTGCACCTCAGGTCTGGGCGTGGAAAGCCGCGAGAGGGCCGGAGTTAGCCAAACTGGCCGACCAAATCGCCGTAATTTTTCCCTTTGAAGAGCAGCTTTTTCAAGGGTTTGGCGGAAATGCGCGGTTCGTGGGGCATCCGCTTCTAGATGAAGCGGGAGAAATCCCCCCGAGAGGCGAGTTCCTAAGGAGTCTTGGAGTTGAGCCGGACGCCCGCGTTTTAGCCCTCTTGCCGGGGTCGAGAAAACAGGAATTGCGCAGGCATTTGCCCGTCGTGGTCGAGACCGTGCGCATCCTGACCAAGCTGATTCCCGATCTGGTGCCAATTCTGGCCGAGTCGCCGACAGTGGCGCCGGAGTTCTATGATAGATACTTGAAAGACAGCACGATCAAACGCGCGCGCGGTGTCTCGCACGAACTGCTGGCTCACGCGAATGCTTCACTGGTGAAGTCCGGTTCTTCGACTGTCGAAGCCGCGTTCTTCGGAAATCCGTATGTCGTGTTCTATAAGACTTCGGCTCTGAGCTATGCGATTGGAAAGCGGATTGTCAATGTTCCGCATATCGCGATGGCGAATTTACTCGCGGGAGAGGAAGTCGTGCCCGAGTTTGTGCAGGATGACGCGAATCCGGATAAATTAGCCGGAGCGCTGTTGCCGCTGTTGACTGTGCCGGATGCGATTCGAAATGCGCGCGCGAAACTTGCCAAAGTTCATGCGCAGCTTGGAGAGCCGGGTGCGGGGAAACGCGTTGCGGAGATAGGGATGGAATTGTTGAGGAATTAGATTTGTGCCATTGCGGGTCTGGAGACCCACAACGGCGATTACACATTGGGCGCTTCTGGGAGTGCTCTGATTTTAAGAGTGGCCTTGAACTGACTGAAAGGGGAGCTCTGATGAGACTATTTGGTTTTGCAACTTTGCTGGCGGTACTAATGTCCGCGTCCATGCTGTTCGCGTTCGATCAGATGGATGACCCGTCCAACGTGATGGCGCCGAAGCGCGTCGTGATTCAACTCTGCTCGCCGACCGCTGACGCCGGCGCGGGATGTTCTCCTGCCGGGCGTGTCAGCAAATCCACGACCTTCGGTGTGCGGCACGGAGTCAATGCGTCTATTGCCACCGTGCGGTACGGCGTAAGCGAGCTGTCGCAGTCACCGCGCATTTTTCGGGAATCTATTTCTGCCACTGCGGCAACGATTCGCGGCGTCAGTGACTCCTCCGTGAGCACGACCGACTCCGCGCTTGCCGTTCTTTACACTTTGACGACCACGCTGCTACGAATCGTCTCCTCTTCACTCTCGGCACTCGCTTCGGCCATCTGGCCGTTCTAATTCTCGGCGCGACTTGGCGGCTGCGTGTGACAGGCTTTTCGGGGCCTGAGTCTTACATGCGCGCACGCAAACCGCTAGTGATGGTGACGTGGCACGGTCGATTGTTGGGATCAACCTATCATTGCCGCAGACAGAACGTCGTGGCGATGATTTCGCAGCACCGTGACGGAGAATTGGTGTCGCGGGTCGTGGAAAAAATCGGTTATGAGACGGTGCGGGGAAGTTCGACACGAGGCGGAACGACAGCCGCGATGGCGATGATTGATCGCGTGCGCAGCGGACAAACGGCGGCAATGATCGGTGACGGACCGCGCGGGCCGATTTACAAATTGAAACCCGGCGCGGCCTATATCGCGCTGACTGCCGGCGCTGACGTGATACCCGTGATTTTTGCGGCTGACAGAGCCTGGACATTTCGCTCGTGGGACCGGTTTACTGTTCCGAAACCGTTCTCGCGAGTATTTTTATGTTACGGCGACCCGATTCCACATCCCGGTGAGGGCGCGGACTTGCGAGAGTTTACGCGCACGATTGAAGCGAAGCTTGAGGAGCTGCGCGAGAAAGTGGAAGGGGACGCTGGGCTACTGAGCGCTTGACCCCTCTAACCCCCCGGAAGACCGGGGAAATTCAGAAAAATGTTGCGAGCTGATTTACATATCCACACGAAGTATTCGAACCGGCCTACTAATTTCTTCTTGAAGAAATTGCAGGTGTCGGAGTCTATGACTGAACCGCGCGCAGCCTATGAATTGGCGAAGCGGCGCGGGATGGATTTTTTCGCGGTGACGGACAGCGATTCGCTGGCGGGATACTCTGAGCTTGCGCAGTTTTCTGATGTGATTCCTGCGTGCGAAACGGCGGTGCAGTTTCCGGAAGACGGTTGCCCGGTCAGGTTGTTGGTGTATGGACTCGATGACCAACAGCTTGCGAAGATTCTTGCTTGTCGCGGGAATCTTTACGGCGTACGTGATTACTTGCTTGCAGAGAATTTGTATCACGTCGTGGCGCAGCCGCTGGAGCCGCATGACGGAAAACTTTCGGCGAATCATGTTGAGCGACTGTTGTTGCTGTTTGATCACTTTGAAGCTCGCAGCGGCGGACGGCAGCAGCGCTCGAATGCTTTTACGGCGGCGTTTTTGGATGCTTTGACGCCGGAGTATCTTGATCAGATTCAGCGCAAATGGAAGATCGACGTCGTCTCCGATCGCCCGTGGCAGAAGGGACAAATCGGCAGCTCGAACGATTATTGCGGGCAATACATAGGCTTGACCTGGACGGAGATTCCGAGCGCGAATTCGGCGCAGGAGTTTTTGCAACAGCTTCGGATGCGCGCGGGAGTGCCGGGAGGAATGCACGGATCGACGATGTCCTCCGCGCACTCGATGTATCGCGTCGGCGCGCAGATTTACGCGCAAAAAGTTTTGCGGCGTGAAGGCGACGTGCAGGGAATTTTGGAATTGATTTTGACGCGCGTGCTGACACCGGAGCGACCGACACGCAAACAAATGGCTGATTCGTTGTGGTTTGGCTTCAAAAGTCTGTTCAAGATTCGCAAGAAGCCTTCTGTAATCGAGCGCAAATTGATTGCCGAAACGATTCGCGCGTATCGTGCTTTGCCGAAAGAAGAGCGGCTGGTGGGGATTGATCGAGACGACCTGCAACAGTTTGACGAACGGCTCTACAACATGGCCGACCGTGTGCTGAGCAAAGTGAGTTACCGCTTGTTGGAAGACGCGATGGAAGATTTCGGACGCGGACAGATTGGAAGCGGGTTGCCGCTGGTGGCAGCGCTGCTGCCGATTCAAGGTGTGATGGCGCCGTATCTTTATTCGTTTGACAAATTGAACCGTGATCGCAAGCTGATCGCGGAATTGACGACGCGGACCTCGGGGACGCTTGAGCTTCCGAGAAAAACCGGACGCAAGAAAGTCGCGTGGTTTTCGGATACGGTCACCGACGTGAACGGTGTTTCGATGACGCTGCATCGGATGTCGGAAGTCGCGGAGACGCTGGACGCTGATTTGGAAATCATTTGTTCGGTGGCTGAAGCGCGGGGGCCGACGGGAAGCAAGTTTTTGAATTTCCCGCCGGTGGGCGAAGTTTCGATTCCGGATTACGAAATGCAGAAGCTATCGGTGCCGCCGATTCTGCGGATTATTCGGTATCTTGAGTCACAGGATTTCGACGAATACATTGTTTCCACTCCCGGCCCCGTGGGATTGATTGCGATGTTCGCGGCGAAACTCTTTCAAGTTCCGGTGCGGGCGATTTATCACAGCGACTTCCCGCAGCACGTGCGGCAGATTACGGGCGACGAAGGGTTGGAAAAGACGACGTGGAAGTTCATGCGCTGGTTTTACGGCATGGCCGACGCGGTGTATTCGCCGAGTGACTATTACCGGAAGCAACTGGTTGCTCACGGATTCAATCCGCGACGGTTGTTTATTTATACGCGCGGAACGGATTTGGAATTTTACAATCCGCGGCATCGTGACGAAGAATTTTACAAGCCGCACGGTATTTCTGACAGGGTGATCTTTGTTTATACGGGCAGAGTTTCGCGTGAGAAAAATCTGGATGTCGTGGTGGACGCATTCCTGCAAGACGACGTTTTGCAGCAGAAGGCCGCCTTGGCGATTGTGGGGGACGGGCCGTTTCGTGATGAGTTGATTGCGCGCAAGCTGCCACCGATGATTGTGTTTCCCGGATTTGTCAAGGGAAAGCAGCTTGCCAAAGCGTACGCGTCGGGTGACGTATTCGTGTTTCCTTCGACTACGGATACTTACGGCAACTCGGTTTTGGAAGCGCAGGCGTCGGGACTGCCGTCGCTGGTTTCCAATGAAGGCGGTCCGAAGGAAATCATTTTGCCCGGCGAGAGTGGATTGGTGCTGCCGGGACATGACGTAAACGCGTGGCGCGAGGCGATGCGCTCGCTGGTTGAATCGGATGATCTTCGGCATCGTATGGCGGCGGCGGCACGAGCAAGAGCCGCGACGCGGGATTGGTCTACGGCGTTTCGAGAGTTTTGGGATGAGGATCCTTATCCAAAAGCGGATGAGGAAGTTCGCGCAGTCGTGATTGCTTAACCAGCCAGCGCGCCGCTGGACTTGTTGCCGCTGGCGCGTGACGCAAATTGTTTTGGATGCGGTCTTGCCGTTAAACGGTTGACTGTGCCTTTGGTGCTTGCCCCCCTTGCCCCCCGGAGACCGGGGGAAACTGGAAAAAGAGAATAGGAGAGTTTGAATTGCCTGTCATTGAACACGCCCGCAAAGCCCGTCCGCAGGGCTATACCTCCGACAATCATCGTAAATGGGAGTTTAACAATAGCCTTTATCAAAAGCATTTAGAGCTTTATCTCGACCATATGTACAAGCTGCTGGCGTTTACCGGCGCGGAAAACGTTTTGGATGCGGGCTGCGGCGAAGGTATCGTTTATCGCGCGATGCGAGAGCGCGGCTATAAGGGGAAATGGACGGGATTTGATTTTAGTGATGACGCGATCAAGTTCGCCGCGCAGGCTTCGCCGGAAGCGAAGTGGCACGTCGGCAGCGCTTACGACATTCCCTTCGAGAATGAGAAGTTTGATCTGGTGTTTTGTTCGCAGGTACTCGAGCATTTGCCGAATCCGGAAAAGGCGCTTGAGGAATTGGATCGCGTGGCCGAGCACTGGCTGTTGATTTCTGTTCCTTATGAGCCTGTGTTCCGGACGCTGACGTGGTTTTCTGTGAAGCTTGGAGTGGGCGGCGATCCGGGTCACGTGAATCATTGGCGGCCTGCGGAGTTTCGAAAATTCTTGCGCAGCGCCGGCAAGCTGCACGCCTGGGAACGCACGACGATTTATCAAATCGGATTGGTGGACGTGCGGCCCAAGCATCATTCGAAGCCTGTGTAGTTGAAAGTCAGAAATCAGAAGTCGGAATGGATTCCGGCGGGGAACCGCGCTGACGCGCTAAATCCCCGCTCGGCGAATAGTACTGGAATCTGATTGCGCAATTGCAATTTGCACTTGGTAGATGCTATAGGTTGAACTCGCACAGCGAGCAGTTGATAAGACACGACCGTTGCCATGACAGTTGAAGCGAGATAATCCGCACATCTCAAGCGGGTCATTTTGCTAAACATTTATTCGTATTAGTAGATCGCCGTTCAGTTGACCCTGAACGGCGTTTCCTTTTTAATCGGGTCCGGCCTTTGCCATAAGGGAAACCGTGACTGTACGATTAGAAAGCGATTATACGATGAATAGTAACGGATGGAACGTGTCCGAACAGCGGGTGCCGATAGACATACTGCTGATCGAGGATCGGGATGATGCCATCGAAATGGTGGAGGGTGCGATTCAGGAGACAAAACTTCAGAATCGCATGGTTGTGGCCAGATCGCAATTAGAAGCGTTGCACTATCTTCGCCACAGCGCGGCCTACGGACCGCTGGACCTTGACCATGGACTGAGCAAGCCCGGCTTGATTCTGCTTGACATTAACATGGAAAGCCAGCAAGGGTTCGACGTGCTGCACGAGATTCGCACTGACCCCAAGCTGATGACGATTCCGGTGGTGATTCTCACCGACAATTTGGCCGAGTCCGATTTGGCCTATACGATTTCGCACGGCGTCACGGGTTATTTTTTGAAACCGATGGACCCGGGACAGTTGCGAAAAGTCGTGCGTGACGTGGAAGATCACTGGAACCTGCTCTGGAACGCTCCGTGCGCAAATTGATGATTTAGAGACTGGATGCGAAGAGGCTCTGCAATACGATGAACAAGAACGCCCGGTGAGTGATCACCGGGCGTTGATGCATCCGCTTGTACGCGGGGTACAATGCGCTAGCGTGCGCTTTTGATTTTGTGACCGTCTACGCCGGCTGTGAAACTTTTTTGATGTCGCTGATCGCGGCTAAGCGATTGGACGCGTCGAGCGCGGCAGTCTTGTAACACTCCGCTAAGGTCGGATAGTTGAAGATGGCATTGATCAAATAGTCAATTGTGCCGTTGTGCGCGATAACCGCTTGGCCGATGTGAATCAACTCGGTGGCGCCGGTGCCGATGGCATGAACACCCAGCAATCGGCGCGTTCTTTGATCCACGATGAGCTTCACGACTCCGGTATCGTCGCCGAGAATCTGCCCACGGGCGATTTCACGATAGCGCGCGACGCCAATTTCATAGGGAATGGATTCCTGAGTCAGCAGTTCCTCGGTCGCGCCGACCGTGGAGATTTCTGGAATTGTGTAGATTCCGTAGGGATAGATGTCCGCAACCTGATTTTCATCACGAATGCCGAAGGCTTCGAGTGCCGCAAGCCTGCCCTGTTCCATCGAAGTACTGGCAAGCGCCGGGAATCCGATCACGTCACCTACAGCGAAGATGTGATCAACACTCGTACGATAACGCGAATTGACTTTGATCTTACCGCGCTTATCCACTTCCAATCCGGCTTTTTCTCCATCAATCATATCCGCATTCGCCTGGCGGCCCGCAGAATAAAGTGCGACATCCGAGACGATGATTTTTCCGGACGCGAGTTTTGTTACGGCGCGGGGCGTACTTCCGCTTTTGTCCGCAGTGACTTCATCCACTCTTTCGCCTAATCTGAAGACGACATTCAACTGCCGGAGCTGATAGATTAGCGCGTCAACAATTTCGGTATCTACAAAACTTAAGAGTTCTTTTGCGAGATCAACGACGGTCACATGCACTCCGAGCACCGCGAAGATGCTCGCGTATTCCAATCCGATGACTCCTCCACCGATGCAGGTCATGGTGTGCGGAAGTTCCTTGATGTCGAGAATGGAGTCCGCATTTAGAATCGTTACGCCGTCGTGCTCGACGCCGGGCGGCATATAGGGGCGAGTTCCGACAGCGACTACCACGTTGTCAGCTTCGATTTCCTGTATTTTGCCATGAAAGTCAATGGATATTGAATGCGGCCCGGTGAACTTTCCGTTCCCTACAAAAACTTCTACGTGATTACGGGTCAACTGCCCGCGTATGACTTCCCATTCACGGTTCATGACCATGTGGGTCCGAAGGCGCAGGTCGTCAGCAGTGATATTTTCTTTTGTGCGGTAAGCCGCTCCATAGAATGCGCGCTGTTGGATACCGGAGAGATGGATCGCGGCTTCGCGCATCGTCTTTGAAGGGATGGTCCCGGTAGCGACACAGACTCCGCCGAGTTCGCGCATGCGCTCGATGATGGCTACCGTTTTGCCGGATTTGGCCGCCGAGATGGCCGCACGCTGTCCGCTGGGTCCACTACCGAGAACTGCTAAATCAAATTTTCGAGGCGACATTCTTGAATTGCTTAGAGTTGAGAAGTGATCTTGACCCGAGAAGATACGCAGCGCATGGCCAAGTTGCAACTTCCACTCCACATGAGGTTGCAGTTCGCCAACATCCGGTGGGAGAAGATCGCGCTCTGCCTTCCGTAAGCTGTTTTGGATCAAGCTGTTGACGGGGATGGAATTATTTGGCCCTGCTGTTGCTTTATGTTAGTCCGGCGATAACTCAATTCCGGGAAATCTATGAACCAGCGCGGTTTCACAACTCTTGAACTCATGATGGTTGTTGTGATCATGGGGATACTCACGATGATCACGATGACTGAGTTCTTTAAGGTCCATAATCGTGCTTACGTGGGTGCGGCGCTTTCTGATTTGCAGGTGATTCGACAAGCTATGGCCATGCACGACGCCGAATGGGGGTATTTCCCACCGGCTGACGCGGGTGATATGCAGGGTCTGATCGCGCAACTTCGCGATCCGTCTGGACAGCTTTACTTGAAACCTCCTTCGGGTGTGAACTGGAACTCGTTTACGTATTCCGCTCCGGATCCGACGGACATGACGGATGATTATGACTTGACCGTTGTTTGTAATGACCATTTCAATACGCAGATTACGGTGCACTGGGACGCAAGTACGGATATATTGCGACTTGGTCCATAATTGAAGCGGGTCTATAATATTTTTCCGTGGTCAGCTAAGTTCAGGCTGACCACGTTGCATTTTGCGAAGTTGGATTTGACGAGAGGACTCAAAATTTTACTGACCAGGGCAATTTTTTGAGCATCGCTCAAGTTGGCGACACCTGGACACCTGTTGTGCGGGGTCTTCAATAATGCAAGTATAAAAGGATACTTAAAATAGACAAAAAATGTCCGATTAAGATGTTATGTATCTATGTAGATGTTTTAAGACGTTTTACCTCTTGCCTTGTAGATGTTTTGCGACGTATATTATGGGCGTTATTGTAAGCAGATTTCATGTGTGACAAACTGTCTGGAGAAAATATGAGCAAGGTGAAATTTTTAATGATGGCTGCGGCCATAATAATGGTCGTGAGTTTTGGTACCCAAAAAGCGCGGGCGTGGTGCAATCCGGGTGAAGTCTATTGCGGATTCGTTGTGGACTCGAACGTTACGGTGGGACATGACGACGTGGAAAGATATCGCGACGGATCTGAAGGACCCTATTGCACACCCGGCGGAAGCGCAGACCGTTGGCGCGGTAAGGCGCATGTCTATCGTATTCACAATCCCGGCGATCCCTTTGTCATTACGCTGGATTGGAACGACGATCCGACCACGGACCGCGACGATTTAATTTTGGTCGTTCTCGAAGATTGTAATGCGAATAAGTGTGAGGGCGCTGATCCGCATACACTTGAGTTTTCGACCGAGAACGGTAACGCGCTGAACGATGACGACAGCAATGGCTTGTGGATCATCGTGGACAGCCGCCGCGATACTACCATCGCCTACACGCTTCGTATCTACTGCGGCGACTTTCCGTTTGACGTCGAGCTGATGTCATTCTCGGCGGGCCGTACGGCTAACGGTATTCAGTTGAATTGGAGCACCGCTTCGGAAACCGATAACGATCGTTTTGAAATTTCGCGCCGCGAACTGGGCAACGACGAGTGGGTGACTGTGGGTGTGGTGGCGGGCAACGGTACGAGTTCCTCGCAGAACGACTACAGCCTGACCGACCATTCGGCTGGTGATATGGCCTACTACTACATGCTGGCTGGTTTCGATGTGAACGGCAACGAGCAGGTGTTCGGCACGGTGCTGGTTGAGAGCGCGCCGGAAGTTGCTCCTGTCATCGAAACATTCGAGCTATTGGGCAACTACCCGAATCCGTTCAACCCGAGCACGAATATTCGTTTCGCGCTGGCAGAGGCCGCGGATATCTCTTTGACCGTCTATGACGTGCAGGGCCGCTTGGTGGCTGAATTGATGAACGGCACGATGGAAGCCGGTGTGCATGAAGTCGCGTTCGACGCGTCAGCTTTGACGTCCGGTGTTTACTTTGCGCAGATGAGTGGTTCGTTCGGCAGCGACGTCATGAAAATGGTGCTGATGAAATAAGCCGTTTCGCTTGTTATTCAAGAGGCCGATGCTAACGCATCGGCCTCTTTTGTTGTTAGAGTTTGACCATTTTGTTGGGCCGCAGGAAATAAACACGGACTTCCGCAGGGGGGTTGCCCATGATCTTTGTGAACATCTCCGCGTATTGCGCAAGCTGTTTTCGGTGCTTTTCCTTCCTTGATTCAACCGCGTCGGAAGGGATGTCGTCGGTTTTGTAGTCGAGCAGTATCCACTCGCCTGCGGCTGTTTCGAAGATCAGATCCACAAACTGCGCGGTCACGACGTCTTTACTGGCCGCGACGATGGGTAACTCGGTGATGACTCTCTTAGCAGCTGGCAGTTCTACTGTGAACAATTGCGATTGCATCACGCTTGCAATGATCGCTTGGGCTTCTTCTTCTGCATCTTGCGCAAGACTGGTCGTGCGGCTTGCTAAACGCTCGGCGGAGACGAGCGACTTGCCTTTGACGAGTTGCTCGAGTACCGCATGAACGTAGGTTCCGATCAGGCGAGCACGGACACGGCTCCACTCGGTGGCGGACTCGGTTTCCGGCTCCTGTTCCGGCAGCTGTGGCGGATTTAAGGTGTTCACGCGGTCCGCACGCGCACTTTGCCATTGATTGAACAGTTCGATTGACTCGTCTGCTACTGTCTGACTTACATGAAGCTGAGATGAAAACGGCCGGAACTCTGTCGTGACTTGCGGCGGCACGCTCGTTTGCACCGCGTCAATAGATTCCAGCGCAACTTTATTTTGTTTGTCGAGTTGATAACGGGCAGCAAGAGCTTGCGGTATCACGGGATCCGGGTTCTTGTTCGACGTTTTGCGCCAACCGAGCGGCAGTATCAGCTTGTCCTTTGCTCGTGTCATGCCGACATAAAGCAGGCGTTGGAGTTCCAACTTTTGCTCTGCCTCAGAGACTTGCTTGACATCGTTGTAATTTTGAGTGCAGAATTCCGAGTTAACTGACAGCGCCAGTTGATGAGGCTCTTGATTCAGGCTCTTGAGCAGTTGCCATTCTCCGCTGTTCTTAAGTTTATCGCGGAAAGCGTAGAGATAGACTACCGGAAACTCTAATCCTTTGGCTTTATGAAGTGTGAGAATTTGCACAGCATCGCGAGATTCGTCACGAGCTTCAAGTTCCGTGCTTTGCACCAGTCGTGTCATATCAGAAACACGAGCGACAATTTCCGACAAGGATTGTACGCCGCCCTGTTCAAGTTTACGGACAAGCTCGACGAGCAGATGCATGTTTTGAACGCGCTGTGTGCCGTCCGATTTCATGCCGAAAAAGACGTCTATCGGGAAGTCTGCGAAGAGCGCTTCCAACAGTTCGGAACCGCTAAGGTTGCGGCTCTGTTTGTGCCACGCGAGCATTTGTGACAACGCGTTTCCGACTTGCGTGTCGGCCGGCTGCGGCTCCGTGTAGATGAAACTGCGACCGGAGAATTTGTGAGCCAAGAGGTCGTCGTCGGATAGCGCAAACCACGGAGAGCGCAGCGTTCCGACGGCAGCCACGGTGTGCTGTGGATCGGCGAGCGCGTGCAGCATCGTCAGCACGGCTTCGATTTCCACGCGCGCGGTGAACGCGCTATTCATAAAACTGATGAACGGGATATTGCGGGCGCTTAAGGCTCGCACGATTGCCGATGTGCTCGTGTTTGCCTTCAATAGAATTGCGATATCAGAGAACTTGAATTGCTTGTCTGCCCCGGCAATTGTCAGTAAATGATCAGCAATGACTTCCGCTTCTTGCTGCGCGGCTTGCTCGGCTGTGTAGGAGAGCCGATCATAGTTCTCAGGCGGTAGCAACAACTCCACGGCGGCGGGATCGTGAATTGCCTTTTCGGAGGGTAAGAGCGGCTGATAGAGTGCGTCGCTGTCGCTTTGGCCCGTCATCACCGGCGCGAAAATTTCGTTGACTTCGCTGAGAATAGTCGGACGGCTGCGGAAGTTTGTCGTGATTGAAAGCCGCTTGCCCGCTTTCTCTATGCGAGTGGCAACGTTGTTGTAGATGCGCAAATCTGCGCCGCGAAAACGATAAATGGATTGTTTGGGATCGCCGACGACAAAGAGTTTTCCCGGCTCAAGTTCGACTTCAAACCATGCGCTTGTGAATTGCTCTTTGCGCTCAGACAGGTAGAACAATATCTCCACTTGAATCGGATCGGTGTCTTGAAACTCGTCGATGTGGACGTAGTCGTAACGCGTCTTGAAATAGTCCCGCGCCGTTTTGGAATCGCGGAGCATGTTGCGGCAGAAGAAGAGGAGATCATCGAAGCCTAACGTTCCGCGCTCGCGGAGCTGCTCACGGTATTCGGTTACGGCCGGAGCTATCCATTGCACAATTTCGGCGCAAACAAGACTTGTCAACGCTTGCTTCGCATTGCTCAATAGAGCGGTGGTCAGACTATATTGTTCGCGCGCTTCCTCCAAAGTTTCTTTGTCTGGCCAGTTTGCGCGGGCGCCGAAGGCTTTTCCGGAGGGAGTGCGCGCGGAGCCTAACCAGGTCACTCCTTCTGGAGAGTAAAAATTCGCAGGCGCAGATTGAAGAGCCGCGATCAGAGTTGTCAGGCGCAGATAAAGTTTATCGTCGGACGCAGCGCACAGCGCTGCATGTTGAGCGAGCGCGGGGATGTCCGCAAGAATGTTCGCGCGCAGTTGCTCAAGCAGTTCAAGTGACGAATCACCGCATGTCATCCCGTCAATATCAATAAGCGACTTATTCAGAGTATTGAAAAGCCGCGTTAGACCCTTGCTTTCCGATCCAACGAGATTCAGACCCATTTGTGCCGCGAGATCGAGGCATGGCGGCGTGTCCATGTCCAACGCGCGGGATAACCAGTTCGTGCAGAACTCGTCGGCAGACGCGGTTTGCTGCAGCTCGTCGAGCGCGGTGAACTCAGGCGGGAGTTTCGCTTCGACGGGCAAGGTGCGCAACAGTTCCGCCGCGAGCCCGTGAATGGTGTTGACGGTCATGCGATCCAGCTCGAGCAGAGCTTGTTTCGCGACGTCGCTTGATTTCTCCTTCAGTTTTTCACGCAGGCGCTCTTTTAACTCACCTGCGGCTTTGACCGTGAAGGTGACAGCGGCAATGCGTTCTGCTTTCACACCGCTCTCTATCAGCGCGCAAATGCGATCAATCAGCAGCGTCGTTTTGCCGGTGCCAGCGCCCGCTTCGACGAGCAGAGTATCCGAGATGTTCGTGGTCGCCTCGGAGCGGGCTTGCAGATCACTCGTCATGGTCATCCTCGCTTTCGTCCGCACGGTCTTGGCGGGATGTTTGCATTCCCTTGACTGTTTCAGCTGTCAATGATTTTTGCGAATGCCGCTGCGCGCCGCAGGCGAGCTTGACTGAGCAGTACATGCAAACTGTGGAATCATTTTCCGCCGGTTCGGGAACGAAAATACCGTTTCGGATGTCTGACGTGAGAATTACACTCGCGGTAAGTTTCTGGAGTCGGTCAGTGTCGTCTTCTTCTTTGTTCTTGTCGCGTTCAGGATAATAGTAGCGGCTGTTGACTGAGGCTTCCGGCGCTGAGGTTTCGGCAAGCAAGTGATAGATGGCTAATTGCACGCGTCGGGAAAACGTGCGATTGGATTTGTTGGGACCGTGGCCGCTTTTGTAATCGGTGATGAGAATCTGTGCGCCGCTGTCGTCGCTGTCCCAACGGTCAATGCGACCCTTGAAACGAATAAACTGTTTGTCTGATGTGCTAAAGAAAACAGGTTCAAGAAATGGAGCATCGCCATAGCCGAAACTTGCTTCGACGTGCCGCGTGCGCCATGTTCCGCCTTGTGACATCAAATCCGAGTGATAGTCTTGCAGCACCGACAGCAACTCACGCTCGAGCTGTGCCGCCGAGAAGCGCGGGCCGACGGGCGCGGTTTGCGCGTAGGCAGTGAGCGCGTTGCGCGCGACTTTCAACAAGTCGACAAGAGAGTAATTCTCTTGAGTGATCGGCTGATTGAGTCGCTCGCTGTGATAGCGCTGAAGAATTTTGTGAAGCAGGATGCCGCGCTCGCGCGCCGTAACCGGATTTAGACGATTAACTGCTTCTGGAGCGACGGCTTCCAGCAGGCGCGTCGCGGCAAATCTAAACGGGCACTTCCAGTATTCTTCGAGCGCGGTCGCGTCCATGGGTTGTTCTGCGGAGAAGCGATGCGCAAGCTGCTTTTGAAGCGCGTCGTCTTCGATTAACCCGTCAACATTGGAGAACGTGTTTGAGCTGAAGCGTTTTATGTCGGCACTAAGACTGCGCATGAAGTCAATATTTCGTGACAGATAGTTTATGCTGCCATTACTTGACTTTCGCTCCATACCCAAGGCAAGACGATGAAATTCGCTCTCGTCAATCGCGTGTATAAGTTCCGCGCCTTCCAAAGGATGCGCAGGCACTATGCGGTTGGGTTTCATTGTCAGAAGTGTTTCAAGCTCTTCGGACAGGTCGGGTTCGCTTCGTTGAACGGCGAGAAGCTCATTGACATATGGCGAAGCCAGTTGTGGCCGGCCTTCCGCGTCTGCTCGTGAAATGTAAATTGACAGCGTGCTCGTCGCTGAACGCAGCTGCATCTCAAACAGAAATCGTTCGCGATCCTGCCACTCGGAGGCCAGCGGAAGGTTGCTCTTTACGGACTCGTTCACGGCTTTGCGGTCACCGTCGAGGAGCAGCGGATCCTGCCGCTGCATGTGCGGAATGGTGCCTTCATTGAAACCGGGCAAAAAGACGTGCGGGAATGACGCGCCGACGCATTGCTCACGTGGAGCGATCAGCGGAGTGCTCTTTCCGAATGAACCGACACGGGTGCCGGGAGTTTCCAGAGTCGCCAAAATAAACTCGGTCACTCCGGCAGGAGAACAGCGCACTCCGGCTGAATCGAGTTGCGTGGCCTGTTCCAATTGCAGAGTCAGATCTGCGAACTCTTCCGCCATATCAATCACGTTTCGATAGTATTCCCAGAGCACGCTCACGGCGAGTTGCCACGTCTTGGCGCTGCGAACTTCGTTGACGGTCGCGAAAAGGATGCTTAGAAACAGTTGCAGACTTTTCGCATTTTCAATACGCTTGCGCAGATTCGCCGTTGATATGTCTTCTTCGTCGGTTTCGCTGTTGGCGAGACGATTCGCTTTGTAGTCCAGTCGCTCTATAGTTCTGGTGAGCCGCTTCTGCCATTCAGGTTCGCCTTCCATGACGTGTGACTCTGCGGCGAGCTGAATCCACTCTCCGGTCAGCGACGACTCCGGCTGAGTGAGGGGAGCCGTGTTCAGAAAATCGCGCACCTGTTCAATGGTGAAGCGTCCATCCACCAGACGAGCGAGCGCGGCGAGGCCGCGACCTTCCGGTGTCTGTCCGAGAGTTTTTGCCTGATAAATATAGGGAGACAGTCCCGACGTGCGGCAGCGGCTTTCGAGAACGGATGTCAACGCGGAACCTTTGGGAAGCAGGATGGCGGCGCTGCCTGCTGAGATGTCACTCGTGTATAGGACGTCGCGAACGATTTCCGTGGCAACCGAGCTGTCTTTGGGCGCGGAGATTACTCGCACCGAAGGATATTGAACGGGCGGATTCACTTCGGGAAGCTCAGAAAATTCTTGCGCGAGGTACCAGTTGCGGAGAGCGCTTGTGAATTTGTAGTTCGCTTGACCCTCTACCCAGGGAAGGAAGGCGGCTGACCTTTGTGATGAGATCACCGGACGCAGGACGGATTTTGTCAGCGGCGCTAGATCATAGAGCGAATAGAGAAGCAACGGTTCTGTCCGCGGAGTATGATTTTTTTGGGCGCGCAGAGCAAGCTCCTGTAAGAGGGCACCGTCGTGAAGTTTTCGGTCAGCAAGTTTTTTGTTGATTGCCGTCATCAAAATAACCAGATCGCGCAATTTCGCCGCGCGTTCACGTTCGCGCAAAGGCACATTGCTGAGGTCAATGGGCGAGATTTGATGCAGAATCAATTCTTGCCGCGAGCGCATCAGCGCGCGACGAAAGCCGGGCGCGCCCGCGACGGGTTTCAGGTATTCGAGTTCTGTCCTGACACTGTCAACCGTTTCGGCAAGCAGAGGGTCGAGCACCGCTTCTCCCAGCGTACTCCAACCTTCGTTGAGAATGAGCGGTTCGGCGAGCCGATGCATCAAGTCCGTGATTGTCATGGCGCGCACGTTGGCGACCACTCCAAGGGACTTCGCGAGTACACGTCTTAGATGCAAACGGGTCAGTTGATTGGGAACAATGACCCACACTTCGTTGAGAGGTCCGCTTTGTTTGAGTCTCTTTACACTTGCGGCAAGTCGCTCTTCCAAATAGGAGAGTTGACCCGTGTAGAGTTCGCTTTTTGCAGATGTTGTGTTTGTCATGTTAAAGTAACTCGCAACGGATGGGGCAGTATCAATCGGGGCACACCTGTTGCGAAGAGTGGGTTCGGAAGAATATGTTTTTAACTCTTATTGACGTGAAGTAACTTCCTGAAACGTTATGGCAATCGTTGGATTTATCGTTGTAATCGGTGGTGTAATCGGGGGCTTCTTGATGGCAGGCGGCGCCCTTGGTGTGCTCTATCAGCCGTCAGAATACGTCGTCATCGGTGCGGCTGTTATCGGTGGACTGCTTATCTCGGTGCCGATTGCTACCCTTAAGAATCTGGTGACCGATATGATTGGCATTCTTAAGGGAGAAGCCGGTCCGTCGAAAGATCACTACATTCAGACGCTGTTGTTACTCAACGAGCTGTTTCAGATGGCCCGCAAGGACGGTATCATCGCGCTCGAGTCGCACGTGAATGACCCACACACCAGTAAGATATTTGAGAAGTATCCGAAGATAATTCATGACCACGGCGCGATGGCTTACATCTGCGACACAATCAAATTATTTTTGGCCGGGTCAGTTCCACCGCACGAAATTGAAATGCTGATGGACGCCGAGATTGATTCGCATCACGAAGAAGCGGGTATCACGGCGGGCGTGATTAACAAGATCGCTGACGCGCTGCCGGGATTAGGAATCGTCGCAGCTGTGCTCGGTATTATCATCACGATGGGTCACATTGACGGGGACCCGGCAGAAGTGGGCGCGCACGTCGCCGCCGCGCTTGTGGGAACATTCCTCGGTGTGTTGTTCGCGTACGGATTCTTTTCGCCGATGGCCGCGAATCTTGAAGCCCGCAATCGCAACAACGCGCGTATGCTGCACGTGATCAAAGCGGGCATCAGCGCGTTCGCCAAAGGTATGGCGCCTTCTGTCTCCGTGGAGTTCGCTCGCCGTTCGATCTTTCATGCGGACAGACCGAGCTTTGAAGAAACGGAAACGATGCTCAAGGACGCAAAGAAAAAAGGCTAAGCCCGGAACTCACGGATGGCAGAGCATCACGAACCACCCATAATCCGAATTGTCAAAAAAGGACACGGACACGCGCACCATGGCGGCGCGTGGAAAGTGGCGTTTGCTGACTTCGTGACCGCGTTGATGGCGCTGTTTATCGTGCTTTGGATTTTGGGGCAATCCGAAGACGTAAAGCGCGGCATCGGCGGATACTTTCGGGATCCGACTGGGAAGGCGCTGCTTGGCGCAGGCCCCGCCAACGCGACCAGCAACGCCACAGGGCGTTCAATCATGAAACTGCCCACGGTAGTGCAGAGTTACGCGGGGCCGGATGAGGGACTTCAGAGCGCCGCGGACAAGATTGAAGAGCTAATCGAACAAAGCGAAGCGTTGAGCGAACTCAAGGATCAGATCAGTATTGAGGTCACTCAGGAAGGACTGCGCGTCGAAATTGCGGAAGGCGAGAAAGACGCCCTGTTCAAGTCCGGCAGCGCTGAAATTACTCCGAAGTTAGTCGCGGCGCTGACCGCGTTGGCGGCCGAGTACCGGAAACTTCCGAACAAGCTGATCGTCGAGGGTCACACAGACGCGACACCGTTTGCAAATTCGAACGGGATAACCAATTGGGAGTTGTCCACTCAGAGAGCGAATCAGGCCCGCAGAGTCATGGAACAAGCAGAGCTGCCGCCGGACCAGATTCTGATGGTTAGAGGATTTGCGGATCGGCGTCCGCGCTTTGATGATCCGTATGACGGGAGAAACCGCCGAATCTCAATGCTCCTGGTGTCCAATCAAGGGATGGATATCGCACTGGGAAGACTCGAATTTGCTGAGTTTGACGACGGAGTCGCTATGGATGAGGAGGCGACTCCTCCGCCGGCAGAAGGTAAGCGCAAGAAATCGCGGGTGTCTCTTTTTGCCACCGGGGGAAAGAGCCGATAATGGGATCGAACTTCAAATCACGCGCACTATATCTGCTGCATCCTGACGAACGAAATGCGCCGGACATCCTACAGCAAGCGGCGGAACTTCGTTGTCTTCGCCGCGGGCACGAGCCTGATCTCTCGATTAAGCAATTTGATCCAGCAGTTATCGTAATCGGCGCGCCCATGGATCATGAGGCGTTGCTTGCGCTGGATCGCGTGTCTGCTCTAATGCTGCCGACTTTGGGATACGGCACAGGCCCGCACGAGCGTTTGATGTGTGACGCGAGCTTGACTATCTCCCTGCCAGACTTGCGCGCCATGCTATCGGTGCTCGCAAGTCCCGCGACAATTTGCTCGATTCCCTTTGGGCAGGGACCAAACGGAGTGGGCACGTGGCTCAAACACTCGGCGGACAGCTTCGCGCAAATGATGGAACATTTATTGTCGCTGCGCATGCCGGATTATCGAAACCGTGCCGAGCGCGTGGTGCAGGCCTGTCTTTGGATCGGATCGCATTTGGGTATGGGCGGCGAAGAACTCAACACTCTTCAACTTGCGGCGCGGATGCGGGAGATCGGCAAATTGGGATTGCCTGACGAAATTCTTTTTGCCTCACGCGAACAACGCTCGGCGGATGAACAGTCCATGTATGATCGTTACCCGATGCTGGGCGCCAGAGTCTTGCAACAATTCCCGGTCTTTCTTCCTGCGGCTAAGATTGTCGAGAATCATCTCGAAAATTTTGATGGCTCGGGAGCTATGGGCTTGATATCGCATCAGATTCCGCTTGGCTCGAGAATCTTGCGTGTCGCCAGCGCCTTTCAAATGATCACGGACACGGGGGCGCAGGGACATGACGAGGTGGTGCGAATTTTGGGACGCGGACGCGGGCATCTCTATGATCCGATGCTCGTCGGTCTGGTGGAGAATTTCGCCGCGCTGACAACTTCACCGTCGCTGAACGGCATGGCAACACGCCGGGTGCGGCTTTCGGATTTGGTGGAGGGTATGGTTTTGGCCGAAGATATCTGGAGCCGCACAGGTGTCAAGATTGTCGGCGCGGGAACCCGCCTAAACGAGCATATCGTTCGGATTTTGATGACCCTTCCGCTTAATATGGCGATAGAATCCGTAGAAGTCCAGAGGGAAGTTCGACAGGCTTGATCCATGGAATGGTGGTGGCTGATCATTCTCGTCCCACTCTTCAATTTGTGGGGCGCACTTTCTGAGGCTTGGCGGCGGTTGCTTCAGGTTAAAACCGAAGCCGAGCGCAAGGCAATCATCGAGCGGGCGGGAGCCTCGGCCTTCTTTCATTCAGCGCTCACGATTGGGATCGCTGTCGCTCCGTGGCCCTACAAGTTGCTTGGGTTGGCCCCTTGGGCTTTCAGGCTGATTGCCGGAGTTCTTGGATTCAGCCCCCGATTTCGAATCAGGCGGTGGACAGAGAGCGGCTTCTGACTTGAATCCGATTAGCAACAAGCACTTCTGCTGTCTGTGAGGCTCCAGCACGTAAAGAAAGTGAAACAGGATGGGCATCGTCGCCTGCCGGGGTCAGGATCTCCAATCCTTTTAATTTTTATGCGCTTACACT
This sequence comes from uncultured Alphaproteobacteria bacterium, assembly GCA_964530625.1. Classification (GTDB taxonomy): domain Bacteria; phylum Electryoneota; class RPQS01; order RPQS01; family RPQS01; genus JABWCQ01. The sequence goes on along the minus strand of CAZHAK010000001.1, from coordinate 140,610 downwards.
TTTGTATTCCGGAAACTGGGCGGTGAAATGGAAGCAAAGAAGGCAAATGTCGTGTTCGTGATGGCTAAGCCTCAGAGCATCTTATCAGAAGGCTTACGCAGATCGGCTAATCTGCATACTTTGGTCGTGTCCGGACCTCGTGACACAGAGATTCCTGAGGGGGTAGAGCCTGACTGGATCGTCTGCTGCGAGACTCCGATTGATATCGCCATTGTTCCTTGCCTGACCAATTTTTACGACCGCGGTCATGGAATCCTGGGTCTCGGTCACTCGCCGGCTCCGCTCATCAGTCTCCTCATTGATCCTGAATCCCCTTGGCAAAATTTTTCGAGCGCACTGAAATTGCTACAGAAAATTCCGCGCCGCTTTCAAGATTACAGCCTTGCCGAGTACTACCAGAATTTCACGATTGAAGACATCATTGTTCTGTTTGAGCGGTTAGTCAATTTACGATTGCCCGGAAGTCACGAGCGCGCGGACCGCGTGATTTGGCTTGCTGTACAGGTAGGGCGCGAGCTCGGGCTGAGTGCTGACGAGATTCGCGAAATTTCTGCTGCCGCGCGTTTACGCGAGATCGGCAAAATCGGTTTGCCGGACAGCTATCTTTTCCGAGATCGTTCACTGCTGTTTAATACCGACTTAAAATTCTATGAGAACTACGCTGCACTCGGGGCAAGCATTTTGAGATCGGTGCCTGAGCTTGCGGCGATTGCCCAAATCGTAGATTGCCAATTAGAAAATGTTGACGGGACCGGTCCGGCAAACTTGTCCGGCTCGGACATCCCAATCGGAGCGAAGATTCTCAGAGCCTGCTCTGCCTATGAGCGAGTGGAGGCAAGCCTGGGGCCGGATTGCGCCAAGGATGTGTTATCCGAACTTTGGAAAGGTGTGAATCAAGTTTACGATTCGGACACTTTGGCGACTCTGGATTCCATCGTTACAAAACGGGAGATGCAGGACTATTTTGACGGTCAACATATCCCGCTTAAAGAACTCAGGCCAGGCATGATTCTTTGCCAAAGTGTTTATAGCACTTCGGGTGTAAGACTGCTGGCGTACGGAGCGATGGTTAATGCAAATCGGATTGGCTTGATCGTTGAGCAGCTAAAGCGAAGCGGACAAAGTGAAGTGGTGGTGTTCCCGCGCCAGATTGAGCCCCTTGATCAAGAGCTTTCTCCGACGGAAACATAAACTTCATAAAACACGAGTAAGCAAAAGCCCCCCGGCATACGCCGAGGGGCTTTTTATTTCCAAGAGAGGTGGAAACTACTTCATCAAGATCATCTTACGGGTCGCGCTGAACTCACCAGCTTCCAGACGATAGATATACATACCGCTCGTCAGGTTGGACGCATCAAAGGACACGGTGTGCGTTCCGGCCGCTTGAACTCCACTGGTCAACGTCGCAACTTCTTCACCCAAAAGGTTGAAGACGCGAAGGTTCACGTTTGAAGCTTCAGGCAATGAGAAGCTGATGTTCGTTTCCGGGTTAAACGGATTGGGATAGTTCTGGAACAGGGCGAACTCACGAACCACGCCTTCGGAGCCGGGGGTCGCGCTGGCTACTGAACCATAACTATTGACTTGTCCGTTCATGTCGATGCTGTTCAACTGATAACGGTAGGTGAAACCATTCTGGACATCACGATCCACCCAAATGTAGTTGCTGCCTGTGGCGCTGTTGGACGCGGCCACTTCATGAATCTTGGTGCCGTTGCGAAGAACTTCGAAACGGTTCACGTTGGATTCGCTGGCCGTACCCCAGCTCACGGTAACTTCACCGTCGCCGGCCGTCGCGTCAAAGGACGAGATTTCAGCGGCCAATTGGTGGTCAAAGGTCAAGCAAAAACAACCTTCGCAAAGACTGAAAATTTCGATTTCCCAGAAGCCGTCGTGGTTCCAACGGTAGGCAATTTCCATACACTCGCTGGCACCGCCCCAATCATCGGGATTTGGGAAAAAGATGCCGCCACCCAGGGTGAAGCTCGAGGGGGGGATGATCGGTGTACAGTCAATGTTGCAATTGGTGTTCGTGGGGCTGCAGCCCGCCGCGGCCAACAGCACTGGGACACCCAGCTCATCCAAATCGTCTCCCACAAGGAAAAACGAGACAAAGCTGAACTGACAGAGTTGAATACAAGCGGACTGTCCGACATGCAACTCTGTATTCGGCGTAAAGGGCGCGCCGTTAAAGAGGGGCGTACACTGAGCCTGTGCTGCCGAGGGCAACACAATGGCCAGTGCGGCCACCATCATCATTGTAACAAATATCTTCTTCATTCGGTCAATCTCCGTGGTTTTTTGGTCATTCTATCAAAGTGAATGCTATCAAGCGATTCTATCTTACTTCAGATAGAGGAGCTTGTTAGACTGACTGAATTCGCCGGACTTCAATGTGTACATATAGACACCTGTCGCGAGGCCTTCAGCCGACCAGTTCACCGAGTGAGTTCCGGCGTTCATCGCACCGTCAATCACCGTGGCAACTTCGCGGCCCAACATGTCATAAACCTTCAGAGAAACCTGACCAGTGGCCGGAATGCTGAAGCTGAAGTTGGTTTGCGAGTTGAAGGGATTGGGATAGTTCTGAGCCAGAGCATATTCGGACACAAACGAGGCACCCGACTGCGGGGTGGCTTCTGCCACAATCGACTGACCGTTGCTGTTGTATACGGAGATTGCGCCATTCACGTCGACAACGTGAAGCTTGTAGTAGTAGGTGGTGCCGTTTTCAACCGCTTCGTCAACAAAGCTGTAGCTGGCGCCAACTGGGCTGTTGTTAGCCGGCTGACGGCTAACTTCGTGGTAGTTGCCATCACGTGAGGTCGCGCGGCTGACGCGGAACTCTTGCAAGTCGCTTTCAGAAGCTGTGCTCCAGCCCAAGCGCACTTGGCCGTCACCGGCCACGGCGTCAAAGCCTGTGAACTGAACGGGCAGAATAAAGTCCGAACGCCAGATGCAAACGCAACCGGGATCCACGCCGCAATAGGACAGCGTCAAGAAGATATTACAGAATGGGAAGACGCGGATATTCCAGTTAAAGAGATCCCAATCCACGCCCGGGCAAGAAGGATCGTTGCATTCCGAACCTTGAGCCGGGTCGCAACGGTTGGTCACTGTGATTTCCAGAGTATTCGGCGTGTGGGTCGGGTCTTCGCACTCGATTGGAATCACAAAGGTTCCGTGACAGAGCGTCGCGCAGAAGGCCGAGTTGATGGGAATCGAAGCCGGAAGCACAGGAGTACATTCGGTCGTAACGTATTCAAGTGTTTGGCCGTCTACCGTCTGGAAATTATTCCAGTCAAAAACGTCAACAGTGTTTATGAGGGTACTCCAATCCAAGCTATAAAGCTGAATTTGGGCGCCAATTTGAACGGGCTGACCAATTTCAAGGTCACCCACAAACATGTCTAATTCGCACCAATGGAAGTCAACGTTTTCAGCCACGATGCCGTCCACATACTGTCCCGATTCCTCATCCCAACGCTGCGGAAGTCCACAAGCTGCCGGAAGATGGATAAACGACACGACCGCGTTGAACGGCTGAGCGTCACCAATGATAAGGTGCATTTTCTGGTTTTGTTCATCGAATGCCAGCGTAGCCAGATCCAGCGCAAAGGCGTTGCTACACATGATAGCTGCCACGGCCAGAGCCAAAATAAGTCGCACTTTCTTCATTCCATTACCTCTCTATATGGTCAATTGACTGCACCCCGAGACGCACATTTCTCGCTTAGTGCATTTTTCGTTCCTACTAACAGTTGTTAATATACTCTGAGCGACTTTGGTTGTCAAGGAATCTGGTGAGAAATCTAAATTTTTGAGAGTGTTAGGTTAATATGATAAGGTTTGTAGAGTTATATTTTAAACCCTTTAATTATAGCAGCTTAAAATCTTTCTCTGAATGCCAAAATGCGTAACTTATCCATACTTTTTAGTGCTTTGAGGGTCTGTAAAATTACGTGCCTCCAAACCTGCCTCTACGAAACTATCCCGACCCTTCGATCTGCGAAAAATAGATTTTGGGCGGTTTGAGTCGTTATCTGGGCTACGTCGGCTAAGCTAATGTTATGTATTTCTGATAGCTTAGATGCTATAAGCCGGGCATGGGCCGGTTCACAGCGCTTTCCCCGGTAGGGGACGGGAGCCATGAAGGGAGCATCCGTCTCGAGCAGCAGGTGATTTAGCGGGAGCTTGGCCGCGAGGGTCGGCAGCGTTGAGTTTTTGTAGGTGATATTGCCCGTGAAAGAAATCATGAACCCTGCGTCCAGCACACGCTTGGCGTAGTCATAGTCTTCTGAAAAACAGTGAAAGACGCCGCGATGATTTCCCGCGGACTCGATGATTTCAATCGTGCGTAAGCCTGCGGCGCGATGATGAATCACCACCGGAAGATCCACTCTGCGCGCAAGCGCTAACATATGCTCGAAGAGTTTCTCCTGCTGTTTGATGTTTGTTTCGCCGCGATAGATATCCAAACCAATTTCCCCGACAGCTACCACAGCGGGATCCCCGACCGCGGCTTCAATCCAGTCGAGGTCATCATCCGTTACTTTGTCGGTTTCGCTGGGGTGGACTCCCAAAGCGCAAAAGACCTGACCCGGAAAACGATTCACCAAGTCCAGACATTGCAAGCCCGTCTCGCGATCAACGGCAATCGTAATCACGCGATCCACGTCCGCCGCGCGGGCGCGCGCAAGCACTTCATCGAGGTCTTCGGCGAACTGTTCGTAGTAGAGATGGCAATGTGTGTCTATCATCTTTCAAAAAGCGGCCACGGGCCAACTCTGTTGCTGAATTGTCGGATGCCGAATGATTGCGCGGTCGCGCGAGGGATGACCACGATCCTATCTTCTCCGCCCCAGAACGGGTAGTAGTTTAGATTCACTTCACGCGGGCCGAACTCCGCTCGAAACAGGTGTCTATGATGCGCTTCCCATTTGGGCCAATAGGAATTTTCTTCTGAGAGATAGAATGCGATGAGTTGGGCTTCCGCAAAAGTGCCTACGCTGTTAGGCGGAAGCGGGAGATTGCGGTGATTTAATTCAGCGGTTATCTGCGGAGACAAGCTAATCGGCTCTGACTGCTCGCTCAGCCAATCGAGAAAATCCGGCAGCCGCTGCGGACGATCCTGAACTCTTGTGACGATACTTTCAGACGAACTCAAGATGGCATCCGCATTAACCGCGACCAGCACCAGTGCGAGACCGATCAGTGCGGCGCGTAGCACGTTTTTTAATTTCTCGACTTTCCAGATTGACCAGACGCCTGCTCCTGCAAAGGCTATCCAGTAGGGAATCAGGAGTTGAGAATTTCTGACAAAGAAAACATTCTGGGAGCCCATATAGAGCACATAAAGTGCAAAGGGCACGAGTAGCCATGCGCCCCGCAGCTTCTGCCTGATCAGGGAGATTATCCCGATAACGACAACGAGAGTGACCAGCAGGCTGAGCCACAACTGGCTGGAGGATACCGACGTGGCCAGATAGCCGAGAATCGCCTGAATGTGCGTCCAGCCTGCGTCTATAGTGTGCCCGGGATGGCCAAGCGAGTAAATTTGTTTGTTGTATTGCAGGCCGTCAAAAAAGCGCAGCGGATTCAGCACCGTTCCCGGAGACGTGACGAGAAACGCGGCAACAAACCAAAGCCAGGCCGAGATCATCGGCTTCCACCAGGATGTGCCCGTCTTGCCAGTCGCCGCCATGATCGCAAGAGAGACCGACAGCATGGTAATCGCTCCGGGATATTTCCCGGACGCGCACAGTCCGGCGGATATTGCCGCGACCGTGAACCAATACGTTCGATGCGGATACTTCAGAATCAGCGCACAGACAAACAGAACAAGAGCGGCAAATGAAGCCGTCATCGCATCCGGCACGGCCCAGCGGGAGTGGTAGAGAAATTCCCAGGAGAACCCCGCGAGTCCCGCGCCCAAAAGACCCAACCACGCAGTGCCGCTGGTAGTCCAAAGCGCGGCGAAAACCCAAAGTATCAACAGAGATGAAACAAACGCAAACAGCCGGCGCACTGTCAGCAGATAGGCCGGCTGTTCCACATAGGACTGGAGACTCTCTTGAATAATATCGAATCTTGACCGCGTGGGTGAAGGCTCGCTCGAAAGTAACGAATCGGCGGCGGGCATATGACGCCACGGAGTTTCCCCTGTCGTGAGCTCGCGATAAGCCTCGGGCAGCAACGCCAACAGCGCTAAATCATAACACATCCCCGGATACAGATAAATAAGCGGCAGAAGCACGCCCGTTTCCACCGTCTCTTTAATCGAAATGGTCGTCGCCTGCTCATCCCAGTGATAACCGAAGTCTATTCCCTTCCAGGCATTCGAGAGGAAGAACCCCCAAACCAGCAAGGTCAATAAACAAGGGAGTATGATTCGCGTGAGCTTGTTCAAGGTTGGCTGATTTGCTTGGGATGTAGCGTCACTAACTTTTGCCTCGCGTCGAACCCAAATTATTTAGGATTGCCTGTGAGGTGCGGTGGGCAGCGTTCCCTTTTCGACCCAGCGGACACCTAATGTGATGGCGAGATTCGACAACAGCACGATGACAATCGTCACTGTGATAAAGTCCGCGCTGACGATGACGCCGTATTGCAATGGTATCGTGGCCAGCACGGCGGAAGCCAAGCCGCGCGGCATAAACAGAAACAGCGCTCGCGTCGAACGGGCCTGCTCGGCCTTGTCTTCGCCGACCTTTATCCAGCCTACGGCCAGCCAACGTGCCAGAACCAACGCCGCGTAAATGGCCACGGACTCCAACAGGTTTTTAACGGTAATGGCACGAAAGTCGAAGAGGAGTCCAAGAAAAACGAAAAAGAACGTGCGCACGAGAAAGGTCAATTCGGCATGAAAGCCCTTGACACTCGTGCCCATCCAATCCCGCAACTCTTCGCGCCCTCTTTTGCCAGGCCAGAATCTCCGCAGGACTCGCGGGCCGTTGGAGAGCACGAGTGCGAAGAGAAACACTCCAAAGACTCCGGAACTATGAATGGCCTCGCAGGACGCATAGACCACAAGCATCGCGGCGAATGTCGCCAGATAAATCAGCGGCTGATCAGCGATTTTGGACATCACCCAGCCCCAAGCGATTGCCGCCACGGGACCAATCCAAAGCGCGCCGGTGAGTGAGGCAAGTATTGTCACGCCGATACTGCCTTCGCTGTGATCGACTGTGAAGATGTTGAGCAGCGTCACGGTAATCAAAATAGCGGCCGCGTCTGAGAGTGAACTCTCAAGCTCAAGAATCGTCTGCACCGACTTGTTCATGCGTACCTGCCGCACTATCGGCACCACAATCGCCGCGCTCGTACAAGCCAGTGCCGATCCCAGCAAGGCCGCATTCAATAGCTTGTGCTCGAAGACATAGTACGCGAGTAGTGTGATGGCCGCGTAGGACAAGATGAAGACCACAACCAGCAGCGCGAGTGAGTTTCGCCATTGCGCGACCAGATGATGAAAATCGAGATGAAGTCCGCCTTCGAACATAATCACAATCAGCGCGAAGGCTCCAAAATACGGCGCCACTTCCAAGACAAGATTGGCGTCGAACTTGAAGAATTCGCGCAACGCCACACCCGCTCCGATCAACAGCATGACTTCGGGAACGCGTGTGACTTTGAACAGCCATTTGCCGAGGAAGCCCAAGCCGATGATTGCGGCGATCAGAAAAAATAAAACCGAAACGGTCATAAAGTTGCTACGTTTGTGTTCGGATAATAGTGCGCCAGAATCTTTTCGAGGCTCCACCCCGCTTTGGCCATCGCGACCGCGCCCAATTGACAGAGGCCGACGCCGTGGCCCCAACCACCACCCTCCAAGGTAAGTATTTTATCGGACTCTTGCACAACAAAATAGGATGACGGCAAGTGTGACTCGGACAGCGCGCGGCGGATTTCAAGCTCGCCGTAGAGGGTGATTTGGCCTGAGTCGCCGATCACATCGAGAATGGTGATTCTGCCTGAGGGGCTGCGATGCTTGACAATCAATTGCCTAATCGCACCGACGGCACATCCCGTCTTTTGTTGGCACAGGTCGCCGAGTATTGCTCGATCATATTCGCGGGTCCAGCGAAACAGTTTGTCCTCATCCCACGGTTGGGGGTACGGATGGGTTTCGGGATTGCAAAAACCTTGCGGCGGATTCTGTAAAAAGTTTTTTGCATTCTCTTCTTTGCTCAAATCAGGAAACTCAAACTCTCCGCATGACCTGACGACGAAATAGCCCGGTTCTTCCTCGCCCCAGACTTCGGCAAAGTGATCGCTTACGCCGCCGCAGGATTTTGCGTAGCGCGCGTCGGCGACTCTCTGATTCCCCCTCGCGTCAGCGGGGGGGCTAGGGGGGGTAAAAACCAAAACCTGTCCTGCGGTGTCGCGTATGGGCTCGGTTACTGCGTCCGCTTCGCGCGCGATGCCTTGATAGCATTGGCAGTGATCGTCGTGACATAAATCAAATCCGTCGCTATAGTGATGACGGTTTGCCGTGGCCAAAACCGTCGAACGCGCGGCGACGGCTTGTGCTTGCGAAAAGGCTGCGGGTAAATCATGGCGCATTTCTGAGCCGACCGCGGTTTCGACATATTGCTCGAGCGGCAGACGGTTGGCCGCGCTCAGCCCGCCGTCGGGTGTGGCAAAGAGCTCGAGTTCTCCTCTATAGGAGAGCGGTTCGCGTCTTTCCCAGTGAAATCCTCTGCCGATGGGAACGCTGTTTAATGTAAACTTGGAGCTGCTGCTCGAGGGCGTAAACTTTACGCGCACGACGTAGCTTTGAAAGTCCCCGATCACGATCGTGAAGCGCGTTTTCATTTCGGGGCGCGTCAGGCGCACGAGCGTCAGACCGATGGGGTGCGTCGGGCGCAGCGCTTTCATGACTTCATGAGCGTCGTCGCGTGACTCTAATTTTAGCACCGGCCACCAGACGCGGTTGTCGAGTGGGCCTTGGTGTGATTTCCATTCTTTTCCCGCTTCGAGAATTTCGGCGTGTTGGAGTAGATCCGCGCTCTCGATTTTGTGCAAAAGTTTTTCCGCGCTGTCATTTGATAAACACTCGCCGAGACGCATCGCCCAGGAGAGTTCAGGTATGGGTGTGTCGTGCGCGATGACTTTGAAATCACCTGTTGCGTCGGGTAAATCGAGCCAGCGGTTACAATCGGTGAAACATTGCGCGCGAAAGCGACCCGTCAATGAGCCGAGAATTTCAGGTTCGTTCCAGAGGAGGCCGATGGAGACTGCAAGCATCAGAAAATAGGAAATTGGAAATAAGAAATTGGAAACCGGAAAGGAAGGCAATCAGCCCTTCTTCGTTGTCATACTGAACGTAGTGAAGAATCTCTCTGGACAGTTTGCAGAGAGATCCTTCAGCCGCGGCGGCTTCAGGATGACAACTCTACTGACGATCAGCTAAGCGCGTAACAGAACACTGCGGCGGCAGTGACGAGATTCAAACTCTCGGCGTTGCCTTTGGGTTCTAATGTTACTTTGTGATTGCAGAGGGACTCGAGTTCGGGGGATAGGCCGCGTGTTTCGTTGCCGAGAACCAGTAGTTTCGGAGCGGAGGAAGTTTGTGACGTTATTGGTTTGCCGCCGTGAGCAACCAAGGCGAGCGAGTCGCCTTTCCAGTTCCTGATGCAACTTTCCAAGTCTTCGATTTCGCGGACGGGTTGATTGAAGAGCGAGCCCATTGAGCCGCGCACAACTTTTTCGTTCCACACATCAGCCGAGCCGGGGCCGAGAATCAACTCCGACACGCCGAAAAAATCCGCCACGCGAATCAGCGCGCCGCAATTGCCGGGATCGCTGACCTGTTCACAGAGGAGCGTGACGCCGGTGTTGCGCGCGGGAATTCTGAATTGCAACCCGACGGCCGCGATGCCTTGCGTCGCGTCCACTCGCGACACGCGGCGAAAGACGTCGGTGTTGAGTTGATAACTCAAGAGTTTTGGATGTTCGCGCGTCAGAAGTTCCCAGTGCGCGGCTTCGGTGCTCTGCACGAGCAGACAATCCACGGCCTTAGCCTTCAGCGCCTCACGCACGCAGACTTCGCCCTCAATCAGGAACAGTCCCGATTCGCGGCGGAACTTTTTCTGCGACAGCCGCGCCCAATCTGCGACTTGTTTGCGTGTGGGGGTTAGGAGGTCTGTCATGAGGTCCTCAAATACCCATCTCTCTTCAAGCCCCACAAGCCTACAATCATCAGCACAAACCAGACAGCGGCCCAGAATTGATTTAGCATGAGTAGATAGCCAAGTCCTAAGGTCATACCGAAGACGAACAGGAAGCCCCAGGCGAAACCGCGAGCAGGTGTTTTTAGCGATAATGTTTTGGGCAAGGTCAGGCCGTGCTGGCGGCAGTGCGTGGCGACCGGACCCCAAAATCCCGGGGGCGAAGTGCGGCGATAGAACTCGATTAGTTGTCCCATCGGCGCGGGTTTCGTTAAGAACGTCGCCGTCAGCCAGATGGCCATTGAGCCGAAGGTGATGATCAGGAGTTTCAAGCCGAAATACATCGGGCCTGCGCTGAAGAGCGCGACGGTGATGACGCTTGAGGCAATCATCGCGGAAATTTCGCTCCACGCGTTGATGCGCCACCAGAACCATCTGAGAATATAGACCGGCCCCGTGCCCGCGCCGAAGGCGATCACGAATTTGAAGGCTTCGGTGACGCTTGACGTGTAATAGGCCGCGATGCCTGAAACGATCAAGACGAGCACAGTTGCATATTTTCCGGCGCGCAGATAGTGCTGATCTTCTCTGTCTTTGACGATAAAGTGCCGGTAAAAATCATGCACGAGATAGCTCGCGCCCCAGTTCAACTGCGTGGAGACCGTGCTCATGAACGCTGCAAGAAGTGACGCCAGCATCAAGCCCAACCAACCCGAGGGCATGACTTCCATCATCAGTTGCGGATAAGCCATTTCGTGATCGTCCAGCACCGGATAGATGACCATCGTGCAGAGCGCGACCAGCACCCACGGCCATGTTCTAAAGGCTAAATTTGTGAGACTGTACCAGAGCGTCGCCAAAAACGCGTGCTGCTCATTCTTGCAGGCGTTTTGCCTCTGAATGATTTTACCCCCGCCGTCGCTGTTGACATTGGCCCACCATGTCACGCCCGTATAAACCATGAAACCAATAAAAGCCGGAGTCCACCAGTCCGCGCTGGCGATCGCCGCCGTGCCGGGACTGGGCACGAGCGCGAGTTTGGCCGCTTCACCGCGCGCGACCAGGGTTTCATGCAAAATGGACAATCCGCCGACTTCTTTGACGGCGAAGAAGGCAAAGGCAATCGCGCCGATCTGTGCCAGAATATACTGCACCATATCGGTCAGCGCAACTCCCCACAGTCCGGAGAGCATCGTGTACACAAAGGCCAGCCCCGCAAAGAGCGCAATCGTTTCGACTTTATCCCAGCCGACCGCCGCGTTCATAATCTTGGCCAAAGCCAAAAACACCCAGCCCATGGCGATGACATTAATCGGAAGAGCCAGCCACAAGGCCCGAAATCCGCGCAGACCGCGAGTGATTTTGGTGTGGCCGTAGCGCAGTTCGGTCAGCTCGACGTCCGTCAGGACTTTCGCGCGTCTCCACAAGGGAGCAAGGAAGAACGCCGAAAACAGCGAGCCAATCCCAAAGCACCACCACTGCCAGTTTTCGTAGATGCCGATAGTGCGCACAAGCTTCGTCACATAGAGCGGTGTATCGCAGCTGAAACTTGTAGCCACCATCGAGGTGCCGGCAATCCACCACGGGAGCGCGCGGCCTGCCAGAAAATACTCCTCGGTTGACTTGTGGGCACGCTTCGTCATCGCGATGCCGACAAGCAGGCTCACGAGATTGTAGCCGATTATTATTGTCCAGTCGAGGGGGGAGAGCATATTGTAAGTCAGAAGTATGAAGTCAGAAGTCAGAAATGTAAAGGACTACCTTGTTGAACGCGACTTTGTTTTCTTGACAATGGTACGAAAATTGAGATAAGCTCGTCGGTTTCTGCTCTTAGTTCCTCCAACTTCGCTCTTTCCACGATTTCACTATCGGTCAGAAGGGCCAGCCAAAACAGAGTCTCTTCCAGTTCCTGAAGACACACTTGATGCTTGCTCAAGAAATCGGCATCAGATCTCGCCCGACAAGACTCTGCATAGTTTGCCCCGACAGAAGTTCCAGACCGGAGCAATTGTTTTCCGAGAACTTGCGCATGAGTGGACTTGGGCAGGGAAACGAAAAGTCGTACAATCCTCAGGGCGAACTTACGGGTCCGAATCTGGAGGTCCTTCATCTTCTGCTTTGCGCCTCTGTTTTCTGATTTCTGACTTTTATCATTCCTGCTCCCCAGCGCCAATAAACAAACCTTCCGCCATTATTGCAAACAAAATGGGGTGCTGAGTGACTTTGGTCGTCTGCGACACAGGGTCGGATTTGGTTACTTGCAAATCCGTCACAAACGCGCCCTGAGCAAACTGGCTGAATCCGTGCTTCCATTCTATCTCGAGTGCTTAATAGAACTTGAGTGAGCTTTTCAATTCCGCGCCGCCCGGCAAGCGGATTCCAGCAAATCGTCAAGAACGCGCTGACCGCGCTGCTGATGGGGGAAAAACAAGTGCCCAGTATGGTTCAGGCAAGAACGGCGCAGTGGACTATATCGACGGCGCGAACGCTGCAAGTTTTGCCAAGATCGTGCAAGCGACGCTTGAACAGGGTTTGATGTAGAACATCATCCCGTTTCAACGAGAAAAAGCCCCTGCGGATGCGGGGGCGTTTCTCGTTCGAGCATGGTGGCTGTTATCTTATCAAGAGCATTTTCTTGGTGGACGTGAAACTGCCGACTTCGAGGCGGTAGAAATACAACCCACTCGCAAGACCTGTCGCATCGTATTGGATGCTGTGGAATCCTGCTGACATCGTTCCGCTCATTAGAGTTTCGACAAGCTGTCCACGGATGTTGTAAATCTTTAGCGAACCGTTCAGTGTCATCGGCAAATCAAACTCAATTGTTGTGCTGGGATTGAATGGATTGGGATAGTTCTGCGGCAAATCAATCGCGGTCGGCAGCGGCTCGATGGGCAGATCGGGTGTGTCGAGCACTTGAGTTCTGAGAGCGTGCAATGATGCAGCAAGCAGCTCTTCGGCTTCTTGTTCCGGAATAAAATAAAGCGGGAAGCCAAAGAAGATTACTCCCGGGCCGATGACCGCGCAGGGTGAATTGTCGAAGGCTGACGTGTCGGATTCATGAAGAGCGACATTATACAAGCTCCATGTATTTCCGCGCCGCCAGAAGAAATCAATTCCGGGCAGGAACTCGTAGCCAGTTTGACCAAAAAACGTAAGGGCTGCCATCTTGTCCTGATCCCAAATAAGAGACGGGAAGGCCACGCTTTGTGCATCCGCGCCGATTGTGCGTACGTCAGATGCCGGATTGGGCGGTGAATAGAGCGGCGCCGCCCACACGGAATCAAAGGTCAGTGGTGCAAGAGCCGACGGGGAATAACTTGGTCCAACTCTGAAATCTGACGCGACCAGCGCGTTGCGCCCAAACCTGATCAGCTTGCCGCCAATCCCGATATAGTCCCTAAACACCGCCTCACGCTGCTGGACATTATACTGATTATTGAGGAGGGTGGGGTTTTCGCTATGCCAGAAGACCAGACCGTATTGTGCGAGAGTTTCGAGCGGCAAAGGAGGAGCGTTGTATGCGACTTCCATGTAATCATGCGGCTCGTTCATCGCACCAAGGAGCGATTGATAGTACTGACGCACAAGAGAATCCGGCACGGCGCCGCGCTGCATGTCAACGGGGGTCGGAGTCTTTGTCTCGTCATATACCAGTATCGGAGAAGTGGGGGCGAAAGGCGTAAGCGTCACGTCGTTGCCCGGCAGACTTTCGATACTCAAGCTGTTCTCGATATACAGCGTGTAGATGTAAACCCGACCGGATAGAACCGTGTTGTCAACAAAACTGGTTCCGGAAATGTTATCGAAAACCACCGTGTCCACGTTCGAGACTCGCACAAGTTCGTAATGCGAAAACGTTGGATCGTTTGTAGCGTCCCAGCTCAATGAATCCACGCCGTTGACCGCATAGCCGCGCAGCTCGCTCCGATTCGGAATGGCGCCGACCCGCGCCATGATCTTGGCCGGGTAGCTGCGATAGCCGTCTGAGTCGTAGGTTTCGATTTCAATCGCCCAGTAGTCGCCGTTGGTCAGACCGGTGATGGTGTATTGTTCTTCTGTGATCAGGTTCGTCGTGAACTCCACCCGGTCACCGTTTCCGCTGTCGGGCCGGCCAAAGACACGATAGCCCGTGACACCTCCGACTTGCGGAGCTTGCCAGGCGAGCGGAACGGCGCCGCTTGCGGCGTGAGTGTCTTGCAAATTGAGCGCGGGTGTCGGGGGTTGGTAAGTGTAATCTTGGTCGAAGAGTGTTCGGGCACGAGCGTAAGATTCAAGCAAACCCTCAAAATTGAAATCGGGGTTTCCCTCTTCGTGGAATTCGTCGCCGATCACGATTGCGACGGTGAAATCAAACTCTTCTCCGGGGTTCAGGCGATACACGCAATAACCCGCGCCGTCCGTGTAGTCGTACTGACCGATATTGTTCCAACTCAGCATGAAGCGAGTGTCCGTTTGCTCAAACGAGACGTCAACGGGACACCATTCGTGAGTCAAAAGGTCCGACGCACAGGCGAACAACGTATCCGTGTGCGGCTGCGGATTCTGGAAATCCGTCTGGTCATAATCGCGTTCGCGGTTTGACAACACATGTAACTTGTTTTCGTCTCCCAACGATGATCCGTTGTCACAGTCCCACTCTGGATTTTCCAACCAGGCCGGACCATAGTCCAAGGATGGATTCGAGTTGGGTGACCACCAGTTGAACGAGTGAACCAGATCCCCTTCCTGCGTTTCGGTGGTCAGCGCCGCCGCACCAATCGCCGCGGGATAAATGATCGGCCCGAACGGAAAATCGTGCTCTCTTCCGTCGTCGTCCGCACTCCACGCAAGATAGTTGTGCAGCAGCGGATCCAAGACGATCGAACCGCTCAAATCATCCACATGATGATTGTTTTCATTTACGCTTCCTACGTCACTGTCCAAATAGAGTCCGAGCGCGACTTGCTTCAGAAAATTCGGTCCGATATTCCGTACTTTGAAGTCCCAAATAACAAACCGCGCGAAATCCGGAGAACTCCAGAGTCGCGCGGTCTGAGTAATTTCCAGTCCCAGCGGACGGTGCGGGCCGTCTGTTGGATCATTGCGTACGTAGATTTGGTCCGTAAGCGTGTCCGTGTAAACAGCAACGGCTTCAATGTTCGCTAGCGCCGACGGATTATAAATACTGTTTCCGAAACAATCCGTCGCGTCAGGAATATTCGAGCGTAAGAGTATTCCGTTGTCGGGAGCCTCTCCTGCATGAAACTCATTGATCGAAGGGTTCTGCCAGCCATCCGTGCCGAGGGATACGCGCGGTATTGGAGTACCTCCGTTGACAATCAAGGCGCCAATCCACAACGCGCCTTGAAATCCGTACTGTATTCCGCTGCCTTCAGGATACTCAAACTGTGGAGCCCAATCACCCGTACAGGGATCGTCGAAGGCGCTACTCTGATTCCTTCCGTCGTTTCCCCACCACCCGAAGTTCGTAAAATTGAACGCCAACGCACCGTTTCGCAGGACGTAGATCTCATCCTGGGGATTGGCAATATCGAGCGCTCCTCGTGTTTCGCGGACAGGGCCGCGTTCCATGTTGGCTGACCATGACACCTGTGCGGCCAGCAGTAATCCAATCAGCATCCAACGGGACATCAGACACCTCCCGCAGCATATGCCGCTTGTTGCAGTTGCAAGGACCCGTTACAATATAATCTCGATTCTGAAAAAAATCAAGTTATCCACTTCAAAGTGTATTTGACGGTCATATACAATCCAACACAAATGAACACAATCCCCGTGAGCAGTCTGGCCCATTTTTCGAAGTGGGTCAGTCGTCTGAAGAGCAGTCCGGTTGCCTGTGCGCTGAAGACGATCACTCCTGCAAACACCAACACTGGCAAGGCGGTACCGATGCCGTAAATTGCGGGAAAGACTCCGATGGAGCCGAACTGCGCGGCCAACGGCACAAGACTTCCAAAGAACAGCGCGGCGGAAACCGGACAGAATGAGAGCGCGAAAATTGCTCCGAGCAGCAACGCGCCCGCGCTGCCCCATAGCTCCGCGCGTTTGGCAAGCTTTTCGATTAAACCGCTGCCGCTTGCTATCGGTAATTTAATCCAACCTGCGAGCACGATGCCAATCACAATCAGGAACGGGCCGAGCGCCTGATGCATGTACTTTTGCAAACCAAACGAAAGTTTGGAGAGCGAGAGCACACTCCAAACGACCAGCGCGCCGACGATGACATACGCGAGCATACGGCCTACAGTGTAGAGCACACCCACCCAGAGCGCTTGCTTCGGAGCATGTGCGCGGCGTGCGACGAACGACACCGCCGCGATGTTGGTTGCTAAAGGACAAGGACTAATGGACGTCAAGATTCCCAGCCAAAGTGCCGTTCCCAAACCTAGCAGATACTCATTCATCCGTTTGTCCGAGGAAGGCCGTGACTTCGGCCGCTACATATCTCTTGAATTCGTCTTCGTCGTTCAGTAGTTCCCAAACCTTCGGGCAACTTTGCCACTTCGTTTGCTTGCCGTCCTGAAACTGCGCCAGCACCAGCGTTTTCGTGAAGAGATTATAGTCCTCGACGAAGTGTTCGTTTTCTGCTTCATCAAGGTTCTTCATCATCCACGTCAGCTCACCGTTTGCGATCTGATCTGCGAAACCCTGTTCTATCGCTTCGTGTGAAAGCCTTTCAATCTTCAAACAGCTTGCGCAGCGGGCCGTCGTATAAAAGTAATAGGCAACCGTGGTGACTTGCGGAATCGCCGTGCTGTCCTCGGCGGACTCTTCGGCAAATGACGGCGCAGCAAGGCAAAGCAGCAGCGCAAGAATAAGAGCCCTCATCATTTTCCTTTTTCTCCTTCTGCGGGATTCAGCAGGGTTGCGAGTTCTTCAGCCGAAGGCAAACGACCCGAAACTTTCACTTCGCCGTCCACCATCAGAGCGGGAGTCATCATCACGCCCGCTTCCATGATGGCGTTGATGTCCGTAATTTTTTCTAGCGTAAACTCAACATTTTGTTCGCGCGCGACTGTTTCCGTCAGTTCCGCGAGCTTGTTGCACTTCGGGCAGCCTGTGCCCAGGACTTGCAGTTTCATTTTGAATAATTCTCCTATACCAACATGCCGTAAATCCACCCTGTAAACGTGGACATTACTATTACCAATGTTACAAAGACTAATGTTTTGCGTGTGCCGATAATCGAACGAATGACCAACATGCTCGGCAGCGACAGCGCAGGACCCGCAAGCAGGAGCGTGAGCGCCGGACCCTGTCCCATACCGGAACCCAGCAGCCCTTGAAGAATCGGCACTTCCGTCAAGGTGGCAAAATACATGAACGCTCCGGCAATTGCCGCGAAGAAATTTGCGAAGAGCGAGTTGCCGCCGACCAGTCCGCTAATCCATTCAGACGGAATCAGACCTTCGTGTCCGGGCCGTCCAAGCAGAAATCCTGCCGCAAGAACACCGACCAGCAAGAGCGGCAGGATTAATTTCACGAAGCCCCAAGTCGAGTCCAGCCACTCCCGGGCCGGGCCGTTGGTGCGGGTGAGTATTATGGTCAGCGCCGCCACACCGATTAAAAATGTCACTTGAGGATGCGCCGGAATGATGTACGCACTCAGTATAACTACGATTGCGGCCAAAACGATCCACAGCTTCTTGACTTGCAGGAGTTGCGTCATCTGCCAACCCAGCGCCAGAGCAAGCGCGCCGGTAATCCACCACTTCCACGGATAGATTGATTGCGATTCGCCCAGGGTTGCCGCAATCAGAATCGCTATCAACGTCCCAAACCAAAACACGATTTTCGGTGTCGAAAAGCCTGCTTCCTGCGGAGTTTCCACAGCTTGTGGGCGTTTTGTTTCATCTATGCGGAATATACGCGCCATCAATAGGCCGATTACAATCGAAAACACGACGGCGCCGATCGTGCGCGCGACGCCGAGTTCAGTTCCCAAGACTCGCGCAGTCAGGATAATCGCCAGCACATTGATGGCGGGCCCGGCATACAAAAACGCCGTCGCCGGGCCGAGGCCCGCGCCCATCTTATAGATTCCGCCAAACAACGGCAGCACCGTGCAACTGCATACGGCTAACACACTTCCTGAAACCGAAGCCACTCCATAAGCTACGACTTTTTTGGCACCCGCTCCAAGATGCTTCATCACCGCGCCTGAACTCACAAACGTCCCAATAGCTCCTGCGATGAAAAAGGCGGGAATCAAACAGAGAATGACATGCTCGCGGGCATACCACTTCGCCAGCGCCAGCCCTTCGCCGATCGCTGCTGGCAGACGCGGGTTTTCGGTCGGCAGGAAATACACCGTTGTGAAGAGCCCGACCATCCAGATCAACCACTTTATATCGGATCTTAGCATAAGAAAAATAATTATATACGTATCTTCGTAAAAATACGAATTAACACCGAGGAAAGCAATGGGTGCGCCGGGAAAATGCGCATTCAGTAAGGTTGTCACACGATTCTAATTTTGAGCCCGGATGTCTCACCATTCTGTACAATGCGTCATACTTTCTCGTTGCCTCTCAGATTGGATTTCCGTACATTCACTGTATCAGCTGAGAAACTATATTCTCTTCTTAAATTTAAGAATTACAACATACTACGTTACGGAGTTCTGCTATGCATGATCGCCTCTTTATTCCCGGCCCCGTGGAAGTTCGTCCCGAACTATTGAAAGCCGTCGCCAGCCCGCAAGTCGGCCACCGGACAAAGGCCTATTCCGATATTCACTCGGCCACCATTCCGATGCTCAAGAAAATCCTCTACACCAATCAGGAGGTCCTGCTCTTCACCTGCTCCGCAACCGGTGTGATGGAAGGTTCTATTCGCAATCTCTGTCAGAAAAAGGTCCTGAACACCGTGAACGGATCGTTCTCGGGACGCTGGTATCAGATCGCGGGCATCAACGGGTTCGCCGCCGACAAACTCGAAGTGCCGTGGGGACAGGCAGTTAAACCGGAAGCAGTGGACAAAGCGCTCGCCACCGGGCAGTACGATGTGTTCTGCGCGGTCTTCAATGAAACGTCCACCGGCGTGCGCGCGCCGCTGGAAGAGTATGCCGAAGTCTTGAAAAAATATCCCGACGTGATGTTTTGCGTGGACGCGGTCTCGGGCATGGCGGGTGACAAAATCGAGTGCGACAAACTCGGACTCGATGTATGTTTAGCCGGTACGCAGAAGTGCTGGGGACTGCCGACCGGAATGTGTGTGACGATGGTCAGCAACAAAGCGATGGCCAAAGCCGCGACGGCGAAGGCTCCCGGCTACTATGTCAACTTTGTGGATGCGAAAAAATTCAACGACAAGCATCAGACCCCGCATACGCCCGCAATTCCGATTCTGTTCGGATTACACGCGCAGTGTGAGAGCATCTTGAACGGCGAAGGTCTCGACAATCGCTGGAAGCGCCATCTTGATATGCAGAAACTCACGCACAAGTGGGTGAAAGATTCAGGCTTTGAACTGTTTCCTGAGAAAGGTTACGAATCTGTCACACTGTCCTGCATCAAGAAGCCTGAAGGATTTGATTTCAAAACGCTGAACGGCGAACTCTCCAAGCGGCATCACTGCATCATCTCGAACGGCTACGGCGATATCAAGGAGCA
Organism: uncultured Alphaproteobacteria bacterium; assembly: GCA_964530625.1. Lineage (GTDB taxonomy): Bacteria > Electryoneota > RPQS01 > RPQS01 > RPQS01 > JABWCQ01. The sequence goes on along the minus strand of CAZHAK010000001.1, from coordinate 120,821 downwards.
GACGTTCCGCATCGCGCATATGGCCGACACGACCATAGATGAGATGAAGCAGCTGTTCAAGTGGATTGACGCGATTCTTGCGGAGATGAAAACCACCGTATAGGAAGCTCGAAGTGAGCGGAAGGATGAAATATGCCTTCCGCTTTCTTTTTTTTTGGGAGTTCACTTTTGTTTCCGGGGAGGACACATGAAGGGTTCGAAGTTATTGCTGATGCTCGCCGCCGTCGGAGTGATCTTGTATTTCCTGTACGGACAGATATGGCAAGTTGCTCCGCCGGAACCGCCGCTTCGTGAAGACGCCGCTGGCTTATTCCCCGGCGAAATCCGCGATCCCCATTGGCCTGTGCCGATTATCGCGTGGGCAAGCGACAGCACATGCTCCGATTCAACCAAGTGTCCGCCCAGCGGTGAGGGCTGCGCGTTCAAGAATTTTGTCGTACAAAAAGACACGACATATTTTCTGACCGTGATGTTTTTTAACGGAGACACGCTGACGCCGTCTTGCCGAACGTGCGGCACGGTCTATGGTGATAGAAATGTCGTGGCCAATCTGGTCACGGCGTGCCCGACCGGCGGCGAATGGGTGACCACGATGCGGCTTGTGCCGGGCGTGACCTACACCGTCGAAGCCTGTTTGCAAACTTGCCCGGCTGTGCCCGGCTGCAAATGCGGCGAAAACTTCAGCGCGGACGCGGTGGTGTCCATGCGACGACTCTTTTAGTTACTATTCTATATGTCGTTTTCCTCTTTCGGTGGGTCCCGCATTTAACCTATGTTTCGCCGTTGTGGGTCTCCAGACCCGCAATGGCAAACATGAATAGGAGGCTATGATGTGGTGTTTACTTTTGCTTGCTATTGTTTCGTGCGGCATGGCTCAGCCGGTCTGGGGGCCGTATGAAGTGTCAAGTGAAGAGGCCGGTTATCACATTCGGGCAATTGAATGTGTGAATCACGGCGATACGATTAGGGTCTTTCGCTCGAGCTTGAACATCAGCCAAGGTTTGTCAGATGTGAACATGGTTTCGTTCGCATTGGGTAATTCACAGATCCTTGGGTCACCCATCCACTTCGGTCTCAACATCACGTGGCTGTGGCGTGTAGAAAGTGCGTACGCAGATGCTGCCGGCCGGTGGATTGTAGCTGTTTCGGGTGGCGAGACATACATTCATCCGAATCGGCCATGGTATCATGACTTCTGGTTCGACGGGAACGTCGGGACTAGTTTGTTCAGCGGCTCGAATACGACAAGCGACTCATTGTATATTCACCAGGATTATTGGCCTTATCTCGGTTGCAGCGGACAAGAGTATTTATCGTCAGTTGACATTTCACGAAATGGGAACGGGCAGTTTACGGTAACAGCAATCGTTAATTCTTGTTTCGAGATATGGCCTGGAGGACCGTCCGAACCGTGGTACTTTTTGCGAAAGTTCCTTACAAACTCGGATGGTGACACGTTGCTCGCACAGAGCGATTTTCCGAATCTTCCTGCGCCGCTGTATGGACCAACGTCTGCTCAGCACGTCAGGCTTTCTGATGGTTCGATAACTGTGATTACGTCTGCCGAATCCAGCGCTGAAAATGGAGTTACAGTGTTGACAGAAGATGACTCAGCGTCTTCAAATTTACTCTCATGTGCTCTCAGCGATCCATTTCAAACAGAGTTTGCAGAGACACGCGGCGGAAATCTGTTACTTTGGAGCGGTGCCAACCTTTTCGGTGTTCAGATAAACGGAGAGTGCGAAGTGTTGACCACTGTAAACAACTGGCACCATACAAGTTCTATTGCGTTCCACACCGATTTCGGTTTCGCCGCGCTGCAAGCCACTCCCGGCGCGTTGCTGCTCGCGCGCATTGACACGGCAGGAAACGAAGTCCAGCCGCCCGGTGTGTTGTACGAAACCGACGGTCCGCCGTTCATCGTGGATGCGGACGTAACCATCACCGATGACGGGAAGGTCGTGGCCGTGTGGAGCGAATACACCGATTGGACTGAAGGCCCGCGCCAACTCAAGATCGCTTCGACAGAGTGGACCACCTTCTTGGACACACCGGAGCACTCTGCTCCAACGATTCCGCGCGAATTGTCATTGTCTTCGTATCCCAACCCCTTCAACAGCACAGTCACAATTCAATATGAGTTGCCAACTGCGGGAGATGTTACGTTGATGGCATTTGACTTGCACGGACGGCGGGTGGCGACGCTTACTGACGAGTTCGCGTCCGCCGGGTCAAAAAAACTTCACTGGTCGCCGGAGAATCTGGCCAGCGGTGTTTACTTCATTACACTTCACGCACCTTTCGCACAAACCACACACAAAATTCTGTATCTCAAATGAACTGGGGAGTTCCATCCATGTACCGTCTGTTTGTTATCAATTTTCTGTTGTTAGTTTTTGCCGTCAGCGCCTTGGCGCAAACAAAGCCCGTCACCGTGGTCCGGGCCGACAACAACACGCCGCTGGCAGGTGTGTGGGTATATGATCAGGCACAATTGATCGTCGAACAAACGGACAAAGACGGGGTCTTTGATTACGGCAAGTTTCACGACCGGCAGCAGCTCATTTTTTTTCATCCCGATTACGTGCGCCGTTCGCTGAATATGAAACAGATCGAGCTGGAGAACTTTACGATTGCGCTCGAGCGCGTCAGCTATACGTCGGAAGAAGTCGTCGTGCGGGGACATCGCTTCGGCAATAATCGCGCGCAAATCGCGCAGGCCGTTTCTGAAGTCAGCGCCAAACAAATCGAGTTCCAACAGCCGCGCACAGCGGGCGAAGCCCTTGAAAGCGCCGGAGTGTTCGTGCAGCGCAGTCAATACGGCGGCGGATCGCCCATGCTTCGCGGCTTTACAGCGAACAGTGTTTTGCTGGTGATGGACGGCGTGCGCATGAATAACGCGATCTACCGCGCCGGAAATCTGCAAAACTCAATTCAAGTGGACGCGAACGCGCTCGGTTCCGTCGATGTCCTGTTCGGACCCGGCTCCGTGCAATACGGCAGCGACGCGATGGGCGGTGTGATGGTCTTCAACACCAGTGATCCGTTGCCCTCGCTGATGAACGGCGCGAAGGTGAATGCGAAAGCCTTCACGCGCTATGCCACGGCCAACGAAGAGCAAACGGTCGGAGGAACAATCGAGTACGGATTGCAGAAGTGGGCGTTCCTCGGAAATTTCACTTACAGCGACTTCGGAGATTTGCGCTCGGGCCGCGTGCTGAGTGACGCGTATCCGGATTACGGGCGCCGGCGGGAATATGTCGTGCGCGAAAACGGGCAGGATGTGATTGTGCAAAATGACAACTCGTCCATTCAGCGATTCACGGGCTACACACAGTCGAATCTGTTGGGGAAAATCCGCTACTGGCATAACCCGCATTTGAGCGCGACGTACGCGCTGATGTATACGACCAGTTCAAATATCCCGCGCTATGACCGGCTGGAGCAGTATCGCAACGGCGCGCTGCGTTACGCCGAATGGTATTATGGTCCGCAAGAACTACTGATGAACCGCGTCACCGTCAACTCTTCTTCGCAGGGCAAGTTGTACAACGACGCCGAGTTCACGATTGCGCATCAGGACTATCAGGAAAGCCGCCACGACCGCGCCCGCAATAACGATTTTCGCAATGACCGCACGGAAGACGTGAGCATCGTGTCCGTCAATGCGGATCTCGGACGCGACGCCGGTTCGGGCAAACTGTTTTACGGCGCTGAGGCGGTCTTCAATGACGTGCAGTCGAGCGCGCGCAAAATCAACATTGTCACCGGCGAAACCGCGCCGCAGTCCACGCGCTATCCCGACGGCGGCAGCAACACGGCGTCACTTGCGGCCTACGGCGGCTGGCGCGTGCCGGTTTCCAACCGCGTTATCATGACGGCGGGACTTAGGTACACGCAGAATATGCTGACAGCGAAATTCGACGATAAGACGTTTTTTGATTTTCCGTTTGATGAAATTTCCTACAACAGCGGCGCGCCGACGGCCAGCTTGGGCGCGGTCTATTCGCTGGCGTCGTGGGAATTGCGCGGCGCCTTGTCAAGCGGATTTCGCGCGCCGAATGTGGACGACGTCGGCAAGATCTTTGACACCGGCAACGGCGTGGTGATCTTCCCCAATCCTGATTTGAGTTCGGAGTATTCTTACAACAGTGAAGTCGGAGTCGAACGCGCGTTCGGAATTTTCAGCGCGGGCGCGACCGGCTACTATTCGCTGCTGCGTGAGGCGATTCTTGTGCGTGACGCGACATTCAATGGACAGGATTCCGTGCTTTACGACGGCGCGATGGCCAAGGTCAAGTCATTGCAGAATGTCGGGGAAGCCTATGCCACCGGATTTGAGTTTCGATTGAAAGCGCGCCTGTCCCATCAGGTCACTGCGACGACATCTATGTCATACGGCGCGGGGCGCGACACGGAGAGCGACTTGCCCTTGCGTCCCGTGCCGCCGCTCTTTGGTCAGACGAGTGTGATTTACGAATCCAGACGATGGACAGGCGAGCTCTTCGCGCGTTACAACAGCTGGAAGCAGGAGCACGATATTCCACTGACGGGCGGCGAAGTGTCGGTTTTTACTCCCGACGGTGTACCCTCGTGGTGGACGCTTAATTTGCGTGGTGACGTCAAGGTTGTCGAGCATCTTGAACTCGTCGCCGCGCTGGAAAATATATTGGATTTGCATTACCGGCCTTACGGCTCAGGTGTCAGCGCGCCCGGACGAAACCTGATCGTCAGTCTGAGAGCGGCATTGTAATTGATGTCTCGCTTCTGACTTCTGGCTTCATATTTCATACTTTCCCAACCGGTGGGTCCCGATAAGGAGAGGTGTCATGAGATGGATTGTTTTCCCCTTAATCCTGCTTGTAGCCTTGGAGGTTGCATTTGCACAAGCGCTGTTCTTTCTAGTTGACGTTCCTGAGTACCAAATTGAAGACGCTTATGTTTCAAAAGCGAGTGGTGATACTGTTTCTGTCATCATACAATGTTTTGACGACCAAATCAGACAGTTCTATTATGCTCTGACAAACGCCGAGATCGTTTCACCTATATTCAATATCGGCACGTGGGAAGGTCAGAATCCCACTGTACTGAGTGCGCAACTTCTCGAAGATGGCAGATGGGTTTGCATCTTCACGACAAGTGAAGTGATCGGTGTAGACTCACTCTTGCATTATGGCTGGCTGACGATTGGAGATCTGTCCGGAAGCCAGACGACGGAGATGATTCATAGAAGCATCGAGAGACAAGGCACTTTTGATTCAGGTGGACCGCTTGTAGAAGCGCGTATAGAACCCATGTTTGAAGCTGGATATGTTGCCACAACATCTAGTCGGGGAAGGTGGGGAGTCGAACCCGTTTCGGGAGTCGCAACGTATTCCGATCTCGAAGGCGTAGGTCTTTTCACGGGAGATCATGAGTGCATGGCGTTTCCATATTGCTGGAGTGAGGATAGTGTTGATGTACTTGTTTATCGTAACTTAGGTGGGAATGTTTTTGCAAGATATGTTGTTGACTGTGATACCTGTATTGAGAACGAAATTCTTATCATTAGCGACTGGATGTGTCACGGGCTAATCCTCATGACAACTGCTTCCGGTCGCCGCCTTATGGCTTGGGGATCAGTACTCTATGAAGTATCTCCAGACGGAAGTTGTGTCGAAATCGGCACATTCGATGGACCGGAGAATTACTATCCCAACACTCGCTATAGTTCATGCGCTCCTAACAACGGCTTTTATTTCCTGGATTATACTTATCCAGAACAGCTAATCCGGGTTGACACTACCGGAGTTCTCTATAATGCCGGTAGAGTTCACTACAACGGTGGCGGACATCGCCTGATGTTGAATAGACTCGGGGAAGCGATCGTCACTAGTCACACCGGCACAAGGGTGTACTGTACTATTGTACCTTGGGATGTATTGCTTGGCGCGGAGAATAATGTTCATGAGCTTCCCGTAAAGTACTCCCTATCCACCTACCCAAACCCATTCAATTCAACGGTTCGCATTGACTATGAGTTGCCGCGAGCAGGCGATGTATCGCTTAGTGTTTTCAATACGCTGGGTCAACGCGTTGCGACTTTGATTGATGGACGCGCGCAAGCGGGTGTGCATACACAAAACTGGTCGCCGAGTACGGCTAGCGGTGTTTATCTGATTCGACTCGAAAGCGGCGAGCTTGTGACTTCCACGAAGGTTTTGTATATTCAATAAATAACAGTATTTTATGCCTGCGGGGAACCTTCTGAATTGTTCATGCGTTCAATAATGTTACCCAGCCCATCCGCAGGCCAATATCTTGTGAAATAAGGTGCAAGCCCAAAAGTTATCTTCCCTTTTTTCAACTACTCCCGTTCCGCCAATTATTAGCGTTTTACACGGAAACAACACCTTACAACAGGGTTTCCGGTTTCTAACTTTCCTTGCATAATCTACCCCCTATCATGCCTAAAATTTTACTCAACGACGGAATTGATTCTCTGGCCGCTGAAGCTCTGGTCTCGTCGGGCTTCGATATTGACACCAAACATTACGACGGCGCGGAACTCCTCGCCAAAGTTGCCGACGTCGATGGGCTTACCGTGCGCTCCGCGACGAAAGTCACCAAAGAAGTGATTGACGCCGCGAAGAAACTGAAAATCATCGTGCGCGGCGGAGTCGGCGTGGACAACATTGACGTCGCCTACGCTGAATCAAAAGGCGTTACCGTCTGCAACACACCGGGCGCATCCTCCATCTCTGTTGCCGAATGCACGATCGGAATGATGTTCGCTATCTCGCGCGCCATTCCCGCCGCCAATGCCTCAATGAAGAGCGGCCAGTGGGACAAAAAATCCTACTCCAAAGGTATCGAGCTCGAAGGCAAAATCCTCGGCATCATCGGCATGGGCCGGATCGGCACGCAAGTCGCGCAGAAAGCCGCCAGCCTCGGTATGCACGTCATCATGGGTTATGACAAATTCCCCGATAAGGTCAAGGCCAAAGGATTCCAACTGCGCGACCTCGATGAAGTCTTCGCTGAATCCGACATCATCTCCGTGCACATTCCCAAAGGCAAAGACGAACCCGCGCTGATCGGAGCAGCAGAAATCGCGAAGATGAAAGAAGGCGTGATTCTGATTAACACCGCGCGCGGCGGCGTGATTGACGAGAAGGCGCTGCTCGATGCCCTCAACTCCGGTCATGTCTATGGCGCGGGCATTGACGTCTGGATCGGCGAGCCAAAGCCGGATCGCGCGCTGGTTGAGCATCCGCGTGTCATCGCGTTGCCGCATATCGCCGCCGCAACGATCGAAGCCCAGGGCCGGGTCGGCGACGAAGTCGCCGAAATCTTGAAAGAGCATTTCAAACAGTAGACTTGCGCATGGGATAGTTCGTGCGTATTTTGAAACAGTGGGTCTCGCCGTTCACTACCTTATATTAGGTAAGGGACGATGATGTCCAATGCGCCTTCATATCTCCTTGTCTTTGTTGCACTTCCGCAAGAAGTGTTGAGTCAGCTTCGCCCACCCTTTGACAAGAGTAACTCTATGTTTATTAAAGCCTTCCGCTGTGGATTTCTCCTGCACGGGAGGCTTTTTTTCATTAAAAAGTATGGTATAGTCCCATGAAAACTCTCGTATTTTCTCTCCTTGTTTATGCCTCTCTGTGTTGCGCCCAGCCGTGGCAGTGGGAACAGTATCAGGGCACGTTCTGGCATCAGGCGCCGAATGAGATTCCTTGGGCTGAGGCGGATGAATTCTATGAAAACTATTTAGGCCGGATTGTATCAGGTGATTTCAATGGGAATGGTCGGGATGAGATATTGGTGGTTGGTGAGACTCAAACTGCCTTCTTTGAAACCAGCGAAAATGGAAACCTTGAGGATTGGGATGAATCGTGGTGGACTACTTTCCATGGAAGCGATGTAACGGTACTTTTCATGCAGGCCATGAATCTCGATGGGGACGCTCAAGATGAACTCATCACTTACACACAGCTTCTCTCAGAGCCTTTCACCTCCTATGTGAAGGCATTTGATCCGGATAACTCGACTCCTCCGCATTTCACCGAACGCCCCGACCTCATCGAGTCCCTCACCTTTCCCGGCTTTCCATCTCCAAGTATGTTCGGCAATTTCGACGGCGACTCGCTCCTCGATGGTTTCGTCCTGACAAACACCGGATTGGAGTATTATGAGCGTGAGAACAACTCTTGGTTAATTCGAGAGACATTTGATAACTTCACCTATTTCGATATGGTTTACTATACTGCCGCAGACATCAATTCCGACGGAGACATGGAAATCGGAGTTTACTATCCGGGAATCGACTGCAATTGCATGATCGGGTATACCCTTGACTTTGTTGAAGGTGAGGGAGCCATCGAGAACTACACGGACCGCGTCTTGCTCTACCCCGGCGACTACGACGGCGACGGAAACACGGAATCTTTCGTGGAAAGCTACGAGCTTTCAATGCCTTCGACTCTCGTCAGACTCTCGAGCGGCGATCCGTTCACGACAGTGGAGCTGGCAAATCAGTGGGAGGCGAATTCACCTGTTGTGTACAGCCGCGACTTCAACGGCAACAATCACGTTTACTGTTTCTACAACGGCCAGCGCTTCATGATTGGTCCATGGATACTGGTGCCTGCCGGATATGCGATCGAATGGTCGGACTCCGGATGGGCCGGATTCGGCAACGGCTATTCGTTAGGTAATGTCTATGAAGGAAACACAGCCGACATCAACGGCGACGGTCAGCGCGACTACATCTTCCGTACCTTAGTCGCCGATTTATGGTGGGGTGGAACAACAGAAACTTGGTCCATGGGCAGTGGTAATCTTGAAAGATTCTACGACAACGAAGACACCGTCTTCACAAATCCGCGCATCGGAGACGTGGAAGGAGACGGCGCGGGAGAACTTGTGACACGCGTTGCGTCCGGCGCACCGGCTGGACTCTATTTCTATGAACTCGAGCGCGACGGCAACCAAGTCATCGCGCATCACAAACCCTATCTCTCAGAGGGATTACCAACCAACATGACCGAATTCACGCTGGCCGATATTGACAACGACGGACATGCCGAGCTTTTCATCAATACGGGTTACTGGCGCACATTCTTTTTTCGCAACGGTCACTGGGATGAATACACGGGTATCTTGCCGACAGGCATCGGCCTGAATCTTTATCTCGCGGATTTCAACGGCGATGGAAACTTGGACGTCTTCTCACAGAACGGAGTCTGGATCAGCTTGTCCCCCACGCCCGTCAAAGACGATCCCATCCTTCATCCGTCATCCTTCATTCTTTCCGCCTATCCCAATCCCTTCAACGCACAGACGACAATTCAATTTGATTTGCCGAGCGCGGGGGATGTTTCGCTTGAACTATATGACGTTTTGGGCCGCAAAGTCGAAACGATTCTTGATCAAAATATGACCGCAGGCGCTCACGTCATTCGCTACGATGCCGCGCATCTTTCCAGCGGCGTATATTTCGCGCGTTTGACAGCCGGTGAGCTGACTTCAGCACACAAACTACTTCTGCTCAAATAGTGGAGAACACATAATGAAAGCGCTCTTAATCGTTCTATTGACTTCCTCAACTTTGCTTGCCCAGCCGTGGCAGTATTCCATTGTTCAGCTAAACCCACGACCATACAATATGAGTTGGTCTCAGGTTCACATTCTCTCTTTTGACGGCGGTCAGACTGCTTTCGCTTATGGACAGTGGGACTGGCCACCCGTTGCCATGTACGATTCTCTGGGCGAGCGCCTATGGTGTCTTTGTGGTGACCCTATTTCTAATGAAATACGACGACCCCATGCGCTGGACATTTTTAGAACACCAACCGGGTTTGTGACACTTTTCTATACTCAGGTTTTGGTTGGTGGACCTGACATGGCATTTGGCTGGAGGTTCGGTCAGGGACAAGTTTATCAGATTGCCGAACTGAGCGACACAACCTATGCCTTTCGCGCCGCGCACGACGGAGCCAACAGCTACTTTATGTGCGGCAATCGAAACAATTCGCGCGACTATTTTGTCGTTGCAGCCTCCGACTCCGGCACACTATGGACCCGCCCACTGGCAACCGATCAATGGCATGATGCTCCGTTCGATTTCTGTGTGTCCACTAATGAAGGCGTCGCCTATTGCGCCGCGCGAAACGCGAATGAGTTGGTTACATATGTGCTCGTAACTTTGGGCGAGACGGGCGGCGACATATTCACTCGTTCACTTCACGTTGATTTAATGGGCACTCCGGTCAAGATGACCTCGGACAACAACTTCGGCTGCTGGATCATTGGTGTTGACGACCCCGGTCTGCCAAGCACCGAACTTCACCTTTATCGTTCGGCTACTGATTCGTATTTCTCAATTCCGCTTAGCCTGACGATACCAGCTGTGCAGATGGGATCGACGCCTACTCTGCATGCTGTTCCGTTCAGCGATGGCATTCTTATCGCGGGCCAAGCGGCTATAGCTTCAGGCGAAGAGTGTCTGTTTACTCTGACTTGTTCAGCTTCCGGTGAAGCACTAATTGATACCATTTGTGGATTCACCCGCGTTCTTGACATTTCTAGCACAAATAATAGTGAATTTGCCGCTGCAGTGCGTGCCACGACAAGCAGCGACATTGAGTTGCTGCGTGCGCGACTGCTGGTCTCCGAAACAGAAGATGTTCCTGTGATTGTTCCGTCCACCTTTGCGTTGTCCGCCTACCCCAATCCCTTCAACGCGCAGACCACAATTCAGTTTGATTTGCCGAGCGCGGGGGATGTGACCTTGAAACTTTTTGATTTGCTCGGTCGAGACGTCGAGACACTTGTTGACGACAACCTCGCTGCGGGAACGCATACGCACAGCTACTCGGCTTCGCATCTTGCCAGCGGAGTCTATTTTGTGCGTCTCGAATCCGCTGATTTATTGACAACTCACAAACTACTCTTACTTAAATAGTCAGGAGACATGTCATGATCCGCATCGCGCTTGCTCTGCTTACTTATGCCTCTCTGGTTTGCGCGCAGACCTGGGACTGGGAGCTGGTGGAACCGCTTTGGAGGAACCCGACGGGATTCCCTGGATTTGATGAAGCCATTCCCCCGTTGGCTGATGTTGACGGCGACGGATATTCAGAGTTGATCATGGGAGAAATTAACACGACCGTCTATGCTATCGATACGACCAGTGGTTTCTTGCGCTGGCGAGAAATCGCATTCTTCGCCGGTGCACCTGACTTCACTAATATCGCAATATGGCAGAACCTTGACGGAGATCCTGCTCAAGAGCTTGTTACCTTTCCTTACAGTTCCGAAGATTCTGTCCGATGCTGGGAAGTGGATATCTCCGGCGAAAATTGGGCGTGGATCGAGCGACCCGATCTTCTCTCAGGCAGGATTCCGCACGACAGCGTTTCCATGACCTTTGGCGCGGTCTGGGGACAGTTTGACAGTGACCCGAATGAAGAGTGTGTAGTTGTTCTCTATCGTTACCCGCAAGAACCGCGGTTGCAGCTCGTAGCGTTCGAATTGAGTCAGGACATGGAGTGGTCCATTGATACGATTTACACTCTTCTCGATTTCTTTGATGTTTTCGGAATGTTTGCAGACGATTTTGACAATGACGGTGACTTGGATATTGCTTTTCGGATGCAAGTGCCGGACGCCACCCCATTCGTCTCTTTGATGGAGACAACTCCCTTGGGTCTTGTGCAGCATGAACTTGATTGGTCATTCAACGCCTACGGATGCGGGAATGTAGATTCAGACGCTGCCTTAGAGTTTCTTTACTTCGTGCCCTGCAACTTCAGCAGTCTTGGTCCTGAACTTCGCGAGTTCGTGGCGTTCGACTCTTTACGTCTCGATTACAATCTCATTGCGATGCACGGCCAGTTGATCGGCGAATTGCGCCATCCTGACGGCGGAAGGTTTGTAGGTTATGGCTTTCAAGCTTGCTTCAGTTTCTGGGAACCGCCGCCATTTACTTACTCCACGGTTCTTCGCTATTATACTCCCAACGGTTGGGTGAATGAAGGCGGACTGAATGCCTCGACAACTTCTGCAAGTTTGGGAGACTTGACGGGGGACGGTTTCAACGATATTCTGAACACGTATCATGTTTCACAAGGCGGTTGGCCGCCCAACTGGGTAAACCGTTGGTCGTTGCTCGCTAACAACGCGCTTCCCGACAGGGATATGTTCACGCCTCTGAGTGGTGTCAACTTCGTCAATGATTCGTTTGACTTTCCAGCAGACTACGCGTCGCCCAAACTTGGCGACGTTGACGGTGACGGAAACGCGGAACTGTTTTGCATGTTGGCTGACACCTCAAATCACGACCCCCGCCGGTTGTGGATATTCAGAGTTGATCAGCTTTCACCTGACGAAATCATCCTCCCGGCGAACGACTTGTTGACGGATCTTCCACTTGCCGTTTCTTCGTTTGAAGTCGCGGATTTGGACGGCGACGGTCTTGCTGAAATTATGCCCGTCGTCAACGGCGAGCGGCGTATCTATTTCTTCCGCAACGGACATTGGGAAACTTATCCGGATATTCTGCCGGACATCACCGCTCCCATTCGCGGTTTTGCCGATTGGGACGGTGACGGAACAACGGACATCTTCACGGATGAGGGGATTTATCTTAACCTGACGCCCTCTGCAACTGATGAAGCGAGCGCATTGGTTCCCTCATCTTTCACACTGACTTCTTATCCCAATCCGTTCAACGCGCAGACGACAATTCAGTTTGATTTGCCGCACGCGGGGAATGTTTCGCTTAGGCTCTTTGATTTGTTGGGCAGAGAGGTCGCCACGCTGTTAGATAAACCGATGATTGCCGGATCGCATTCTTTGAGCTACGACGCTGCATCTTTGCCAAGCGGTGTTTACTTCGCGCGGCTTGCTTCCGGTGACTATTCCACCACTCACAAGCTCTTGCTTTTGAGATAGCTTGTTTGCTACACAACCCGGGGATAACATCATGAAAGCTTTCATTTTCGCACTGTTGACTTTGACCGCAACGCACCTGTGGGCGATAGAAAACTATCAACACCTCACAGATTTTGAAACATCGGCAACGTTTCCTGGTGACATCATCCGCTTCTTCGGTCGTGACACACTGTGGGGACCTATTCACTCCAATGACTGGATTGCCACGCAGAATGTAGGAGGCTTACCCGCGGCATATGACATCGTAAGTACGACCCGTCCGAGTTTCAGACCCGGCAGTCCGATCCCCGCGATGCAGTTTAATGCCGCGCCGCCTGTATTCAACGCGGATTACATTCCCTTTCCGGACGATCTGTCGTACCTCCGCGAAGCCGCAGAAGAACGCGGCACATTTTTCTATATAGAGGGCCACGAATGGTACTTTAGCATTATCGGAGCCGAGGCATTCGTCTATCATTGGCCGGAAGGCGAACAGCTTGATACAACTACTTCGGACTATGAAATTGTTCCTCTCGATATAACCGGGCCGGTGTTCTTTGTAGATGGCAAAGTGAATATACGCGGCGTACTCTCGCCTCAGTTGTGCCAGCTTCTTCTTGGCTGCAGTAATGATGTTCGCCTGATTGACAATTTGATCATTGCAGGAACAAACCTGACCAACGGCAGGCTTCCTGCCGGCGCAACATCCCGCATCGCTATCGCCTCAGAGCAGGGAATCTATATTGCCAACACACCGGAAAATGGCCGCGAAGGCTGCGGCGGGCAATACGCGAACCACAGTCGCTGCCACATCGTCATCACAGCCTTCCTGTTCGCCATGGGGACGCACTTTCAGTTCGAGCAGATGAACGATGTCAATGATCCGTATATCTCTCCAGTCAGTCCGGATGAACGCGGTAACATCGTACTTACAGGCGGTATCACACAAAAGCATCGCGGTTACGTACATCGCTCGAATTTAGGTGGAACCGGCTACAACAAAGTGTATCATTACGACGAGCGTTTGCGCCGCTGGCGAACGGGCGTGTTTGAACCGTTTAACGAACCCGAAGATGAATTCACCGACGCAGAAGAGACTCTCTTCCCGTCGCAATTCTTGCTGAACGTCGCGCCCAACCCGTTCAACGCGAGCACGACCATTCGCTTCACGTTGCCAACTTCGTCCAACGTGCTCGCCAAAGTGTTCGACGTGCAAGGTCGCGAGGTTGCACAGTTGACGGATCAGACCTACTCAGCCGGAAATCACGTCCTGCGCTTTGACGGCAGTGATTTGGCGACGGGCGTATACTTCCTGCGCTTTGAAACACTTGGGCAAATTCAGACGAGAAAGCTGATGCTGATTAAGTAGATCGAGTCTTTCCCATTGCCGGTCTGGAGACCGACAACGGTGGTGTACTGCACGCTCCTTGCAAGAATGTTCAGAAATCCGTATCTTTCACCCCGTGCTGATCGCCTATCTGGCCCTGCTCGGGGTGACTTTTTTTTGGGGCTTTACGTTCCCCATCGTGCAGTGGTCGCTGGACGATTGCTCGCCGATTCTCTTTGTTGCGATAAGGTTCGCTCTGGCGGGTCTGCTCTTTCCGCTGTTCTTTGGCCGAAAATCCATCAGCTTTGACGCGACGCTGATTCGGCGCGGACTCGTGCTCGGTGCGTTCTTGTGCGGCGGCTATATCTTTCAAACGATGGGCCTCGCCTATACGACCTCCGCGCGCGCGGGATTCATCACGGCGCTCTATGTTCCGTTGACGCCGCTCTTCGCATGGCTGCTCTTTCGCGCGAAAATCCGCAAGCGCATGTGGCTGGCAGCAGCCGTCGCCTTTGGTGGCATTGTCGTGTTAGCTCTGCCGGAAACTTTTGTGGACGGCACACCTGTCTTAGAACAGATGGCGCTGAATCACGGCGACAAATTGATTCTTGTGTGCGCGGTCTGTTATGCGCTGCACATTTTGCTGATCAATCGCTGGTCAAACCCCGAGAGCGAATTGCCGCTCTCATGGCTGCAATTGACGGGCACGGGGTTGATCGCCGGAGCGTTGTTGCCCCTCGAAACAATGCATATCGCGCTCACGAAAGAACTCGTTATCGCATTACTCTTTTGCTCTATTCTCGCGTCTGTCATCGCGATTTGGGCGATGATGCGTTTTCAGCCGCGTGTGCCGGTCACCGGAGCGGCAATTGTTTATTCGATGGAGCCCGTGACCGCCGCCATCGCCGCGTGGACGCTGCAAGATCACATTCCCCCGATGATTACTTTGCTCGGAGCCGGCCTGATTATCGTGGCCATGCTTATCGCTTCAACCATTAAAGAACCCGAAATACCCCGTTCATGATTGTTCGCCTGTTGTTTACTCTTTTGATGTTCGCACTGCTTGCGCAAGCCGAACGCCCGCGCGTGGTTGTCGAGCGCGACTCGTTGCTGATGCAAAAAGGATCGCCCAACTATTTTCCGCCGACGGACTCAACCGGCCCGCGGATGGTGATTGATCCCGCCGCGATGATTTATCAGATGAAGGTTGATTCCATCAATCAAGTAGCGGAAGAAAAAATCCGGGAACAGATTATCGCGCTGGAACGTAACTTTGATAATCCTGAGTATGAAGAGAAAGTCGGACGCGTCATCGGCACGATTGTCATGGAACAGCAAATGGCGCTGTTAGATATGCAGATTGACCGCGCGATATCGCTTAAAGACACACTGCTGATGATGGGATTGCAGGTGGGTCTGGCAGAACTATTGAAAGCGCATCCCGAACTCGAATACGAGCTGCTGAATCTTGATCAACGGATCGGCAGCGCGTTTAAGATGATGTACGAACACTCAACTCGCCAATAGAATTCTATGATTCAATCCCCCTCGCCATTCGTAAAGCCACAGCCCGGACTGCGGGTCAAAGAGTATCAAGCCGTCGTGCCGCGTCCGACTGCGGAAGAGATCTCGCGCTTTCCCGAGGAAGCCACCGCCCTGTTGAATCGGATTTGGGAAAAGCAATCGGAGGCAGTCGGAGCTGAGCGCTATGACCTTGAGTGGATTCGTGGGAGACATTTTGTCATTGCTGGTGCGACGGGGCCGGGTTTAGGCGGCGCTATTGAGTCTGCGGTACGCCGCTTCACAAACCAAGCGGGAAGCATTACGGTTATTGCGCGCGACTTGTCGCGTTCCGTCGGCTTTGAAATGGGCAAGCAGATGGTGGACCTTGCGCAGCAGACGAACATGGGAGCCCGCTACCATCTTTCGAATGACGGGATGGCGTTAGACGGACAAGCTTTTGAGTGGCAGATTCAAGCCTTGAAGGAAGCCGGCGCTGAAGAAGTTATCTACATAAATTGTGTCGCGGCGGCGATGGCCGGAATGTTGCCTGATATGCCGCCGATTTACGTTAAAGACGTGGACGAACAGGGGCTTTTCCAGTTTAAGCTTGGCGCGCTGACAGAGCAGCAAATTGAGAATACCAAGAATATTATGGGTCGGATGGCAGTCGCATTTCCGAATGCGTTGGAGTCTGCCGGTGTTAAGGTAAAGGCAACTACTTTCATAGATTGGCGCGGCAGTATTGATCGTGAGAGTCGAAATCCTACGAGTCCGACTTACGGCAGACAGGGCGCATACTCAGCAAGCTTGTATCTTCCGAAAGTGTTTTTACAAGAGGACACTGGCCAAGCCTATGGCACAAGCCGAAAGGTGCTTGACGTCTTCCTGCCGATCATGCGCACCCGCGCTTTGGGATTTATTCCGGGGGCTATTCCGCAATCCTATATCATTGAGAAGATGTTGAAAATGTCCGGGATTCCATACCGTGATGTTCCTGATTTGGCGTTGGGAGTCTTGGAGCATATTGGCCGCTCTTTGGAAAGTACGACCTTTAATCCATTTCCTCGACTTGATGAGCATGAGCTGCTGATTGAGGAGTGGTACTGGCAAATCGCCGAACGCTTGAATGACGATAAGTCAAGTGAGTTCTATTGGAAAAAATGGATGATGATGTAATGGCGGATATTTGAAAATTGAGACGCCCGAGGTTCTTGCCTCGGGCGTTTGTGTTCGCAGGATAACGTTAAAATTAGAGCAGCAGACTTCCGAAATAAACAAATGACAATCCACTCAAAACGACCACCATCATCCAGCAGACGATATTGTACACGCGGCCGTTGACGTACTCGTCCATCAGGTTCTTGTCGTTGACCATGATCAGCATCGGCACCAAAATAAACGGCAGCAGCACACCGTTGACGACTTGCGAAAGAAACATCACTTTGATCAGCGGCAATCCCGGTATCAGCACGAAACCCGCGCCGAGCGCGATCAGCGCCGTGTAGATGATATAGAATTGCTTGGCTTCGTCGAACTTGTACTTGACTCCCGACTCCCAGCCCATCGCCTCGCAGATCGTGTAGCTTGTCGACATCGGCAAAATGGACGCGCCGAATAAACTCGCGTTCATCAAACCGAATCCGAACAAGAGCGCGCTGAACTGTCCTGCCACGGGAGCCAAAGCTTCCGCGGCCTGCGAGGCTTCTTCGATGCGAATGCCCAAGGGATACAGCGTCTGCGCGCAAACTACGACGATAGAGAGAGCGATAATGCTCACGGCAATGCCGCCGACAATTGTGTCAATCCGCGAGTATTTGTAATACTTCAACGGAATTTCCTTTTCCACGACGCTCGCTTGCTGATAAAATTGCATCCACGGCGCAATCGTGGTACCAATCACGCCGATGATCATCAGCAAATACGCGTTGCCACCCGAAAAATTAGGCGTGATCAGCGCCATGCCGATCTTGCTCCACTCGGGCTTAGCTTGCACACCCGCAACTACATACGCGACATAGAACACCACCGCGATCAGGAACACGCGTTCAATCGTCGCGTAGCTTGCTTTCAAGACAACAATCCAGACTAAGAACGCCGCCGCCGGAACGGAGATCCATTTCGTAATCCCGAACAGTTCTCCCGCGGCCGCAATACCGGAAAACTCCGCGACGACGTTGCCGAAGTTTGTCACGAGCAACGCCATCATCAAGTAGAATGTCCAGCGAACACCAAATGTTTCGCGGATCAGATCCGACAATCCCTTGCCCGTAACGACGCCCATCCGGTTCGACATCTCCTGAATCATAATCAGGACAATCGTCATGGGAATAAAAATCCACAGCACCGTCAATCCGAAGTGCGCGCCCGCTTGCGAATAGGTCGTGATCCCCCCCGCGTCGTTGTCAACGTTTGCCGTAATCAATCCCGGTCCCATGATTGAAACGAACAACAAAAACCTCGTCCAGGCGGGCGAGGCTTTGCGAGTCCATTTAGAGATCAGGGAAGACATTTTTTGTATTTCCCCCCGGTCTTCCGGGGGGATTAAGGGGGGTCAAATCGTGAGGAGTTTTCTCAACGACCGGTTCTGCGGGGGATTTTCGGACGGCGATGCGATGACGCAAAACTCTTCTTCTGCGGGCCAATCGTGCCGCTGGTCTTTTGCAAGCCTGTCGCTTTTTCCGGAGCTGCTCTCATATAATCAAAATGGTTCAGCGCGGCGCGGGTCATTTGCTGACCAAGATGTTTTTCGATTTCGCGCAGCAAAATCTCTTCGTCGGGAGCGACGAGTGTCAGTGCGTCGCCCAGTCGTTCCGCGCGCGCCGTGCGGCCTGTTCTGTGGACGTAATCTTCCGACGTAGCGGGCAAGTCATAGTTTATCACATGCGTGATCCCTGTAACGTCAATGCCGCGCGCGGCGATGTCGGTCGCGACCATCACATTGTATTTGCCCTGCTTGAAACCCTCGAGCGCGGCCATGCGCTGCTTCTGGGTGCGGTCGCTGTGCAAACTTGTTACTTCAAATTTACTCTTTGTGAGAAGTTTCTGAATCTTGTCCGCGCGGTGCTTCGTTCTGGTGAAAATCAATACCGCAGGCGAGTTCAATTCAATCAATATCTCGCTCAGCAAATCGGGCTTCAAGTGCGCGGGTACGGGATAGGCTGTGTGCGTCAATCCGCGCGCCGCTGAACTTCTGCCGCCGATCTGCACAAGTTTTGGATCCGTCAGAATCTCTTTTGAGAGTCGCATCACCTCGTTCGGGAACGTCGCCGAGAACAGCATGGTCTGACGGTCTTTCGGCACCCGAGCGATGATTCTGCGCACGTCCGGCAAAAATCCCATATCGAGCATTCTGTCCGCTTCGTCCAGCACGAGCATCTTCAGAGTATCCAAATTGATTGTGCCGCGCGCAACATAATCGAGCAGCCGACCCGGCGTCGCCACGATAATATCGGCGCCCTTCTTCAATCCGTCCATTTGCGGACCGTATCCGACTCCGCCGTAAATCGACAGCACTCTGATTTTCGTGTGCTTGGCAAATTTTTTCATCGCTTCTTCAATCTGCACGGCCAGTTCACGCGTCGGTGACAGCACCAGCGCCATCGGCTTCTCATGCTTTTCCGTCAAGGCGCGCTGCAAGAGCGGCAAACCGAAGGCCGCCGTTTTGCCCGTCCCCGTTTGCGCGGCACCCATCACGTCCACACCCTTCAGCGCGAGCGGAATCGCCTGCTCTTGAATCGGCGTCGGACGCTCGTATCCCATAAGCGTGACCGCGCGCAAGAGCCGCTCGTCGAGTTCAAAATGCTCAAACTCCGTGTGCTCTTCGATTACGGCAATGTCTTTTTCTTTTTCTTTCGTCACTTATCTTTCTTCCACGTCTTGTAAAGAGTCGGCATCAGTTCATCGAGCGAGTCTTTGAAACTGATGACTCCTTTTTGAATTCCATTTTCATCCACCACGGGAATGAACAGAAAGTTATACCGCAAAAATGTTTCGGCAATATCCGATAAATCTGCGTCGAGCGGCACCGTGATTAGCCGGCCCGACATAATGTTCCCCAATTGCAGCGCGGGATCCGTCAGCAAGAGATTGCGCATCGAAACCACTCCCGTCAGCACACCGTCGTCGTTGTGCACATAGACATAGTAGTACGCTTCAATCTCTTCGGCGTTATCACGCAGCAGTTCAATCGCGTCTTCGACAGTCTTGTCGTCCTCCATCTCGATGAAGTCCGTCGTCATCAGCGCGCCGGCGGTTTCATCCTCATAGGCCATCAATTCCGTTACTTCGGCGCGCTCATCTTCGAACTCAAAGTTCTCAATTATGCGTTCGGAAGCCTGCTTATCCAAATCCGAAAGCAAGTCGGCGGCGATGGACGGCTCCATCTCTTCGATAATATCCGCCGCGCGTTCCGGTTCGAGACTTTCGAGAATCGTCCGCTGCACGTCGGAGTCCGTCTCTTCGAGAGCTTCGGCGGCAGTCTCCGTATCCATCGCGGCCAGCATCACCTGACGCTGACCATGATCGAGTTCTTCCAGAATGTCCGCGATTTCGCCGGGATGCATTGCCTTCAGTCTACGCGCGCCAATCTTCAACCGAATCGGCCCGGGCGCTTCCGTCGAATCGCTCACGGGCTGAACGAACTTCCATGAGATCAGTTCGTCTTCAAACTTTCTGCCGATGACACTTGCCGCTTTGCGCAAGGCCGTTTCATATCCCAACCGCCGCGCCAGCCCCGACACTCCCACGTCCACGTGCACAACCCACTGCCGTTCACCGATCAAAAGCTGCACGTCGTTGACGCGCACGACTTTCGCGCCTTCCACGTCCACAATCTGGCGATCCCAGAGGGTCTCGCGCAGCGAAATATCATCTGCGGCCGGTTTGAGTGGCTCGATCTTGTGTTCGTCCACTTTCAACTGACGCGTTCTCAAAAGCTCAAGATACTCCATGCCCGTCGCCGGATAGAGTACCAGCCTGCCCCCGTTCCGCAAAACCAGCCCTTTCAGCTCCGGAAACATCTCGGTTACCTGCGCGATGACGTCCCACACGGTTCCCATCCCCGTTCCCAAAGTCCGGGAATAGGCAGGCCGTCCCAGTATAGATGATAAATAGACCAGTTCTTCGGGATGACGTGTGGACATAGGGAGATACCAAGAGACTGCGTCAGCGCGCCGGGGCAGCGCCTACGCTGGTGCTGGCGCTGGTAACCTTGTAAAATACACAATCTGAGGCACTTAGTCAAACAAGGCGGCTTGCAGTTTTACGGTAGTTTGTGTATCTTTTCGCAAACCACCCCCTGTATTATCCGGAGTCCCAGATGGCCCGTATTCACCCCTTCCGTGGCTTAACTTATTCCCAAGCCCTGGCCGCCAAGCTCGACAAGCTGGTCACCCAACCCTACGACAAGATAGATCGCGCCCTTCAAAAGTCCTATTACGACCGCGATCCGCACAACGTCGTGCGCGTGATCAAGTCTGACGAGACCGTCTCCAACCCCGAGTCGGCCTACCCCGGAGCCGCCGCCACGCTGAAGCAGTGGATTGCCGACGGCACGCTCGTTGAAGCCAAGGGCCCGGCCTTTTATCTCTACTATCAGACCTTCACTTTTCTGGACAAGAAATACGTCCGCAAGGGCTTCATGGCTTCCGTCGCGCTCGAAGAAGATAATGTCAAGTCTCACGAGCACACATTGGCCGGTCCTAAGGCCGACCGGTTGCGACTTTTGCGCGCGCTGGAAACCAACGACGAGTTAATCTTTATGCTCTACTCGGATCCCGAGAGAGCGAGCGTGACGCTGATGGATTCAGTTGCCACCGCCAAGAAACCCGTGCTCGAGTGCCGCGATGATTTCGGCGAGTTGCATCAAGTCTGGATTGCCGACGAACCCGAGTTCGTGACTAAGATGCAGAAGCTGCTCGCGGCGTGCGATCTCTTTATCGCCGACGGACATCACCGCTACGAAACCGCCTGCACGTTCAAGCGCGAAGCGCTCGACCAAAAGTGGAAACCCCTCGGTCACCAGGGGTTCGATCACCGGATGATGGGACTTTTTCCAATGGAAGACCCCGGCTTGGTGATTCTGCCTACTCATCGTTTGATTCGCAACGTCAAGAATTTCTCCGGACAAAAATTATTAGCCGCGCTGGGTGAAAGCTTCATCGCCACGCCGCTCTCGTCCGCTGACGCGCTCTTCGCCCGCATGGACACCGTTGAAACCGATCAGGTCTTCGGCATGAAAGCCGTCGGTACGCGTGACGAATTCTATTATTTTTTGCAGCCCAAGAATTTGACCGTGATGGTGGACAGAGAAGATTTAGCGGGACTCTTAGAATCTTCACGCAAACTCGGTGTCACGACACTGCATTCGCTGATTCTTGAGCATGAGCTTGGTATTGACGCGAAAATTTTGTCCGCAGGAACACACGTCGAATATGTCCGCAGCCGTCAGGAAGCTGTCGACGCCGTCGGTAAAGACGGCATTCAAGCCGCCTTTATTCTTAATCCAACGAGCGTCAGCGACGTCAAAACCGTTGCCGCCGCAGGCGAAAGAATGCCGCAAAAGTCTACCGACTTCTATCCTAAACTTCTCGCGGGCTTGGTCATGATGAAACTGGATATTCAGAAATAGCCAGCGTGAACGCTGGACCCATTGCGCTTCGCGGGCTCATTCGCGTCTGCGTTTTCGATTTCTCTTCGGAGGTGGACTCATGAAACGCGCTCTACTCACTCTGTTCTACACCCTCTCCGCACTTGCTCAGTGGCCGACATCGCCGCTTGAGAATTTATTGGTTTGCGATCACACCGGCGAGCAAGCTCTGCCCAAGATTGCCGCAACATCCGACGGCGGTTGTTACGTCACTTGGTGGGATCATGCTTCCGGCAATTACGACGTCTACCTGCAACGATTTGACTCTGAAGGCGTGCCGCAGTGGACAACTCCCTGCGGCATGTTGGTTTCAGATTATCCGCAATCCACCTCGCTCACCGATTGGGACATGGCCGTGGATGCAGACGATAACTGCATCATCGCCGTCAACGACATCCGCAATGGCACTGACCGCGACATCACGGTATACAAGATGGGCCCACAGCAGGAGGCTCTGTGGGGTGTGGAAGGGATTATGCTCTCTATGAACGACGGTTTCGAGCCGGACCCGCGCATCGCTCCGATGGACAATGGCGATGTCGTCTTTGCCTGGCAGGAGGAAACGGTTATTCACTTGCGGCGCTTGAATTCCGCGGGCGGTGACGTCTTCAGTCCGGAAACGATTACCATAACGAATGCAAATCCGCTCTCCATTCCGCGCATTTCTAAAGCGGACAGCGGTGCGGTGCTGCTGTCGTATTTGATTCATCAGGGCACGCAATTTAATTCGCCGCGACATATCTACTTGCAGAAACTCTCCACGACGGGAAACATGCTCTGGAATCCGGGCGGCGTCGCGGTGATGACCACCAACGGCATCGGCATTCAGATGCGGCCTGACGTGATTCACGATGGCAATGGCGGAGCCTATTCTTTCTGGTATGACACGCGCAACAACGTGCATCACTGTTTCGTGCAGCATGTCACGGCGGGCGGAGTGGCGGAGTGGACGGCCAACGGTGTGCAAATCGATTTGTCCGCGAACGAATTGCAAATGTCTCCTTCTGCCGTGCTGGCGGAAAACGGCATTGTCGTTTATTACCAGACGGCCAACACCAGTCAATCGCAAGGCGGTATTGACGCGCAATATCTTGCGGCAAACGGAACCTACTTGTGGAACACCGCAGGCGTTACTATCGCTCCGCTTTCCACGTCGCCGTGCTTTAATGTCCGCGCATTGCGCCAACTTGACGCCTACTCGGTTTTTTATTCGCAATATGCGCCCGGCAGCGCGATTCACACACTTCTTCGCGCCAGTCAACTTGATGAAGCCGGAGCACCGCAATGGACGCCGCCGGTAAAAGACTTATGCAGTGTCGTCAGCGAAAAAGGCCGTCCGCACGCGACGGCCAATCCGCTCGGACAGATCATTGCCGCTTGGCCCGATTCGCGCACGGCTTCGATGGATATCTATTTGCAAAACATCAATGTCGACGGTGAACTCGGTCCCAACACCGTTTTCCCGCCTGCTGTCATCATCACTTCACCCGAAGACATGAGCACGGTCGGAAATGCAAACATAGACATCGTTTTTGAAGTTGAGAATTTTTTTATTGATCCCAATAACGGCGACGGCTATGTATCGGTCATGGTCAATGATCAAGATCCCAACGTCACCAACGAAGTTGCTCCTTATCCCGTCACGTTGTCCTTAGGTTTGAATTTGATTACTCTGGAGATTCTCGATCTCGCTTTTCAGCCGCTCGTTCCTCCGGTGATTGACTCGGTACATGTTAACTACACTCAATTGCACCCCGCCATTACTATTACGTGGCCGTCTCAGCCGCCTGATGTTTCAGAATGGTATAACGACTGGTATCCGTTCGTACATTTTGAAGTTATGGATTTCGTGATTGCTGACTCAGGCGGAGACGGTCGTCTTCGCTTGCAGGTGCGCGATTTCTGGCAGAATGAAGAGCCGTTTGTTGATTCATCCTTCGTCGCTCTTGATTCATTCGAAGTTCCGTTGTGGTACTTCACGGTGAACGAAATTATGCTTTCGCTCGTGGATAATAGCGGTATGCCGCTGGTGCCGCACGTCACTGACACGGTGTATGTACGCGCATGGCAAATCGCCGCTGACGACCCCGCTTTGTTGCCTTCATCTTTCATCCTTCACGACGCCTACCCCAACCCGTTCAACTCAACGGTCACTCTCGCTTTCGACGTCCCCGCCCCCGCGCACCTGTCGCTCGACATCGTGGACGTCACGGGCCGGCATGTCGCCACCATATTCAACGAAGTGGTTCCGGTGGGCAGCCACTCCACCCAATGGCAGGCCGACAACTCCCCCAGCGGCCTTTACTTCGTCCGGCTCTCGTCCGGCAGCTTCACTCAAACTCAGAAAATTGTGCTGCTGAAGTAAGGTCGAACCCTCTTCCGCAATATTCATTTCGGCGAGCCTTTCAGGCTCGCCGTTTTCTTGGTCTGGAGGTGAGTGACTAATCTCGCCTCCTGCCCCCCTTTAAGTTGATATATTACAATATACGTCTATTTCTAAATATCTGTTTTCTGGCGGCTTGAGGCTTGTTTTCTGATTGTTTTTGTAGGTATATTGAGTTTCCATTGTTGGAACAAACAACTCCCATCCTTCCACTCAAAAGGACAACGTATGAAAAAGTTCGCGACCGGGCTAATGGCCCTCATGCTTGTTTTCGCTTCCTCGGCATTTGCAACCATCCGCTATGTCTCCTCAACCGGAGCTGGTACGCACACCACGATTTCTGCCGCCGCCAATGCCGCCGTTTCCGGTGACACCATTTTGATCGGCCCCGGAACCTATTCCGACGGCAACATCAACCAGACTAACAAGCGCCTGATCTACATTGGTGCTGGTTGGGACCAATCTATTGTGAATTTGACTGGCGTATGGTACGCGAACACAAGTGGCCAGAACGGAACATCATGGGAAGGTCTGCAAGTGAACGCCTCTAGTCAGCAGTTCACCTTTGTTAATAACGCTGATTCGATTTCTGTGCGTCGCTGCTTAATCAGCAATACGTCCGGAAGTAGTGCCCCAATAGAAGCAAGCGGAGCGCGAACCCTGACCGTTGAGGATTGCATTTTTATGAACAATGCAACGACCACAAATGCACCAGCGATTTTCATTAGCTCGGCAAACTACCCAACAACCATTCGCAACTGCGTTTTTGTTAATCGAGGTGGACATTCTCAATGTCGTGCACTCACAGGCGCCGCCGCATCAGGAACGGTCGAACTCTATAACAGTGTGTTTCTAAATTACACCACAGCGCTAAACTTGAACGCCGCTGGTGGTCCACTGATCGCTATTAATAACATTTTCTACGATTGGACAGGAGCAGGGTCCTTCGGTTCCTATAACGCCTCCAGCGTCTGGGATTACAACTCCGCCCCAGCATCTCCCGCAGTTCCCGGCACCAACACCACAGTTATCTCGACCAACCCGTTCGTGAACTACAATACCACGAACAACTATGAAATCGGCATCACCGATTTACACCTCGATGCTGTCAACGGTGCGAGCTTGATTAACTCCGGTCATCCCAGCTTGCTCGACTTCACCGACGGCAGTCAATCGGATCGCGGCGTTTACGGCGGCCCCAAGCCCTTAGTCGATAACGGCGTTCCCAACTACCCTTGGGCAGTTAACATTCTCCTGAACCCGAACCTCGTCGGAGTCGGCACTCCTGTCAATGCCACGGCCTTGGGTCGCGTCGGACCGCAATACTAAATCATAGGAGATTCTCATCATGAAGAGAGTTCTTCTATTTGCGATGCTCGCGCTTAGCTCGCTTGTTTTTGCCCAATCCGCAGTCGTCACACAAGCCGAATGGTTTATCGGCACCGATCCCGGAGTTGGCAACGGTAACGCACTTACCATTGGCTCACCTGAAGCACAGGAACCACTTGCTTTCGAAATTGCAACTGGATCGTTCTCCGCAGGCGATCTTATCCGCGCCAAAGTTCGTTGCAAAATTGACAGCCTGCGTTCCGGCGCAACAAACGTCTGGGGAGTGGCAACGGATGCCTACCTGATCCTCGCTCCTGCAACGGGAGTTGCCCGACTGGTCACATCTATGGCTTATCAGATTGACAACGGAGCCTTTACTAACGTGGATGTTGCCGATGCGGACAATGCAAACTTTTCTGAAATTGTCTCAACTGTCGGCTTAACAAACGGCGTCCATCGCTTACGTGTTCGCTCCACCGATGATTTGGGTCGCATTGGTCTAGTCGTGGATGGATTTTTAGTCATTTCTAATACCGCCGGTTTTGCTCCCCGTGTCGTGACCAACATGGAATACCGTATAGACGGCGGATCCTTCACGAGCTTTGACTATCCCGATAACGGAATTGTCAACTTTAACGAAGTCATCGCTACGAATGCACTCGACATCGGTTTGCATACCATCGACATGCGCTCGATTGATGATTTGGGCCGTACGGGCGAAGTTCATCGCGCCTATTTAATCGTCAGCTCACCTTTTGTCGGCGGAGTCGCTCGCACCCTCACCGCCGCAGAAGTTTTTGTCGGCAGTGATCCCGGTGTCGGCAACGGTATTGCAATCCCGCTTCCGCAAGACGGCGCGTTCGATGAAGGAACCGAAGATTTTTTGCAAGTCTATACCAACTTCCCCGTCGGTTACTACCGGGTCGGATTCCGCACCCGCGACGATCTCGGTCGCTGGTCACAAGCCGAGTTTGATTCGCTGCTCGTTGGCCCGATCCTGACCGTCCTCGCGTCCGGAAACAACGCCGTCTTGAACTGGCAATTCCCTGATGGCATAGACCAGTACTACGTTTATCGCTCGCCCAATACCGCCGGACCGTTCACGGTGATTGACTCAACCACCCTCCGTACCTACACGGATCCGGGGATATTCTCGGCACAGGACAAAGGTTTCTACTACGTCACTTTCCGTGATGATTCCATCTCGATTCATCAGCCCGGAGGAACTCCTGTCCAACGGTAGTTTGCAACTGAATTGATTTACTCGTAAGTTGAAGGGGTGAATTGTCTGATTCGCCCCTTATCTTTTCATTTTCTAATTAGGAATTTTATAACATGTGCTCAACAAGCTGTTACTCAATCTGGTGTGGTGTCTTGTGGGGACTTGGTTGGTGGGTGTTGGCATCGGCGCTTGTGATGATCACCTGGAATAAAGTCATCACCGTCGTCACGGTCGCGAAGAATATGAAGATATGGCACGCGCTATTAGTCGTTGCCACCATCGCCATGCTCTGGGGTCCCATGATGTGCGCCAGCAAGTGCTCAAGCTTCAGGAACTGCACCTCTGATACTTGGCAATGCTCTCCGGATTCCTGCCGCTAACAATTCCTAAGCCCCACGCCGTTGTGGGTCTCTAGACCCGTCATGGCAATTGCCTTTATCCTCCAAAGTCCGTAAGTTTAAGGGCAAGCCAATCGGTTTGCCCTTGTTATTACTGAACTTTGCCATGCCGACATTGTTTTTGATGCGCGGCAAGCTAAATTTTGAAAATGGAGTTTCTCGAATGCTTTCCAAAAAAATGTACGAAGCGCTGAACGCACAGGTCAATCACGAACTCGAAAGCGAGTACGTCTATCTTCAATTGTCGGCCTGGTCGTCAGCCCACATCCTTGAGGGTTTCGCCGATTGGATGAAACATCAAGCCGCAGAAGAGCGTGAACATGCCATGGAAATCTTCGATTTTATTCTGGATAACGGAAATGAAGTCGAATTGAGCGGAATTGATAAACCAAAACTCAATATCAAATCACCCGTGGACGTCTTCAAAACCGCACTCAAGCACGAGCAGAAGATCACCAAGGACATTCATGATTGCTACACCCTGGCGCTCGCCGAAAAATGCTACCGCTCACAAGTGATGTTGCACTGGTTCATCGAAGAACAGTTAGAAGAAGAAGCCGCCGTGGTAGCCATCTTAGAGAAAATCGAAACCCTGAAAGACAGCCCCTCAGCTATCTACTGGATCGACAAAGAGCTCAAGAAGCGCGGTGCTGAGCACTAAGCTTAAGCTAACTGCCTGAAAATCAAAGAGCCGCGATATTTCTCGCGGCTCTTTTCAATTCGAGATGCACGTCCTATTGACAAAGGACTTGGTTGAAGCTATCTTGATCTGTGGGTCAAAGTCAATCAATAGAAAGGCAGGCGGGCTATGAAGCTGCTTTTTTTCTTAATGGTTAGCATCACAACCGTTTTCGGGCAGTGCGAGTTTGATGTGTCAGCTTCGGATATCACGTGTAGCGAACAGAACGATTGCGTGGGAACAACTGATTGCGAGTTAAAGGTATTTACGGTTCCGTGCTCCGGGTGCTATTGCCTGAAAGCCGGGCTTGACTGCGGCGAGGAATCTTGTCAGTTCTGTCAAATTTGTGCGAATGTCTATAACGATGGAGTCCCTATCAACGAGTCAAATTGCCACAACCTAAATTGCCATACAACTCAATGTGTTGTTGATTGTTGCGAAGGTGCTTATCAAAACATCTTCTATCTTGAGAAAGATGTTGAGTATAAGCTTTATGTCTGTAAACAGCATTGTGAACCTTACGACTGTGAAGATTGTGACGAGAATTGCGTGGCTTGGGCAACTTTGAACATGACAGGCATTGTGTCGTGCGAGTGATAGTTCCAGTAGTTTGTTTGATGTTGGCGCTCTCGGCATTAGCAAGACTGTGGCACGTCCCGCTTGAAATCTCTTCGATTCAGTCAGCTATGGACTCATGTCAATCCATGGACACGGTACTTATTCAGCCCGGTGTTTATCATGAATCGCTCAACGCACCTAACGTCCAAGTATTTCTGATTGGTGCTAACTCACCGTTTGGTCATCAAGCCGTTGTGATTGACCCTTCGGTGTTGCCCGGTTCTGATTCGCTTGCTTGCTTAACGATCGAGATGGCTCCAATGCAGATAGATTCAATAAAGTTCAAGAACTCTCCATCCATGTTTCCCCGAAGACCGGGACATCGTGTTGGCGGCGTAGAAATCGATACTGTTGAAGTTTTGTTTCGCTATTGTGATTTTGATTCAGTCTATACGTGTGTGGATTCGAGAGGATTGGTGGTCGTTGAAAACTGCATGTTCCATACACTCTGGAGAGGCTGCGTTCTTTCCTTTTCTTCGATCCACGCTATGGACTCTCATTTCTCCGGCACTGCTTATGCCCTTCTGCTCTCTGTCAGTGGTATCTCCGCACAACGCTGCTATTTCTCCGGTGACGGACTTCAGTATCTTGTACACACGAGAGGCAATGTTGAGATAAGTCAATGTCGTTTTGGTCCGTTCGACCAAGGTTCTTTCATCCGACTATACTTTTACAGCGCACAAGGAATCATTTCCAATAATACTTTTGTTTCCTTCTCCGACGAGTCACATGGAATCGTTCATCTCGAGTCTGCTTGCAACGGTTCGCTGCGTTTCTTTGGAAATTTGTTTCAAGACGTGCATTGTGACAACTATCTCGTGGCTGTGAATGAGCAGTGTACGCCAATTCAGCCTATCGTGGTTTCTCAAAATTTGTTCGAGTCCTGCTCTGTCAATCCCGCCCATTCACGTGGAGTTTCTGTTTATGCCGGTAATACCATCATGGAAGAGAATACGCTTAGTTCTCTTGAAGGCGAGTTTGACATCGCTTCCGTACATGTCGAGCAGGATTCGACTGTCATGCGCCGCAATATCTTCATGGACACCGAGTATGCAGTTGAAGCTGAACGCCTCGTGGACGCCCGCTTCAACTATTGGGGCGACTCAACTGGACCCTATCATCCACTCCGAAACCCTAGTGGTCTCGGCGATGATGTATCTGATTCCGTGCTGTTTGAGCCGTGGTACCCGGATACGAATTTTACTATTGAAAACGCGGATGAAATTGTTGAGCTGCCCGATCATTTCACGCTCTCAGTCTTTCCCAATCCCTTCAACAGCACGACGCGAATTTCCATCTCTGCTCCGACTGCGTTCATTGCATCCATCGAGCTGACAAATATTCTTGGGCAAAGAGTTCGCGAGATTCACTCCGGCCCGATTTTCGGTCAGCAAGAGTATTTGTTGAGCGCCGAATTCCTTCCCAGCGGCATCTACTTCCTGTCCGTCCGTGACGTTGTCCAAAACTCTGTCCATAGCTCACAAAAAATTGCACTAATTAGATAACCTCGCCTCTCCTTTCAAGCGAAAAACCTGTCGCGAGGGGTAAAATCCCGCCCCCTAACTCCAGTTTTTCCTTGCATCTTACCTCTAAATTAACCATATTTTGTCTGGCCTTTGGGCCGCCGCAAAGCGGACAGGAAACTGGCCGCTTTTGTTTAATTGTTAATAACTTAGATATCCTTCGGTGCCCGTAAATTGCACCGATTAACCCTCCCTTCATCCTCCCGGAAGACCGGGAGGAATTATAGGAAACGCCTCGTGACTTTTGTCATCACTGAAAAATGCCTCGGTGAACGCTACGCCTCCTGCATGCAGGTCTGCCCGGTTTATTGTATCTACCCGGCGGAATACAAGGGCGAAGTCTTTGCCGTGATTGACCCCGAACTTTGCATTGACTGCGGCGCCTGTGTACCAGAGTGCCCCGTCGAAGCCATCATAGACAATCCCGATCTGTCACCCGAATGGGCCAAGATCAACGAAGAGTTGTCCCCGAAATTCAAAGACAGCCCGATGCCCGAAGTGCGCAGCGCCACCGATCCCCCGCGCAAAGGCAACATCTACAATGATCCGAGGCAAAAATAGTGGAAACCCGCAGACTTGGTAAATCCGGCCTGCAAGTTTCCGAACTTGCCATGGGCACGATGACGATGGGTTGGCGCAACAACGAAAGCGAGTCGCATCAGATTTTAGACGTCGCCTTCGATCACGGCATTACGCTGATTGACACAGCGGACGTTTATTCGCGCTGGGTAGAAGGCAATCCCGGCGGTGTGTCGGAATCGTTTATCGGCAGTTGGCTCAAAACCAAGTCCCGCTATGACGTCGTGATCGCCACTAAAGCGCGCGGCAGAATGTGGGATGGCCCGTCCGGCGAAGGACTTTCGCGCATGCATTTGATTAAGGCTTGCGAAGATTCCTTACGCCGTATGAAAATTGATCACATCGATCTTTATCAGTGTCACTCGCCCGATGAAAGCACGCCGATTGAAGAGACCGTCGAAGCGCTCGGCGAACTCGTGCATCAAGGCAAAGTACGCTATCTCGGTTTCTCGAATTTCCCCGCCTGGCTCCATGCGAAAGCGAATGGCTACGCGGCGATGAAGGGTGAGCCGTCGTTTGTTTCGACTCAACCCAAATATAATTTGATTTGCCGTCGCGACGTCGAAAAAGAACTCGCTCCCTATTGCAATGACGCGGAAGTCGGGGTGCTTCCTTATTCGCCGCTTGAAGGCGGACTCTTGACAGGCAAGTATCGCCCGAACGAAGAGGGCCCCGCCGATGGTCGTCATACCATCAACGGCCGTGCGCAGGAAAAACTCACGCCGCAAGTCGTGCAGACACTTGAGAAACTTGCGCATGTCGCTACGCAGCGCGGCGAAACGATGACGCAAACCGCGTTGGTCTGGATGCTCTCAAAAGAGTTTGTCACCAGCCCCATTATCGGTGCGACGTCCGTTGAGCAGCTACTCGATTCGCTTCCCGCCGCCGGAAAGAGGCTCTCATTAGAAGAGCTCGAACTCCTTGACGAAGTCAGCGAAGGCTTATAAGCACGTTGCATCTTCGCTGTTGTGGGTTTCCAAATCCGCGATGGCAACGCAACCAAGATTTTTTTCTAACCAACCATAGAACCTACACATGTTGCAACACAAAACCATTGGCAGTGGGCCGCCGATCGTGCTCTTGCCCTCGATGCTCGGCTCAATTGACGCTGAGTGGCATCCTTACATGCAGACTATCGCCGACATGGGCTACACGGTCATTGCGGTGGACTGGCCCGGACACTCGAAGTCGGAAATGACCAAGTCGTTCACGTTCCGTGTGCTGGTGGAAGAACTCGATGCGCTCTTCAAGCATTTGAAGACCGAACCCGCTGTGATCTTCGGATACTCGATGGGCGGTTACGCGGCCTTGCATTACGCGCTGAAGAATCCGACCCGCGTACTCGCTATCTGGATGCACGGCACAAAGTTCTATTGGTCCGGTGAAGAAGCTGAGAATATGGCCGCCGAGTTGGACATCGAATGGCTGCAGGAAAACAAGCCCGAGCGTCTGGAGAAATTGCGCGCGATTCACGGCGATAATGTTGAAACCTTAATGCCGTGGCTCGCCAAAATGGTGACCAATCTGCCCGATACAGGCTTGACGCCTTTTGAGCTGGAAGATTTCAAAATTCCCGTTCTGGTCAGCGTCGGCGACCGCGATGAATTGGTTCCGGTCACCGAAGCTTGGGATCTCTACGACAATCTTCCCAACGGACAACTCGCCGTGATGGCCGACACCAATCATCCCTTGCAGTCCGTCAGAGATCACGTCTTCATTCCCGTTCTGAAAGATTTCCTGAACAGACTGGACTAACCCAGCGTGCCGCTTGGACGGATGCGCTGACGCAATTGCTTTAGAAATTAAAACGCCTCGCATAGTTTGCGGGGCATTTCTTTATATCTCATAAAAGACAACAGCGACCTTGCGGTCGCTGTTCCCGGATAGGAGGTAGAATCCATCCAGGCTGTCTCCCTGTCAGAAACTCTTATGCTGCCGTCGCTTGAGCGAGCGACCTTTCCGGCTGACCGAAAGGACTATGCTTGGTCTCCTCCGTCTCTTCGGCAGAGCCTCCCGAACCTGCTGTGACGTCAATGATTGCCGGGCCAGATAGTTCTGAATCGTTCTGCGAGTTGTGCCGATTTCCTCGGCGGTCCTGGAGACATTCCCCTTGTATTGCCGTAGCGCCTTCAAGATATACTGATCCGCGAATATATTCACAGCTTTCTTGAAATCCACAGGATAGGCCGTACTCGGCAAGGCGACTTTGTTGCGCGCCATTCCAATTCACTCCACTTGGTTAATCTTGCAAGTAATTTGGGGAATTTTGACGAATTTCGCACTTGTCTATATTTCTCGTTTGTTCTTTTCGGCCCTTAAAAAACAACGTCTTCCTGTTTGCTTATCTATCTGGAGAGTCTATTTGACCTGTATAAAATTTTGCGCATCTCAGTGTTTGCCGTATTTGCGTCTCCAATATCGCGCCTGAAAGAAAAACTTCAGCTCTAAGAATACCCAGCCCCAAACCATGATGTGCGCGGCGATTGGAAACCTCGCTGTTTCAAACCAACCTGCACTTGCCGGAATCCATGCGAGCGGAATAGCTTTGATAGCCGCCCACGCACCTATGGGCAACAAAAACCTTTTGCGCGGATTGACAATCAGGTCATTAAAGCCACCTCCCACTTTGTACTGAAGATAGGTCCTTGCTGCCACAAACATGACAAGCCCCGCGATAATCGTTGCCCAACCTTCCATAATCCGCGTCGTCAACTCTACCCATGCTTTCCAATTGTCGGCTGCGTTCATATGATGGGGAAGCACCCAGTAGGTAAAGGCTGCCACAACCAAAAGGAAAACTGCAACGGCTTCCTTGCGAGAGCGAAAGAAATTACCAAGCACCAATACCCACAGACAATAAACTCCGTCAACAATAGTCCATTTGATGCGCATGTCTCCGGCTGCCAACCAGCCTATATCTAGCAATGCGTCTGTCACAAGGTTAAAGAGTAGCAAAGAGTAGAACATCGGCCCGAGATTCCAGCAAAGAATTAGGCTGAGGATACACCCGATGTAGTATGTTATCTGGTGTAGTTCCACTAAGTCAACCGGGCTCCCTTAAGAGTATGTCTTTGGTGGCCAACCGTTATCATTGTATGGCGAGCCGTTTACCACTTGGTAATTCTTCGAGGCTGACGGTGAATCCACCGTCCCCAAGGTCCACTCCGCTTCCACATAATCCCAATCACCGCCGTCGGCATCTTCATAAACGGTGGCGACCTCCGCTGCGCTGAGCGACGATTTTGCCGTCAAATATTCCACCGACAAACCAAACACATGGTCCTTAACATCGCCATTCTTCTTCGTTTTCAGATTGAGCTGGTCACCGCTTCCCGCGACAACATTTGTCAGCTGAAAATTTACGGTCGTGCCCTCATCGAACAGCTCCTTGAAAGTGATGTCGCCCGCTTGCAAACTGCTGGAGTTTAGCGGGATGGCAAATTTCTTCGTCGCCAAGTTTCTTCTCCCTTAACACGTTTTTAGTTAGTGGTCAAGAGCTGGTGTGCCGCCTTCCAATCCCGGCTCTGTACCTTTTTTGCGCACCTTGCGCAGCCGATCGTCAAGCTCGGCCTCAAGCTGAACTACTATCGGCAATACTTCTGTTCTCAATTTGTTGAGTAAGACAACCAAATCTTTTTCTTTCGAGTGACGCGCCTTGTCGCTGATTTGCGCCGAGATGCTGCCAATCGCACCCATCAGCTTGACCATCTGATTCTGTAAGTCCGACGTATCCGGTGTAGACTTTATGCCCCCGATAAGCCGCTCCGAATACTCTTTCAAAATCCCGATCATCTCTTCTCCGTACCCTGCCTCGCGAATCGCGTCGCAAAGCGGCAGCAAATCATCCGCGGAAAACTTCGCCGTGTTCGTGCTCGGACGAAGCTGCGACAACAGTGTGCTCTCGTTCATTCCCATTCTCCTTGCAACTGCCGAGACTAACCTTTTTTGGCTGAGCCAGTCGAACAGTACCTGTGAAATTGAATACTCCATACTCACTCCTTTGCCTTTTGCGTAACCTGATTTTTTAGCAAAACTCCTCAACTGTCAAAGTTACAAGATTTATGCTCAAGTGCACGTCTTTCTGCAACATCGCAAATTGCGAGAGCTTCCTCATGTCGCAACGCTTCATATTATAGATATTGGGCTTACCAACTTTTTTGACTGTGCCAATCTTCGTTCTCCGGCTCTGCCCCCAATCCGGAGAGGAAAATCGCCGTTAAACCATTGACCCCATGGCGCTGTCTAAACTTACAGAAACCCTAATAAAAGGACGGGACCCATGAAAGCCCAATGCTTGATTATCATCGCCCTCAGCGGCTTTTTGCTAAACGGATCGGCCTTCGCTCAGTCTGATAATTCAATGAGTGCGACCAAAAACGACGGCAAGCCGGAGGTCCGTAAAGAATTATCAAAAAAAGAGCGTAAACTTCTTCGCAAATCCAATAAACATAAGAATATGTCTCAGAGATATCGCCAAAGGGCTGAGTGGCATCAGGGCCTTGCGCAGAAGAATATGAAGCAACTGCATATGCAGCGTTTCGGCCCGGAGTCCGGCTCAAATCGTGCGTGGGGGCCTGCCCCGCAGATGCGTGACCGCCAGCATTTACGAAACCCGCAGTTCGGCTTTGGCCAGAACCCGGATTGCCACGCCGGACCACAACAGAATCGGCGATTCCAAAATAAGAACTTCGGACCGGGGATGAACCCTGATCAGCCCATGGCACCGCGACAGCACATGCGCTTCCGCGACGGTAAACGACAACCGCGCGCGCTATAACACAGCTTGATTTATGTCTGAAGGAGAGAACAACGATGAAAAGGACTGTATTACTCACAGGCTTGCTGTGCACGTTGCTGATTGCATCTGCCGCACAAGCTCGTAGCCGCGACGGGGATCTCGAACGAATCCGTATCGAAGGATACGTCGAATCCATTCGCGGACAGATTGCCTATATCGAGGATGATTGCGGTGAACTCTATCGCGTGCATCTCGGCCCCGCCTGGTACTGGGAAGATCAGGGATATCGGTTGCGCAGCGGCATTTATGTCACGATCATTGCCTGGCAGGATCGCTATGACGACTACTGCTATGCGGGCGAAATTCGCGGACGCAATTTCACCTACGACCTGTGCGATAGCTATGGCTTCCCGCGCTGGTCCGACCGGGACTATTGCGAGCGAGACTGGAGACCGACTCGTTCGTTCTTCAATATCCATTTTGTGATCGGCGGACAATTCTGGCATTGCCACAGGCCTTACTACTTCCACTACCGTCCGTGGTACGCCGGCTGCTATGACCGTCACGACTGGCACAGGCATTGGCGCTCGGGACACCACGGACGAGATGACGACCGTGGCCGGGATCGTGGTCGCGATGATGACCGCGGAGGTCGTCGCGACAACAATGGAGGCGGTGGCTACAACTATGGTGACAACGACAACCGCAAGGACACTCCGGCTGGCGGAGGTTTTAATGTGCAAATCGAAAAGCCGCGCTATATTGAAAAATCTCCCCGCAAAGACAACGACCGTCGCAGCTTTAGTACGCGCGTTGAGAAGCCTCGAACGGTAGAGAAGGCCCCGTCGAAGGTCAGCAGCCGCAGCAGCAAGTCGGCGACAAAATCGAGCCGCAAAGAAACGACTTCAACCAAGAAAACCTGGGCTCGCAAGTAAACCCAACATTGTTCGAATGTTCAAGGGCGACCACTGGGTCGCCTTTGTTGCGTATTAGAAGCCCTTGACGCAGTCTTTTCCAGAGTGTATCTTAGTGACGGGTCCCCGGTTTCACCCCTTAAAGGAGTGCTTATGAGAACGCCCGTTTTGCCCGCACTACTCACTCTCTTCGTCAGTGTAATGACCCATGCTGAGATTCTACATGTCCCCGTAGATTATTCTACAGTTCAACAAGCCATTCTCGCTAGCTCGCACGGCGACACCGTGCTCGTCGCCGACGGAACATATGTCGAGAACTTAAATTTTCGTGGCCGCAACATCGTTGTTGCCAGTCATTTCCTGTTAGACCAAAACCTTGAACATATTCACGCCACCATCCTGGACGGGAGTGAACCCGTACACAGTGACACCGGCAGCGTCGTATGCATTATCAGCGGAGAAGATTCCACGACCGCGTTAATCGGCTTCACCATAACCGGCGGTACAGGCACGAAGTTCCGTGATCAGGATGACAATCAATTCTATGTCGAAGGCGGCGGAATAATCATCGAAAGTTCCAATCCGCTGATTGCCTTCAATTACATTATTGATAATGAGGCGTCGCGCACCGTGCCCGGTGCGTTAAGTTCGGGCGGAGGCGGAATTCGCTACGGCTATTGCGCGCCGACGATTCGCAACAACGTCATAATGCGCAACTCCGGCAAATACGGCGGCGGAGTAGTGAGTTTTTTCGCTGACGGTGAGTTGTTCAACAATGTCATTGCAAACAACTCCGGCGGTCAAACCTACGGCGGTGGTGGGCTTTGGATGGGCGGTGCAGGGCACACAACAACGCTCATCAACAACACTATCGTTGGTAATGAAAGCGTGCAGAGCGGAGGCGGCATTCGTTTGTTCGCAGGAGTATTGAATGGTCATGGAAACATTGTCTGGGGCAATCGCGCCAACAGCGGCTCACAGCAAGTCGGAGGAACGGCAGTGAACCTGCATCTCGACTACTGTTGCGTGCAAGGTGGATTCGCAGGGACTGACAATATCAATGAGTACCCTCTTTTCTCTTTACAGAATCTTTTGCTGGAAGCTGGTTCACCGTGCATAAATTCCGGCCATCCGGATTCGCAATGGAACGACGCTGACAGCTCGCGCAATGACATGGGCTGTTACGGCGGACCGGGAGCGGGAGAGTTCCCCGAGTTTGGGGGACCGAGAATTCAATTACCTGTCGCTTTTTCTGACTTCGTGGGCCTAATTCCTCCGCGCGAAGGTGATGTGACGGTCTACAATCGCGGTACGGCGCTATTGCACATTGACAGCATCACTTTTATTGGGCAGCAATGGTTCAGCGTAATTAACTACCCTGAGGTTATCGACCCCGTTACAAATATGGTTCTCGTTTTAGAATCCGTGAACTTCAGTGAACTCGCACTGCTTGACACGATGCTCGTTTATCACGACGATGCCGACTCTGAAAACCCAGCGCGCGTGGCCATTCTCGATCAAGGCACTCCCGCAGATGAATCTCCTCGCCTGCCGAACGACTTCACCCTGAACCCCGCATACCCAAACCCCTTCAACCCGTCAACAACAATTTCGTTTGCGCTGCCGTCCGATCAACTCGTTTCTTTAGAGATCACCGACATCCAAGGTCGCGAAGTTGCACAACTATTGAACAGAAAATTGCCCGCAGGCGAACACGCAATCGAGTGGAACGCAAACAGCTTCGCCAGTGGAACCTACATTGCCACGTTACGCGCCGGAAAGTGGCGCGCGCATACCAAACTTACATTACTTAAATAGTGATGCGATTTCTCATCTTGACTTGTGTGCTTATGTCAGCAGCTGTTCACGCGCGCATCGTCAGCGAACAGGAACCGAACAACGGTTTTGCGCAAGCAAACCTGATTGAGTGCGGGGATACCGTGTTGTGCGCGCACCTTGACATTAGCGACGGTGATTTCTTTCGTCTCTTTGTGCCGGGCGGCGACTCGATTTACTTCCGCACCTTCAGTTGCGGCACAAATGAAAATACTGTCATACTCTTGTATGACAGCACTTACGCTCTGCTCGGCATCAATGATGATAGCGGGCCGGGCGAGTTTTCAGCCCTCGGCGCCTTCCTGCCATTCAATCAGCTTTGTTACTTGCAAGTGGTTGACCCCTCCGGCTCCTCAACAGGAGGATACACGCTGACTGTCGAGTGCATGACACTGCAAAGCGGTCCGCATGATCTGTGTTCTGCAGCGCGCCCGGTAACGTTCTTTCCATACTACGACGAAAGTTCCACCTTCGGAGCGGGCAGTGAAATCGGCACAGCCTCGCCTGACGTGTTCTATCAACTCTCGCTCGCAACACCCGGCGACGTTTTCATTCGCGTTTGCTCAGACGGTTTTAATGCTCGAGTGCAGCTTATCTTGTTTTGCGTTGGTGGCTTAATGGATGACTCCTTTGAAGGAAATTGTGAACAAGGCGCTGACTTATCCGTGTTTGGATTGCAGGCGCAAACTTACTATATTTACGTGGAAGGCACCGCTGCTAATCAATCCGGCGAATTTTCAATTGAAATTATCCCGCTCCTGCAGAATTGCCCCGCGCCGCAAAACCTGATAATCTTCAGCGTAGGCGGTTTTCCGTTTCTCGATTGGCCTGAAGTCCCGGAAGCAGACTATTTTCTGATTGAACAGGCGAATGGCGGGGAGGGGCCCTTTGAAGCCTTAGCCACCACGACCGAATCGTTCTGGCAGGATCCGTTGGGATTCGCCTTGACTCGCCGCTTCTATCGTGTTCGCAGCATTTGCGAATAAACAAAACCAGACTCAGCATGTCCATTTTAACAGAGTTCGAGAGCTACCGCGCGCGTATGAACCAGCGCATTCTCGCAGAAGATCATCAGGCGGTCAAGCGCTTCTTCGGCGTGGATACGCTGACGTATCAAGACGGCACGCTCGATCGCAAAACCAAAGAAATGCTCGGCCTCGTCGCCTCACTTGTCCTGCGCTGCGACGACTGTATCAAGTATCATGTCCTGGAATGTCACAAATTAGGAGTTACGGTCAAAGAATTTTTTGATATCTTCTCGGTCGGTTTAATCGTCGGCGGATCTATCGTCGTTCCCCATATGCGCAGAGCCGTCGAGTTCTTAGATGAGTTAGAAAAGCAAAGTATTAATTCAAAAGTATAGTTTAGCGGGCGAAGGCCCGTTCTGTTATGGAAGATTCTAATTTAAGGGATGCCATTGAAGCATTCTACTTGCGTTACGGGTTCGGTACCCGTTGCCTGCATGCAGGCGAAAAAATCGGCCAACCGAAACTAAAAAGTCACACGAACGCGATCTTTGCCACCTCGACGTTCACATTCGACAGCGCCGAAGAGGGCGCTGATTTATTTGCGCGGCGCTCGCCCGGATATATTTACACCCGGCTCGGCAATCCGACTGTCGTCGTCGCGGAAGCAAAACTGAACGCGCTTGAAGGACGCGACGTCAAACTCGCTGACCCCGATAGCTGCATCGCCTCGTTGCTCTATTCCTCCGGCATGGCCGCCATCACCTCGCTTTCGTTTGCGCTGCTCCAGCCGGGCGACACGCTGTTGCGCGGCGAAACTCTTTATGGCTCAACGGATGACTTCTTCACGACGATGCTGCCAAAATTCGGCGTCAAGACTGTGGTCGTCAATACGGGCAAACCCGAGGAGTTGAAACAAGCGATCACCGGCAATCCTGCGGCAAAGATGTTGTTTTTCGAAACACCGACCAATCCGCTGCTCGAAATTACCGACATCGCCGAAGCTGTGAAGATTGTGCGCGCAGTGAATCCTGAGATTGTCGTGGCGGTGGATAATACTTTCGCCACGCCCTATTTACAACAGCCGCTTTCGCTCGGCGCAGATGTGGTCATGCACAGCACTACGAAATATTTGTCCGGCCACGGTGCGCTGATCGGCGGCTCGTTGACCACGCGGCACGAATGGATCAAGGAAGAACTCTTTCACACGATGAAAGACATCGGCGCGTGTCCCTCGCCGTTCGACACGTGGCTGCTGAACATGGGCATGAAGACCCTGCCGCTGAGAATGGAGCGGCATTGCAGAAACGCGCAGGCCATGGCCGAATGGTTGGCCAAGCATCCGCGTATTAAACATGTTTACTATCCCGGCCTGCCCGGATTTCCGCAGCATCATCTGGCCAACCGACAAATGTTATTGCCCGGCGGCATGATTTCGTTTGAAATTGACGGCGACTACGAAGCGGCCAAGCGCGTGCTCAACAATGTGCATCTGCATACGCTGGCCGTGAGTTTGGGTTGCGTGGATTCATTGATTCAACACCCGGCTTCGATGACTCATGCGTCCATGACTCCCGAAGCCCGCGCTCATGCCGGCATCACGGACAACCTGATTCGGATTTCGGTCGGTATCGAAGAAATCGAAGATTTG
The DNA here is from genome assembly GCA_964530625.1 of uncultured Alphaproteobacteria bacterium. Classification (GTDB taxonomy): domain Bacteria; phylum Electryoneota; class RPQS01; order RPQS01; family RPQS01; genus JABWCQ01. The sequence continues at coordinate 79,589 of CAZHAK010000001.1, read as the reverse complement.
ATCGCTGACTTGGAAGAAGCCCTATCGAACAATTAACGGCTTAAGAACTCTGTAATACAAAAGCGCCGCTTCAACCAAAGCGGCGCTTTTAATCTCTTAACAACCAGTCTCTATTTCAAATACATCAGCTTCGTCGTCGAGCGCGCACCGTCCGCGCCGACCAGTCTCGCGAAGTAAATTCCGCTGGCTTGCGACTCCGGATTCCAGTTTCTTATGTGAACTCCCTTGCGCATTCTGCCGTCAAAAACCGTCGCCACGTGCCGCCCGGTTAGGTCATACACGTCGAGTGATATCTCCTGATCCATCCGCACGACAAACTCAATCGTTACCTGTCCGTTAAACGGATTGGGATAAGTAGTGCCGATAAAACTGTTCGGCACTTCAGCCGGCTCTCGCGGTTCTGGTGTGGCCGACATGAAGCTCGTGTCCATCGCCCAGGGCTGATAAATCACGCGCCATTCTACCGTGTCTCCCTGCCCACCCCGATTCCCGATTGAATCATACGGGCCGCTTGCGGAATTCCAGTAGTTATGGCGAGCGTAGGAGGTCATTTCTAAATTGCCTTGAAAAACTGCGTATCCTTCGTTTCCCCCAAATATATTCTGTTCAAGCTCGCCGTCTCCCGTTCCTAGAGTCAGGACTTGTCCCGATGGTGGCCACGTAAATGAAGAATTTGAGCAATTCTCCACATAGTTACCCCGTACTATCCGCAGGTCAGGATTATCTCCCCAGATACTGCAGAACGACGTGTGGCCGCCGTGAATATCGGAAATAAAATTTCGTTCGATTCGTGTTTCGTGGCGAGTAGATGTATCAAGAGCAAAAAGTCCATGCATCAAGTAACCCTCGATAGGCGAAAACCGCTCAAATATATTCCCGACCGCTTGGAACTTAGTCAATGAATCAGAAGAATCCTGGCTGTATAGTGATGTCCTTAACGCGTTGTCATGGAAGTGGTTTGAGTCGACTCTTAAGAAATCAATTTGGAAACCTCCGTACCGGACAAGTCGCGTGATCTGATTCTGAAAGATGTTGCAATCCACTATTGCAATTGAGTCTGGCGGCTTCCCAACTGAGACAACTGTCGTTCCGCCGGGATAGTGATTAAAACCCAGCTGTGTCAGCGTGCAGCGCCTCAATTCCAAGTTTCCGGAATGGACTGTGAACTGCTGCGGAATTTCGTCTAGTTCTTCATACGATCTGCTGTTCATTACGTACGACTCCCGAACCTCTACCTGTGCTCCGCGCAAGTATAGAATCGCTGCCGCGCTAAAATGACCGCAGTTGTTGAATCTGCAGTCTGTTAGAGACGCAGAACCTTCTATGACTCCAATGGCACCGCCAAAGCCTGCCGCACACGAGTCGAAAGCGCAATGTTCAATTTCGATGGACTGATGTTGGGCGAGAATTGCGCCTCCATAATCAAGACTGTGCGTGATCCCGACGAATCGAATGCCTATGAACGATGTATTAGGAAGATTGCCGCCTGTACCTATTGTCTCCAGACAGCGGAGAGAATCGTCACCGTTCATGACGCCTTTCCATGTGCAAGTTGCGATATCTGCTGTGTCGCCGCTTATTAGAAAAGGCCCCGCGTAGACAAGGCCCATTGCGGGAATTACGACCGTCTCGCTGTATTCGCCATGATCCAGCAGTATCGTGTCTTGCTCCAAGGCGAGTGTTGTGGCTAGGTAAATAGTCGGATAGTCTTGCGGGACGTGCAGAATTGAGCCTCGGACAATGCCAAGCGATCCCACAAGCATGGCCGCCATTAATAGTGCCGCCATCTCAGTTCGGACTACAATTCTCGGGACAAGTTACTGCCTTGGGAGCCGTATAAATCTGGACGCGGGCCGTTCCACCTGCGCAGTCTCCGGTGCACCCGCTGCATGTAACTCGAAAACGAATAGTGTTGGGTCCCCCAATGGGATGTACTTCAGTCGTTTGTTTCGTTCCACAGCCACATAGATCTTCCTCGTCCCAAATGAGAACAGGAGTCTTCCCGTTGGGAAATCCAAAGCATTCGACTTTTACTTGATCTCCTGAGGGAGTATTGTAATGAATATACGTCTTGGATATCTGCTGACCGGCAGGAATTGAGAACTCCACGCTATCCCAAGCTGTGTTACAACATTGGTCAGAGAGACTCACACACATACTCGCTTCTGTCTGCGCAAAAACTTGCGCACACAACCCGACCATCAGCCCAATCAACAAGAGTGCCTTCATAACCGTTCTCCCAAATAGGTTGCCTCGCGCAAAGTTGCGCCGAGGGTACCTATAAGATAATACCGGGGGGGGGGTAATTGTCAAGAGGAGTGCGAAAGATTTTGGAGAATTTTCGTGACCTCCGAACTCCAGAATATTCAACCACAAAAAAAAAGTATGGATAAGTCCTGCGATCTGATATTTTTCCTCATAAGAGGCGTGACCTATACCCACCCGATAATCTTCACGACTTCAAACGTCCAAATCCCCATAAACAATCCAATCGCAAGCAAGAGCGCCAGCCGCCGCCACTGCGGAGCGCTGTTCCACGGTTGGTTTTCGACATAGGCCGCCGCGCCCAAAATCACGGCGGGCATCAGCACAAAATGATAACGCGGCATACCGTAACTGATAAATGCCGCCACCGCGCCGAGAGCTAACTGCAAAATGAAAAATCCACGGGCCGGAAATTTCTTCACGAGATAAAATCCGCACAATCCAAAGATCACCAAAATCGCAAATGGAATCCCCATCAGAATCAGCGCGCCCACCGGCTGCGCCCGCAAAGTCGCCGCAAGCGAGGTCGAACCGCGCACCGGAGCATAGTGCGATAGCATCGCCATGTCCGTGGACCACAAATACGCGAACTTCGTCGGCCACATCCCGAACGTGTCTCTTAGATGCCCCTGCGCGTACTCCCGAGCCGCGTGAGTGGCCGCCACGTCGCGTTGTGCTTCCGTACGCGCCTCCTCAGGAATCATTTTCTGAACTCGATCATCAAAAATGTAGCCGCCGTTCGCGTATGGATTATTTCCGATCAGCATGTTGATGCCGCCGTTCGTGTTTAGCCAGAATCGCTCCATCACAATCTGATTCCGCACCATCCACGGCAGCATCACCACCAACGCGCCGACCAAGACAAACGACACCGCTCGCGCGCGACTCGCCATCGGTGTTTCGTAGCGAATTAAAAACACATAGATGAACACTGTCGCCAACAGAATCATCCCCGCTGCGCGCGACAAACACAACAACCCTAACACGATTCCCAGGAGGAGTGCGTCACGTATCGTGTAGCCGTGCTCATCAAGCCGATCGTGCAGCCAGATCGCCAAAACCCAGAAAAACACCGACATCGTTTCGGTCAACAACAGCGACGTGTACACCGCCGCCATCGGATACAGCATCCAGACAGCCATCACGCCATATGCTGTCGTGTCGTTGAAGCGTTTGAGCGCGATGAAATAGAGCAGCACTCCCGTTAGCAGACACAATAATATCTGCAGATAAAAGATCGGCGTGAAGTCTCCGCCGAACACGCTCATCACTCCCGCCGTCACATACGGCAAGAGCATGTCGCGATAACCCGTAGGTTCTCCGTTCAGCGAATACCCGTTGCCTAACCAGATATTCTGCGCGATGTCCAGATATTCCGGCTCGTCCGGAGCATGCAAAAGCGCGCCCTCCGGCCGCAAATCCAATACGAACAGCCGAAAGCCCGCGCCGATTACCAACAATGAGAGCAGTATCGAAAGTCGTTTCATTCCTTACTCCCGTCTAAGAGAAACGAGAAAACGGAGAGGCCACCCTCTCCGTTCTCATTTGCAAAAAATTCGCTGAATTAAGCGGAAATCTGCGCGGCTTCATCCATCGTCGCGCGCAGATTCACCAGACAATCGGGACTCGCATATTCACCGCCCGCGCAACTCGTGACATGTTTCACGAAGGCCGACAAGCGTTCAAGTGTATCCTCTTCAAGATGATGCTCCATCACCGATGCCTCCCGTTCGGCGGCTTCCGCCTTGACGCCCAAGACCTCCACCAAAAATTTGCGCGTTAAGTCAAATCGATCGCAAATCTGACGCCCGATCCGTTCACCCGTCGGCGTCAATTGAATCTTTCCGTAATTCTCTTGCAGCGCTAAACCCAAATCACGCAAGCAATTTACCGCGTGGCGCGCCGTGGGAAGCCTGACTCCTTCTGAGCGAGCAAGATCCGTCAGCCGGACACCGTCCGAGCCGCGAGAAAGTTGATAAAGCGTGCGCAAGTAATTCTCGCGCGTCGCCGTCAATCCCTCGATATTGTTTTTTGAGAACTTGCCGTTTGAGTGAGCGTGGCCATTTCCATTATGGAGCGGTTTTCCAGCCCCCAGACCGTTGTGTTGCATATGTTCCTGTATGTATAAAGAATGAGTAATGTGTGGGCCAAAGTATAAGCATTTTTTTTCGTCGAGGCAAGTGACGAAGTGACCCACATGAAATCATTTGTCATCACAATACTCAACTTACGAATTTACTGAGGAGCAAAAGATGCACACCTCGCCTCCCCTTCCATTTCATAAGTTGAGAGTTGTCAATTGAATCATTTGTTTCAGAGTGCGAGGTCTGAAATCATCGCCGCGCAAGTCTTGCAATGTGGGCCAATTGCAGTTATCACTCACTCTCTGCATGCCTCGTCCGCTTGTGAAAATTGAGAATTTTTGGCAACTTCCACTCGTGTGGAAAGCCTCCACACAACACCTATCAGCAATGTATTGACTTTTCTGAGATTGAAAAAAGTATGGATAAGTTAGCGGCCCATCCTCCCGGACGGGCCGCAACTTATTCTCCCTGTCGACACACACTTATCTATACTTTTCTTTGGCGCTGTCCACGAACTCTTCAATTGTGCCAAAGCGGTCAATCGCGTTTTCGAGTGCCGTATACCCCCGCACGCGGCCCACTTTCCATCGTTTTAAGCCTTCCATTTCGAGCAATGGCCGAAGCACTGGATCGTTGTGGCTCATGTCCTGCAAGAGTTCGCAAAATTTTGCAATCTCTTTGGTCGGCGCGCCGTCCATTACCGTAAAATTGCGACGATCAAACAAGGGCGTGTGCGCAAGCGCTTTCGTCGAGTCTGCGTTTAGAACTCCCTCTTGCTCAAACAACTGGTAGTTCGCTTCAAGAAGACAAGCCGCATCCACCTCGCCATTGACCAACGCAAGCACCGCCTCGCGTTCACCGCCGTTGTGTTCGCCATGCAATCCCAGCGCTGTGTCAAATTCTACGATCTCAAAATCTGCATCAGGCTCCAAACCCGCGCTTGCCAATTCATACAAGGGAATCAGCGTCGCCTGCGGAGAATCTTTCGCGCCGACGGCCACGCGCTTGTCTCGCAAATCCGAAAGCGACTGAAACCCCGAATCTGTCTTCACCACAATCACTGAAGCCAAATCCCAATCCGTGTCGCGCATCATCACCGCCACCGCGTGACGGCCCACGGCTTTCGCGATTTGCTCCGATTGAAGCCAAGCTAGCGGCGAGTTCCACGCCAAGTGAATCGTGCCGTCAAAATGAGCCAGCACCTGCTGCTCGTAATTTGAAAACAACACAAAATCGAAATTGAGTCCGTTGTGAAGAAAATAGTCTCTAAATCCGCGCCAAATCGTTACAACCTTCGGATCATAAGCCACCGCACCCAGTAACAACGTGTGCGGGCTAGTCACCTTCAAATTCCGCGATTTGCGTCACACTACCCACGGAGTTCTCAAAATATGTCTTGCGTATGTTCTTGTATCTCGGATCGGAAAAGAACTCCAGTGAACGCTGTTTAGACGGAAAGACAATCACAAACACGCGATTGATTTCCACGTCACAACATTTTTTCAAAACTTCCGAGACCGTAAAATCAAAATCGAATCGTCCGCCGTACTCGGCCAAAATAGGAGTCATGTGCTCGCGATAAGCCGCGTAGCCCTCCGCGTCGGTAATCTGCATCGCCATGATCCGTCGAAATTCCAAACTCAGCCCTTCACCAGCATAAACGCCATGCCGTCATATTCCTTCGACCCGACGGTTTGCAGAGCCGTCACGGACAGCCGCTGTTCAGTTTTCAAATAGTCATTCATGCGCCGCACGCCTTGCGTCATCGGCGAATTGCTGTCGTGATTGATCACGTCACCGCCGCGAATCACATTGTCCACCACAATCATCGTTCCGGGCCGCGACATCTCCAGCGCGTGCTTGACATAGTGCACGTTATTTTCTTTGTCCGCGTCAATAAAAATGAAATCGAAGATGTGCCCCTCCGCTTTCAATTTCGGCAAGGTCTCAAGCGCCGCGCCGAGCTGGAGTTCGATTTTCTTTTCGAGTCCTGCGTGTTGAAAAGCCTTTTGCGCGACGTCCGCGTGCTTCGCGTCCACTTCAAGTGTGATCACCCGTCCGTCGTCCGGCAGCGCGCGCGCCAACAAAATGGCGCTGTAGCCACCGAGCGTGCCGATTTCCAAGACATACTTCGCTTTCATCGCGCGCGCGATAATCTGCAGAAACTTTCCTTCCAATGGCGACACCTGAATCGTCGGCAGCCCCGCCGCTTCCTGATCCTTGATGACAGCATCCAGCACAGGATCGTTCTCAATAAACAAGTCCTGCAAATAATCGTCCACCGAATCCCAGAGATGTTGCATGTTATTCCTTTACCCGCCCTAATCGAAATTCATGGCGCAAAAATTCGCGTCCGCCGCCGCGATACAAGACTTGTTTTGAGAAGACAAGCGAATCCTGATGACCGATCCACAGCACATGCGTAATCTGCGCGGGCTTGTTGTTGTCCGTGCCGGGAGCCTGAAACACGAGCGTCGTGCCGTTATTCGTGATGGTCTTTCCCGTCACGAACCACGACTTCTCTTCGTTCATGTTAAGCCGCTTACCGTCCGGCGACACCGTCCATTCACCCCAACGAATCATTTGATCACCCGCCTTCTCATCATAGATAAAGCGCGTAATCAAAACTCCCCCCGCCGTATCCGCCGACAACTGCGCCTCCACCGTCACCCGCACCGTGTCACTCCCATAATCCAAGTAAGTCAACTCCCCCGACCACTCACCGACCATGCCGTAAAGATCAGATTGATAGGCGATGGGGGGATCGGCGGCAAAAGAAAGAGCTGCATACAGCAGCGATGTAAGACAAGCAACAATTCCTGTCGAACCCCTCACGTCTTCATTTCCTTCTTCCGCGCAGCAGGAAAGAGCACGTTGTTCAAAATCAAACGATAGCCCGGCGAATTCTTGTGCAACGCAAGCTGCGTCGGCGGATCGCCCACCTGATGGCGGTAATCCTCCGGATCATGGCCGCCGTAAAATGTCCAAAATCCTTCGCCGAATTTTCCGTGAATGTATTTAATCTCATCCGTGCCTTCACGCTGTGCCAACACCGTCACCGAGGGCCTCAGATATTCCTTGTGAAATGCCGTCGTCTGACCCAAGAATCCCTTCACGACGTTCGTGTGGCACTGCGTCAGCATTGTCGGAATCGGATCAAACTTCGCCGAAAAATCAAACAGCGTGAAATAATCCCCTTCGCCGCCCTGCGCGAGCATGCCCGACGACGGACTCACGTCAATCGTCGAAAACTCATAGACCATCGGATCCGTAATCAAGTTATAATTCTGAAACGCCAATGCGTTGCCGAAATCCATTTTGCTCGCGTAATTCGGATCAATCGCGTCCCCGTCAAACACCGGCGCGCAAATATCCGTCGCCGCTGCCGCCAGCGAAATATCGTAGCTGTCCGTCGCCGAGCACATCGCAAACAAAAATCCGCCGCGTCCCATATATGCCTTGAGAGTCCGCGCCACCGCCAGCTTCATTTCTGAAACCTTGTTGAAACCCAACGATTTCGCCGAAGCTTCTTCCTGCTGCACCTGTCGTATGTACCAATCGGCGTTGCGGTACATCGAATAAAACTTCCCGTACTGTCCCGTAAAATCCTCGTGATGCAAATGCACCCACTCGTACTTTTGCAGCTTGCCCTCGAGTACTTCCTGATCGTAAATCACGTCGTATGGAATCTCCGCATACGTCAGCGCTAAATTCACCGCGTCGTCCCACGGTCCCTCGCGCACTTCGTCAGGAGCGTAGATCGCGACCTTGGTCGCCTTCTCGAGCAGCACGACTTCCATGTTCGCGTTCTCGATTTCCAAATAAATATCGCCCGCGCCGCCCGCGTCTTCGGCTCTGACGCCGCGCAAACGACACTCGTTCGCAATCTCGTCATAGCTGTCCAGCATAAAACTGCCGCCGCGATAATTCAGCAGCCACTCGACCTTGATGCCCTGTTCGAGCGCTTTATACGCGATCCCGTACGCCTTCAGATGATCCGTCTGCGACAGATCCATCGGAATCAAAAGTTTTTGGGCGAATACGGGAAGTGCTGCGAGACAGAAGGCGAGGAGTGTAAGAAATCTTTTCATTCGATTGAGTCAGAGGGTGTTTGCCTTTCGCGCCGCTTTTCCTTGGCATGAGCCAATTCTCGCGGCAGCGTCAGCATGAGCATGTGAAAAATTAGTCCGGTCACTATGGCGATAAACAACAACCGGAAGCCGATCTCCCATGTCATCACATAGTAATAGAAAGAGTAGAGCGTCAACGGCAGCGTAATCATTATACTTGAAAACGTGCCGGGCGAGTAGCGGCCCGAGGAAAGGGAAAGCGTGATGTGAAACCACGCGTTAACAAACAAAATACCCATCGCGGGCATCACAAACCACATCTGTTCAAGATTCACGAATCCGACCGCCGCATAAAGTGGCCAACCGAGTATCACGTTGATCACAAAGGCTGCCCTCGGCGACAGCGGCGTTGTGTCACTCTCGCTGCCGAAAACGTCCTTGTTCATCCATGACAAAAACCCGCCCGGGAAAACGTATTCTTCAAACTGATGCAGCATCAGCGCCGGAAGCGCCGCCCAGAACATCCACTGCGGATGACGGTAAAACCATTCAAATAATTCTGTCAGAAGAAAATCTCGATAGGATAAAGGTGCTTAAGAAATTTTGTTCGCCAACACACGCGCCTTACGGCGAGCCTGTTCCAGATAAAGCGAACGCGGATAGTCTATCAAATAATCCTGCAAGAGCTGCAAAGCTTTATCTTCCTCATGCAAATCTTCTAACGTAATCACGGCAATCAAATACTTCGCGCGCGGCAAATCCACAGACTCGGAAAAGCTTTCAACAAACATATTCAACGCGGCAATCGCTTCAACCGGTTTTCCCGATTCGCGCAGCGCTTCCGCTTCCTGCATACGGCACCACTCGGCCAATCTGCCGTATTTCAATTGCGTGGCCGCTTCACCGTATTTTTCCGCCGCCACGACAAAATTGCGCCGAAATTCCGCGTAATCCGCGTCAGCAAAAGCCCGCAGTGCGCCGTAAAATCCACCACTCGACAAGAGCGCCTGATACAATATCGCGTCGTTAAACGTCATGTTCTGCGTGCTGCCCCTTGTGATCGAATCCAACGCCGCTTCGGCGAGTGCCGTCGAGTCGCGCCAGATATTCGCCCGCGCGATGCGCATTAACGCTTCACCTTCGTCCGTTGCCGCCGCTCCGCGCAGCGGCTGTGATGCCGCTTGCCAGGCATCAATCGCCGGACCGTATTCACCCATATACGCATGAGCGTCGCCGATACGCATCCCCGCTTGCTGCTTCAGCGGCATCCGCGCGCGCTGAAAAATTCCCTTATATTCCGTCAGAGCGTCCTGCGGTTTGTTCTCGTGTTCAAGCAAAATCTCCGCGATATGAAAACGAGCTTCCTCAATATCCGGCGACTTCGTGCGGCCTGCGATAAAGCGCTCATAAGCCGACTTCGCGGCAAGATAATCGCCTTGCGCTTCCAAGCACTGTGCAAGACCCAATTCCGCGCGCTCCGCAAACTGATCAGCGGGCTTCCACGCGATTACTTTTTCAAAACCGCGCTTCGCTAACTCAACTTCACCCTCGGCGAGCATCTGCTGAGCGGTCGTCAGCACGCTCACGCCTCCGCCCGAGGACAAAGAATCCGCCGTAATCGTCGCATCTAATGCCTTCTCCAAACGGCTCGACTTCATCGAGTAGCCCGCGTACAATCTCCACACCGTCGGATCTTTACGGTCCCGCTTGATTGCCTGCTCAAGCGCGTTCAAAACCGTCGCTTCAACCGTCGTGTCGTCGGGAAATCGGCTTAAATAACTTTGCGCAATCTGCCAAGCAGTCGGAGAAGTTTTGGAATACAACAACAATTCGTCCGTCGCTCCTGCGTAATTCATCTGCGCCTGCAAACTCGAAGCAAGCTCGAGCGCCATATACGTCGAAACCTTTTCATCCTTGCGGTATTGTCGAATAAGTTTCTCGCTCTCTTCCCAACGGCGGTTACGATGCAATGTGTTTATCAATGAGCGCAGCGCGTCCGGATTATGTTTCTGGGTCGCCAGCGCGTCGTTCCAAACTTTCCAAGCCGCTTCCTCTTCGTCCCGCGCGAGTTTGACCTCTCCCAATGCAAGAGTCAAGCTGAAAGCGCTCGACGGATCCTGCCACGGAGTCAGGTCGCCGCGAAGCTCCGCCCGCTTGATCTGCTCGCCCAAAAATGTTTCAGCTTCGTCAAACTGGCGCAACTGAATATAACATCCCGGAATCGCGGCCAATGCCTGCGGATTGAACGGCGAAGATCGCAGCACTTCCTGCCAGGCCGCAAGCGCGCCCGCAAAATTTCCGCGCTGCTCTTCGCGTCGTGCGCGATCCGCATGAACCTGATCAGGAGTCTTCTGCACATTCTGGCGCGGCTGCGCTCCCTGTCCGGGCTGGATAATTATCTGCTGCGACCGGCTTGCGCCCGCCATCAGCAGGACCATCACTATATATAGGAAAAATCTCATTTCGTCAATGTCAGAGGAATCACGCGCGATTTGTCACCGCTGCTTAATCTTACAAAATACTTTCCGCTCGCAAAATCCGCCGCGTTCCACGTCCGCGTGTGCCGTCCCGCGCTCAACTGCTCGTCGGCCAACACCGCCACTTCTCGGCCCAATAAATCATATACTGCTAAGCGCGTGAAACTTGTGTTCGCCAAAGAAAACTCAAGCGTCGAACGGGGATTAAATGGATTTGGATAAGCATGCAAGTCCATCGCGCTGGGCACTTCCGGCAAATCGCCCGGCGCGCGTAACAATTCACTTAACGGAAATGCCGCGATACGCGCGCCGCCGCCGAATGAACCGTCCGTCGTGACTTCCGTGAACGCGTATATCAGCGATCCCGCGTACTCGAACATGATTAAGCCGTTCAAAAGATGATTTTGCTCGACCTGCTGAATTCGCAAATTCATCTCGAACTCGCCTGCGGCATTCAATCCGAAAAACCAAAATTGCATCTCTTCGTCGCCGCGCACAAACGCCGACAGCACAAACTCGCTACTCGTCGTGCGCAATATCCCCCAACTGGTCACATAGGCATGAAGCGGAAATGGCCCAGGATTCCACGGCGGCGTGGGCATCACGTTGCTCCCGTCATATGTCGTAAGCCAAACACGGAAGTTATTCACGTTCGGATTTGGCACAACTGAACCCGTCACCGCAGTCAGCACATTGCCGTCGTAATGAAATGCGTGCCCCGAGGGATTTTCACCCACGGGCAAATCACTCTGCCGAAGCACCACACTATCCGAAAACATCCCCTGCGCGTCAAACTCGTAAATCACCGTGCGCATCTGCCAATTCGTTTCGAGAAACACACTCTGCTGCGACACCAGACGCGGCTCACCGTTCACAAGATACGAGTAATAACAATCACCGATTCCCAGCGTGTCCGAGCCTGTCAATTCGCCATCCGCATTGTACCGGAACACAAGTTGTCCGTTCATGTAATCGCGCACCGATACAAAGTAGCCGTCCGCGAGATTCAGGAAGCGGGGAAAGAAAGCAGGACGCAAAACGATCGTCTCCAGCATCGTCCCCTCCGGGGAAAAAAACTGAAGCATTGTTTCGGCCAGTCATTCGTGGTAAACCATATGGCAATAAGCGCCGTCAGCACGCCGCTGTTGCTCCACTCGCGGCGGACAACTTACAACAAGTGTACTCGCGATATCCAGTGTGTCCAGTTCGCCTATCAAATCACCTTGAAGACTTACCTCACGGCCATACGCGCCGATCCAATCTAAATTTGCGCTCGCCCACGTGCAATACAGCGTGTTCGATTCCGTCACTTCTATTGTCGGATAGAAAAATCGCTCGTCGGTTTCCCCGTCCATTCGTACCGGATCAAACTCCGGCTGTGCGAAAGCCGCCGTTGCTACGACGGTCATCCACAAGAAAATGTTGACCCGCTTTTTCATAGGCTGTTACTCCAAGTTGAACTGCACGACATAACACGCGTTCGCTGCGGCAAGCGTTTCCTCAGACGCCGCAGTATAGGCCGCAATGAGTGTCTCCCCGTATCTCGCAACCGCAAATTCCTGGATCGTCGGACTCACTTCCGCTCGCTCCGACACCCGGCTCCAATAGCCCTCGTCATCCAAACCAAGCGCCACAAACTGCATCCGCTCAGGCTCCTGCAGCAAGCCCAGCAAATAGGGAAAGTCTTTTCCGGAAGCCGCTGCGCGAAACGCTACAACATCTCCCAGCGACTCACGTTTGACCGCGGCGATGTGCTGTGATTCACGTTTTATGCCGCGCAGCACATGCGTCTCGAATTCAATCTCACGCGACTCCGGCTTGCGATAGCCGCTCACGATAAACAAATCCCCGCCGCTCTCAAAATAGTCCGTGCCGATCTGCTGCTGAATCGGATAGAGCCGCGTCACCTCCGTGCTGTCAATCCAGCTGCACGCGTAATCCAACTGATAAACCGAAAAATAATTCTCCTCAGCCTTTACCAGCACCGCTCCGCCGCCACCCGCCGCCGCGAAATCCGGACTGCCAATTGCCAATGTATCCCGGCTCCGTTCGCGCCCCTGCCGATCCATCCAAACGGTAATCAATCCCTTTTGCGTCGAGGATTCGTACAACAACAGAAACAGAGAATCCACCTGGACCGGATAAGACAAAACCGCCGGTGCCGTGGCCCAAGCCGACTCGCGCTCGCCGTCTTCATCGCGCGCCAGCATGTAGCACTCCTGAATACAGCTATGCGCGACGAACGTCGCCGTGTGGTGATTGGAGAACGTGAATCGCTCCAGCTCGGGAATACACTGCACGTAACGGCGGTTGAAAAAATCAAACCCTTCAGGTGTCCCGAATTTGCGCGTCGGCAAGTCCCACGCGCAGCCCGCACCGCCGATGCTGTCACGGTGAAACTCTACCCACTGGCAATAGAGTTCGCCCGTTTCCTGTATCGAAAGTCGCGGAACAAAAACCTGCTCGGCTGTGCCGCCGTCAACGCGCACAGAAACCGGCGCACGCGAACAACCGAGTGCAAACAGTAACAATATGATTAGTGGAATGTGCGTCAAGTTTTTTAGGTCTCCCCCCATTCCTGCCGCAGGAAATGAGGGCAAAGAACCACTCTTGAGATTGCAAGAAGACCTAAAATTCGCGGCGGCAGGTGCCTTCACCTGCCCGCTAACCGAGATCTTCAGATTCCGGCGGGGAACCGCTGCGCTAAATCCCCGCTCGGCGAACGCAAAAAGCAACAAGAAAATACGGGAATGTGCGTCGTTTCAGATTTCCCCCCATTCCTGCCGCAGGAATGGGGGGACAAAGGGGGGCTTCAGGAAAAGTCTACTGCCACTTCGACAGCGCGTCAAAATACTTGCGAATCAATTCTTCGTAATCCGGCGTGTATTTCGCATCTAACGCGCGCAAAAGGTCTTCGCGCAGTTCATCCTGCCCCGGCTTCTTGGGCAGTTCACGCGGTGAAGCACGCACCATATCAACACCGGTGTTGGATTTTCTCTGCGGTGAAAATTCGCGTTCGCGATTCGCTCTCTGGAAATCCAACAGCTTCGATTCAATCTTGTTTTGCCGCTCAATCGTTTCCGGTGTAATCTTCTGCGCGCGCAAATCCTTGGCGACCTCTTCCATTTCCTCCTGCAATCCATCGAGACGCCCCAGCGATTGCCGCGACGCCGCGGCTTCTTCTGCAAGTTCGCCCATGGATTTCGACAGCGCTTCCTGTTCACTGGCCAGTCGCTGCATCGCGGCGGCCTGTCCCTGCGACATCGTGCCGGGATTCTGCATCATGGACATCGTCTGCTTGTTAATTTGTCCCTGCTTCTGGCTCATCCCGCCCGCTTTGTTGCATTGCGAGTTGCTGTTCGGCTTGTTGCATTGGCTCTGGCACTGCTTACAGGCGCTGTTCTGCTGCTTCAGTGTTTCATTCAGAGCCGCGAGCGCTTGCTTGCGATAGTGCGTCGCCGTGCGTGAATCGCGCTCCGCCGTCGCGTTGCAGGCCGCCTGCATCTGATTCAACGTCTCTTCCATCGCCGCCATCAATTTCGGCGTCACTGCCATCGACTTCTTCGCAAGCTCCTGCATATCTTCCTGCACGCGCTTCATCGCCTGCTTCAGATTTTCCTGCTCTTCCGAAAACTCGCGCATCTGCGGACTGTTCGGATCAACATTCTGCGATTCCTGCCACAGCTGCTCCTGCCGCATGGACAGATCGAGCATCTTGTCGCGCGCCTTCTCCATCTCCATCAGCGTCTGCATGTCCTGATCCATCTGCATCTGCTGGCGCATGTCCTGCATCTTCTGCGCCATCTCGGACATCTTCTTCTGCTGCTTCTTGCCCTGCTTCTTGGCGGATTGATTCTGACACATCTGCATCGTCTCGGAATTCTTTTCCATCTGTTCCGAGAGCTGCTCCTCTTCCATCTCCTTCTGAAGCTCTTGCGCTTTCTGTTCGCCTTGCAGTTGATCTTTCTTCATCTGATCGGCAAGCTCTTTCATCTCCTGCTCGATCTTCTTCATCTCTTCGGAAAGCTTTTCCTGCTGTTGCGCGTTCTCTTTCGAGTTCTCCGGAGTGTTCGAGTCCATCTTCTCGTTGAGCTTGTCCTGCTGTTTGGCCAATTCGTCCAAACGGCGCGCGAGCTCGTCGAGCTTCTTCTCCGCCTGCATCTGCTTCAGCATGTTCAGCGTCTGATCCAGAGCCAAATTAAACTGCTCCTGCATCTTCTGCATGTTTTCGAGAGCCTTGCGCATCTCTTCCGGCGACGGCTGCTGCATCGCTTCGGCAAGCTTGCGCATCGCTTCGCGCATTTCTGGCGTGATCACTTCTTCAACCAATTCCTGAATCTGCTGCATCTTCTCCATCACTTCCGGAGAATAGAGCGCGCGCATCTGATTTTGCATCTGCTGCTGCTCGATGGCTTGCGCCACCTTTTCCAGCACCTGCGTCATCTGTTCCTGCTGCTCCATCAACTGATTCAGTTCCTGCTTGCGCTCGTAGCTCATCTCGGGGTTCGATTTGAATTCCTCAACGGCCTTCTCAACTTCTGCGCGCAAATCCTGCGAATGATCCAAGAGTTCTTCCAGCGTTATCGTGCGCTTCTCTTCAATCTGTTCCTGCTGCTCAAAAATTTCCGCCATAGACGGGAAACGCAAGACACGCATCTCGCTCTTGGCCCGCTTCGGGCCGCTGATACGGTCGTTGTCCCACACTTCCACGAACATCAACACCTGATCTTCGGGAAGCAGTTGCAACGGCGTCAAATCAAACACAGTCTCCACCACACACCGGCCCGGCTCCGTCACACGATAGTCGAGCGCCATTCTTTCAAAACTGTCGTCCGGCACGTCGCCCGGCTGATCCCACGGTGACGGACGGTAATAGCGCAGACTCATTTTCGAGAAACCATAATCATCCGCGGCATCCGCCACCAACGGAATCTTAATATCCGCCGCGATTTCCAAATCGTGTCCCGGCTCCACAAGTGAAATCACCGGAGCCTCGTCGGGACGCGCGCTGATTCTGTAACTAATCGCGTCACGGCTTTCGCGGCCTTCTTTGTCTGTGAGCTTTATCTGATAGGTGCCGCTCGTTGAAACCGTAAACTCGCCGTCGGCTTTACTGCCGTCTAAATTAAGCACAAGCGTCTCACGCGGCGCAGAGATATCCTCACCCGTCAAATTGAAAAACTCAATCACAGCGCGCTCAAGCGGCTTCGTCGAAGAAATCATCAGCTTCGCTTTCGTGCCCACCACCGTCGAAATATCACCGACGTTTTCTTCTAACGTCCGCGTCTGCATCTCCGTATAAGCCGGCGGCGTCAGCGTCACCGACAAATATCTCACCGCCGGCACTTCCTGAATCGTCGCCGTGTATTTTTTCGAGGTCACGTTCTGCGCGTAGGCCCAATAGTCAAACGTCGTCGCCAAACCCGTCCACGTCACGGTGTATGTTCCGTGCTTATCGCCCTCGACGGTCAATGGCGTGTCCGCGGTCCGGCCCTTTTCCTTGCGCGTAATCGTCAGCTTATCAGGAAGTGTTCCCGTCGCCGTGACGACCACTTGCAGGGAATCACCGCGCACGAGTTCAACATCACCCGGAGCCACGTGCAAAACAAACTCCGGGCTCGGTGAAAAATCTTTTCCGGGATTCATCACCCGTTCGGCAGCCGACATCAGCGGACGACCAAACACAATCATCAGCGCAATCGCCGCAACGGACGAGAACAGCGCGTAGCGCGCGTGTCTTTTCACGCGCGTCCTGTCCGGCAACGTCGCCGGTGCAATCGGCACAAGCTCTTCGGCCACTCCGCGCCCCGCCGCTAAAATTAAATCAGACGACACGCCGTCGCGCTCAGCGTTTTCCGCTTTGTCGAGCAACTGCAAAGCGTTCAGCACGCGATCCCGAATCGTCGGCATACGCTCGGCATATTGTCCGGCAAGTTTCTGATCCGTCGGCGCGAACACCGTAAATTTCAAAATCGGCCACACAATTCCTAACCCCACAGCCGCCAGCGCGCTCACTCCCCACAACCCAAACAAAACCGCGCGCACGGAGCCGCTGAAATGTCCGAGGGATTCCAACACCAGCACGAGCAGCGTCACGCTCACCAAGGCCGCCAAAGCAAACAGCGCGTGACTCTTCAATGTATTGACAAGAACCGCGCGCCGTAAGCCCGCCATCCAGTTGCGTATCGTCGAAAGTACTTCTCGTGCACCCATATTATTCTTTTCCTTCTGCTTCTATCCTAAGCGCGCCCGCCGCGCGTCCTATTTCTTAAATGGAAGTTCAAAACCCAGAGAGAGTTGTGTGTAGGCAAACCTTGGGTAAGGTGCGTTGATAGCGTCGTTCCGGTGAATACCGAAGGAGCGAACACTGCTTATCTGAATAAATGTGTCACCAGACTTGCGGAAAAAATGCAGCCTGAGAAACAGTTCCGCCAGCGCGTTCGTTTCCCGCGCCGGAAAGTGCTTGCGGAACAACTGATACCCGCCAACGCCAAAGCCAAACTCGGGCGCTACCTTAACTCCACGCTCAACTTCATCGAGTTCGTGCTTGCCCAAATCGAAGACTACTCTTCCTGTTGCCATCAAACCGGCATTTCGCTGATCAGCAAACGAACTGTTTACTCCAGTATCGTCTAATCTGGACGTTGAATAGTAGCCGGGAAGCCCATCAATTCCACCACCTTCTATCCCAAACCATCCACCGGCCATAAGTTCCGGATGACACAGTTTGAGCAGTCGATTGAACGCATATACTCCGTTCAGTCCAACACCCGAGCGCGGATGATATGTTCCCTTACGAACGTGGAAACCTGCTTCTATAAACTTTTGATTGGCAAACGCAGGCTTAACAAAACAAAATAGCAGAGCAACAATAATGAAGTGCTTCACGGTCCCTCCAGAGACGGTAATTTGCTGTGTATGCATCGAAAGCCCAAAGCTCCCGATACTCAAACAGCACTACCTCACCGAAAACCGATAGCCCACGCCCAAAGTCATCGCAGTCGAGGCTGCTTCCATATGGTAGGGCGGTTTATACCAAGCTTCACGGAACACTAACTCAGTGAAAATTTCCTGTTTCACACCTGTTCGCACCGAAAATCGCAATACTTGTTCAATCACTGGAACCAACGTCCATGTATCCACAATTCCGCCGTACGGATTAGAAGTTCTACTCTCGTATCCGATTCCACCTCCAACGGTGATCCACGCTATGAGGTTACGCGCTCTGGCTCCCCTCTCTCCGCTAAACAGGACTCGCACGGTTGAGTTGATTCCCAGTTTGTCTGTTTCGAGCTTCCCGTATTCTGTGTAAGCGGGTGTTGCAATACCGGTATGATGTACTGCGTAGCGTTGCTGCCAATCATACCAGCTTCCCACAACATATTCCGCGCAAAAACCGGTTTTTCCCCAATATCCGCTCGCTGTCGAAAACGCCAGATACGGCGCATAATCATTTCGCATCCCAAGCCCAGCGCCCAGTTCAACGGCGTGAGCATTCATCGAGATAAGCAATGAAGCTATGATGATAGTTATATTCTTCATCGCGCACCCCCAACCGAAAACCGATAGCCCAACGTCACATATTGCGCAATATTTCTGTAACCGTAAGCGGATTCGTCACCTTTAGCCATTGTCAAATGGTTGTAGAGCAATAGTACATCGGCGCCGGGTTTGGCTGGAATTGCCAAGCCAGCACTGAATTCCGCTCCCAATTTCTCTCGATCATGCGTCCAAGGACCTGCGTCTTCCGTGACAAGCATCACTCCAACACTCGCAACAGGCCGAACTGACTTTTGCCTATCAGCTCGCAAGCTTTGCGCGTCAAATGATCCGCGTGCGCCGATTTGAATACCCGTCTGGTCACTGGTGAAGTAGTCGTTGTCAAACGAGTGACTTGCCACGATACGAGTTCTTATCTCGCGCGACCAAAACCCAATCAATGCATCCGCTCGAAACCACGAGTTTTCACTGATGCGATTACCCACCGTAACTGCAAGCATCGGAGTAATGCGCGTATCCGTGTCGCGCGATTCCTTCCAATCTCTAACTCCCCCCATCACCCCAAACTCAAACCCATAACTCGAAGCCGCAGTCAACATTAAGAGTCCAAGAACAACATAGGCCGTTCTCATCTCTGGCTCCCTTCCGCGCTGACGGAATCAGAATCTGCGCCGGCGCATTTCGCTAAGAATTATTCTATGCCGCGCGCGAAGCCGCACCACGGCGACCTTCAATCTTTCTCTCACTACAGACGGCGGCAATTCCCCCGTCTGCAAAAATGTATATCCCTGAATTGCGCGGGCGAAATACCAGCCCGCAAAGTGCTCCACCGCGCGATGTACGCGGCGGTTTGTGCGAGGTGCACGTCTCCGAAGTAGTCCCAATGCCGTTTTCCTTACTTAAACAATTCCTGAAACAATAATACCAATGCCACCGCGCCCGCCAACGGATGAATCAACGCGATCCCCGCAGGAACCGGCGCCTTCGCCCGCCTTAACGCGAACAACGCGATGCCGCCCATCACCGTCACCAGCGTCAACAAAAAGGCCAGCCACGGCGTAGGATTCGGGGACGACGTCGCGTGAATCACAAAAAACGTCACACCCGTCAGCGCCAAGCCGCCGTGAATCCACACGAATTTCATCTTCGCCGGCATCTTCCTGACCAAATGCCACAACGGATTGAATCCAATCGCAGCAGCCATTGTCAAAAACACCGCCGCCAAAAAGAGATACATAAACGATCTCCAAAGTTTCTTTTCAAATTCCCCCCCGGTCCTCCGGGGGGGCAAGGGGGGGTCAAACACCCAAGCAATTCCAGAACAGGTAAAAGGTAAGAACCCGGAGCTACTCCGTTTCCTATTTCCTATTTCTGTCCGACAGCTTTCAGCACCGCCTCCGCCACACCCACACTCGACGCCGGATTCTGTCCCGTCACCAATTGTCCATCCACCACAACTTTCGACTGAAAATTCTCAGCCGTCTCAACCGTCGCGCCCTGTTCGCTGAGTTTACTCTCCAGCATAAACGGCATCAGCCCGTCCAACTGCACCGCGCGCTCTTCGTCATCCGTGAAACACGCAATCTTTTTGTCTTTCAAAAACGGCGTCCCGTCGGAAAACGTCAAATCCGCAAAGGCCGCCGGACCGTGACAGACCGCAGCAATAACCTTGCCCTCTTCGTACATTCCCAAAATCGCCGACTGCACAAGTTCATTCCCCGGCAAATCAAACATCGTCCCATGTCCGCCCGGAAAAAACAGCGCGTCATACTGTGAGACGTCCACGTCCGCCAGAGGTTTCGTGTCTTTCAAAAGTTCAGCTTCCTTGCCAAACATCTTTTCAGATTCCTCATTCCAACTGCGCGGATCAATCGGCACCACTCCGCCCAACGGACTCGCCACCGTAATCTCCGCACCCGCATCCATAAAAATCTGATGCGGCGCCGCAAACTCTTCCAACCAAACTCCCGTAGCATGTGCAGAATCAAACTGCGCCGTATTCGTCAACACAATCAATATCGCAATCAGTGTATCCATTTAACTTCCTATTTCTGTCATCCTCTGTAAGGACCTAGTCGAATCACCTGCTTACTTAAATCTCTCACCACAAACTTGTGCCACAGCGAAGCGCAACGTTCCCCGCTTCTCAAGCGGGCTATTCCACCCCCCTCGTCAGCGCATACACCAAAACATTCACCCCCATATCCAACGCCGCCTTACGTTTCTCCGGCGGATCGTTGTGAATCTCTTCGGCTTCCCACCCGTCGCACAAATCCGATTCATAATTATAGTAACAAACCATCACACCGTTCGCGAACAGCCCGAACCCTTGCGCGGGTTGGTTGTCATGTTCATGAATTTTCGGAGTGCCGTTCGCGAATCGTGAGATGGTCGAATAAATCGGATGATTGAACGGCAAGTCAAACCACTCCGCATCGGGCAAAACTTTTTTCATTTCGCGGCGAAAACTCGGGTCCATACCGTAGTCGTCGTTGGCGAACAAAAATCCACCCGCGTTAAAATACGCGCGCAGGTTGTTCACTTCGTTTTCCGAAAACGAGATATTCCCGTGGCCGTTGATAAACGTCACCGGGTAGCTCAACAGCTCGATGGACGACGGCTCGACGGCCTTAGGTTCCGGGTCAAAATCCACATTCACCCCGCCCTCCGCGTATCGCAAAAGGTTGGCCAGCGCCCGCCCCCCGGAGTACCAATCCCCCCCGCCGTTATACTTCAAAAGCCCGATCTTCAGTCCGCTATTTTGCCCATACGCCACCCCCGGAGAGGACACAATCCCCCCCGCAAAAAGCGCACAAATCACCATCCCCACAGCCCAAGACCGCAGAACTCTCGTCAAATGCATATTATTCAATATCTTAAAAGTAATGTAATTTCTTTCTGACTATCTCTTAAACTCTGAAGAAACAACTATGGTTGCCGAATTATATGTATCAAAATATTGCCCCCCACTCGTCATCCTGAAGCCGCCCATTCTACTCGTCATCCTGAACGAAGTGAAGGACCCCTCCGGGAAAGTACCGAAGTATTCCTCCGAAAACCAGCGCTCAAACCGTCTCCACCGCCAAATCTTCCCACCTCGGATTCAATTCTTCAATCAACTCAACCTTCCGTTTCCGCACCCAACCCTTCAACTGCTTCTCCCGGGCAATCGCTGCCATCGCCGTCGGATAGTGCTCGAAGTCAACAAGCTTCGTCAAATTGTACTTCTTCGCAAACCCGTCAATCGTCTTTTCCTTGTGTTCCAACACGCGCCGAGTAAGATTATTCGTCATGCCAATATACAACACTCCCGACGGCCCGGATAAAATGTAAACACTATACCGACGATCTTGCAACATTTCCCGTCTGCTCCATTAAATCTTAAATACTCGTCATCCTGAAGCCGCTGCGGCTGAAGGACCCCTCTGAAAAACAACCTAGCGCGTCCAGTGTCCCACGCCCGTCCTCCTGAACTCCCACACTCGTCATCCTGAACTCCCTCGCTCGTCATCCTGAACTCCCTCGCTCGTCATCCTGAACGAAGTGAAGGACCCCTCTGAAAACAACGTAGCGCACTCCGCCAGATCCAGAGAGGTTCTTCACTACGCCAAGCCTACGTTCAGAATGACGAGTACTTCAGACACTCTCAACTCTGAAAAAACAACTATTCCTCGCGGCGGCACCCGCCGCGGGTGCCCCTTTCGTGCATTCTATTACCTGACTTAATCAATATCCCAACGGTTTCAAATGCTTCTTATAGCAATCATAATCCACGGGCTTCTCAAGTGTACTCTTGTGTGACTTTCCACACCAATGACAATGCATTTCTGGAGACTGCGGATCTTTGCCTTCTTTTTTCCAATCATTATAGCAACTACGGCAATACGGATGCTCTGGATCATGTGGTAATGTCGTTCTACATCGAATACAAAATCCTTCGTCCGTTTTCGCTTTCGGTTTCGGCGCTGCTTTCGCTGTTGTATTGACAGGTTCGGGTTTCTTCTCTTCCTTTGTTACTTTCTGAACGGACAATGAAACCTCTTCGCTATGCTTCATTAGCCTTTCAACTTCGTCCTGCATAGATTGGAACAGAATGGGGTCATCTTCTTGGGTAATGAAAATCCCAATTTCTTGGTTGTTCACTTCAGAAAACTCGTAGAGGTTCATTGAGGTAATAATACCGCGAGTTTCATTGTAGTAGCACTTCGCGTGCAGATTCTTGCAAAAGAAAGTTCTGATCGATCTTAGTTTACTTATCCATTCAATCTCAGAGGGTGATAACTCTTGCTTTCCGTATACAAGCCTAATATCTCTCTTGTCGTGGTGCAATTCTTCAAGAAATTGCCTGAATCTATCATTCACCCGTAAATAAGGACTGACCAATACTATTTGCCGTTTCGTTCCCTTGATAATCTCTTCGATTTTGTGGGAAACACCCGTAGTTGTTAGAAATTCAGCCAATATAGAACTCCTCTGGATTCATGAATACCTCTCGGTAACTCCAACCCCAACCCTCGCAACCCCCACCTGAACAAACGTTTACCGTAAGTCCTTATTTCAGCAAATTTCTCTTGACTGAAGCCCGCTTCTGTCGTATATTATAGTCGAAACTTCCGCTTCCGCCATTCATCCTTCATCATTCATAATTCATCATTTTCCGTTCGCACCTCTCGTCACAAGCCCAAAAATCAACCCCTTGTTTCTAAACAACTCCCGTTCCGCCAATTATTAGCGCCGCGCTGTTTTTCCTTGCCTTCCGTGTCAACTCCCTTCCTCCGTTTACGGGGATAGGGGCCCATCATCAGCCGCCAGCTTCACCCCAAACCCCACCAGCGCCAACCCCGAAATTCCCGATGCCGCCCGCCGCAGCGAATCCTTCGCCAGCCACACCCGCGCCGCCCCCGCGCCCACGGCCACAATCCCCAGCCACAGCACTCCCTCCACCGCGTGTATCCCCGCCATCAAAAGCGATTTCCCCAACACCGGATCGTCCGCCCCGATAAACTGCGGCAAAAATGCCAGATAAAACACCACCACCTTAGGATTCAAAAGATTGTTCAAAAACCCCTGCAGAAATCCAGCGCGATTCCCCCTCGCTTCAGCGGGGGGGTTAGGGGGGGCCTCCGATCCCCCTTCTCCGTTTACGGGGAAGGGGTTAGGGGATGGGGCCTCCGCTCGCAACGCACTCAACAAACTCTGCAATCCCAACCAGATAAGATACGCCGCCCCCGCCCATTTCAGCACCGAATACGCCCGCGCCGATTGCGTCAAAATAAGCGAAAGACCCAAAGCAGACAGCGCGGCATGAACAAACAACCCCGACACAATCCCCCCAATCGTCCGAAACCCCACCTCCCGGCCATGAGCTACCGAGTTCCGCAAAACCAGCAGCGTATCCGCCCCCGGCGTAATCGTCAAGAGACAAGAAATCCCCACAAATGCCCAAAGCTGCGCGTCAAACACAGACAGGTCTCCCCAATTTAACCCCGTAATATAGCCGTTTTCACAATTAAATACAGCCCAACTTGCTCAAAAATCTGCAATTCGCTATCTTGCACTCACCACTTGACAAAGGAGCCACTCCGCTTTGAGCAACTACGACGATAAACAAATCCTCGACAGCCGCATCGGCGCCGATGAAAACCTCTACGATCCCGCCTTGAAGCAGCGCACCCAGCGACTGCTCAAGATGTTCATGGACTACTGCAAAGACTACCCGCTCAAAGAACGCTGGCTCGACGTCGGCTCCGGCGAAAGCTATATGCGCGACGTACTCCGCGACGAAACCAAAATGAACATCGAAGTCAGCGAAGTGGATCTCGACACCGACCCCTTTGATTTTCCCGACAACACGTTTCACACGCTCACGCACTTCGAAGTCCTGGAGCATCTCTTCAATCCGCTCTACCACGTGCTGGAAATGAAACGCATTATGGCGCCCGGCGGCAATCTGTTTCTGGTCACTCCCAACGATTACAGCCTGATATACAAAGTCGAACACGTCCTCTCGCGCAAATACCGCCCGCACTTTCATCAGTTCACCGAACGCGACCTCCGCGATCTCTTCCATAGAGCCGGCATGAAAGTCGTCCACCTAAGGAAATTCTACAAAAGCCCCTCAGGAACAATAGCCAGAGTAAGCAAGAACGGCTTCTTTGTTCATGTAAGAAAAGATTAGCCCAAAAGGCCACCAACACAAATGCATAAGCGACTCTCATCTGCGACTTTACTCTGGATAGGAGTCGTTTTTCTGCTCGGAGGGGGTTTCATTAGTGAGGCTCATGCCGACACGACTTGGGTGAGTGGGCAGGTGGGTGGAATATGGGATGTTTCTGGAAGTCCATACATTATTATTGATACCGCTATGGTTGATTCCGAATTAGGACTTGACGTGTTGCCTGGTGTTGAAATAGTGCTCACAACTGACTCAAGCAGATTGTGGCTGGCTGGTCATTGTTCATTAATCGGTACAGAGAGTGATTCAATTGTAGTGACGCTTAATGCTTCCCATTCCCAGTTCCGGTCATACCGCGCCAACACCTACTCAATAGAGTTAGAGTATTGCAAAATTGTAACCACAGGAGGAGCAGGCGTCGCATTGCTCGCTGATTCCGTAAACATTTCCCACACTTCAAGTGTAGGCATGGAGCATCCCTTCAATGATGCCTTCATTCGTGCGGATGTCGTCAAATTGACAAATTCACATTTTGCTTCTCTTGATGTTGTCTGCGATTCAGCATCTTTAAGCAATTGTACTTTCGAATATTCAGTAAGATTCGAAGACGGATCCGTTTCGATTGATTCACTGTTTGCGATTGGAGAGTACGCAGATTTTACATATATCACACTTTGGCCCAGCGGTGCAAACCGACGTCTGAATGTATCGAAGGTGCGATGCGGGTCAATGAATTTGGACGGCACCTTCTCTCCGGGTGCTCAGGCTAATTTGACTGAGATAACTGCCACGGAGAGATTGGGCAACAGCATCTATCTCGCCATATTTTCGTCTTATTCCATATCTAACTGTTCGGTAAATAGAGTGTATAACTGGCTATCAAGCGGAACCATTGAAAGGTCAAAGTTGTACAGCTTTGCCATAGAAAACACATCTCAAGTTGTGACAATAAGCAACTGCGTGTTCGAAATCAAAGAATGCTGCCGGGAAGATTACCCTCATGGCTTTATCACTGGAACTGTCACGACAGACTTCAGCTTATACAACAACATCTTTGTATCTGGCGATTCCTTATTGCCCGTGGTTTATTATCCAACGAATGACGTCATAGATGCAAGATACAACATCACGGTTGGAATGGAAGACCCGTGGAGAGGAATTGTCGAAGGCTGCTGTAATTTTTCAGCAAGCAATCTGTTTGATCCGCACAGCAACTATGGTTTAAGATTTGATTCCCCTGCCATTAATAGTGGTAGATTAGGTCAACCTGATGAAGACGGTAGCCGCTCGGATATCGGTATAGATTGGTGGGATCATAGATATGATCATCCGCCGACTATTACGACACCCGACACCCTTGAAGCACGATGGGGAGACCAGTTTACTTTTGTATTGTCGGCAACAGATGAGGGTCCTGTGACATTTCCTATTTTACCAAGGGGTCCATGGTGGCTTACAGGACCAATCAGACTTGATGAAGTAAGAGATACGCTCTTCGACGGAACAATTCCGTTTGGCATTGATTCCTTCGATGTAGTACTCAGCGCGCGCGACCGGATAGGGCAATTTGATAGCGAAAGCATTCACGTTAAAGTTTATCCTCAATCTGTTTTGTTGGATACCGTGCGCGGCATCTTGACAATCGAACATTCCCCGTATCGTTTCTTTCGAGACATTGTGATTCCTTATGGTGATACACTTCGCGTAGATCCGGGAGTAGTCATCCTTGCAGATTCCTTAACTTGCTCTCCCACAATTCATGTCTATGGAACACTAATCGCGGCGGGAAGCATGACGGATAGTATACATTTCATGTCATTTGCGGAAAATCGCTGGGGAGGGCTCCTTTGTCATTCAGGAAGCGGCATCATTCTCGATTATGTTTCCATTCAGAAAGCAGAGCAGGCGCTGTATTCTAACGAAGCGGTTGTAATGCAAATAGAACACAGTACAATTACATCCCCAAGCGCGTATAATGACCTCTACTTTTCAAACGCACTGTGCTCTATTCTAGTCACTAAAATAAACTTCTTAAATGGCGCGAGGTTTGGAGTAACCGGTAGCATTTTCACACTGGACAGTTCGCTTTTTGACGGAAATGGCATTACTGACGTTGCAGGCATTGTTTATGTTAATGAATCACCCGGGCTCATTGCAGCCTGTAGGTTCACAGACCTTGCGACATACCCATTGCAGATCCAATCCGCTGACCTGATCATTGAACATTGCGTCTTTGATGATATCCAGTCCTCCCGAATGATCGTGTCTTCCACATGGGGCTTGACCGGCCCAACTATTCAGCACAACACGTTCATCGGGAATGGAAGCCAATATGTCGTTGGATTTGTACCCAATTCTTCTATTGTAATCAGAAACAATATTTTTGTGGATTTTACTCGCTTGATGCGAGTATTCTCTTTTGACACCGACACGAGTTCTATCGTTATACAAAACAATTGCTTTTGGAATGTGAACGAGATTGTTGACCAGGACTGCTTATATTGGCCAACTATTGGGCAAATGATTGGTATCAACGCGAATGGAGACAGCGTAGATCTATACAATAATCTGAGGTCTGATCCCGAATTTCAGGATTCATCGTTTCGATTGTCATTAAATAGCCCCTGTATTAACGCAGGTGTAGAGTATGGTCAAGTATTCTATGGTGAAGCACCAGATATTGGCGCCTTTGAATTCGGAGTTTCGTTCAGTCCAGAGAATCGGTCATTGCTTGCCCCGAGTCGCTTTGGTCTGTCCGTTTTCCCAAATCCCTTCAACCCCACCACAACTTTGAGTTTTGCATTACCTAAGCTTTCCGATGTTGAGCTTACGGTGTTTGATGTCTTGGGTAGAGTGGTGATGTCGCGAGAGTTGGGACGGTTGAATGCGGGAGAACATCAGGTGGCGATTGACGGAGCGGAGTGGAGTTCGGGAGTTTATTTTGCGAGACTGTCTGCCGGAGGTGTGGGGAAAGTTGTGAAGATGGCGCTCATCAGATAAACAAAAGCGGGCCGGAGTTTTCTCCGGCCCGCTTGGTGTTACTGACGCGCTTGGCTGTTTGACCCCCCCTTGCCCCCCCGGAGGGCCGGGGGGGATCGGAACTACTTCAACAACACAACTTTTTGCATCGCGGATTGGGTTGTGTTGGCGGCGAGGAGGAAGTAGATGCCGCTGGACAGTGTTGCCGGTGCGGTGTAGGAGAGCGTCGTGCTGGTCAATCTGCCGCGATGAATCACGTCCACTTCACGGCCCAACAGATCGTATAGCGTGAGCGTAGTTTCGGAATGTAACGGCGCTTCGAGCGTTATGTTTATTGTGCTGTTGAAGGGGTTGGGGTAGGCGGAAAGGGGAAAGTGTTGCGGAATTGCCAGCCACGGCGACACACTTGTGCCCACGCGGCGGGCAATGAACAATTGAGCAGGACCGGAGCCCTGGGGGCGGTTTCTGCGCGAATCAAAGATCACATAAGATCCATCAACCGGACAGCTTGGACTGCTATCCCAATAAGCTGTGTTAATCGTCGAATCACAGCGAATAGCGTTTCCGAAACCTGTGTCGTTATGTACTGCATAGAAAATGTCAAAATGAAGGGAGGGTCCGCCAAACATGCCATATACAAGGGTCGCTCCCGAGTCGGTTAAACACGGATGCAACGAACCGTTGATCTGATTCAGATGCGGCGCAATAATCACAGGTTCAGACCAGGATTCGTCCGGCTGTAAGCGACTTGTGCATATAACTTCCTGTCCAAACAACGGCCCCGGTCTACCGTCCGAGGTAAACACAAGAGTCGAGTCGTCAAAGCTGATTTGGCATGTAAACTCTTGACGTACATTTACCGGCTCAGGCAGTGCCACTCCTTCAGACCAGTCATCCCAGTCAGGTCCGGTTCTGTGAGATACATAGACATCATAGGATTGCCCTGTCCACCTCACGTAGTACAGTCGTTGTCTATCTGAGGTTATGGAGGGGCTGAGATTCCTCGCTTCATTATTGACATTCGGTCCGGCGTTAACAGGTACCGTCCACGACGAATCACCGATCCGCTCAGAAATATAAACATCGTCGTCTCCAAAACCAGAAGGAGAGTTAATAGTGATGCAGAGAATCTGCCCGTCTGCGGAGATTGCAGCATAATAGTAGTTTCCGCCCGGCGTTACATTGATCGGTGGAGGCAACAACTCCGGCTCCGTCCACTGCGCAAAACTTTTCGCACCTAACAATAAAACAGCGAACCCCACGCATCCGAAATGACGGATGAACGATGTGATTCGCTTGAAGAGTTTTGAGCGCATGGGAATTCCTACCTCGGTTTGTTGAGATATGAACTTTGGGAGCCGCTTGGGTGTTTGCCCCCTTTATTCCCCCCAAATCCGCGGCGGATTTGGGGGGAGACCGGAGAGATCCTTCACTGCGTTCAGGATGACAGTATCGTAAACGCAGGGGAGATACGGATTAAATCAGCTTACGTTGCTCGGCGGCGTATTTTAGTTCTTCGCGGAACTTGGGGTGCGCGATGCTGATCAGAGCGTGCGCGCGCTGACGAATGGTTTTGCCGTGCAGGAACGCCGTGCCGTATTCGGTGACGACATAGTGCACGTCGGCGCGGCTGGTGACGACGCCCGCGCCCGGCGAGAGCACCGGAGTGATGCGCGAAATCGTGCCGCTCTTGGCCGTGGATTCCAATGCGACTATCGGCTTGCCGCCGTTGCTTCTCGACGCGCCGCGCACAAAGTCCACCTGTCCGCCGAAGCCCGAGAAAATACTGTGACCGATGGAGTCCGCGCAAACCTGTCCCGTCAAATCAATTTGCAGCGCGCTGTTAATGGAAATCATTTTGTCGTTGCGCGCAATGATAAACGGATCGTTGGTGTGATCCACCGGACGGAACTCGACTAACGGATTACTGCGAATGAAATCATAGAGCATCTTCGTGCCGAGCACGAAGCTGGCAATCATCTTGTCGCGGTGATAATTTTTTGCCGAGCAGTTGATGACTCCGGCTTTGACCAATTCCACCGCGCCGTCGGAGAACATTTCGGTGTGCATACCGAGATCGCGCTTGCTGGTCAGAGCGGCGAGCACGGCGTCGGGAATCGCGCCGATGCCTAATTGCAGACAGGCTCCGTTGGGTACGAGTTCGGCGCAGAACAAGCCGATGAGTTTTTCTTCGTCGCTGGGAGTCTTGCGCGGCAGTTCGGGCAGCGGATGAGTATAGTGCACAAACGAGCGAAAGACGGACTTGTGCAAAAAGTTCTCGCCATAGACGCGCGGCATGTTCTCGTTGACCAAGGCGATCACGTTCTTGGCATGACGCGCCGCTTCCAAGGTACAGGCACAATCAATTCCTAAACTGCAGTAGCCGTGATAGTCGGCGGGCGCAATCTGGACCAGACAGGTGTCAATATTGAACGAACCACTGCGAATCAGCGCGGGAATTTCCGAGAGGAAAATCGGCGTGTAATCGCCGCGACCCTCGTTAATCGCGGGACGGACGTTGGCGCCGGTAAACAGCGCGTTGGTGCGGAAACTCTTCTCCATTCCCGGCGCGGAGTAGGGAGCCGGACCAAAAGTCATCAGATGTGCGACTTCCACATCCTCCAATTCCGGCGCGCGAGCCGCCAAAGCATCCACCAATAACTGCGGAACGGCCAAACCTGACCCGACAAAAACCCGGCTGTTTGATGTCACACAACGAAGTGCATCTACCGCTTTCTCCAGTACTTCGGGCGGAGCTGCCGGAGGTGTTATAATATGCGAGCTCATATCCTGCTTTTTCCTTATATTATCGTCCTGCGGGAAGCTGACTAACTGTGTCAGCTTACCCCCGCGGGAACTTATCGTCCTGTTTGCGATTGTAACCTTTAACCGGCCGCAATTACGACTTCAAAATACGCAATCGAGCGCAATTTTTCAACGCGAAACTACCAGAGGTGTGTCATGCTTGACTTCCGCAAAATCCTTTGCCCAATTGACTTTTCCAAACCTTCATACCGGGCGCTTGCTACCGCAAACGACCTTGCGGGTCGTTACAATGCCGAGTTGTACATCCTGCATGTTGTGCCTCCTGTTCCGTTGGTGGACCTTCCACCCGCCTCCGGCAGCGCGGCTTTCGACGTCAAGCAATACGAATCTGAGTTGATGTTGAGTTATCGCAAAACACTCGATAATGCGATCAAGGAATATGTCAAGCCGGAAATCAACGTGACTAAGCATCTGAAGATGGGTGATCCCGCGCATGAGATTGTGTTGATGGCTGATAACATCAAGGCTAACGTGATTGTTATCGCAACACACGGCAGAACGGGAATCAGGCGATTCTTGTTTGGTTCGGTTGCTGAAGCAGTTGTCAGACGGGCGCCTTGCGCGGTGCTGACAATTCCGATGTCCGACTAGAATTTGTCTAAGCGGAAGCCCCCCTTATTCTCCCCATTCTTGCAGACAAGAATAGGGGGAGATCAGAAATAAGAAAACCCCTCTTGCGAGGGGTTTTTGCTGTGAGGCAATTCTTGTTTACTTCAATTCATTTAGCGCGGCAACAATGTCGGCAGGTTCGGCGCGCTCGCGGTAGTCGCCATTCAGATAGTGCCACTTGATTAGACCATCCGTGCCGATAATATACGTTGCGGCCAGTGGAAGCTCCATGCTCTTGTCGAGATTGTATTCCGAGAGCTTCAAATTGTTGTCGTAGATCGGTTGAAGATAGTCCGGCAACGTAAACACGATTCCGTAATCACGCGCGACCTTGTTATGCAAGTCGCTTAACACGGCAAACTCAAGCGAATGCCGCTCGACCGTCGTCAAACTTGAATCGGGTTGTTCAGGCGAAATGGCCACGAGTGCCGCGCCGGCAGCTTTAATCTCCGCGAGATGTTCCTGCATCGCGTGCAACGCTAAATTGCAGTAAGGACACCAACCTCCGCGATACCATGTCAACACCACCGGACCGTTTTTCAAGAAATCAACCAGCGCGGCTTGCTTTCCTGTGGCATCCATCAACTTGAATCCCGGAGCAATGTCTCCGGTTTTTTTCGCGCTCTCAAGCACGCCCGAGTTCTTGACATCCGTCACTCCACGCTCAAACATTTCAGTCTGTTCTGGAGCGGATTTCGCCTTTGAGGCTGCCTTGCGCGTTTGCAATTGCTCGCGCAAAGTTTCTTCGGTGGCAAATCCCATCGTGGCAACAAGAAACAGGACTGCCGCAAGCCAACTCATCATGTGATGCATTCCTCTAACTCGCCTTTCGTTCTACATACGTTTCTTGCGTGAGTTTGTCAATCCACTTTTTGAATTCTTCATCCTGCTTTTTGGTCAGAGCCATTTGCTCGATGCGGCTGAAGTCTTCATCTAAAGTGATCGCGCGCGAAAACACGCGGTCGGAGATTTTGACAATATGTACTCCGAAGACCGTGCGGAAGGGATCTGTAATCTCGCCCTTTCTTTTGCCTTCGACAGGCTTCATAAACTCGTCGGGAAGTTCCGCCGGACTGAACCAACCCAAGTCGCCGCCGTTCGCTGAAGTCTTTGTGTCGGCGGATAAATTCAGCGCCAGCTCCACGAAGTCATCGCCGTTGCGCAGACGCACGACCAAAGATTCGGCATCGGCCATTGTTTTCTGTTCGTCCCCCGCGGCGGGCACAATCTTGAAAAGAATATGGTTCGTGTTGATCTTTTCGCCAGTGCGCTCGTTTAGTCGAATCAAATGCACACCAAACGGCGAGACGACAGGCGCGCTGATGTCGCCGGGTTCGAGCGCGTACGCCACCGCTTCGTACTCGGGCACCAAGTCACCGCGATTGGTCGTGCCTAATTTTCCACCGCGAGCCGCTGTTCCGGCGTCGTCGGAAAATCGTGACGCGTATTCTTCAAAGGTAAACTTTCCCGCGAGAATTTCCGCACGAGCCGAATCCGCGCGTGCAATGGCGGCATCTATTGACTTTTCCGATACGCGGTCCTGCAAGAGAATGTGCGCAAGCCGAATCGCGTCTCTCAACGGCGGGACGGAATCCTTGATGGAGTTCCAGAACTCCACGACTTCACTGCGCGAGACCTTCACTGACGCAAGCTGTTGGCGGCGAATACGCTCGATTAGGAGCGTCTCCTGCACCAACGGCCTGAACTGCCGTTTGATTTTGGGCAGGGGCATATCATAGTACGACTCGAGCTTTTCCTGACCGCCGACCTGCTCCATTAAATTGGCGATGCGATTGTCGAGTTCGCGGTCCACTTCCTTCTGCGACACGGTAATCGAGTCCATGCGCGCGCGCGTGAGCAGCAGTTTTTGCGCCACCAGATCGTCCAGCACCTGCCCGGACAGTTCGTTCAACTGATCTTCCGAGAGCGAATCAATTGATCCGCGCGCGCCCATCGAGTATTGCATGTACTGCAAAACTTCGGATTCGAGAATGATCTCGTCGTCCACTACGGCGACAACCCGGTCAATAATTTCTTCCGCATTCGAAATCATGACGCAGGCCATAAGCGCTGCGACCAACAGTCTTATCATTTCGATTCACCCATTATCTTTGGTTGGTAGCGGCCGCGCAATTCGTTTTCCCACCGCTCCTGTCTTCTTTGACTCTGCTCGGTTAAAAGTCGTTCCCGGATTTCGCCGCGCACCGCGTCAAGACCGAGCTGCGCGCCTTTTGGATATACTTCATGCAAGCGCACCAGTCTATAACCTTCACCAAACGGCAACACTTGCGTCAGTTCGCCGGGCTGAATCGCGCGAAGTCCGTACAAAAGCGGCGGCTCCAGATCGTCCGTGGAAGCGAGCCACTTGCCCTCCCAAATCACGATGCCGGACTTCAAGTTCGCAGTGTCGGCTTTTTGGAGCGCGCGGCGAAACGCGTTCAGCGAATCTTCCGACTCGCACCAGAAACTCTCTATCAGATAACTGTCCGTCGGTCTTTTGAATTCGACCAGATGCGCGGAGTAGTATTCCGTGATCAGAGAATCCGTCATCTCGGGCGCGGCTTGACGAGAGAGCAGTATGGCGCGATAATATTGCGCGAGAAGGTTGCGCTCTTGATTGAGAACCATGGGATCGTTGCGCAAACCCGAGCGGGCAATCTCCTGCTCGATTACCACCATATCAATCCACTCGGTCAAGAGCGGCAACCTTTCTTCTGCAGAAAGATTGTCGTAGTTCAAACCGGTGTTCGCTTGAAACTCCGCGCGCGTCAACCTCCGCTCGCCTGCTTCGGCGATCACGTCGCTCTTATCCTGTTCGCCACAGCCGATGATCAACGTCAGCGCGAACGCCAGCGCAAGCCTCTTATTGGTCACGAACAGCACGTTCCTGCCGCTCTGGAGGCAACGGCCACATGGTCGACAGCTTCTCTTCATCAATTTTGATCGGGTAGCGGCTCGTCAACATCTTTTCCAGTTCATCCTGCAATTGCTGCGTCCGCACCACGCGGTTTTCGCGCCGCGCGTCGTTCTTGGCTTCTTCCCATGACTTCGTGCGCGACGGCAGAATGTCGAGCAATTGCACCACCGAGAAGTTCTTGCCGATTTTCACGACGTCCGAAATGTCGCCTTTCTTCTCAAGTTGGAAAGCGGTCTTGCCGATCAATCCGAAACGCTTTTCTTCAAACGGTCCGATGCGGCCGCTGTCGCGCTTTGTGGATTCTTTTTCGTTAAACTGCCAGGCCAATTTGGTGAAGTTTTCGCCTTGCTTGGCGCGGTTGTGGACACGAGCGGCTTTGCTGCTGTCTTCTTTGATGAAGATTTCGCGGATTGTGCGCGTCTCGGGCTGAATAAAATCCTGCAAGTGTGCTTCGTAATAGGCTTTGTCGGACTCTTCGCTTTGATCGAGCTTTTCGGAAATTTCAACTTTTTCGACTAATCGCATGATGGCGGACTTCTTCTGCTGCACGACTTGAGGATCGTTCATCGCGCGCTTCATGAAGCCGTCCTTCTCCGCCTTGTCTTCCAGAAATTGCGGCTCGCAAACAGCGTGCAGCAAGTCTTTCACGGATTGCGGATTCTTCCAATCCACGCGGTAGGCATTGCCGCCGACTTTCAAAATCAAATCATTCACCGTGACGGTTCCGAGTTTGTGCGTCGCGGCAACTTGAGCCTTTTCCTCCGCCGTGAACATCGGGCCAAGTTCCTTATTCAACGACATCTGTGGATCCTGAAGTTTGGTCGAGAACGCGTTCAACACATTCTCATCTATCTTCAGATTATATTCATCGTGCAGACTATTGACATAGTCGCGCGCTTTTTCCGACAACGCCTGGCCCTCCGCTTCGCGCATCCGCGCCATGATGTCGTTCTTGGACTCTTCAAACGGCTGGCGACCTTCCACCTGCCGCACGGAATCCACCCAAATCAGGTGCCAACCGAACGGTGACTCGACCGGGCCCGTGAGAGTTTTTGGTTTTGCGCTCCACGCGGCGCGCTGAAATTCGTCCACCATTCTGCCCCACGGAAACCAACCCAAATCTCCCGAGTCCGGAGCCGTCGTCGCGTCTTCGTTCAAAGTCGCCGCGGCGACTTTGAAGTCGAGTCCCTTGTCGATGGCGGTCTTGATGGAATCAATGCGACCTTTGAGCCGCGCTTTGTCCGCGTCCGTCGAATCGTTCGCGCTCTTTTTGATCAGGATATGGCGCGCCGTGATTTCCTTGGAGGTGTGGTCGTAGAAATCCTTCAGCTTCGCGGGCGTGATAACCGCGTTAATGACTTTCTCTTCATAGAGCAAATCGAGCGCGCGGCGCTTGGCGGTGTTGCCGATATTTTGCGCGATCTCCGGATTCTCGTCATACTTGCGCGCCATGCCTTCAAGATACTTGGCTTCTTCCAGCGCCATATCACGAGCGAGCTTCTTGCGCTCATCGAGGCCGCGCTGCTGAATGTTTTCATCCGTGCGGAATTGCGTGATCATCGCGTCGCGATATTCCTGCTCGGTGATGGTCTCGCTGCCGACTTTGGCGACGTATGGGTCCTGCTTCGTGCAGCCGGCGACCAAAAGTATCGCCAACAGGCTCAAGAGCATTAGAGTGCGTTGCATTTTTTTCGATCCGTTTATGTTGTTTTCAGATTCAAGACGAAGTGATAACTCGTGATGTTCATGCCATGTTTCAGGTAAAATCGGTGGGCATCCCAGCGCCCGGAGTGTGTGCCGCTGTCGAGGTGAACGGCGTCAAGCCCGTTTTCGCGGGCTTCTGTGACGATGTAGTTGAACAAATGGTCAGCGTAGCCGTGACCGCGCGCGGTCTCTGCCGTGACCAAGTCATCAATATACAAAACTTTTCCCCAATGTAACATCTCGGTTTTTCGGTACCCGGCCACGGCGGCGGGTTTGCCCTGCGCGTCCTCTACATATATAAGGATGTAGCTGTGCGCCTCGGCCTGCCGCAGCGCCTGTTCCACGAACTCATTTTCGGAGAGGTGCGGACGCAATTCGCGGATGACGGGGTATATTTTGCGCAAGTCGGCGGGGGTGGCGGCGCGGCGGATGGTCATTGTGAGAAGTTTCTCTTAACCATTATGATTGACGCTCCGTAACCCGTGTTGTCCGGAGCAAACGAAAATGTCGTGGTGTCGGTTGTGCCGATGATATAGTAGCCGCCTGCGCCGTAGGGAAATTCCCAGACTTCGTAATAGTCGTCATAATACTGTCCGGTCCAATCGAGCTTCAGGTTTGCGCCATCCATATGAAGGCGCACGTCGTGAATGACGCTGTCAATGATTCCCCACTCGGGAGACAACGGCGACACATTGCCCGCAAGATCCCGGGCACGAATCGCGAAACGATAGCGGTCGAGCGGCGAAGTTAAACTATAGACACGATGATTCGTCGTATTCTGATTTCCCAGCGAGGTGTAGCTTGCTGATGACAGACGGGTTTTACTGGGTGATGTTTCAGAGATCGCTTCGGTGTCGTAGAAAATTTCGTAGGTGTCGAAGTGCTGGTCGAAGGCCGCGGGCTGCCAGTTCACCCAGACGCTTGTCGAGGAGTTTTCCGTCACAGATAAAATCCGACCCGCTTGCGGCGGCGTGACATCCGGAATCTCGTGCCACGTCAGCATCAGGTCAATCGCGTCAATGAGTGTGGAATAGTATTCCAGCACGACGCGAAAATTTGACAGGCGGGCGGGCGGGCCGCCGGGCAGCCATCTTAAGAAATTCGTCGGACTCCAGAGCGCGTCGGGATATTCATCCAGCTCGATGTGAAGGAAATTTTCCGTGTCAAACTGCATGTCGTGATTTTCGTGGCAATAGAGCGCCTGCTGATTCTCCGGCGCGCCAAGAAAATCGTTAATTGAATTGATGAGCACCGTGTCCTCGCCGAAATAAGAGTAGCGCGGGTCGCACCAAAGCGATATGTATTCGTTGACCGGAGTGATAATCGTTTCGTCGCCGTCTATCCCTTGCACCGGAAAGCGCCCCAGCGCGTGGATGAAATCGCGATGCGCGCCCACATCCCTGAGCGGCATATTAGGCTGGTCATCGTCGCGAAAGGCGCTGACCTGCAAATCTCCGATGGGATAGTGTTCGTTGTGATCGTAGGAGTGCACCTGAATCACAATAAACGGGCTGACCGGCGGCGTGTCCCAAGCGTCTTTGACCACTTCCGTCAAAATCGCAAACGGATGGCGGCGATTGCGCGACGGATCGGAGAATGACAATGAGTTATCATAAAGTGATTGCGTCGTGTCCCACATCACTTCACGGCCCGCGCCTGCCAGCATAAAAATTGAAAGTCCCGCACGCATGAACATATCCGTCGCGACCGGCGGAGCCATGTAATCGTCTTGCGGATGCGGTACCTGAACAATCGCACGAGCATGGCGCGGCGACGGATTGAACACAAACACGCCCCAACCGTTGCGAAACCCGCCAATGACATCGTTGGCCGCGAGCGAGTCGCCGTTCGTATCCACGAAACTTGAGTCGAGCCGCTCGCGCAAGATATAGTGCTCGCACCGCAACGAGACTTCCCTTAAATGTACAAGCTCATAGTTCCACTCGTTGGCAAAAAGCATAAGCATCGAATCCACGCTGGGCCATCTATTGTCAATTGCGAATTCGAAAACTCTCTGCCAGCGCGCCAGAGTCGCGTCCCCTTCCGCGTTTTCCGGAATATAAGCAAATCCTCCAAAACCGTTTGTCACAGGATCAAGATTCGGAGGGCCGTAGTCATTATAGTTTTGACGAACGTTGTTTTCCGAAACATGAGAGAGCCAATTATCGTACGCGCAGGTCGAACAAGTGTCCAGCATGAAACCGTAGAGCGAGCCGCTCTCTTCGACCATGCCCAAAGCGGTCAAGGGTAACCACAGCAAGATGATTACCCCGCGCCTCATCGCCTGATGACTCTTAATACTCTTAGCACGCAAACCCCGTTGCCGGAGTAGCCCGTCGGTTGAAACGTGAAGGTGTTCGTGTCCGTCACGCCCAATAAATAGTAGCCGCCCAAGTCGGTTGGATACTCGTGAATTTCAAACATGGAGTCGTTGGGCTGCGCTGTCCAGTTCAGATGCAACGAATCGGCGCCCATGAAGATACTCAGATCATTGATCGAGCCGTCCGTAATCCACTGCGCAGGCGACAGCGCGGAAAAATTACCCGCCAAATCACGCGCGCGAATCGCAAACTGATACGGCCAAACAGGCGTGACCAAACCGCTCAGCGTCGCCGTGTTCACGAACATATTTCCGAGCGTGCGATAACGATTGTTCGCGCGGGTAACAAACGGCGAGGCAAGGGTCACGTCGAGTGTGTCATAATAAATTTCATACGTGTCGAAGTGCCGATCGAGCGCGGACGGACTCCAATTCAAGACCACGTTGCCGTTGGCCAAGTCAATCGCCTGATAAAACTCACACAGCAAGGGTGGAGTTTCGTCGGGTATCTCGTGCCACGTCAGCATAGAATCAAGAGCGCTGACAAACGGCATGTAAAAGTCGCGCGCATGGACATACGTCTCCCAATTCGTCGGCGGACCGCCGGGCAGCCAGCGCACCCAATCGGCGGGAGACCACAGCTCATCGGGATATTCATCCAACTCGATATGGATAAAATTCTCCGTGTGATAGTTCACGCTGTGACCGATATGGCAATACTCCGCTTCGACATTATCCGGCGCGCCAATCAGGTCACTAACCGACGGCAGCGCAATCGTCGTGTCTTCGCCGTAGTAGGTGTACGCAGGATTGCTCCACAGACCAATGTAACCGTTGATGACGCTCACAATACTGCTGTCGCCATCCACAACGCGCACCGGATAGACCGGCAACGCGTGAAAGATGTCTTCATGAAACGCGACGTCGCGCACCGGCGGATTCGGACTCGAATCGTCCAGATAGCATGAAATCTGAATATCCGGCAGCGACAGATGCGCGCCATGATCGTATGAGTGCAATTGAATCATCACCAGCGGATTAAGCGGCGGCGCGTTCCATTCGTCTGTCACAACTTTTGAGAGCACCGCGAAGGGATGACGCGGGTTGCGAGACGGATCGGATAGTGAGCGAGCATTGTTATATTGTGATTGCGTGCTGTCCCACATCACTTCGCGGCCCGCGCCGGCAATCATCAGAATTGACATTTCATTCTCCTGAAACGCCAAGATCCCGTTCGGTACAGCCATGAAATCGTCGCACGGATGCGGCACCTGAAGAACTGCTGTCGCATGACGCGGCTGCGTATTGAACACAAACACACCCCAGCCGCGATGAAACCCGCCGATGACATCGTTCTCCGGCAAAGTATCACCGTTCACGTCTACAAACATCGAGTCTATGCGCTCACGCATGATATAGTAACGCCGCGAGGGTTGTAATTCGTCAAACTGCACAAGTTCGTAATTCCACAAACTGTCATAGCGCATGAGTAAAGAGTCCGCTGTATTCCAATCACCGTCAACCGCGCTTTGGAACACTTGCCGCCAGCGCGCCAATGTTGAGTCGCCGCTTGAATCTGCGGGAATATAGGTAAAGCCGCCGAAACCGTTCGTCTGCGGATCCAAGGTGGCCGGGCCGTAGTCGTTGTAGCCGGGCCGTACGATGCGCTCCGACACATGCGATTGCCAATTGTCGTAGGCGCATGTCGAGCATGTATCCATCAAAAATCCTGTCAACGTTCCGGTTTCTTGAACAAGCGCGAAGGCGGATAAGGGTATAAGTAAGGCAATGAATAAGCAGCGGCGGAGCATCTGACGGTTCTCCAAGTATTAACAGGCTTCAATAAGTTCACCGGAGACGGCGGCTAAATATCTTTCTGCATAAGTTAGTTTGTCTTCCCAGGTCTCATACGTTTTTAAACTCAGTTTGACAATCACGCCTTTGGTCGCGTCAAACTCGATCGGGTAATCTCCGCTGCGTGACACGAGCATAAGCATCTTGTCGCGCCCAACATGGTCTGCGGCAAAGCCGAGTTGTAATTGATGCGAAAGCACGTTGACTTCGTCGGCGCCAAGCTTCTCGGCCAGAATTCTGACGCGCACCATATCGAATAAGTTGCGCGCGGCCTCCGGAAATTTACCGAACCGATCTTCGACTTCACGGGAGATTTCTTCGACCTTGGAAAGATCTTTGGCGCGTGAGAGTTCCCGATAAATGTTCAAGCGCAGCCCGCTTTCCGACAGGTAGGTTTCCGGCAGAAACGCGTCCGTATCAATTTTGAGTCTGACTTCGCGCTTTTCTTCCAGTTCCTGCGGCAAGTCAATTTGCACTTCGCGAACGGCTTCTTCGATCAATTGCTGATACATTTCAAAGCCGATGGAATTGATGTAGCCGGATTGTTCGCGCCCCAAAAGATTTCCCGCGCCGCGGATTTCCAAATCCCGCATCGCCACTTGAAACCCTGCGCCCAGTGAAGAGAAATTCGTCAGAGCCGAAAGTCTGCTGCGCGCGATCTTCGACATTTCAAAATGCGGCGGCACGAGCAGATATGCGTACGCCTTGCGCGAGCTTCTGCCGATTCGTCCGCGAAGCTGATGCAGTTGCGCCACACCCAATCGGTCCGCGCGATTGATAATCATCGTGTTCACGTTTGGCATATCCAAACCCGACTCAATGATCATCGTCGAAATCAACACATCGAGATTTTGTTCGGTGAAGTCGAGCATCACTTGTTCAAGTTCGTGCTCGTTCATTTGTCCGTGCGCGACGCCGATGCGGATTTTCGGCAAGAGCCTATGCAGCATCTCGGAGACTTGCTGAATACTTTGAATGCGGTTGTGCACCAAAAAGACCTGACCGCCGCGCTGCAACTCGTGCGAGACCGCTTCCTTGATGACTTTTTCGGAGAACGACACGACGTCGGTTTCAATCGGTTGACGTCCCGGCGGCGGGGTTGTGATTTGCGACAAATCGCGCGCACCCATCAGCGCCATGTGCAACGTGCGCGGAATCGGCGTGGCGCTCATGGCCAAGACGTCCACGTTCGAGCGCAGCGAGCGAATCTTTTCTTTTTGCACGACGCCAAAACGGTGCTCTTCGTCAATGATGAGCAAACCCAGCT
Source organism: uncultured Alphaproteobacteria bacterium (assembly GCA_964530625.1). GTDB lineage: Bacteria > Electryoneota > RPQS01 > RPQS01 > RPQS01 > JABWCQ01. The sequence continues at coordinate 38,542 of CAZHAK010000001.1, read as the reverse complement.
CGTCAAACTGCACGTCTTTGGAAAGCAGGCGGTGCGTACCGATGACAACATCCACTCCTCCGGATGCGAGTTTCTTGATGGTCTCTTTTTGTTCGCGCGTGGATTGAAAGCGTGACAACACGCGCACTTCGACCGGCCAATTCTTGAAGCGCTCACGAAACACCCGAAAATGCTGCTGCGCCAAAATCGTCGTCGGCACCAGCACCGCCACTTGCTTGCCGTCGGTCACCGCTTTGAAAGCCGCGCGCATCGCCACTTCGGTTTTGCCATAACCAACGTCACCGCAAATCAGTCTATCCATCGGTACGGGACTTTCCATGTCGCGTTTGACGGATTCGCTCGCGGTCAACTGATCGGGCGTGTCTTCATAGGGGAAACTCGCTTCCATCTCGCGCTGCCACGGTGTGTCACTCGAAAAAATAATTCCGCGTTCGGCTTTGCGGCGCGCATAGAGTTTGATCAAATCTTCGGCAATCGAAACCAGCGACTCTTTGGTCTTGCGTTTTATCTCGCGCCACTCCTTGCCGCCGATTTTCGACAGCGGAGGCTGGAAACCGTCTTTCGCTGAATACTTTTGAACCGACGCGAGGTTTTCTAACTTGACAAAAAGATTGATGCCGTCGCGATATTCGATCTTCAACACTTCGCGCTGCACTCCGCCGACAGAGATTTTCGTCAGGCCGCAATATCTGCCGATGCCATGCTCTACATGCACCACGAAGTCGCCAACTTTCAGCGCGTCAATATCATGCAGCGGCACGGCGTTCTTGAACTTCATGAACGCGCGTTTGCGGCGCTTGCGTCCGAAGATGTCGTGATCCACCAGCACAACCAGCTTCGCCGCTTCCAGCATGAAGCCGTGGCGCAGCCCGCCTTCCAACGACTTGAACGCTTCGTCCGGCACGCCGCGCTCGGTCAGGACTTGACCTAATCTATCAGCGGCAAGCTGATTGTCACAAAGCAGAATCGTTTCGAGATTTCTGCCGTGATATTCTTTGACGCGGTCGGCCAACAGCGGCAGATTGGAGGCGAAGCGTTCCTGCGGCGCTCCGCCGAAATCCAAAGTGGCAGAAGTCGGATGCGGCGCGCTGTGCAAAAAGACTTGCGAGCACTTTTGCGCCGCGCTGTAAATCAACTCAGGCTCCATCCACTTCCCCGGATCGCGCAGCGCGCGCACCTGATCGGAAATCGGAACGGGAATGTGCTCGTCTTCTTCATAGACGATGTCGTGGAGATCGTCGCGCAGGTGCAAGTCGTCTTCATCCTCATCATCATCGTTGCCGTTTTGCGCTTTCAAATCGCGCAAACGCAAACCCGGCTTGGCAGTGCGCTCGTCATAGCGATCTTTGACAGCTTGAAAGGCGGGCCGCCCTTCAGACCAGACGATGATCGTGTTCTCCGGAAGATACTGCAGCAAGTGCGAGTTGCCGACGCCGGGAGTTTCGGCGGCCATGATGGTGACGTCGTTGACTTTTCCCGTCGAGCGCTGCGTTTGCGGATCAAAGCTGCGCAAGTCGTCAATGTCATCGCCGAAATACTCCACACGCACGGCGTGACTCCCGCCGAAGGGATAAATATCCAACACCGCGCCGCGCACAGCATATTGGCCGACGCCTTCCACCAAGGCTTCACGTGTGTAGCCGGATTCATGCAGGAACTGAATCAGCGAATCGCGCGGCAGGATTTCGCCTTTGGCGAGCGTGTAGGTGTTGCGCGACACCTCGCTCAAGTCCGGCAGCGGATCGAGCAGCGCCGAGGCAGGCGCGACAATCAACGGCTGCTTCGCGCGCGAGAGTGTCATCATTACTTCGGCGCGTTCAGACAACTCAATCGGATTCAGTTCGCGATGATAGTCCGGCAAGCCGGGAAACAAACTTGTCGAATTTTCACCCAACAAGATCGTCAAGTCATCCGCGAACTCTTCGGCGTCTTCCAAACTCTCGGCCACCAACAACAGCGGCCGCTTGGATTTTTCAAAAAGATAACTCGCAATCAACACCGGCAGCGCGCCCGGCACATTTTTCACGAGCACGCCATGCCGCGCCTGTTCAAGCGCAGCCAATGTATCGGCAAAACCGTTATAACTGTATATTCGTTTCTTTATCGGGTCCATCTATGATCCAGTGGTACGCACATCAATTTGTGTCGCAATTACCTTAAGCGGGCGGAACGCCTTTCCGCCCTACGACTCCTTTTCCCAACGACAAAGACGACCTCGACCTTGATTCGGTTGGGGTCTTCGAAGAAGACGGCGTAGCTGTCCGGACCGCCGGCGTGGGGGTGGCGGTCCTCATATAATATGGTCACATCGCGGGCGCGGAGCTTGGTCGTTAGGTCATCAATGTGCGATTTTGAGTGGGCGTGAAAGGCCAGATGATTCAAGCCCGTCCGGCAGCGATTGTAGCCTGTAACTAAATGTTTTTCTTCTGTTTGTACGAATACGAGATAAATCTGGCCGTGCTTGAAGCTGACACCTTTGGGCCACTCCTGATAGAGGGAGTACCCCAATTCCTCGCACAAAAACCATTGCCAAAAGGCGCGGGACTTCTCCAAGTTGGAAACGTAGATTTCGACGTGAGACAGCATGGGCGGAAAGTATGAAGTATGAATTCAGAAGTCAGAAATTGTTTGTTGATGCGCGCTTCTGACTTCTTACTTCTGATTTCTGACTTTTCTCCTCAGCGGATGCGTCACCCATTTGCCGACGTCTTCGATGACTTTTTCGCCCCAGACGACGCTCGGGTCGCGCGAACGCAGACCGACTTGCTTGACATCCTCGACCGTGAAGAAAGCCTGATTGTCAATCTCGTAAATTTGCCGCAAGAGTTTCGGCACGTTGCGGCGCCTTTCCGCGACAAACAAAATATCCATTTCGCCGGTCTTGGTTCTGCCGTCCATTTCCACGACGGCAAAATTGTTCGCCCACAGTTTATCCGCGAGATTTTTTTCGCGCCGTGCGATCACGCGCACCATCTGGTGTCCCATCGCCAGCCGCGACTCGAGCCACATGCCGACAAAACTCCCCGCCGCGAAACCTGCCGCGTAGACCACACCCAAGTACCACGCTTCTAAATTGTTGATCACCTGCGCGACCACATTGATCCAGATGAGCACCTCGACAAATCCGAAGATCGCGGCCAATACTTTGAATCCGCGAAAAATCGAAATTGTGCGCAGTGTTCCGAAACTCTGATCCGCGATACGCGCCGCGAAAATTCCGAACGCGAGCAGCCAAACCTGCCCGTCACCGACCTGCGTAATCCACTCCACTAAGTCTGTTAGGAAATTCATTGACCTTGACTCTGTTGCATCAACCAGTCCATGCGGGCTTGTCCCTCTTTCATATGGCGGCCACGCAGAGTTCTTAGTTTTGCGACGGCTTCCTCGTGACTGCCGCCGGATTCAAAGCGCGTCCACTCACGCGGCTTCGCCCAGTGATAGAGCGGGTAGTCGCGGCGAATCTCGCCGCTGATTAAGATAACCAGCGGTTTCGTGTAATCATCAAACGCCGGCTTCACCGCTTTCCACATCGTGCCGCTCCAGAGCCACTCGTCCGTGACTTTCCGCAAATCGAGCAGGATGCCGTCCTGCTCGCGCAATTCGTTCACCGCGGCTTTCAACTCCTTGGGAAAATCACCCGTATCCACCTCGGCCACGGAAATCGTGCCGAAACTCTTTTCCCATGTGGTTGAGATTACGGTTTGCGCCGTCGCTGATACTGTCCACAACAGTACACAGCACAGCGTCAATAATAGGTTCGTTTTGTTCATGTTGAATCTCCTTTCGCGATCAAGTAACGGGGATACCGCTATATCTCCAACCAAACATTCTCCCACGACGTAAACAAGTGCGTGGAAATGCTCGCTTTGGCGGCGGCTTCGATATTTTTTTGCAAATCGTCAATGAACAGAATTTGCTTGGCGGGAAGCGCGGCTTCGCGGACAATTTCCTCAAAAACACCGGGATCGGATTTTAGTTTGCCGCGCTCGTAAGAGGTCAGCACCTGCTCCACCTCTAGCGCCCACGAAAAATTGCGCGAGACCCATTGAATATGCAGCGGATCGGTGTCGGACAATACCCACACACGGCCCATGAGTTTCAGTTGTTCGAGCGCGTCACGCGCGCCCGGAAATTCGTCGAAGATGTCGCACCAAATCACGCGCAGCTTTTCGTAACTCGCTTCAGTTTTCGGCCAGTTCAGATAGTCGCGCATCTCATCGAGAAACTCACTCGGTGTGCACCGCCCCCGTTCAAAGCTCGATTTGCTCTCGCCATGTATGTACCGCTCGCGAATCTCCTCCCGCGTCCTCGTCCCCCGCTCGGCAGCCCACGCCACAAACCGCTCGAATTCCAATTTCAGCAGCACATTCCCCAAATCCACCAAATAGAGAGTCTCCTCCAACGGAGTGTCAAACGCTCCGTCTTCTTCTAATGCGGCTATGGTTTCGAAATCGAGCATCGTGTTACTTCAGGTCGTAGCGGAGAGCGATGGATAGGGAAGGCTCTATTTGGCGATACCAGTCAACCGATTCATACCAGAAGGACTCGGTCACGAATTGGGTGCAGTATGTATGCAGTTCGCCGAAGATCATCGCGGAAAGGTTTTGGTATATTGCAAACTGCGACCCCATTTGAATGAAAAGGCCGATGCTGTAACGTGAGATCTGCGAGCTAACAAAGTGTTCGAATGAACCGACATGGGAGTTGGGCACAGCGTAGCCTGTCGAGTCAATTGTGTAGGTGCTCGTATACGTAGATTGGTAACTTCCATGCGTCGTGGTCCCCAGTGAAAGACCGCATCCGATTAGTGATGTCACCGTACGCCTCGAATTCTCCGCAATCGCCCACCGAGCTCCCAGTTTGCCCCGATGATCCTTGAATCGGGAATAGTAGCTCGTACTGCGTCTGGTTACGAGCGAGTCCACCTGATTCCAGACGCTTCTGTTGTATTCATCTTTTGTGGGCGAGTTCTTCCAATTGTGTTCAATGTAAAACTCGCGGCGACCCGCTCGTATGCCAACTGTTGCTGCGCCCGCGTATGTAAAGTGGTATTTGCCGAGGTCATTGCCATTTAGCTGATAACTGCCCCAATCGTTACTCGAAAACGTAATTGTCGGCTGAAACGCAACCGATATAAACGGTGTCACTGCTTGCGATGCGAGCGGAAACACCAGCAATATGAGCATGAATAATCGCATGTTTGACTTTCAGTAATGTAACGGTGTTGGCGCATCCCTTTTCTGTCATCCGGCGCTATCTATTGGTGTCGGCTGTGGTTTCGTAGTCGAGCATCGTGTTACTTCAGGTCGTAGCGGAGAGCGATGGATAGGGACGGTTCTATGAAGTGAGCCCAATCCGTGAAACTGAAAAACCAGGTACTGATTTTGTAGCCGGAGACATATGCGTGAAGTTGCGCGGTTGTCATCGCCGAGAGGTTGCGGTAGATATGAAACTGCGTGCCCATCTCGACAAACCCACCAAAACTGTATTGGGAGAACATGTTATAGGTTCTTGTCTCGTGACTGAGTGCTAGTTCGGTTGTGAACCCGGAGTCTGACACAACTTCGGTGCGCACAGAAATGTCTCTTATGTCGCTTTCGTGTGTGGTGCCCGTGGAAGCTCCGCAGCCGAGTGTGGCAAGGAGCGATTTGCTTGAGTTCTTGGCGACAACATATCGAAAACCAAATTTTGCGCGTTGGTCTTTTGAATCGCTTCGAGTATCTATAGTAGGTTGATGTTCTAACTGTGTCAACCTGCTCGGAGTAGCCGCTACCACGATCGTACTCTGCATGTGAGTTCTTCCAGTTGTATTCAACGTAGAAATCCTTGCGACCGGATCTAACACCTACTGCCATTCCACCTGCGTACGTGTAGAACAAATAGTCAAGGTTTGTCCCTCCTTCGTGGCCCAGCTGCCAATCGTGTCCTTTCAGCGTAAGTGTAGGTTGTACACCCACCGATACAAACGGTGTCACTGCTTGCGATGCGAGCGGAAACACCAGCAATATGAGCATGAATAATCGCATGTTTGACTTTCAGAAATGTAACGGTGTTGGCGCATCCCTTTTCTGTCATCCGGCGCTATCTATTGGTGGCCGCTATGGTTTCGTAGTCGAGAATGAATTTATGTTACCGTTCGAGCGCTCTGCCAAAATCCCATCTCAAGTTCAGCATGAAACTCGGTTCGATTACGGAGCCAAGGGATTGTACATCGTCGTCGCGCGTTGATGTTGCGAAAAAGACGCGAGGTATGCCCATTGCACTTGCGCCGAGTTCGAACAACGCCTCGAGGAACAGATAGTTGCTGATCCTAAAACGGGAGCCAATATCGGCGAACAGTCCAGCTTTCAAACCTTTCAGCCTGTAATTATAGAAGTAATTGTCTGTGGTTTCGCGACTGCGATCCTCGTGTATCACGGTAGTCGTTTGGTGTTCGCTTTGATGACCGCGGCCAACGCCAAGTAATGCGCCGCCCCCGAGCAATGTTGTGACAGTGCGGGACTGTGATATGTAGCGCCGATACCCGCAGACAAAGGCGCGGTCCCACTGCCACCGTTTTATGGTGAGCGTTTGATAACCGTCTTCGGTCTGTGTGACAAAGGACGCCTTTCCCCACTGCGAATCGTACATGCGAAACTGGCCGTACCACTCGCACTTTTTCCCGCTGCCGCCGATAGTCAGTTGCCAGCGTTGGCCGATCATCGTAATATCATTCTGCGGGCGCGGGTTTTGAACCACGGAGGCAAACTGCCAATAGCTCGTGCGCTGTTCGGCTGGGCCGGCGCCGATTGACAGGAAGGAATACGCAAGACTAAGTTGTGAATGAACCGTGACGAGCAGTGCAAAGATGAAAATGCGCATGATGTCTCAATGAGTTGTGATTGCTCGAATTGCGGGCGTTGCTTCAACTTGACTTAAAATGCTTTGCTTCTGCGGTCGCTCAACAAGAACTTTCCTACGCGCCCTTTTCCACAATAGTCTCAAACCCTTTACTTCTTCTTCGTGCGCAGATCCTTGCCGTAGAGCACGTACGCTTTCAGCGTCATCAAAAACTCCGACCAGCCGTTGCAATTGTCGAACGCGCGCGGCAGCAAGTCCTGACTCCAGCCGCTTTCGCTGATCTTCAGCGTCACCAGCCCGTCTTTCTCCGAAAACTCAAACCGCACCAGCGAGTACTTGTCCTTTGAGCCGTACAGTTGCCAGTAAAACTCGAAAAACTTGTTCTGCGCATAGGCCACCGGATAGAGCGGAAACTCGCCGTGTCCCGCAAATGTCCAGAACACCGTTTCAAACTTCTCGTTGAAATCCCCGCGCACCTTATCAACGAAATGTTTCTGAAGATGCTCGGCTTTTGTCGCGGCTTCCCATATCTTCTTCATCGGCGCGCGGTATGTTTGCACAACCGTAAATCCAATCTTCCCGCGCGCGATTTTGATGTCGCTCGCGCGGCTTACTGTTTTTTTCGTGGCCACTGCTCTTCTCCCTGTTATTGCTCGATTTGTTTAGTAGGTGTCGTCTTCGTCGTCACTTTCATGGTCATCATCGTCATGGTCTTGCCCGCCGCCGGTAACCCAGCCGGGCCGCGCCTCGGGATGACTAATCTTTCCGCCTGCCGCTCCGACATTTGTGAGCAGCACCACAATTCCAAGTGAAACAACCACCGCGCCCCATGAAGCCCACGCAGGCAAAAGCCTGTGCTTTCTCGTAAACCACCACAGCGTGAGTATCAACAGTCCAAACGGAATAACAATGTAGCGCGCAGTTTCGGCAAGCTCTTCGTGCGGATGAATGTACTGCTCGTTTGCGTCTGTTTCCATTAGGTGCTCAGCTTCTTCGCCCATCTGAAATGTCACTGCGGTCGTGATCACGCTCACGATGATAAGCCCCAGCGCCACACGCTGCCAACGGATGTCTTTCCAAACCGTCGCCAACACCATAATCGCCGCCGCGACCATAAACAATATCGGGGAAATGTGCGACACGATGGCGTGCCAGTGCGCTGCGTTTTGTGGAATCAAAATCATTTGTCTTTCCTTTTGTAAGTTCCGTCAAACCAGGATTGCCACTCCTGCGTTTCGACGTTTTGTATTTCGATAAATTGTTGAACACTTCCGTCGTCATTCGGCGTTAACGTCATGCGCATGCGATCCGGTTTCTCAGTCTTGCCGAAGTCGTAATTCCTGCCATCAAACCGCATCGCGCCGTCTTTGAATTCGCCTTCATAAATTGTATAACTCCCCCGCGCATCCGTCCAAAGTTGATTCCACTTCTGCGTTTCGGGATTAAAAAAATTGATACTCTCGCCCGTGTTGCCGTTCAGCGATGTCCAAGCTTCATGCAGCAGACAGCCCGCTTGCTTTCGGGTCACGGAATTTTGGCCGACGTACTGCCCGCCTTGCGTCATCACCACAATCCACTCCCCTTCCCAAAAATCAAACTGCCGATAGCGCGTATCGAACAAACAGGGCCGCAGTATTTTCTCGGTGCGCGCGATAAACTCCGCCCACTCGCGTGTCGCCAGCAGGCTTTCCAAATCGGAATCCGCTTTCATCATATCAAATTGTGCGAAACCCACGGCATACGCGCTGTCGAGCCAGGCTATCGCGGGCGCGGTTTCACCCAGCCGCGCATAAGCACAGCTCATGTTGTAGCGCGACATCGCCTTGGCGAATCCCAGCGAGTCGGCTTGCTTGTAGCTGTCAATCGCGTCTTGAAATTTCTCCAAATGATGATTGCAGTAGCCCAACCGCCAAAAACTTTGCCCGTCCGCCGGGTTAATCTTCAGGTGAGCCGAATAGGCCGCCGCCGCCGCTTCATACTGCTCCGCGTGGAACAGAGAATCCGCCGCCACCGGAGTCTCCAGCGCATACGCACCTATATATAAGGAGAGCAGGGCAAGTAAAACGAGTCGAATCATGGGGGTCCCTTTCTTCTGTTTCCCCTCCGGTCCTCCGGGGGGTTAGGGGGGGTCAAGCATTGAAGTAATTCAGATTAGGTAAGAGGTATGAGGTAAGAACCCGGAATGTCCGCCTTTTCCCTTTTTCCTATTTGCTATTTCCTATTTGCCAATTTCCTCTCCCTCATCACGTCCACACCGAACGTCAGGTACGCCTTCAAATATGTATGAAATTCCGTCCAGCCTTCGCACATCGTAAACGCGGCTTTCAGGTCTTTCTGTTTGTAGCCATAGTCGTGGACGCGGAAGATGGTTTCGCGCGGCCCTTTCTTGACGAACTCGAAGGTGATAGAAGTCATGTATTTAGGACCATAAGCCTCCGAGACGAACTCGATGCGCTCGTATTCCCTATATAATGTAGGGTACATGTCCATAGTTTCGTCGCCGTAGGCTTTCCACCACCACTTCACCGGCGCGAGGTCAGGCCCCCACTCGCCGATCTGCTTGTCCACGAAATATTTCTTAAGGTGCTTGTCTTCAGTCACCGCTTCCCAAACTTTCTTGAGCGGCTGCTTGATAATGTGCGAGGTCGTGTAGCCCAGCTTGGACTTCGATACGGGGAGTTTTTGGTTGTTTGGCATGGGTGGGTGGTGGGTGCTAGTTTGATGATTTCTTTGGTGCGGGCTTCTTTTTCGCTGACTTTTTCGTAATTTTGTCCGAACTTTGATCAAGTCTGGGTTGCTTTGAGCCATTTCCATCATTGTCATTCTTAAATCGTGCTTCACTGCTCCAATTACCTAGCTCTCGGAGCTTCTGAACGACGGTCTTAAATTGCTTAATTGCTGACGCAATTTGCTTCTGTCGATCAAGATCGAAAGTGTCATCTTGGTTGCTCTTCGTGGGGATGGCTATTTCGAGTTCCCCAACCCTGCTGTATAGCTTTGCCTCATATTCGTAATTCCCTTCCGCTATTGATCCCTCAAGCTGGTAGGCAACGTAGTCAATATCAATGTCCTCTCGCTTCAGTTCAACTATCATCACATCATCATGTATGACGCATTTTTCGTGTCGGACAAACACAGCTCCAACATAGCCGTTTGCATTCACCGTAATTATAGGCTTGTTTTCAATCGTGACGGCGTTTTGCTTCAACCACTCTTCAGATACGTTTCCAAGTGGGCGATTAGGGTCCTTAGAACCTGAATACACTGGTATCAAGCCAGGGTTCAAATCACAGTCGCCTCGGCGAACTCTGGTGCCCCGGCGAATCTTGAATAGCTTGTTGTTTCCAATGCTCACTTTCTTTGAGGTTCCAGCCGTAAGTTTCTTAATTTCATTTCTCGTGGATTCGAGTTCTGCCGAAATCTGTTCAAGTTGTTCTTCCACCTCATCAATAAAGTTCACTCTGTCAAGGGCAGGTTCTCTTTCACCTAGTTTTACAAGTTCTTCATCTGACCAGAATCTTAGAACGTCCCATCGATCGGTGCTCTGAAATGAACTCGCTGGCGCTTCCTTTATTAGAATACTTGCGGAAATCTGCTTTCCTTCGAGTCTTGAAAGGAACATTTCTGCAATCTGTTGCAAGTCATTATCATCCGGTGTCGGAAGTCGACGATAATCGAGAGTTTCGCCGATCGAACGTGCAATCGCGCAAAAGACCACGGGGCGCGACTGGTTGTGAGTTCGACGCTTTTCCAATGCAAGTATGTAGGTCTTCTGTGGCGTATTAAAGAAAGTGTTTCGAGGAAGAGCTATTGATGCAAGCAAATTACACTCACTAAGGAGCGCCCCCTTCGTTCCCTCCTCTGTCCTTGTCAAGAGGCCCTGCGGTACGATTACAAATGCTCTTGCACCGGGTTTTAACGCTCCCGAAATGTATCTTAGAAACAGACTTTCGAGTCCCAAACCACAACCTGTGTAATATTCTCTCAGCGTAGTGCCATCCTTTAGTATACGACCTTCAGAGATTGCCTCTTTGTAGATTCTTGAACCCTGAGTAACGTACGGTGGATTAGTCATCACCAAGTCTACCGCATCGAGTGGCGGATGCGCCAGCGAACCCAATGTCTCGTCTTCATTCATCAAAACGAACATTCGCGCCATCAGCTTGTTTAGTGCTTCAACGGTCACCGAAGGATCGCGCACATTCTCGACAAGGTGAATTAGCAGATTCGCCTTCGCAAGAATATGTGTGCTGGCGTCGACATCGACACCTATGAATCTGACTTCTTGGTTTACCTTGCCCGCTTGAAATGAGATGTTGTTTCTTAGATGTTCATTAAGGAGCAGCGGCTCTAGGACGAACCCTCCGACACCTGCAGCAGGGTCCAAACAAATCGATCCTTTGGGAAGCTTGTCTATGCGGGCCATCTTTATTATTGCCTTTACAATGTTTCTTGGAGTAAAGAACTGGCCCAGTTTTGCTTGCCTCGCCGATTTCTTTAGGAAGGTCTCATAAAGTCTGAGTTTGAATTCTGGTTCGATTATCGACAAAGAGCCAAACTTATGAAATTCTTCTAGTATATCAAGGAAGACCCGATTGTATGTCGCGGGGGAGGCAACTGATGAACGTAAGAAAGAAAAACCGTTAATGATCGACGTTTTGCTAACGATAGTCGACAGACCAAATGTTTCCGGAACTATCGGGTCATCACAGATCGTGTTGTCTTGAAAGAGCTTCTTGATTTGAGGTCTTATAATCTCAATGTAATACTCAATTTGTGATTTTCCGTGTTTGTCAATGAATCGTTTATTGTCAAGTAGCAGCTCGTAAAACCTCTGTGATTCTGGGAGAAGCTTTGTGGAAAGATTGTCGGACAGAAACTTGAGCACAAATAGCTCCACAAAAGTTAAGAGACACTGTTTGGGCTCCTCTTTTGTAGCGTGCCAAATGTGTTGCCATACTCTTTCTGAAAGTTGTGCAGGATCGCGCTCTATGCTTCCGCCTGCGAGAAGATCATCGATAACTGCTGGGTTCAGTGAACGAATCTCTGGTAAGAACTCGATCTTCTTTTGCTGTAAGCAAAACTCTGTCAAGAAGTATTTGAATTCTTCGCCGTCTGTTGCAACTCCTATCTTTGCTCCTAGTGCGAGCGCCGAGTACAACGCTTCCTCGGCCGCGTATAGTTTGTCTTTGGCACTCCTGAATTTAAGTTTGGACTTGTGCTCAATTACTGCTATTGTGGTCAACTGTCCTGCGTTTCGAAAACAGATTAGTCTATCAGGTTTAGCTGAAGATGGTTTCTTGGGAGCCTTATATTCTCTGAAGGGAAACACGATACTCTTGGGAAGAGTTCCCTCAAGGCCCGCTTTCACAAGCGCATCGAGCGATGTTGCCCCTATATTTATCTCTTCGTATTTCCCAAAACTCTCTCCCTTTAGACTGCCACTTTTGAGAAATCCCCTTTGACGTAACTCTTCAGACGCCATGTTTCATCCTTGTGTGAATTCTGTTAAGTCTATATGCTCTTAGTCTATGCATTGCGATATCTGCTGGACAATGAGTGTCTCTTGTCTTCTCGTGAAGGCTTTCTCACTTCGCAATCGCTTCTTTCAGTTTCCCTCGATGCTCTTCCAAAAAATCTCGCGCGTGCTCAGCCGTCGTACCACGAAAATGCATGACCAGCGCGGTCTTCAGCTCGCCGGAAGATTGCTTCAAAAGCTCGTCGGCCCACTCGTAGTCGCAGCCGGTGATCTCCATCAAAATCCGCCGCGCGCGAGCCTGCAGTTTCTGACTCCCCATCCGCAAATCCACCATCAAATTCCCGTAACACTTTCCCATCCGCACCCACGCTGCCGTCGTAATCATGTTCAGCGCAAGCTTCGTCGCAGTCCCCGCCTTCAGCCGCGTCGAACCCGTCAGTACCTCCGGCCCCACCGGCAACTCAATGATTACATCCGGTTGAGCCTCCGCCTCCTCATATTTCATACTCTTCGCATCGAATTGGTTGCATATGAGGAGCGCTGTATAACATCCGTGCGATTTTGCGTGGCGTAACCCTCCCAAAACATAAGGGGTTCGCCGCGACGCTGTGATCCCCACTACCACATCCTCCTCATTTATACAACATAACTCAAAATCGTGGAGCACTCCATCCGGATTGTCCTCGGCTCCCTCCGCAGCTTTCCTGAGCGACTCATACCCTCCCGCAATAAACCCCTGCACCAAGTGCGGCTCCGTCCCGAAAGTCGGCGGACACTCCGAGGCATCGAGCACTCCCAGCCGACCCGATGTCCCCGCACCTATATAGAGGAGACGTCCCCCCCGCTGCAGCGCGATGACCACGCGCTCGACCAGAATCTCAATTTGTGGAATCGCGGCCGCCACGATGTCCGGGATTTTGCGATCTTCGCGGTTCATAGCCTCGAGAATCTCGCGCGTGGTCATCTTGTCAAGATTCAATGTGTCCGGATTGCGGGCCTCCGTCGTCAGCCCGGCCAGCTCTTTGAAAGCGTCTTCTTTCACTTTTCCACGATGAGTTTGATGAGCTTGCTCCCGTCTGCTAAGTTGAGTTCTTTGAGTAACTTGAGTCCCAGTTCCTCAGGCCAGGCCTCACGCCGCCAGTCCTTACCTTTCCAGAACAAGAAGAATCCGTCCGGATGAAGCAGTTGACGACTCCACTTGACCAAATGCGGCAGATCTGTCACGGCGCGAGCCATAATACAGTCGAAGACCTCGCTACGCAAACCGCCGCCTTCCACAAGCTCTGTATCCTCGACACGTTGACAAAGTACCGTAACTCGTTGTTCGAGCTCTGTTTCACGTGAAACACGGCGTAAAAATGCTGCTTTTCTTGAGTTTGACTCGACCAAAGTATATGACAAATGAGGAGTTAGGATAGCCAACGGAATCGCCGGGAAGCCGCCGCCGCTGCCGATGTCCAAAACTCTTCCAGATTCCGGAAGCAGCTCCAGCCCCGCTAAGGACGGAGCCAGATGTCGCTCTTCCAGCCGGCTTCGGTCTGCAAATGAGACCAAAAGAATGCCGGCATCCGCGACGCGCTTTATGTAATGTTGTAGGTGCTTTTCTTGTTCGGGGGTCATTACTATCGCTATTCACAGGTTGTTCACAGAGATTGCGCCCGTCCGCTTTTGCAATCCTAGCTTCTTTGAGTTTAATAATATGTAGTTTAGGATCGCGAAACCGACTCTATCCTGA
>CAZHAK010000001.1:22069-24478 GCA_964530625.1 uncultured Alphaproteobacteria bacterium | reverse complement strand
CACAAAGTTATCCACGAGAGAATGTGGATGTTCCACGTGAAACACTCATAAACAAGAGCTTACAAACGGCCCGCCTTTTTGAGGTGAATCAGCAATGCCGAGGTGTCTGAGGGACGCACTCCCGAGAGCCTTCCCACCTGACCTAAGGTCTTGGGTTTATAGCGAGTTATCTTCTCGCGGGCTTCGTGGGACATCGAGTGCACGGCCCTATAGTCAATTCCTTCGGGGATCAAGACTTCTTCCCAGCGGCGCACCTGGTCGGCGCGATGGCGCTCCCTTTGGATGTAACCTGCGTATTTTACATCCATTTCCACAGCCGCTAGCAAATCATTGTCGTAGCCGTTGTGCAGATGTCCGGAGAGCTGCGAGCTGTCGTTCAGCAGCCCTTCGAGGCTCGCTTCCGGTCGTTTCAGGATAGCGGCAAAGCGGCTGCCTTTAAGTTTGGGATCGGAAAGCAGACCGGACTCGGCGAGGTCTTCCAGCCGAGTGTCATGCAATAACGCTGTTAATTCTTTGAGCTTCTGTTCTTTTTCTAAATAGTCGTCATATTGCTGATCCTTCACTAGTCCAAGCTCACGCCCAATCTCGGTTAGCCGCAAATCTGCGTTATCCTGACGTAGAATCAGGCGATGTTCGGCTCGAGAAGTGAACATGCGATAGGGTTCATCCGGAGTCTTGGTGATTAAGTCGTCTATTAACACACCGATATAGGCCTGATCGCGACCCAATATTAGCGGATTAACGCCGTTTAATTTATGAACAGCGTTAATTCCGGCTATGAGCCCCTGAGCAGCGGCTTCTTCGTAGCCGGTTGTACCGTTGATCTGCCCCGCGAAGAACAAGCCTTCTATCACCTTAGTTTCTAAAGAGTAATGCAGCTGATGAGCAGGGAAAAAGTCGTATTCTACGGCATAACCGGGGCGCATCATCTCGGTCTCTTCGAGCCCGGGAACGGTTCTAAGTGCTTCAAATTGAATCTCTTCCGGAAGGCTGGAGCTGAAGCCGTTCATATAGACCTCAAACGTGTCCCAGCCTTCAGGTTCTAAGAAAATCTGATGACGATCTTTGTCGGCAAAGCGAACAATCTTGTCTTCAATTGACGGACAGTATCGCGGCCCTCGGCCAGTGATTCGGCCTGAGAACAGGGGGGATCTGTGCAGGCCGTCGCGCAGAATGTCATGAGTAGTTGTATTTGTGTAAGTTAGATGACAAGAAAGCTGATTTGTGACTGTCTTCTCTGTGCGAACGGAAAAAGGCACGATGCGGCCGTCGCCGGGCTGGTGCTCGCAACGGGCATAGTCAATGGTACGGCCATCCAGGCGGGGCGGAGTGCCGGTTTTCAGGCGGCCCACTTCAAACCCGTGTTTCATCAGCATTTCCGAGAGTCCGAGCGAAGGTGGTTCTCCTATCCTTCCGCCCGGGAGCTGCCAATCTCCCATATGCAGCAAGCCATTCAGAAATGTTCCGGCGCAAAGCACGGCGGCGCGGCACTCTATACGCTGGCCGCCGGCTGTGACACAGGCCGTCAAACGTCCGCCGGCTGTCTCGAAGTCTATGATTGTATTCTGTTTGAGAGTTAAATTGCGCTGAGATTCCAGCACTTTGCGGACTTCATGAGCATAGAGAACTCTATCGCACTGCGCACGAGGCGACCAAACGGCCGGGCCCTTCGAGCGATTAAGCATGCGAAACTGCACGGTGGCGAGATCGGCCAGTCGGCCCATTTCGCCGCCCAACGCATCTATCTCCTTGACTAATTGACCTTTAGCAAGTCCGCCGATAGCCGGATTGCAGGACATTTGTCCAATAGTTTGAAGATTTTGAGTGACCAGGCAGGTGCGGAGGCCCATTCGCGCGGCCGCGAGAGCTGCTTCGGTCCCGGCGTGTCCGCCGCCGATTACGACGACATCATATATGTGTTTTATAGCCATCCGATTCCTTGCCATTGCGGGTCTGGAGACCCACAACGGTGAATTGGTTAAGTCGAGTACAATGAGTTGTTTACGTTACGTTTGTGAACTTATGAGCAATTTCAAAACACGCTCATAGTTCTTGCTAAGTTGAGTGCAGAGAGTGGTTTAACAGGAGTTTGCCTTCAGCAGAACGCCGACTCGTTACATCTCATGTTTGTGCGTCGGGCCGGAGGCCCGACCTAGTGGTTTTGTAGTTATTGTAACATGCTTGAATGCTCGGTTTGCTTAACGAAATCTTTCTGCCGTAACGGCTTGAGGAGGATAATTTGTCTTAACGTCTCGGTGAACGGCGGCGGGCGAGTGTTTGTTAAACACGCGACACCTGCCGCCGCGGGCATGAGTATCGGCAGGCACGGGGCCAGCCGCTACATTCCGGAGGGAGCGGAACGCCTTCCATCCCTACGATTTTGTTTTTGCTCTCTTTGTCTTCGAGCGG
>CAZHAK010000001.1:0-21969 GCA_964530625.1 uncultured Alphaproteobacteria bacterium | reverse complement strand
TCCATCCCTACGATTTTGTTTTTGCTCTCTTTGTCTTCGAGCGGGCGGGTCGGGGACCCGCCCCTACCATTTTCTGCGCGGCTCTGGCGCTGGCTTCGACTGCGAGCAATCCTAACTCTCTTAGCGCATCGTCGTCTTCCAAATCCTCTGAAGACAAGGAGTAATAACTCATCTTCTTGTCAGGCTGGTCAGCGAAGGGAGCGAATGCTTCCATCTTGCGGGACTCGAAGCGGGCGCGATTTTCGTCGTCGGCCTTCAGATAGATCGTGTCGCCGTCGGTCAGCGCGAACATTCTGCCGTTCAAATAAAATCCCGCGCCACCGAACATCCTCTTAAAACTCACTTTGCCGAGAACGCGCAGGCGATCCGCGCAGAATTCGAGATAGTCGTTGCTTATACTCATTTCAGATTAGGTATGAACCCGGAACAGAATTGCTCCACGTGAAACAGTGCGTGACGCGCACGTCAATCTAATCCTACTAACTTTTTGAAGTCGGGGTCGTTGTGATAGGCTTTGAAGTCGGGATCGCCGCTGGCGTGCACTTTTGCTGATGAATCTGTCTGAATGGCATCTTTGAGCGCGGCCAGCATGCCGTCGCGATTATTCAGTTTAGCATTGCAGCAGGCGCGATTGTATTTTACCCAGACTTGATTCGGAACGAGTGCATCCGCGCGGTCGAGAGTCAAGAGCATTTGTTCATAGCGTTCGAGCTTGTATTGTGCCATCGCCTTGTCCAAGTAACCGAAATAGTGTTTTGGATTTAGCGCAAGCGCGGAATCGTGATAGGCGATGGCTTCGTCGCAGCGGTTCAGCATGCAGAGCATCCAGCCTTTTAGATTCACGAGGAAATAGTACTCTTCGTCATGCTTGTTCTGGAAATCCGGTTCGATGCTGGCTAACGCTTCTTCCACGCGGCCCATTCTGGCGATGATGATTGCTCGGTACCAGCGAGTCTTGGCGCTCGAAGAATCAATGGCCAAGGCGGAATCAAGCGCCGCCAGCGCTTCAGGGAGTTTACCAAGGTCGTTAAGAATAGCGCTCTTCGCGCTCAGCGCGCGCGAGTCCCGCGGATTCAGGGCCAGCGCCGAATCGATATTCGACAAGGCCAACCCGTGATTGCCGTTCAGCACTCGCTCGCCATTTGCGCGCAACACATAGTAAACAGAGGCAAGGCTATCCGACAGGCTGTTTCTGTTCATGCGGGACAGCAACTGCATCGCGCTGTCCAGTTCAAGCGCCGCGGTATAGAAAATCGCGCTGTCCAGTGTCGTCTTCTGAGCCGGTAGAATGCGATCCAGGTTTTCTTTGTAACGGTTGGGCGCTCCGTTGGCCCGTCCGCCAATCATTCCGGTCAGATCGATTAACACCAGGGAGGCAGGGAAGGTATGACCGTCGCCGCTGTCCTTCTTTACGTTTGCGATATCTTGACCGGGAGGCGGGTCCTTCCGCTTGCAGCCTGCCGTTAAGAATAGATTGACGAAACTCGCCGCAACGAGCAAGGCAATGAGTGGTTTCTTGCTGGCATTCATTTATGTCTCTCCCAGTTTCTTCGCGTAACTGATTTGTCTATCCACTTCGTGGAAGCCTAACTTCAGATGCAGGCGGTGGCTGGCATGGTTGTCAATCAGTGCATCGCTGGCGAGCTCTTCAATGTTGTGCGATCTGGCCCAAAGTTCGGCGGCGGCCATCAGCTTTGAACCGATGCCCTGATAGCGGAAATTTTTGTCGACGAACCAGCCCTCTATATATAGGATAGCATCCGACTCGCAGCCGTCCGCGCGGTTGCAGGTTTGCGACTCCAAAAATCCGATCGGGTTGCCGTCGTCGGTTTCAGCCAGCCAGACCAAGTAGGTCGGTTTTCGAAACAGCCGCACGGTCTCCACCTTATCCGGCGGCTGGTCGGCCCACAGTTTCGAGCGCATGTCGTGCCATGCGCCGAGATCGGATTCCTTTAGGAGACGGATGTTCAAAGTCGAGACACAAAAAATGAAGTCAGAAGCTATGGCCCTTCTTGCTCCAAAAAATTCCGTTTGCGGATTCCGGGAGACTCGAAGTTAGAGCTGTTTTGTTCTGACGGCCTGGATGTAATCTACCTGCGGAGGGGTTTGGCCCTCTGCTCTCAGCTCGGCGTTGATTTGGCCCCTGTGATGCGGCGCATGCAAAATCAGGTGCGTGAGAATTTCGCCGATAGTGTTCGTGAATTTTTCATTCCTGGAAGTGACATAACTTACTTGCCGCTGCAATCCCTCGTCGCTCAAACTCTCAAAGAAACTACTCCAGCGCTTGTCGAGTTTTTTCAACTGTTCTTCACATTCATAAATTCCCCACTCCGGCCAGATCAGATGATTTCCGGGATCCTCTGTCATGCGATCCAACCAAAGATGTTGGGCGGCGAAAATATGCGCGAGCCACTTAATCGCCTTTTCCGAGGGCTGTGACTCCCGCAGCAACTCCTCAAGAATTTTTGTGTTGGCCCAGCGAGTGTAGTGGAGCAGGTGTTTTAGATCGGATAGAGTCATTGGAAAATATGAAAAGTGAAGACGGTGAATGGTGAAAGAGACTCAGCGGTCCCCTTACTCCCCCCAAATCAGCGGCAGATTTGGGGGGAGATAGAGAGCTCTTTAGTGCTTGGCTAAGACGTCTTGCCAATTTGAGCTGGCGTCTGCCTGTTTCGGCAAAACGCTCAAATAGGCCCAAAGCGCTGCAACTTCGACGCTATCCACGCGGCTCGTGAGCGAAACCATCATGGCTGTTGTATCCACTAACGTACCATCCGTGCGGAAACCGGTTTTCAGCAGATGCGCAAATGATTCGTGCGTATAACTCTTTAACTTTGTCGTAAGGTTTGTCGAGGGCGGCCAATTGGGATTACCTTCGAAGGCCGGACCGCCGCTGTAGTTGGGCGAGTGACAACCGATGCACATCATTTCAGCAATGTACTTTCCGTATTCGGCCGTGGGAGCGATTTCGGGGCGCGGCGGACATTTGAAATTGTGATCCGTGGCCGCAGCTTGATTTACGATACCGCCTTTGAACAGGACCATTTTACCGATCGGTCCGAGTTCGAAAGGAGGAATTTCGCGATCCACTTTCGGCGCAGCTTTTAAGTAAGCGTAGACGGCCGCGAGATCTTCGTTGGCGATGTGATTCAGATGGTAGCTCGGCATTAATAATGTGCCTTTGCCGTCGCGCTTGATGCCGTGACGTACCGCGAGATCCAGTTGCTCCACGGTGTAGTTGGCGGGAAGTCCGCCCTTGCCGGTGGTAATGTTCGGCACATTAAATTTGGCAAAGGGTCCCATATCAATCGACACCCCGCCAAGGTCAGGACCGTGACAGCCCGCACAAGTTGCAACGGACAGCGCAAGATGTTCTCCGCGTGCGATTGTCGCGCTATCGTGGGGCACATACAGCTTGGCGGTCTTTACAGAATAAGTCTCATTCAAGATGTCGCCAGCTTTCATGAAAATGTAGCCACCGTACACTACGACGATCAGAATCAACGCTCCGGCTAAAATGCCGATCCATTTTAGAATGTTCTTCATCTCTTTGTGTTTCCCAGTTTCTGATTTGTTTTTTATTATTCAAGATAGTCCGGCGCTTGCTCGGACAACAATTCCTCCAATTGAAACGAATGCCTGAGCGGATGCATCACCGCATGTTCCATCATCGACTCGATGGCCATGTCCACTCCCCAGCGGGATTGATGTACCGCGTTGAATGACTCTTCCGGAATATTGGCAAGCGGATCGCGCCATTTTTCCAGCACGTGATCGAGATATTCGTCGCACTGCTCTTCGATCTCCTCAAGAGTCGGAACCGCCGCAATGCCGGGATCGGGCAGGCCCAGCTTCTCGCACATCCACGTCATGTAGCCGCGAGAAGCACGCAACACATGAATCAGCAGGTGATCCAAGCTCTGATAGTCGGTGTCTTCGGTTTTCGGCAAAGCAATTTCTGCGGACTTGGCTGCCCACCAAAGATCGAGAAAGTCCTGCATGAACTGCTCATGCATGATGACGCAGGCGCGAGCGCCGCGATATTTGTACTCATCGAGTTCAGCCATGGGGCCTCCGGTTGGGTCAGATTTCTCCAATTTAGACAAGTCTACAATATAGTCAATTTAGCGGAAAAATTGCGAGGGTCTGATCGAGTTGAGTATTTGAATCTTGGTGCTTGACAAAGAAGATTTTAGTATGTATCTTTCCATACCAACCAGTCGGTATGGAATATGAGAAACAGCTATACAGCAACACCACGGATTCTGTATGTCGCGACACAATTGTTTGTGAAACAAGGGTTTGCTGCAACTTCTGTGGACCAGATTTGTCGCACAACCGGAGTTTCAAAGGGCGCCTTCTTTCATTATTATAAGTCGAAAGACGAGGCTGGTGAGATCGCAATTGAGTTTTTTTGGGAGCTTGTCGACGATTACTTGTTTTCAGGTCTCGAATTCATCAGTTCTAAGGAAAGAATTGAGAGGGTGCTTGAGAGGTTCCGGGAAATGCCCTTTCACCTCCATTTTGAAAGTGGATCCTTGTTCGCGGTGATGGCACACGAAGTCACTGACGAGCAGACCGCTATTCGGGTTAAACTTGCGCAAGCCTACCAGAACTGGGCGGGCAAACTCGCCGCGCTGCTCTCCACGCCGGCCCGGGATGAGGAAGCGCGCGCGACTTGCCCGGCAGTGGATCGCGGTCTATGAGGGAGCGGTCGCGCAAGCGAAAACATTCCGCGACAAGACCATCGTCCGCGAACAGCTCGAGCTATTCAGAAGATTGTCACTACTGCAATAGATCCCCCTTTCACCCTTGCCGCCGAACAAGTTGTCGTCAGCGCGAAAGCTACGGCACCTCAGCAGACGAACTCTGAATATGACACTTGTAAAGTGTCCAACGAGGCGCTTCGCGTGCGCTTTGGATTAGGTTATGGTTGTTCAATATGAAAGCCCCGATGATTTGTCGGGGCTTTTTTTGTGTTGCAGGTATTTTTATTCTACGCTACAGCGGGCTTTGGCGACGATGCGCTTGATCATGCCGGTGAAAATGACTTTGTGGATCGGATAGAGCGAATACCAGTAAAGCTGTCCCCATAAACCCTTCGGCTCGAAGAACGTCGTTTGCTCAAGCGTGCACGAGGTCTCGTTGTGTTCGCGCACTTCAAATTGCAGCCACGCTTTGCCGGGAAGTCTCATCTCGGCATGTAACCGCAAAAGTCTGTGCGGCACGAGTCTGTCCACGCGCCAAAAATCCAAGGGGTCTCCGACGCGCAACTCTGAGTGGCTTCTTCGTCCGCGCCGCATGCCCACACCGCCAAAAAAGCGATCCATTTGTCCGCGCATCTCCCACAAAAAATCCGCAAAAGGCCAGCCGTAATCGCCGCCGATGCGCGTCACCGCTTGAAACACTCTTGCCGCCGGCAAATCCACTGCGCGAAAACGATGCTCAATAATCATGCCCTCGATCTGCATCATCGCGAGGTTCGGTGTCAATGATTGACCCAAAACCGAGAACGAATCACTCCAGCGTGTTTCGACTGTTCCTCGCACCATGCGCGCAATCGCCAGGCGCGTCGCCTCCTCAACGCCGAGCGGCTTGACGGGAAAATCGCGCAACGCACTCTTGTCGCGGCAAATTGTTTCATTGCGCAAGCCGTCAATCAAAGGACGCGAAACAGATCTCGGCACCGACGTGACAAAATCCACCCAATACGATGACAGCCCCGGCGTCAGGAATGGAACATTGATCATGTAGCGTCTGAGGCCGCGCAGATTCGCGTAGAGTTGCATCAACTCTTGATAGGACGTGATATCCTTGCCGCCGATTTCGTACACGCGATCTTCTGACAGCCCTTGCTCGTGCGCGCCGATTAAGTAGGAGAGCACGTCGCGAATTGCAATCGGTTGTGTTACCGTGCGCACCCATTTCGGTCCGATCATGAGCGGCAAGCGCTCGACCATGTCGCGCAACAATTCGAACGACAAACTGCCTGATCCGAGCACCATACCCGCGCGAAACTCAATCACGGGAACGAAACCTGAGCGCAGCGCGTCACCCGTGGCGTGACGGCTTTGCAAATGTTCGGACAACATTCCTTCGCTGTCACCCAAGCCACCAAGATAGACAATGCGTTGCACATTTTTGGCGGCGGCAACTTCTGCGAACTGTTCTGCTAACTCGACGTCGCGCTTCGCAAAATCCCGGCCTGACGATGCCATCGAATGAATCAAGTAATACGCCGTGGTTACGCCGGACATCGCGCGTGCTAACACGTCCGCGTCGCGTGCGTCTCCTTCGACAACTTCAACCGATTCCCAACCCGGGCGCTCCACACGGCTTGCGCTTCGCGCCAGACAACGCACGGCAGAGCGCTTTTGCAACAGTGCGGTGATCAGTCTGCCGCCGACGTATCCTGTGGCACCCGTTACGAGAATCATCGGAGCCGTTCGGCTACTTCACTCATGTGTTCGATGACGCGGCTTACTCCCAACTCGTGAAGTCGTTCTTTTGTGCCGGGTGTCGTATGACGACCGCCGACGAATCCCCAGACCGTCATGCCCGCCGCGAGCGCGGACGTCGCGCCGACGACAGAGTCTTCAATCACTAAACATTGCGACGGGAGAACATTGTTTTGCTGGGCGGCGTGCAGATAGACATCCGGCGCCGGCTTGGGAAGCGCGACCATGGAGACTGAGAAAATATTGAATCCATTTCGACCCGCTCCAAGCCCCGGGGCACCCGCAGCGGGTGCCGCCGCGTGCAATTCAAAGTGATGCAGCAAGCCGACGTGCTCTAACATCATTTCGATTTCGTGCGGACTGCTGCTGGATGCGATGGCTTTAGGCCTGTGTTTCAACTGCTCGAGAGTTTCTGAGACGCCGGGGATGGCTTCGAGTTCTTCGTGAAAGGCGCGCTCGACACGGACTCTCATCAAGTCGCGAAACTCGGGCGGCAAGCCTTCCAGACTTTTCAGATATTCCGGCGAGCGTGTCGAAAGTCCGACGTAGCGGCGAATGTATTCCTCTACGGAAATCTGTTGACCAAACTCCGCGCGGGTTTCGACTTCAATGCGCGCGACCAGCCACTCGCTATCCACGAGGACACCGTCGCAATCAAAGATTAGGAAGTCGGAAGAAAGCAAAATAGGAAGATAGAAAAGCTAAAACAGAAAAGCAGAAAATTATCTGCTTGTTCTATTGAATTGTTGTTGTGCGATCCTCTACTCCCGGCTTTGGCTGAAGTAGGACGAGGGTGTGGCGGCGGGATCGGAGATTAGTTTTTTTAGATTGCTTAACGCTTCTTCGGCTTCGTAGGGTTCGAGTTCCTGCAAAGGCGCGGGCAAACTTGTGAAGAGCACCAATCGTTTCTTCGTCACGATGCCGATTTGTTTGGCGCCGGTGCGCGTGCCTGTGTAAAGATAGACATGCTTCGGCCAGATATTCAAGAACGCGCCGATGCGCGTCGCCGTGTCGTAGGCGTACAAATCATTCAAGCCCGGAATCGGCAGCACAGCGCGCTCGATTTCCTCCAACAGCGAGTCAAACGTCTTGGCGGATTGCAGACTCTCCATTTGCTCGACTAACTTCTCTTCGGCCACTTTCCGCGACTCGGCGGAACCCTTGCGCGCGGTCTTGGTGGATTTGCCGGTCCCGGTTTGCGCGGACGCTGCGGCGCGAATAGCTTCTTCGAGCGAGGGCTGCGCGGCATACCATTCAAACTCGGCTTTCGATTTGGGGCGGTTTAGTTCGATATAATTTTTAACAACAGATTCAAGTACAGTATTACTGAGCGCGGCCATCTTTACCTACTTTCTATTTTCCAATACAAAATTTTGAGAATATGCGATCCAACACTTCTTCGCCGATGGTTTCGCCGGTGATTTCGCCCAACGCATTGGCGGCGTCGCGCAAATCGCTGGCCATCAAGGTCGGTTCGTGAAACAATTTTTCCGCGCGCGCAATCGCGTCGGCGGATCGGCGCAACGCGTCATAATGGCGCGATTCGGTTATCACCAGATCGCTTGCCGAATCCAGTTCGTGCGAGAAGCGGTGGGTCAGTTCGGACAACAGAGATTCAACACCCGCGCCGGTCAAAGCCGAGATATTGAATTGCTTCGCGCCCATATCTTTTAACTCGGGCGGAAGCGAGAATGATTCCCCAGCTACAATATCGCACTTATTAAGGACGATAACTGCATTTCGACTCGAGATTTCTGATAAAACTGCAGTTCCTGGCAGCTCGCCTGAGGCCGAATCTACCAAGAGTAACACGATATCCGCGCGATTCAGCGTCTTTCGCGTGCGCTCGATGCCGATCGTTTCGATCTCGTGCTCCGTGTCGCGGAGGCCCGCTGTGTCCTGAAAAATGACTTCATGTCCGGAAAGCTCGAGATGGGCCTCCACCACATCGCGCGTAGTGCCCGGATGTGGCGACACAATGGCCCGGTCATCGCCCACAATTCTGTTCAATAATGTGGACTTTCCGGCATTGGGCGCGCCGACGATGGCGACTCGCAGGCCTTCGCGCTCGATGCGGCCCCGTGCGAAGGTCGAGATTAACTGTTTGATTTGGCCTTGCAATTCTAACAAATCGGCCTTGCGGGACTCCAAGCTCTGAAAACTCACGTCCTCTTCGCTGAAATCCAGTTCGAGCTCTAACAATGCTAATAAATCCAGTATCTTCGCTCGCATCTCCTTGATATGCTCGGAGAGCTTTCCCGTCAATTGCTGGAGCGAAACACGAGCGGCAGCCTCGGATCGGGCATGAATTAGGCCGGCAACCGCTTCGGCTTGGGCCAAATCGAGTTTGCCGTTCAGGTAGGCGCGCTCAGTGAACTCGCCCGGTCTGGCAATTCGCACGTCTTGTGACAATATGAGTTTTAATAATCTCTTAGAGGTAATATTTCCACCGTGGCAGGAGACCTCAACCACATCCTCGCCCGTGTAGGACTGGGGAGATTTGAAAAAGCTGATCAACACTTTGTCAATCAGCTCGTTGTTATTATTGACTATGTCGGCGTATCTGACGGAATTCGGAGATGGGGGATGCGGGATCGGGGATGAAATTGAACGTGCAACTTCCCATGACTTCGGGCCGGAAATCCTGATTGCGGCTATGCCGCCAATGCCGGGGGGCGTGGCGATGGCGGCGATGGTGTCGGGGGGAGGGGTCACGGGGTGTTCATTTGGCTATTGCCCAGAATTTGACGAACGGCCTTGACTAAACCTAAATGTGCCCATGGTTTTAGTGCTGGGGTCAGCCGGGAAAAGTAGCCGAAGTGAAACCAATTGACGACTCTCGTCTCTCCGCCAGGGTAGCGCCAATGAAAGAAGAGTGCGCCGTGTTTTCTAAGTTCGCTTTCTCTTTCTGCCGGATTTACTCCACTGCGAAATAGCTGGTAGATGCTCGATCCGCCGCAAACTATTATATGCGGATTGCATTGTTTCAATTGTGCAAAGAGTAGGTCTTTTGTCATCGCAAAGTAATCTCCAATCTTGGCGTGGTCCGCACTACCTCCTCCACCTTCTTTCTTTACATTAACGACCGCTACTCTACGAAGCTGTGCGGCGCGGCTCTTGGCCGTACTGTTAATATCCTTTTCAATGTCGGGCCAACTGTCTATGCTGTCGACTTCATCAAGTATTGCCTTTGTCCACCTTGCAATAACTTCCCAATTGTCCCAAGCTTTGCCATTCTCTGAGATTCCTCCTTCTCTAAGGCCCGGTAGGAGCCAATAGTTACTGCGAACATGTAACGTGTCCGCCTTTGTTTTCTTGTTCTTTGTCATAGCGGGGTCATTTACTTCTTTCAAAAGAAAGAGAAGACGCACGCTCTCTGACCAGTACAAGGGAGGGTCCACCACTCCATCACGAAGCACTTGCTCGCTTTCGGGGTGCGAGAGCTGGTGCTCGCGATCACGTTTGTCCCAATCAAGGAACACGCTTTCCATTCTTTGCTCAAATTCGTCTAGGCGTATGGGCATAGTTCTCTAATAAGCTCGGTTTCCGGTATGAAAAAGCCCGAGCAGTCATGAGGGTTTTCGCTCGTCTAAAGCATCTTTCTCTTTAACTTCTTCAACTGCGACTCTCCGCTCACATACAGCGGATGTTTCGGCGAGCCGTTTTTGTTTTGGCCGAGGCACAGAACCAGCGTGCCGCTGGACTGATTGCGCTGGCGCGAAAGCAATGTCAGTACTTCGGTAGCCCGCGATATTGCGAAACTGTGCGCGCCCCACGCGGCAATGATGGGAGCATTCAACTCCGCGAGATGTTTATCATTGCGCGGGCCGACGGGGTCGTTTGCTTGCTGCAAGTGTTTCGGATGCGGTGTTCTATATGCAAACAAATTCAAAACAACCGCCGAGCCGTAGCCCCAACTTTGCGAAAATGAAATCACGCGGCGAATCGTGTTGTCGTCTTGCGTTGCATCGGCAGTTGACGGATTCAACATGATCCAATGAATGCGCGGCAGCGTGTCATTCCAAATGCGTTCGAGACGGTAACGGTAGGTGCCGCAGGGGGAGATTAATGCGGTGCGTTTCACTCAGATTCCGGCGGCGCGGGGACGCACCGCTCGGCGCACGTTTCTATTACTTCAACCGTTTCTTCACCGCTTCGATTTTTTCGGCGAGGTTGGCGATGTTGTTGTCCACGTCGGCGATTTTGGTCTCTTTTTCTTCGCGCCAGCCTACTACTTGATCGGCGAACTCGTCGGTGCGCGCGTTGGCTTCCATGTCGTTCAGGCGCGTGATCTGCTCTTCGAGTTTAAGACGGAACTCGCGCATCTTTTCGAGTTTCTCTTCCCAATCAGAAAGACGGTCGCTTGAGCGTTCTTTCCACTCATCAAACTGCTGACGACGCTCGGCGCGTTCGGCTTCGATGCGCGCGGCGGCGGCTTCCCACGATTCGTCGAGCGACTTGCGGATTTCGTTGCGCTGTTCGCGAGCGAGCTCCGCGCTGCGCTGCCACGGTCGCAGCTCTTTGATTTTTTTGTGACAGGCGAACGGATCACCATGTGCCGCAATCTCCGCGCAGAGCGCCATGTGTTCTTTTCCTGCCGCGTAATTTTCATCGCGAATCGCTTTGCGGTGCTGCCAAATCGCTTCGTCGGTGCTCTTCCACAATTTCCAGAGCGCTTCGCGATCGCGGGGAACCAGCGGACCCGGTTTGTCTTTTGTGCCGGTAAATTCTTCGCGCACGGCTCTCATCTTGTTGGAAAAGTCGTTGAAGTCGTCGGCATATTTCGCGTTCGGCCCCGACTGCGCAAGCTCGACTAACTGCGCTTCAAGTTTGCCGCGCAATTCGAGCGACGCGAGTTTTTGCTCTTCGCGCTCGGCGTTCTGCTGCGCGCGCGCGTCGTCGCACAACGCTGAAAACTCCTGCCAGAGTTTTTCCCGCTCCTCGTGCGGCAGCGGCTTCAGAGATTTGAAGAGCGCACCGACTGATTTCGCATGTTCGAAAAACTCTTTATAGTTGCGCTTGCCGTCTTTGATGTGGCCGCTGTCGAGCGACTTGATGGCGGCGGCAATTTGCTCCAAATTCTCCGCGCCGTTTCCTTCATCTTTCGGGGATGGGGGATGGGGGAGGGGGGATGAAATTTCGGAGTCGTCAAGAGATTCGGTGGAGAAGGATTCGGTTTCTTGTTCTTCCGGTTCGTTTGTAGCGGCTGCCCCTGTGGCTGCCGATTCTTCCGGGGTTTCCGGCTCTGCCGGTACTTCGTTTTTGGTCTCGTCGTTCATGGGAGGATTCGTTGCGAATGTTATTCTTCGAAATAATCTGAGTCGAGGCGTTTGATGGTGTATGTGGTGCTTCTAGTAAAGAAGGTCCGGTGTTCTGCTCCAGTTAAAATTAAGAGCGCGGAGGCCGCGTTTCTGGAGCAGAAGCACTAAGGTTGCATCAACCGAGATAACTGTGCAACCTGACTTTGCCAATTCTGCGATTGTTGCATCTGTCAATCCTAGTATTTCCAAAATTCTATCTGCTTTACAGTCCACGCTTGGCACATAGTTTTCGAAAGTTGTGTCAAACATCTCAACTAGCACTGAGTGCGAGGCCTTGGCTAACTTGGAAGCCGCCGCGAACTTGGAGTGGGCGGAACGCCTTCCGCCCCTACTTTGCTTGCTTGCCATTGCGGGTCCTTCACTTTGTTCGAGGACAAGCCTGGAGACCCACAACGGCGAGTGCTTTTTACTTCTTCTTTTTCTTCTTTGGTTTTTCTTCTACTACTACGGCGGCGGGGACGGTTTCGGGGAGCTTGATGAGTTTTTGCTCGACGATGGCGAGGACGTTGAAGAGTGTGTAGTAGAGCGAGAGGCCGCTGGGGAAATTGTTAAATAGGAAGACCATCATCACGGGCATGATGTAGAGCATCATTTTCTGATTGGGATCTGTGATGGTGGCTTTCGACATGAAAAATTGCGAAATGCCCATCACTATCGGCAAGAGACCGACGCCCGCGCCATAGAGCGGAATCGTGAACGGCAGATGAAAGAGAAAATCCGGCTGACTTAAATCGCTGATCCAGCCGAAGAACGGCGCTTGACGGAACTCAATCGTGCTGCGAAACACGATAAACAAGCCGTAAAGAATCGGCATCTGAAAGAGCATCGGAATACAGCCCGCCGCGGGATTGACGCCGCGCTCTTTATAGAGCGCCATCATCGCCTGATTCATCGCCTGCGGATTTTTGCCGTGCTTGGCTTTCAGCGCTTCCAATTCCGGTTTCAGCGCGGCCATCTTCTTCATCGCGACCTGCGATTTTCTGGTCAACGGCCAGAGCACCACCTTGACCATGATCGAGAAGAGAATAATCACGATGCCGTAATTATGAATGAACCTGCCGAAAAATTTCAGCAGCCACAACACCGCGAGCGAGAACGGCTTGACGATGGCCCAGCCCCAGTTCATCGTTTCTTCCAAACCTACTTCGTAAACTTCCAAATTCTCTTTAGTGATCGGCCCCCAATAAACTTCCACGCGGCTGTCAAGCGTCGCGCTCTCCCACGGCATGCGCAAACTCGCGTTGTAGTGATGCGGGACCGTTGGCTCTTTCGGGTCGCGGGAATTTGCCAGCATATCCACACCCGCCGCCGGAGTGGACGGCACCAACGCCGCAATAAAGTATTTCGAGCGCGTCGCGATAAACGGCGTGCGGCCTGTCGCTGAAAACTCGACTTTCGGATCACTCCCCAGCGTCGTGTTTTCGAGCTCTTCACCGACGAGCGCATACGCTCCGCCGAATTCGTGATCCGAAGCGGGGTTGGGTTCCGTGCTGGGCACGCCGCCTTGCCACGTCAACTTATATTCGCGTGTGTCGGTCTGCGTGAAGCCAGAGCCTTTGATTTTCAACGCAAAGCCGTAGCGCGCCGCGTCAAAGACATAGTAAATCGTCAAGCGTTGACCGTTCGGCGAAATATAATTCAGTTCGACGCTATCGCGGCCGCTGGGCACGAACAGCCGGGACCTGCTGGGGTCAAAGGAGAGCATGCTCAAACTTGTGATGTTGCGCGCGCCTAAATCAAGATCCCACGAGCCGATGGCAGAATCCTTTGCCGTGGCCATCGCATGCAGATTCACCGGCGGGCCGCTCTTGAGAGTATACTCTTCCAATACATAGGAGGTCGGACGAGCGTCGCTGCCGAGCGTCATCTTGAACAGCGGTGTTTCGATTTCCACCAGCTCGGGATTGTAGGGTTTGGAGGGAGTGATTCCTAATGGAGAGGCATCCGCCGCGGAGATCGCCGCGAGAGTGTCCGTTGGAGCGGCTTTTATCACTTCATCGCCGACGTTCTGCAGTGGTTTCGACGGTTCGACGGTTTCGACCACCGTCTCAACCGGCGGAGGAGGCGGCGCGGGCGGCGAAATGAGCTTGTAGTAATAGGGAATGCCGAGCATGATAAGCCCGACAATGATCAGTGCGATGACAGTATTACGATCGAACATTAGGGGTGTTCGTTTTCTCTTTTATGAATGGAAAAGGGGAATCACGAATTAGTCGCAGGTTTGACCAGCGTGACGTCCATGGCGGCGGTCGCGACGGTGACCTTGTCGGGATGCTTGGAGATTTCGGCGAGAATCTGGCGGAAGAGCCTGTCCTTTGTCGTGCGGCGCAGTTTATAGCTGACGACATAACGAATCGTGAAAGTAATCCATGATTCGTCGAAGGACATCGTGATCATT
The DNA here is from genome assembly GCA_964530625.1 of uncultured Alphaproteobacteria bacterium. Lineage (GTDB taxonomy): Bacteria > Electryoneota > RPQS01 > RPQS01 > RPQS01 > JABWCQ01. The sequence continues at coordinate 7,792 of CAZHAK010000001.1, read as the reverse complement.
GGCGTCACGCGCGCGTCTTCGATCAAATACTTTTTGACCATGCCGCGCCAGGACTCGTCGGCGATGGGAACATATTCGCCGACGATGTTTTGCACGATAGTTTCCAGAATCGTGTTTGTGAATTCTACGTCCGAACCTGTGCGCACCGGAATAGTGATCTCGTCCCAGAGAAAGGGAAAGTCGCCGGAGTAATTAAAGACCGGTTCTTTGAAGACAAAGCTATTGGCGACACGGACGACTCTGCCGTTGTAGAGATCGCCGTTGACCCAATTGCCGACTTCCATAATCGTCGTACGCAAAATGCCGATGTCAATCACGTCGCCTTTGATGCCGCCCAATTGCACGCGGTCACCGGTGTTGTAAAAATTCGAGAGCACGATCGCAAACCAACCCGCGATGCTGACGATAACTTCCTGAAGCGCGAACGCGATACCCGCTCCGGCGACGCCCAGCGCGACTTGAAAACCGCCGAGTTTATCCGAATAGACAATCGTCAGCGCAAGGATGGCTAAGACATAACCCCCGAACGTGACGATCTTGCGGCCGCGATAACGCGCGTCGCTGCTCGTCACGTAGCGATTCATTGCGCGCTTGGCCAACTGTACGAGCACGATTACAATAAGAATCGCGATGACCGTCAAAGCCGCTTTGCGCAGCACCGGATCGTAGAGAACTTTTGTGACGAAGTCTTCCATAAGTTATTGTGTGGTCACCGGTGGTCCGCCCGCGCCGGGCTTGCCTTCGGAGCGGTTGTCATAGAAGCGCGTGGTCGGGTAGGCGAAATCTATGTCTTCGTGCTTTGCAAATTCCGTTAAGATGTCTTCCCAAACACGTTCGACGGTGCCGCGGCGGTCGTGAGGCGAGCAGAGATAGCGAATCGTCAAGAGCACGCCGCTGTCCTGAACGGACGTGTACACTCGCGGCTGCGCATCGGCCATGGAGATCAGATATTTATCCGCGGCATCTCGAAAGGCTTGGCGCGCGGACTCCGCTTCATCGGCGCCGTGGGTGAAACAGATTTTTTCAAGAATCACTTTGGCTGTGCGCCAATTGCTTTCAAACGTAAGCAGGATGGGGATTTCATTCCAGATATAATTGAAAGCGCCGGTGTAAACAGATTGTGCTTCCAAGAATACTTTGCCGTTGGGGACATGGATAACGCGCCCCGTGTGCTGGTCGGCGTCCACCCAGTGGCCGATTTCCAGTAAGGAAAACTGAAAGATGCGCATGTCAATGACGTCGCCGGTAGCGTCGCCGATTTGAATGCGGTCGCCGAGGGCAAAGGGTTTGCGCCAAATCAGAAACATCCAGCCCGCGAAATTGACCAGCGGATCACGCAGCGCGATGGCCAGACCCGCCGTCAACAGTCCGGCGAAGGTCAACAAAGACTGAAACCCCTCAAACCAGATTCTACCTATTATAAGGAAGCCCAAGACTGCCGCGACGTTCGTGACAATCTTGCGGGTCATGAATACACTGCGCGAATCTTTCGAACTTCGGCGGATCAAGCGGACGACCACCCAACGCAGAATCATCAAGACGACTACCGTGGTCAGCGTCAGCAATAGCTTTTGCTGGAAGGCCGAGCCGAGGCTCACGCTCGTATTCATCTGTGAAAACTGATCGAACAACTATTTGTTATCCTTGATTTTGACGCCTAATCAACCGGGTCGTAACCACCAGAGTGCCACGGACCGCATTTTATCACCCGACGCATAGAAAGTGTAAAACCCTTTACAAATCCTTTTTTATTAAGTGCTTCTATGGCGTACTCCGAGCAACTTGGCGTAAACCGACAACGACCCCCCAAATGCGGCCCAAGTGTGGTCTGGTAAGCGCGGATGAGTTGGATCAGGAGCCAGGACATTTAAGAGCCGGGAGATGCGGAATGAGGGATGGAAGCAAGCAGATTCTGAAGTCTGCTTTCAAAATCTGCCCAATCTTTCACAGGCTGCCGGACTAAGCACAAGAAATGCGTGCTCTCGGGCCAAAGCTCCTTGTTTAAGCGGTAGAATTCTTTGAGTTTACGGCGGTGGGTGTTGCGGAGGACAGCCGATCCGACTTGGCGGGTGGCAGCACAAGCCAGCTTGCGCTCGGACTGCCCGGGCAAAAAAAAAGAACCAGCTCCGGAAGTGTCCGTCGCTGGCCCATTTTGCGTACCCGTTCCAGCTCCGAACGGCCCGACATGCGCTCGGATGAGGGGAACTTAGTGCTTTTCATCCGAGACCGTCAGGCGCTTGCGGCCCTTGGCACGGCGGCGGGCGAGCACCCGGCGCCCGTTCTTGGTCGACATCCGCTCACGAAACCCATGACGGTTGGCGCGGCGGCGGCGGGAGGGTTGATAAGTTCTTTTCATGACTCAATCTATGGTGATGTGATAATTATTTGCACGTTTGTAGGCGAACCTGCAAAATAGCTAAATTCATCCTTTTTGGCAACTGCTTGAAAAATGAGGCTTTTCGAGTAGATTTTCGTAACCTGTTGTTTTTGGTGACGGGTGGGTCCATTTCGAATTCTAAATTAGAGGCGTGTTTGTTTGTATCCGCTTTACTACAGGCTCGACCTTGAGGAACCTGAGTAAGACGAACCCGCCGATTGCTCACTTAGACTGGAAAGAAATGCCCGAGTTGTTGGGCATAAAAACAAGGGAAAGAATGACCGGGTTCCTGAGTATAAGTTGATATAGCCTCCAATGAGCGCGGTGCCTCTCTGAAATGTGGTGAGTCCTCTACATCAGAGCACGAATTAACAACTCTCTAACGATTGTAAATGCGAGTAAAAAGAGGAGTTATTCTCGTTGACAATCCGAGTGGATGTGTTATATTAATGAGCCCGCACGGTGAGGTTCGAGATGCAAGGTCTCGCCTCGCGCGGACTTATCCGCTTTTTCCTTTCTTCACTTGTCACCCCACTCACTTTCGCTTATGGCTTCTGTCGCTACGCCGCCTGCCGCTGAACTGTGGACATCAATCATGTCGGCGGTGGCCCCCTCGGTCTCCGAAACCACGTTCAGCTCCTGGATTGAGACTCTTCAACCGGAAAAGCTGGAAGATCGGATCCTGACGCTGCTTGCTCCCTCTAAGTTTCATCGTGAATTCGTGGAAGAACACTTTGTGCCGGGTCTGGAAGCCGTGGCACAGGAAAGCACCGGCGAACCTGTGCGCGTGCGGATCCGTGTTCAAGGCAGCGGCACTATTCCCCGGCAACGCAATATAAGATTCGCGCCGGCTCCTGCGCCACTTGTAGAAACAAATGGCGGGAGCGGCCCCTCCACCCTTGCGGCTGAGACGGTGTCGCTGTCCAATCTGAATTCACGTTATCGCTTCGAGAATTTTGTCGAAGGGGATTGCAATAGTTTCGCGCGCGCGGCTTGTCTCGCAATTTCTGATTTATCACGGCCCACGCTCTGGAATCCGCTTCTGATCTATGGCGGAACGGGGTTGGGCAAGACACATCTTTTGCAATCCATCGGGAATCGTGTCTTGAGTGTGCGCCGCAATGACGGCATCAGAGTTAGATACGTCTCATCCGAGCGCTTCACACAGGATTTTATTCAATCCGTCAGGTCACAACAAGGATCGGAATTCGCCGACAAGTATCGCAATGTTGATCTGTTGCTGGTGGATGATATTCAGTTCTTTGCCACGAAAGAACGGACGCAGACGGAATTTTTTCATGCCTTTAATGCGCTGCATCAGAGCGGCCGCCGGATTGTGATGACTTCGGATCGGCCCGTGCATGAATTGATGGGATTTGACGACCGGTTAATTTCGCGCTTCGATTCCGGATTGGTTACTAACGTCAATCCGCCGACGTATGAAACACGCTTGGCTATTTTGCAGGATCGCGCCAAGCTTGAGAGTTTTCCGCTGCCTATAGATGTGGCAGATCTGCTGTCTACACATATTACCAGCAACGTGCGCGAACTTGAGGGAGCTTTTGCCGCGTTGGTGGCGCATTGTCAATTCGGGCGTATGCCCGCGACCCTGGAACTTGCGCAACGAGTGATTCAAGAAAAGACCGGCAAGCGCACGGGACGGCCTCCGGTGGAATTGATTCAACAGGTTGTGGCGGAATACTTTAGAATCAGTCAGGACGCGCTGCGAGCCAAGACTCGCAAGAAAGAGATTGCCTACGCGCGCATGATCGCGATGTATCTTATGACAGAACTGACCGAGCATTCACTGAAAACTATCGGCGGATTTTTTGGTGGACGCGATCATTCGACAGTTATTCACGCGCGGGATACCATCGCAGAGCAGCGCAAACAAGATGAAGTGCAAACAGTTTCCGCATTAAATGATCTGGAACGCAGATTATCGCTCGGCCCGATCATGCGGACAAGAATGTGAATTAGTGTGGGCAAGCGCGAGAGATACACACTCGCGGAGTGGACGACGGGGGATAATTAGCAGCTTAGTGGGGACAACGTTCGGCGAGGGGATAAGTATGATGAGCCGTGCACTCGGTTATGCAGATGACAGAGTTCCATATTACTAAGGAGTAAGCGGACTTGTCCACCAATTCACAGGCTCTGGTACGACTACTGTTTCTTTATTCTCTTCTCTCTATCTTCAGACTCAGAAACCATCCATGAAATTTTCCGCACCGCAAAGCAGCTTAGCCAGCGCACTCGCGCCGCTCTCCACCGTCGTTCCGCAAAAAAGTCCGATGCCGGTGCTGTCGCACTTTTTGGCAGAACTCAAGGGCAACAAACTTACGCTGACCGGTTCCGACATCGAAGTTACGATGCAGACCGAACTTGAAGTGCAAGGCCAGAAAGACGGACGCACGCTGTTGCCGTCGCGCAAGTTTTTGGAACTGATGCGCGGGCTGCCGGACGTGACGGTTTCGATTGAAGCCAGCAAGGAACATCGGATTACGATTACGGACACAGAAGGCAAGAAATACCAGTGTTCGGCGGAATCGGTGGACGTGTATCCGCAAGTGCCGCAGCTTTCCGAAACATCGACTTTCAAGATGCCGCGGCAGAAACTGCGGCGGATGATCGGCAAAGTTTTGTTTGCGGTCTCGCGGGATGAATTGCGCCCGCAGCTGACCGGAGTGTTTTTGGAGTTGTCCAAAGATCATTTCCGACTGGTTTCGACGGACGGACATCGTTTAGTCAGAATCGGCACGACGGCCAACGGCTACAAGGGCGAGATGCAGACGGCGATTGTTCCGGCCAAAGCCATGCAGGGTGTGCAAAGAATCGCGGAAGGCGAGGGCGATATCGAAATTGGTTTTGCCGGATCGCAACTTGGATTCCGCGCGGGCAACACCACGCTGATCACGCGCTTGATTGAAGGCCGTTATCCGAACTACGACGCCGTGATTCCGACGGAAAACAATCACGTGTTGACGGTGGGACTTGACTCGCTGTTTTCGGCGGTGCGCCGCGCGAACATTTTCTCCAACGAAATTTCGCGGCAGATCAGAGTGCACGTCGGGAAGCAGCAATTGCAAATCAAAGTAGAAGACATCGAACAGGGCAATGAAGGCTTTGAAACCATTGCCTGTGAATTCAGCGGCGAGCCGATGGATATCGGCTACAACGCGACGTACGTGCAGGATATGCTGCGTCAGATTGACACGCCGGACGTAAGATTTGAGCTGGGCTCGTCAACCTCTGCGGGAATTGTCAAGCCGACCGAACAGGAAGAACATGAAGACCTGCTGATGCTGATCATGCCGGTCCGGCTTAACTGAGGCCGCGGCAGAGACTCGTTCGAGAACATTAGTAGGCAATTAGCAACCCTCGGCGTGCGGCGCCGGGGGTTGTGCTTTTTTAGGGGAAAGGCTTGAGAGAACAGGCAGGAAGTCGTAAATTGGGGTATGAGGTCAAAACCGATAGAGTCCATTCTTGATGCGCTTCTGCGCGACCGGAAGTACCAGAAGGGGCTTCGGCTCGCGCGGATTGAAGAGAATTGGGTCGAAATTGTGGGCGAACAGATAGCCAAATACGCGCATGTCCAGGGACTTGAGCGGGGCAAACTGCTGATTCAGTGCGATCATGATGTTTGGCGGGCGACGCTGCATCATACCAAGCCGGAGCTGATCGGCCGGATTGCCGAAGTTGTTGGTAAGGGTGTGGTGAAAGATATCTTTCTGAATTAGGTTTGCCATTGCGGGTCCGGAGACCCACAACGGCGACGAACAAATCTGAGATTTGAAATATGAAGGGAACGCAACGATGAAGAAATTTGCGATACTGGCCGCGCTGTTTAGTTTGGCGGTGATTGTGACGTGCTATACCAATCCGGAGACGGGGCGGAAGGGGCTGATGCTGTTGAATTCGTCGCAGGAGGCGGAGTTGGGGCTGTCGGCATTTCAAGAGATTAAGGCGAATACGCCGCGCACGACGGATCCGGCGCAGCAGGAGTTGGTAGAGCGCGTGGGCCGCAAGATTTCCGGTGTGGTGAATCTGCCGAACGCGCAGTGGGAATATGTGTGCTTTCGCGCTGAGGAGCCGAATGCGTTCTGTTTGCCGGGCGGGAAAATCGGTATTTACACGGCCATCTTGCCGATTACAAAAAACGAAGCGGGATTGGCGGCGGTGATGGGACATGAAGTGGCGCATGCGACGGCTCGGCACGGCGGCGAACGCATGAGCGAAGCGCTGTTGATGCAGATGGGCGGCGTGGCTTTGGATATTGCGCTCTCGAGTAAGCCTGAAGAAACGCGGATGCTGGCGATGACGGCGTATGGCGCGGGAACGACCCTGGGCCGCACGCTGCCGCATTCGCGCGCGCAGGAGTTGGAAGCGGATCGCATGGGGCTGATGTATATGGCGCGGGCGGGTTATGATCCGCGGGAAGCGGTGAATTTTTGGAAGCGCTTCAAGGATTTCAAGGGTCCGGGCGGCGCGCCGCCGGCGTTTCTGTCCACGCACCCGACCGATAGTCGCCGTATCGCGCAGCTCGAAAAGCTGCTGCCGGAGGCGATTAAGGAGTATGAAAGGGGCGGGGGAGCATCGAGTTCGAGCGGGGGAAGACGGCGGAGATAAGCGGTTGTTTATTGGAAAAACGCTAATAATTGGCGGAACGGAAGTAAGGTAGAAACAAACAATTAATTTTTCGTCATGTGACACAGGGTGCAAGAGGTTTTGGGGTGCTCATTTTCATTTGAACGCATGGGCAATCAAGTGGGTTCCCGACAGCGAAACAAGGTATTTTGAGAAACTTTGGTCAGCACATAGGAGAATGATTATGTTACGGATGCTATGGGTTGGAATGGTTGTGTTGGGGATGGCGGGGACAGGGTTCGCGCAGTTTAACGCGATTCTCTATTACGTTTGTGATCCTATTCCGTTGACGATCAACTGTGATGGAACGGGCGGGCCGATTCCGGATGGGGCTTCAGTCGAGATTTTCTGGGACGCGGACAACGACGGTCCAGATGCAGATGACCAGCAACCGGTGGTCGGCAACGGATTCGGCGAGTGTAATTTTAACGCATTCCCAATGAACGGGCTTGACCTGTTCGGTTGTGAAGGTGGCTTTGGAACCGATCCCGCCTTTACGATATCAACAGTGACTCCTCAACCTTCGCGTTACTGGCTGCGTATTTGTGTGCCGGGACAGGCGAGGCAATGGCGGACGAATTCATTTACGATTGCTGACGGATTGGCCGACTATGATTTGGCAGGCTTGTTTAATTGTGTTGAGGAAGCCTGTGGCGGCTGTCTGACTCCTCCGGGAGTGGGCGGATTGACTGCGACCTCGAATTCATGTGCGGACGTTACCTTAAATTGGAACCCATATCCTGCTGAGCCGGATGTAAATACTTTGCG